>CAZUGF010000012.1:0-55588 GCA_964619705.1 uncultured Bifidobacteriaceae bacterium
AAGACGAGGAGGAGGAGCCGGGGAAGGCGAGCAGGAAGAAGAAGCCCTGGCGCTACCGCTGGCCGGACGACATCCGCGACGAGGTGCTCGGGCGCCTGTTGAGTCTCAATTCCGAACGGTCGCGGGCTGAGACAGATTCAGCCTACCATCCTCTCGGAAAAGGGAGGCGACGTGCCACGGCTGACACGCCCCTCCTGGATTGACAGCCGAATTGGTGGTCCGGACAGCCACCGACGCACGCGGGTGAAGGCGCAGTCTGCGCGGTAGGGGGACAAATGGCACAGTGGCTAGAGCAGATTCGAAACCACCCGGTCTGGCAGCATCTGCAGGCACTCGGCCCGTCCCTTGATCAGGCAGCGGCCATGAGGGACGTGGATGCCGCCAGCCTGGACCTTGTCGAGCGAATCCGAGCTGTTCATGCATTTGCGGATCGCCGCCTGGCGGCGATTGATCCATCACTGGTATACCAGCCAGCGCTGGACGCCGTCTCCGGTCATCTGCAAGGCGTTCTGAGCGAGACGCAGGCCTTTGTCTCTGATGGCCAGGCCGGCCACCTGACAACTGCAAGCAACAGCGCCTCCGAGGTCCTATCTCACGTTGCACGACTCCTCGCGCCCGGGACGCCCGACGAGATTACCGCCCTCTCAGAGGCAGCTGAATCGTATCGAAGCGGGATGGAGCAAGCCCTTGAGTCGTCACGTCAGGCCGCACAGCAACTGCGCTCCGAAACCGAAACGCTATCGCAGCGCGTGGTTGAACTGACTGCTGATGTGGCGGCAGAGCGCACGAAGTTGACGTCCCTGTCGTCGGAATTTCAGTCCCAGTTTTCAAGTACCCAGGAGAGCAGGGCGGCGCAGTTCACAGACCAGCAGAGTGTTCGGCAGAGGGACTTCGGCGAGGCACAGACCGCGCGACAGGGAAGGTTCGACGAGCTTCTCAGCGACTACTCCAAGCGCCTCAATGAGCGGGAGACCGAGTCGGCGCGTCAGCGCGAAGCCCTTGGGAAGCGGGCAGACGACTGGATGGCTGCCATCGATGCGGAGTACAGAGAATCGGCGAAGGCTGTGCTGGATGAAGTGGATGCCCACAAGCGAGACGTGGAGAAGCTAGTTGGCGTGATCGGTAACCTCGGTGTGACCTCTGGATATCAAAAGGCGGCGAACTACGCGAGGATCGCCACCGTCGTGTGGCAGATTGGAACGGTTCTCGCTCTGGGAGGACTCGCCGTTTTCGCCTACCACGCCTTCGTGCCGCTTACGACCGGTCAGTTCACCTGGGAGGGCTTCGCCGGCCGCGTATTCATGTCTCTCAGCGTCGGCGTCATCGCTGCGTACGCTGGATCGCAAGCCGACAAATACATGGAGACTGAGCGGCGGAACCGTAAGCTGGCGCTCGAACTGGAGGCGCTGGGGCCGTACATCGCCCCGCTCCCGGAGAGCAGGCAGGAAGAGTTTCGAGTGTTGGTGGGTGACAGGACATTCGGAAGAGAGGAGCAGGGGCTAGGGCGGCGTGAACGCAGTCCGGCAAGCGTAGTTGACGTCCTGATGAAGTCGAAGGAGTTCAGGCAAGTCATGACGGAGCTCGTGAAGGCCGCAAAGGCTGGGCAGTGAGTGACGTCGGCGGAAGGTGGCAATAGCGAGGTGCCGACGCCTTGACCGTTGCATTAGACAATTCTGTGGAGGCGCAGGGCGATGCCGGGACGTAAGGATATGCTCGGCGACTTCCTGTCGCACCTGCATGGACGACGACAGGAGTGGGGCGTCTGCCGAGAAGGCGACCGGGCACTCGCAGTCGAACACCCCTTTGCGTTGGCGGCATTGGCCTCTTTTCTGAAGCAACGCGCACAGCAACGAGAGCGCGAGTCCTGCCGTTCGACGTCGAACGTGTTCTGGCGAGGTGAAGACCAGCCGCACCCGGGCCTGCGGGCCTCGCTGGTACGCGCTAGCGACGGCGAGCGCGTTGTCGAACTAAGCAGGGCTCAGCGAGAGCTCGAGAAGCGCCTGACGAAGAGATTGGGCTCACAGATGGGGCGGTTTCGCCAGCGTGACCTCTCCGCATTGCTTCAGCACTATGGTGTCAAGACGACTTGGGTGGACGTTGTAGACAACCTCTTCGTCGCCGTGTGGTTCGCGTTGCACTGTCGGAAGGAGGTAGGCGGAACGGATAGCTACGTGCCATCAGGAGAGCCGTTTGGATGGATTCGGTTCGTCGATACGGCACCCAGTGGGTGCCAGCCTCTGAAGGTGAAGGATCTGCGTGCCACGTTTCTGCAGTACAGCCTGCGACCGCACGTGCAGCATGGCCTTTCTGTGTCCCTCGATGGAGTGCTTGGCGACGGCGCAAGCTTCGACGATTACGTCGTGGCGACAGTCAGAATACCGAACGATAGGCACCGATGGTCGCCTGGTGGATTCTGGTTTACGGATCGGTTTCTCTTCCCTCCACCCGCCGACGATCACACGCTCGGCGTTCTCACCAAACACAACGTGAACGGGATGATCGATGAGGTAACAGACGAATGCGGATTGCGGCGTGGTGACGTGGGCTGTATTCGCCCAGTCCGCTATAGGGAGTCGAGCACGCCGGTCGAAGGCGAGTCTCGCGATGGTCAGTGACGCCGCGAACGGGTGAGTTGGTGTGTCGAGGTAAATGAGCTGAGGTTCGAGCTGCCATGACAAGCGACACGCACTCCGACCATCCGCCGTCGCCGGCTGCGACGTCGCAGTCTGCTCGACATGCACTTGATCGGCACGGGTACGGGTTTCAGTTCGCGGTGGCCAAGACGTTGCGCTCCGTCTCCTCGAAATGGCGATTCGAAGCTGCCGAGCTTCCGGTGGACCTGCATGGGGCCAACCTCCACATCGACATCGTCCTGCGACACCCGAAGGCCGTCATGGCTATCGAGTGCAAGCGCGTGGACCCGGCACTCGCGTCATGGTGCTTCGCTCGGTCGTCGTTCGTCTCAATGAGCCAGACGAGCCCCCATGCGGTGTGCCTTGAACGCATTGCCGTGCCCTCTGGCGCTTCAGGGCACCATCGACTGCTCGCGACGTCCGAGCCTCGGGATGCCGTACCCACTCCGCATCAGTATCATGTCTGCCTGGCACTCAAGGGGGGCGACAGAGGAGATGGAATCGGCGCAGGCCGCTCGGCGATCGACGACGCCATCACGCAGGCTGTTCGAGGTGCCAATGGGTTGGTGGAGACCTATGTGGCGCATCCGAGGCCGTCCGAGGTCATGCAGGCGGAGAGTCTCTATGTCCTTCCTGTCGTCGTCACAACCGCTCGGCTGCTCGTCCTCAATGCCGATCTCGCCGATACCGACCTCTCGACCGGTCGCTTGCCCGACGGCGTGCAGGTTGAAGAGCGCCCGTGGCTCTGGTTCAGGACCATGACGTCAAGCAAGCTTCGGCACTCCATTCAGCGGAGTGAGCCGTCGTCCGAACCGCCCGTTCGTTCCCTCGGAGCTCTCGCCGACCGCGACTACGCGATGTCTGTTGGGGTCGTGTCTGCCCATGGCATCGCCGACTTCCTGCGCGCGACGAGCGTTCACGTGGGAGAGTTAGCCTGATGAAGCCCGGGGGAGGACGCGACAATGTGTCGCTTGCAGCGACATGCAGTGCTTGCCCCTGGTGGAGACGTGGACGAGGTGAGTGGTCGTGGTGGGAAGGACCGAGCTTGAGTCTCTGCTGGCGTTCGTGAGTGCGGGTGGTCGAGTGTGCCCGCTGCCATACCGCTGGATCGAGCTCTGGAGGCTACTGCCCGCCCGTCGCCAGACCGGTGCGGGATGGCAACCTCCGCTGCCGCTGATCCTGGCCGGGTGGTGGGGGAGTTCAGACGAGGCAAAGCGCGCAATGCTGCGCGAGCACATCGAGTGGGCCGCGAGCCACCACGCGCTGAGCGAGATCGACTCGTTCCTTCGAGCCCTGCCAGAGTCGGAGTGGGCTCACGGGTGACTTGAAGTATCGTGACACAGCGTAAGGCGGCCCAACTGCACCGATGACGTCCACATGCGTGATTTCCCAGACCTCGTCGCGATAGTGATCGATCGGCGTGATGTAGAAGCATATGACCCGGAGCCGACTCTGGCGGTGCTCCGGAACCTGATGAGATCACCTCAGACGATCCCGCGACTCCGGGAGAGTGTGGTGGTCGCGTTTGATGGGTATGACCACACCGCTGAGGAGTTGTGGGAGATCGGGCCGGTTCGCGAATGCGTGCAGGCCCTCGATGTGGAGTTTCCCTGCTGGCTGTACTTCCTCACCCGGAACGGACCAGGCTTGAACTGCGTGGCCAGGTGCTTCCTGTTACCGTTCCTGACTGAGGCCGGTCGCAGGCGGCATCACGGGCCCGCCCTGGCACATCTGCTCGAGACCCGGTGGCTACCCGCGATGAACCAGATGGCCTCGGCGGGTGGATGGGTTGAGGTCGACATCATGGACCTGACCAACAGCGCCCTCCAGTACCTGCTCCACGGGTCGGAGGGGGCAGAACCGTCATCGGCTAGCACGCACTAGCACGCCTCAATCGGCGAAGCGACGGGGCGAACCCCCGCGTGGCTGCAGGTTCGCCGTTGCGGTCGGCCTGTAATCAACGCTCGGCACTTGCAGCGCGGCGTGTCAGGAGCACAGCCCCATGAACGAGTACATCAAGGTCGTCTTCAGAAAGCCGAACGGCAGACTCCTGAAGATAAAGCGGCAGACGGCGAACGGCATCGAGTTCGACGAGACGGATCCCATCGAGCGCACGATCGGTTTCCAGCTGCGCCATCGCGGCGCGGCGACTCGCGAGCGCATGCGCCGTATCAGCCAGGTCAAGGGCTGGGGCTTGAGCGAGTTCAGGCTCCAGGTGTCGGTTGAAGATGGCGCCATTGTGCTACGCGGCGACGATCCCGACAGCCTGCCGGAAGGACTTTACGCCCTTCGCGTCGAGGTGGAGGATGTCCACGTCAGGCAGCCGACCACGTCGATCGAGATCGTGCAGGACGGCCACGACACGCTGGATGTCACCGTCTTCGAGGATGTCCGCGACGTGGCAGTGGATCTGGAGGGATGCGACCCCGAGATCGAGCGCGTCCTCGACGCGTCGACCCTGGACGGACGCGACGCCCTCGACTGGTTGGCATCGTCCGACCGCCGCCCGACCCGGCGGGCCTGCCTGCTGAACCTGCTGTCCAGCATCCGGAGCCGTCCGACGCTGTCGGACGTGCTGATCGACCAGGTACACAACGTGTTCATGGTCTCCAACGACCGGGCTTACATGAAGGTCGACCGGCGGTTCCTGGGCCGTGTCGAAGCGTTGGCCAAGGATCCGAAGAAGCCGTTCTATCGCGAAGGCGAGCCGCGTGCGAGGATTCATGGGCGGCTGCTCGATGCGATCCCCGAAAAGGACCTGTTCAAGGATCTCCTGAGCTTCCGCGGCGAAGGCAGGCCGTCACTGCAGATGGTGATTGCCGTGCCGCCGATCGGCCTGTCTCACACCTACGCCGAGTTCGATCTCGACCTGGGCAATCCTCTGCAGGATGCCGTCGGGTTCGTCGTACACATGGGGGAGTTGCTGGATGGCAAGCCGACGAATCACCTGGACATGAGGAAGAAGCTCGCCCGGACCAGGGCCGGTAGGTTCCTGTACTACCGCGTGACAGCGGGCTAGAATTCAGACGTCCCTCGGGAGGCGTGGGCGAGGGTGCGTGCGCCTATGGGAACCAGGCGGCCTATGGCGAGGCGCTCTTGGGATACCACAGCTCGACTCGACCCGGCACGTTGAACTTCCGCTTCATCTCGTCAGGTGATGCTCGATAGACCTTCCCGATGAAGGGTCGCTGGTGTCTGGCGACAAAGGCCAGAATGCGGGAGGACGTGGCCACGAACGAATTGGCCAGCTCCGGGTACGGTGCGGCGCCGACGACAACGAGCAGGGCTGCCTGATGGACGATGACGGCGGCGAGTTCGTTGGGCTTGTAGCGGATGCGCGCGTCATGGGTGACAGCGACCCACCCTCGTCTTGCGGTCAGCTCGAGCCACTCTTCATCGGCGGTGTCTGGCGCGAAGTGGTCGGCATGGCGCTCGACTTGGAGTCCGGAAGCCCTGAGGATAGCCGGGAATTTCAGGCCCAGATCCCGGTCCGTGAAGAAGACAACACTCAAGCCGCCCGCTCGTAGACCACGGCGTGTTGGATATCCGCTGGCGTGAGCTCGTAGTCGAGCGCGACATCCGCTGGCGTCTCACCGGCATCGATGCGTGCCGCGATGGCGGCGGTAGAGATGCCGCGACTGACGACGACCGGTCGTCCAAACGCAATTGCAGGGTCGATCGCAATCGAGCTGTCCCCTACAGATATGTCGCCGACGAGGAACGGGTGCAGCCGAACCGGCAGCCGAGTGTCGTCCCAGATGACTCGTCTGAGGTGCGCATCCAGTACCTGTTCCATAGCCAGTTGGCCGGACGCGGAGAGGTCGATCAACTGACCGTAGTGATCGAGAAACAGTCGACCAGCTTCGGATCGCAGCTCCGGGCTGAGCAGGAGCCGTTCGACATGAAGCTGGCGCTCGGCATAGTCCACGGCCTCCCGCAGGGCCTTGATTGAGACGCCGTGCTTAGTTCGAAGCGCGCGCAGCACATGCGCCTCGATCAGGTTCCAGAAGGACAGCGTCGCGGGCTGATTGGCAGCGGGTCGGATAAGCGGGCGAAAACGACCCTCGCCATTCGCCGTGGGATAGGGCCGTCCCAGCGTCCATGCGCGCAGCGTTGCCGTCGGCAGCTTGAGGTACCTGGCAGCTTCGCTGAGCGGATAAGCTGGCTGATCTCGTGGGTCGGTCTTCGCGGCGCGCCCTCTGGCGGACATGATCGCATTCTACTGCCGGAGCGCATGCACGGAAAGCGTCACGACCACTCCGATGCGATTCAGCCCTGTGACCCCGCGTGACTCGGTCGTCGCGTAAGATGCTCCCATCCTCCACCAATGACATCCGCCGACGTCCGCTCCCGACTCACCCACGCCCTCTGTCTCGACCTCATCGGCCCTCAATCCGCCGAGCCACAGGCCGCGGAGGTACTCGACAGGGCACCCACCCGCTGGTACCTCTCCGGCTTCCTCGCCCCGTGGAACGCCCCGGCCTCGCAGAAGGAAGACGAGGAGGCACAGGAGGAACTCGACGGGCTGTCGGGGGACGAGCCCGGCAGCGATGACGATGGCGAGCCCCGGGAGGGGCAGGCCGCGCGCCGAGGACGGTTTCCTTCGTCGATGGGGATTAGCGTGCTCGTCCCGCCGGACCTCGACACCTTGACGATTGCCGCGTCCTGGGGCGACTACAAGCCGCTCGTGGACGAGGAAGGCCAGCCCAGCGGGCAGTGGGAGCGAGGACAGCGAGAGTTCACGGTCACCGTGCGCTTGAAGGGCGAGAGGGCGGAGCCGGCGACGTGTGCGTTGAGCGGAGGGGCGGCAGGGATGGAGGTCGTGACCTCCGTCAGGCGGATTCGTCGTCCCGGCGATCTTCGGGGGCTCTCCGCCGACACGCGCGCCGTGTCCATCTTCCTGGTCAACCGGCGTACGCCAATCGAGGGCCTTGGCGACCTGAAGGACCAGGCGTTTGCCTTCCAGGCCGGCCTCGTGATCGAGGGCAACCGGCCGTTCGTGCCGCGGCCCAACCCCCGCGGCGGCGCGGCAGACGATGAGGATGAACGCGTGGCGGACCTGCAGTTCCGGGATGCACGGGAGTACGCCGTCGGCCACGGCGTCTCCACCCGCTGCATCGTGTCCGACGGCCAGTGCCGGCACGTCGAGACAACCTGGGTGCCGCAGTTCGAAGTGGAGCGCGTGGAGGCGTCCGGCATCACGGGCGTGGAGCTGGGCATGCAGGCGCTCAGCGACCTCCCGGATGCCGCTGCCGCCCGCCGCGCGCTGTTGCCGCTCGTGGCCAGCTATCGCGAGTGGATCGGCGCGCAGCGGAGCGCCGCGCCCTCGGCCGGCGAGCAGGGGGAAGTGTCGGACGTGCTGCTCGAGAGCGCCGAGCGTGCGGCCGGCCGCATCGAAGCGGGAATCGGGCTGATCGAGGATCCTCTGGTGTTCGAGGCGTTCCGGCTCGCCAACCGGGCGATGGCCATGGCAGCACGCCAGCGGCGCGCGCAGGAACGCGGCGTCGGCCCTTCCGCCGTGGAGCCGCAGCAGTGGCGGCCGTTCCAGCTTGCGTTCCTGCTGATGAACCTGCGCGGCTTCACGGATCCCGCGCACACGGACCGCGAGATCGTGGACCTGTTGTTCTTCCCCACCGGCGGCGGCAAGACTGAAGCCTACCTGGGGTTGGCGGCCTTCGCCATCCTGCTGCGGAAGCTGCGCAATCCCGATCTCACCTCCGCGGGCGTCACCGTGCTCATGCGCTACACACTGCGCCTCCTGACGCTGGACCAGTTGGGCCGCGCGGCGACCCTGATCTGCGCACTGGAGCTGATGCGCCAGGAGCCGGGCATGGCCGAGACGCTCGGGCCGTGGCCGTTCGAGATCGGGTTGTGGGTGGGGAAGGCGGCCACGCCGAATCGCATGGGCCGGAAGGGCGAGAAGGACCGGACCACCGCCCGCGCCAGGACGATTGCCTACAAGAACAACAGCAAGAAGCCGATTCCGATTCCCATCGAGGTCTGCCCGTGGTGCGGCAGCCGCCTGATGCCGGACTCATTCAGCCTGCAGCCCAACGCCGACGAGCCGATGGACCTGCGCGTGGTGTGCGTCGCGCGCGGCTGCGAGTTCCGCGGCAACCGGGCGCTGCCGATCGTGGCCGTGGACGAGCCGTTGTACCGCCGGCTGCCGTGCTTCGTCATCGCCACGATCGACAAGTTTGCGAGCCTGCCCTGGGTAGGCGCCAGCGGCGGGTTGCTGGGAGGCGCGGACCGTCACGATAGGGCCGGCTTCTACGGACCCTGGGAACCGGGCGTCGGGCAGAAGCTGCCCGCTGCGCTCATGCCGCCGGATCTGATCATCCAGGACGAGCTGCACCTCATCTCCGGTCCACTGGGCACCATGGCCGGGCTCTACGAGACCGCGGTCGACCACCTGTGCACGCGGGGCGAAGGGGCGGAGCGCATCCGCCCCAAGGTCGTCGCCTCCACCGCCACCGTCCGGAAGGCATCTGACCAGATCCGCGCGCTGTTTGCCCGCGCGCACGTGGAAGTGTTCCCGCCGCCAGGCCCGGATCGGCGGACCTCCTTCTTTGCCGAGACCGTCGACCTGTCAGTACGCCCCGGCCGGCTCTACCTGGGCGTCGCCGCGCAGGGACGCAGCCTCAAGGTCGTCCTGCTCAGGACCTACCTGGCCCTGCTGGCCGCCGCCGAGAAGACGTGGGTCGAGTCGGGCGGCACGAAGAATCACGACAACCCTGCCGACCCCTACATGACGCTGCTCGGCTACTTCAACAGCCTGCGCGAGCTCGGCGGCAGCCGCCGCATTGTCGAGGACGAAGTGGCGTCGCGCGTTGCCGCGTACGGCGGGCGCAGGCGAGGCGGCGAGACAGCCGGCAGCTTCGCCAATCGCACCATCCGGCGCGATGTGGCGGAGCTCACGTCCCGGGAGTCCACGGCCAATGTGTCGGAGACCAAGCGCCGCCTCTCGCTGCCGTTCACCGACACAAAGGAACGCGTGGACGTGGCACTGGCCACCAACATGATCTCGGTGGGCCTGGACATCACCCGGCTCGGGTTGATGGTGGTCCTCGGCCAGCCGAAGGCCACGGCCGAGTACATCCAGGCCACCAGCCGTGTCGGCCGCGATCCCGGCCGGCCCGGCCTGGTTGTCGCGCTGCTCAATGTCCACCGGCCGCGCGACCGCTCTCACTACGAACGGTTCGAGGCCTTTCACCAGACGTTCTACCGCTCGGTGGAGGCTACGAGCGTGACGCCGTTTGCGGCACCTGTGCTGGACCGCGCCCTTCCTGCGGTGGTCGTGGCGCTTGCGCGGCACACGCGAGCGGCCCTGGCGGCGCCACGGGGTGCGGTGGCCATGGTCACGGAGCGCGCCGCCGTGGACGTCATCGCCGCGGTGCTGGCGGCGCGGGCAAAGGCACATCGTGGTCTCCGCGCGGACGAGGAAGCGCGGCTCGACGCGCACGTGCGCTCGCGGGTCAGCGATCTGCTGGACTCGTGGGCCACGATTGCGAAGGAGAAGCAGGACAAGGGCGCCCGCCTGGTGTACCAGCCGTACGAGAACGCCGCCGGTCCGCCCTTGCTGCACACGCCGCTCGACCCGGAGCTGGCAACGCTCAGTCAGGATGAGCGCAAGTTCAGGGCACCCCGGTCGCTCAGAGACGTCGAGCCCTCGGTCAACCTGCTGCTCAAGCGCCTTGACGGCACCGAGATCGAGCCCCCGCCTGCCGAGGGGGACGCGTAGGCATGGCGCCAAAACGACGCGGCGACATCCGTCCCCACGGCCAGGTCCGCCAGAGTCAGATCGTCACGACCTTCGGGCCGGGGGCGATGGTGGACCTGCCGGACCATGCCGTCATCGTCGGCGGCCTCGACAACTGGAGCGGCTACCGCGACCGGCAGATCTTCGAGGACCGTCTCGCAGCGAAGGTCAGGAAGCTCCTGCGCGTGGACGCCGTGGACTTCTTTGCGCCGCCGGCGGACCGCGACGATCCGAACGCGCCGATCACCGGCATCACGGCATGGCAGTTCCCCGAGTGGTTCGTCGCTCAGCACGAGGTGTCGGAAGGCGGCTCGTCCGTCAGATCACGGCCGCTGGTCCACAGGGGAGACCTGGTCAAGGGGCAATACCAGGTCGACCGGGCGAAGTACAAGGTCGTGCCCATCCGCTTCGTCCAGGCGTGCAGGCGCGGGCACGTCAGCGACATTGACTGGCATGCGTTCGTCCACGGCAGGGAAGACAAGTGCCGGCGCAACCTGTGGCTCGACGAGCGGGGCACCAGCGGCGAGCTGACGGACATCACGGTTCGCTGCGAGTGCGGAAAGGTCAAGGAGCTGGCGGCGGCGACCAAGTTCAATGGTCCGGAGGGCGCGCCCCTTGGACCGTGCAAGGGACAGCGCCCGTGGCTGGGCAACTACGCCGCCGAGCCCTGTCGAGACGCCGATGGGAAGGGCACCATCAACCGCCTGCTGATCAGGTCGGCCTCGAACGCGTACTTCGCCCAGACGCTGTCGGTGATCTCCATTCCGGAGCCGGACAGCGCAGTCCGTACGGCGGTGGATGCCGTTTGGCAGGACTTTCTCCAGTATGCGGAGTCCGTCACGGATGTGACAAAGGAGCGGCGCAAGCAGAAGGTCTCCGCGGCCCTGGAAGGCCTGAGCGACGCGGACGTGTGGAAGGAGATCGAGCGGCGACAGGTCGGCCTGACACCCGGCCCCAAGGGCATCCGCGACGCGGAGATCGAGACCTTGATGTCGTCGGAGGAGATTGGGCAGGACCACTCAGGCTCCAACTTCTACGCGCGGGTCGTGACGGGTGCCGGCGCCGCAGGACCGATGCGGCACGTCAGCCGCGTCGTCAAGGTGCATCGCCTTCGCGAAGTCATCGCACAGGTCGGGTTCACGCGATTCGAGGCGGCCGTGCCGGATGTCAATGGTGAGCTCGAACTCGGGGTCGAGCGAGCGGACCTGTCGCTGGACCAGACGTGGCTGCCGGCCATCGAGAACCGCGGTGAAGGCGTGTTCATCGGCATCAGGGCCGAGTCCGTTGAAGAGTGGCTCCAGCGCGACGCTGTTCAGGCCCGGGCGGCCCAGCTGCGCCGCGGGTTTGATGCATGGGCAGCCTCGCACTCCGCCGGCGCCAACGCCACGTTCGTAGGCGTGCCGTACGTGATGCTCCACACGCTGGCGCACCTGCTCATCACGGCGGTCTCGCTGGATTGCGGGTACGCAGCCAGTTCCATCCGGGAGCGCGTGTACGCGGTGCCAGCCGGTTTCGGCATCCTGTTGTACACCTCGAGCCCGGATGCACAAGGCACCCTGGGCGGGCTCGTGGAGACGGCGGATCGTATGCCGGCCTATCTCGAGAGGGCGCTCGCGCTGGGCGAGCTCTGCTCGAACGACCCGGTGTGCGCCCAGCACCGGCCGGACAGTCCCGAGGAGGACCGGTTTCTCCTGGGCGCGGCCTGTCACGGATGCCTGCTGCTGCCGGAAAGCTCCTGCGAGCGCCGGAACGACTACCTGGACCGCGCGCTGATTGTGCCGACCGTCGACGGCGACGGCGCCGCGTTCTTCGAGGGCGACTGAGTCGTGGCACCCTTGTTCGCGGGGGCTTCGTCCGATGTCCTGCGTTCGCTAGAGGACGCGTTCCGCGCCGGCCGTCTTGGCGCGTCCGTGTCCCGGATGGCGATGAACCGCGTCTGTGCGTGTCCAGAGTCGGTCGCGGACGATGTGATGCGGCTGCTCGGCGAGGGGCTGTCGCCCGGTCACATGGCGCTGTTGCTGGGCGCGCACGCGGATGCCATGGAGGCGCGGATGTCCGGGGCGCTGCCGCTCGAGCTCGTCTGGACCGGCCCCGAAGGCCCGAATGCGCGGAGCCGTGACACCAGCGTGGTGGTCCGGGAGTTGTTCGAGAAGGCGCAGACAAGCATCCTCGTCAGCACGTTCGTGATCCGGCAGGGGCAACGGGTCCTCGAGCCGCTAGCCCGGCGAATGGATCTGGTGCCCGCGCTCCGGGTGCAGATGTTCCTCCACGCGGGCCGCGACTGGCGGGACACCCGTCACGATTCGGAACTGCTGCGTGAATGTGCCGGCGAGCTTCGCAAGGCGTGGCCGGGGACGCGGTATCCCGATGTCTACTACGATCCGCGAGGGCTCGCGGCGAAGAGCGACGAGCGTGCCACGTGGCATCCCAAGTGCGTGCTGGTGGACGACGAGGTGGCGTTCGTCACGTCGGCAAACTTCACTGAGTGGGCGCAGACGCGGAACGTGGAAGCCGGCGTGGTCATCCGCGATCGACACTTCACCGAGCAGCTTCGCGCGCAGTTCGAAGGGCTCGTACAGGGAAAGCAGGTGGCTCGCCTGCCTGGGTTCTGACGAAGGTCCGCAATCCGCCCGGCAGACTCGGCACCTACAACCGCGCAATCCCGCCCACGATCAACGCAATCCCCAGCGGCACGCGCAGGCGGGCGCCGCCGGGGACGGCCTGCTCCACAAACGCCGCCGCCGTCAGCGCCGCCATCCACCACAGGCTCATCACGCCCACCGCCAGCGCCGTGAGCATCAGCGCCCAGCAGCAGCCCACCGGTCGGCGCTCCGCACCGACGGGTGTTCACGGACTCGCCCTTCTGTCCTTGGCGTCTCTACGCCTGCGCAGGTTCATTCACCCGGGCACCGCGGAGTGATGGGGCCGGCTGGGCTGAATCGCCTTTGCCTGTGAATGGCATGCGTCATGCTGTAAACGACGCACCTGGTCGACGGCGAACGGCTCCAGTCCGCCCTGGTCGTGGGGTGCTTCGGGCTGCGTGCCTCTCCCGAGGCCCTAAGGACGGGTGGAGCCCTCGCTCCTGGCATTGCACCGTTGTAACATCCCTTGGAAGAGATGGCCTCCCATACGACACCCGCAAAGGCAGCAGAGCGACCGGTGCTCGGGTCGCTGGGACGTTCGGATTGATGCGCACCGAACCTCTTGCAGCTATCAACTCGGTTGCACTCGCCATCGGCACGTTCGAATGCTTGACCGACATGCTCGACTACGCCCTGGTCAAGGTGCTCGAGGCTGTGGCGGCAGACGCAGCCGGTGTATATCTGCTCGATGAGGAGCGAGGGCGACTGACATTCGCGGTTCACCGAGGGCTGTCCGAAAACGCGTGCCACGACTTCGACGACCTCATGCTGGGAGAAGGTCTGTCGGGCGTCGTGGCACTCGAAGGCGTGCCAATGATTGTGCGGAGTCTCAAGGACCACCCCCGGTTAACGCGTATGGTGGCGCGGGCAGAAGGATTCGGGGCGTTCGCCTCCGTGCCTTTGAGATCCAGCTACAAGACCTATGGCACGCTGAACATCTACGCACAGGAAGAGCGCGATTTTACGAGCGAGGACGTTCAGTTGCTGACCTCGATGGCCACGCAGATCGGCCTGTCTGTCGCGAATACCCGGCTCTATCTCCGGCTGCAGGCGTCAGAACGCAAGTTTCGTTCACTCGTAGAGAACGCAGAGGACCTGATCTATCTGATCGAGCCAGAAGGACGAATCTCGTATATCAACCCGGCGGCGGCGAGTGGCCTCGGCTACGAACCGGGGGATCTGTATGCGATGCGGTGCTCCCTGCTGTCCCTCGTACACCCGGAGGACCGCCAGCGCGTGGCCGAAGCCCTGCCACGGACCGCGGGCGGTGACGTGCTTGCGCCGCTTGAATTCCGGATGATGCATAGTAACGGGTCCGTCCGATGGTTCGCCCACACTCTGATGCCGTTCCGCAACGACGCGGGCGTGGTCGTCGGCGTTCACGGCATCGCTTACGATCGAACGCAGCGACGTGAGATGGAGGCACAGATTGCTCACGGCGAGCGCCTGGCAGACTTGGGTCGGATGGCGGCCACGATCGCACATGAGATTCGCAATCCACTTGGCGCGATCGTCAATTCGGTAAACCTTCTGCGCCACCCGACCACCGCTGAGTCGCGACTGCTGGAGATCGTCACCGAAGAAGCGGATCGCCTCGATGCGATTGTTCGAGACGTGCTGCTTTTTGCGCGCCCGCCTGCGCGCACCGTGGTCTCTTGCGATCTGTTCGAACTCGTGAACAGTACGGCGATGCTTTTTCGTCGCGACGCGAAGGTGTCCAGCGATATCAAGGTCGTCGTCGGAGGCGTGGCCACCGGCCCTCCGGTCTCGGTCGATCCGAATCACATTCGCCAGGTGATCTGGAATCTTCTCGCCAACGCCGCGGACGTGACTCCTTCGGGCGGTCGGATTGACGTCGTAGTACGTCCGGACATTGAGCATCAGACGTTCGTCGTCGAGGTTGTCGACGACGGCCAGGGCGTGCTGGACGCAAGTGCTGTCTTCGAGCCGTTCTACACAACCAAGTCACAAGGGACAGGTCTCGGCCTGGCCGTCACCGCGCGTATCGTGCGCGATCATGGTGGGCGCATCACGGTGACGAACACGCCGGGCCGTGGCGCCTGTTTCACGGTCACCTTACCATTCGGGCCGGCGTCGTCCACGCCCGGTACAGTCTGATGGCAGTTGTCCTCGTTGTCGACGATCAGTCGAATGTGCGGCAGTCCTTGGCGATCCTGCTCGAGTACGACGGGCACCGGGTCCTATCGGCCGACGGTGCTGCCTCAGCGTTGCATCTCCTGGACGAGACGTCGGTGGACGTCGTGGTGACCGACGTGCGGCTCGAAGGAGCGTGCGACGGCGCCGAGTTGCTGAGGAGCATCAAGGCCCGAGACGAACATGTCGAGGTTGTCTTGATCACCGCGTTCGGCTCGATCGACAGCGCTGTCCACGCTATGAGGAACGGTGCATATGACTATCTGACCAAACCAAGCGAGCCAGAGCGGATGCGCCTCACTGTGCGTCGGGCCGCGGAGCGGTCGGCGATGTCACGCGAGGTCACGCAGCTACGTGCCCAGGTGTCTGGTCGCGAGGAGATCGTCGCTGTGAGCGAGCAGATGCGCGCGGTCGTTGCAACCATCGCACACCTGGCGGCGAGCGACAGTACCGTGCTCATTTCCGGAGAGAGTGGCACCGGAAAGGAACTGCTGGCACGCGCGCTCTACGAGCAGAGCGAACGCAGAAGGGGACGGTTCGTCCCGATCAATTGCGGGGGGATGGCCGAGACACTGCTCGAGAGCGAACTCTTCGGGCACCGCAAGGGCGCGTTCACCGGTGCAGTCATCGACAAGAAGGGCCTGCTGGAGGAAGCCGACGGCGGCGTCCTCTTCCTTGATGAAATTGGTGAAATGCCACACGCGATGCAGGTGCGCCTCCTGCGGTTCCTTCAGGGGGGAGAGGTACGACGCGTGGGTGACACTGTTCCCCGCCGCGTGGATGTGCGGCTCGTGACCGCCACGCATCGGTCGCTTGAGCACGAGGTGGAGCAGGGCCGCTTCCGTCAGGACTTCTACTATCGGATCAATGTCGTGGGTGTTCGAGTGCCACCCCTGCGTGAGCGCATCGAGGACATTCCGGCCCTGGCCCGCTCCTTCCTGGTTCGCACGGCTGCACGCATGCGCAGGCAAGTGAGCAGCCTGTCGCCCACCGCGCTGGCGTTGCTGCAGGCGTACCCTTGGCCCGGCAATGTGCGCGAGTTGCAGAACGTCATCGAGCGGGCACTCAACCTCGCCTCGGGGCCTGAGATCACCGAGGCGGATCTTCCCGTGAGCATTACTGTGCAAGCGAGTCCCGTCGTCAACCTGGCCGGTGGGCACGTCGCCGACGAGCGGGGCCGACTCCTCGCTGCGCTCGAGCAGTCACGGTGGAACCGCGGCCGGGCGGCCACGACGCTGGGCATGAGCCGGGCGACGCTCTGGCGCAAGCTGCGCGAACACCACATCGACGCCTGATCGCGCCAGGTTGTTGCAACAGTTTGTTGCGCCCGGAGTCTTGCGAGGGAGTGTTCCTTGCCACCGCAGACGCTGGCCGGCCGACGTGCGCCCCGGTACATTCCTTGCTCAGGCGCCAAGCAGCCCGACATTCCCTCCTGGAGAGCGCATGAGCCGTACGTCCCTGCATGCTTGCCTCATTCTGGCCACCTTGGCTGTGTTCATGGACCTTCCATCGGCTCAGCGAGCCGACGTGAGACCGCTGGGCCTCGACGACTTCTTTTCCGGTGAACGCGGCCTCGTTCTCGATTCGAACGGCGACGGCCTGGCCGACATGGTCGCAGCCCGAGTAATCGTCCCCGCCAAGGCGACACCGGAAGATACCGCGGCCGCGACCAACATCTCCGCACGCGTGGGGTTCGAGACGAACTCGATGTCGCTCCCAATCGCGATGACGGACCGCGATCCGGGTGTGAACGACTCGATCCTGGTGCCCATCCTGATCGGACGCACCAACGCTGTGGTGACACAACTCGCCGCGCGAGGTGACGTGGATCTCAAGGCTCTTTCGCAGGGGCAGGGCCTGATCGCCGTTGTACGCTCCCCGCTTGGGGGGGCCGATGGAGTCGTCATCGTCGGCGGAGACGATGCCGGGACGTTGGCAGCCGCGAACGTGCTGGCGGGGCGTCTGCCAAGGCTGTGGAACATGAGCGGCATTACGCTTTCGGGCGTTGCGGACCAGGTGGCTGGCACTCTTTCCGCGAGCGGCATCCAGGCTAGGAACGTGGTCGTCCGTGCCATCGTCGTGGACAGTGACCGGCGAGGTATCGCCACTGTGCACCTGAGTGTCACGGTCGCCTCTGGGCAGGCTCAACGGGCGACGCGAGTGCTGGAAGCAGTGGATCACGCCCATCGTCGTGGTCTGCTACCGCAGACGCTCAATTTTGCGGAGATTGCGCGGACGTCGGTGGAACTCTGGGCGGACGGACGGCTCGGGGGCCAGGCCACAGTCATGCGAGCCGGCCTGAACTCGCGAACGCTGACGCCCCCCATCGATCCGGACGAACTCGCGCCGGACTCGCCCGGCGATCGAGGACGGCCCGCCGACGGGGGGGCGACCGCCTCACAGGAGAAGATGTTCGATCTGTCCAATCCCTACTCGATCGACGGGTGGTTCGGCGACGCATATATCGACTTGATCCCGGACCGTACAGAGACATCAGTGGTGATCGGCACCAGTGGTGACGCCGTGGCCGCGTCTCATATCGCGGCGCGCCTTGGTCTGGAGACGACGGGTCTGACCTTCCCGTTGGCGCGGCTGGATCGCCAGGTTCGGGACTTCAGCCGCGAGACGAACCCGATCATCGTCGGCAGAGAGAATCGACTGCTGCAGGAACTCGTGAAAGTCGGACGAACGAGTCTTGCCGGCCTTGTAGCAGGCGAGGGGGTTGTTCACGTCGTGCCGCACGCGTTCGGTAGCACGACGGCCACCGTCGTTGCCGGCGCTGACGCCGCCGGGACCGAAGCGGCGGCCCTGTATCTGGCCCGCCGTGTACCCTATGTCTGGGACAACCGAAGGGGAGGCCTGTCGTTCGAGGACGTTAGTACAGAGGTGGGCCGTTTCCTCGGTGCACGGAGCGCTGCTGGGCAGGCGGCCTTGGCTCTTCGTGAACTGGACGACCTTGTGTTCGAACTGGCCGACAAGACACTCGAATCGTTCGACGCCACGTTGTATCTGGAAGCCGCCAACCCGGCACTTGACGACTTTTTGAGCAGCATGCTGTCCGCGGCGCTGAAGGGGGCTTCGGTCAGTGTGAAAAGTCTGGCGATCACGGACGCGGTGCCAGTGATCGAGGAAACGATCGAGGTGCCGTGGGAGGTCGATGAGTTTCGCGATGTCTTCAAGAACACGGTGCTGCCAGCCGTTAAGGCTGGGTCGAACGTGGAACTTGAGGCCAGGCTTAGCGAGTCGCCATCGGTGCGGAATGAACTGGTTGACGAGATCATCGCCCAGCTGCGAAAAGCGGGCGCGACGAATCCAGACGTGCGTGTGCTTTCGGCCTACAAGCAGGGCTTCCTCTGGATGACGGAGCAGTTGATTCCCGCCCTAAAAGGGAAGGGCGCCCGCGCGATGCATATCCGCGTGGCGGAGTACAAACCGGATTTCTCCAAGAAGTACAAGTTCTACCAGGTGCCCAGCCGGTGGATGCACGAACTCTACCCGGTGGATGAGCTCGTGGAACGAGAACTGGGGATTCCGCGTGATCGATTCACCATGGAATTGGTGGACTCACCCGCCGACATCTACACCGTCGAGGCGCTAGATGGCGCTGGAAGAGTCGTGCACCGAGCGACCTTCAGTCCGAAGTTTGCCGAACGCGAGTACCTGGACAAGTTCCCGGGATGGTCACGCGTTGATGTCACCACCGGGTGGGTCACCGCACGCGTCGACGGTGCGAAGGTCGTGGATGCGAGAATCAAGACTGACCCTGAGCGGTTCTGGGACCACTACCAGGCCCAGACCCTGCCTCAAATCTATGACCACGTCATGAAGGTGACGGACAATCGACCGCTGCCGGAGAAGCAGCCATTTCACCGTGACCTCAACGTCGAGGTGTGGATGAGCGAGCCCGACTTCCGCATTGGCGTCGACGAGGAGTTGGTGTCGTCCCTCGAGTCGCTGCACGAGGATCTATACTTCGTGACGCTGGACTTCTTCGATGCCCTGGGGCGGACAACGACGAAGCGGCGCCTGGCTGCCCCGGGCAAGATCTTCCCGATAATTCACCCGGAGCAGGCCGGCCGACCGGGCCGCGCCACCGTCCTCTATGCGGGCAATGCCTCCACGAAAGCGAAGCTGGACGTGAGTTATCGCGAAGAGGGCGTCGACACGCCAACAAGGGTGAGCCGTGACCTTGCGCCCGTGGACGTAACGCCGCCGGCCGCGATGCGCGCCAGAGTGCGGGCCGATCGAGTAGGTGAGATCGAGCTTCACGTGCAGGCCAAGGACGACGTTGAGGCGTCCCGAGCCGGTGATGCCTTCGACGCGCTCGTCAAGCTGCACGCGGCCGGCCTGTTCAAGGAGGCCCTATCGTACCAGCAAGTAGACGCTGTGGCAGTTGCCATAGCCGTCAAGGATGTCAGGGCACGGCGCGTCGTCACGAACAGCGGCGCGGCGGCTACCTCTAACGTCCATACGGCAACGAGCACACCGGTCCACCCTGTGGTGACATGGGACCACGTCATCGGGCCCGACGAATCCGAAGAGATCGTTGCCAAGTTGGCGGCGTACCCGGAAGTGCGAGCCTATCGGGCCGGTCGCTCATATCGGGGACGCCCGATCTCGGCGATGGAGATCGCGGTACCGCCTGCGGGCGAGCTCGTGTCTCTCGCCAAGCTGACGACGTCGAAGCCGACCATTCTGATCACCGGGCGACAGCACGCAAACGAGGTCTCGTCGACGAGTCATATCTTACGCCTCGGCGAGTTACTCGTGACCGACCCGGCCTATCGCGAGATTCTCAAGAAGGTGAACGTGGTACTTCACCCCATCGAGAATCCCGATGGGGCTGACATGGCCTACGAACTCCAGAAGCTGACTCCGACGCACATGTTGCATGCCGGGCGCTATAGCGCCCTCGGTATGGACGTGGCGTCGCAGGTGGGTCTCTCGGACCCCCTGCTTCCGGAGGCGCTTGTGCGCACACGACTCTGGAGGGACTGGCTACCGGACATCTACCTCAATCCGCACGGCTACCCGTCCCATGAGTGGGTGCAGCAGTTCGCGGGCTACGTACCGCCAGGATTCCGCACCTACTGGTCCACACGAGGGTGGTGGACTTCAATTAACGGACTCCGTGACCCGAGGTACCCGGAGCACGGCGAAGCAGTGTCGGCGCTGCGCGACGCCGTGGCCCGCGAGGTCAATACCAACGCCGACGTACGAGAGATGAACCGTCGACACCAAGCGCGGTACCGAAAGTGGGCATACGGGTTCTCGCCGTATGTCTACGGCCAGGAGATCTACCGCGACACCGCAATCTACTACGGCGATGCGGAGACCGGTGAGCCGCGTGGCTCCCGCAGGGCTGGCGTGGCGAGAGGCGGTCGCAACTCGATGTCTGCATGGCCCCAGGTCACATTCATGTCGGGCATGACCGAGTCGCCGGATGAGACGGCTACTGGCGAATGGCTCACGCTCGTCACGAAGCCGGGGTTCTCATTTCTGATGGCCCACATCAACTACTTGCGCGAGGGTGGCTATCGAGTGGAGCGCGTAGAGGAGGACGGTCAGCGCGACACGACGTCGCTGACGTTGCTGCGCGTCCGTCCGGTCAGACCCTCCCGGTCACAGTGACGCCCGGCCACCAAGCGGGCAGGCACTGATGAAACAAAGTGTTGACGCGGTTCGACTCGCACAGCGAGGCGACGTTCGCGCGTACTGGCGGTTTACGCCGGTGGCAGGGCGCTGCGAGATTGGCGCGGCATTTGCGACTCATCGCGTCGAAGTTCGGGCGACGCGCGTCCGGTCACACACCATCGGAGGTCGTCATGCGAAAGTGGTTTCTACTTGTCATGTTTGGGGTTGGTGTTCTCTCGTTCGGGGGAGTCGCCGAAGCTCAGAACGCGCAGATCATCGGGACCCTGGCCGATGAGAGCGGTGGAGTGCTCCCCGGAGTGACGGTCACAGCGCGCAACCAGGAGACCGGTCTCACCCGAACGGCCGTCAGTGAAGGCGCTGGCGAGTACCGCCTGGCCGCACTGCCGCCAGGCACCTACACCGTGACGGCGGAGTTGCAGGGTTTCACGACGGGAACACGTGAGAACCTGATCCTCGTCATTGACCAGACGGCCCGTGTCGACCTGACTCTCCGCCCTGCGGCACTTGCAGAGACGATCACTGTCAGTGCCGAGGCGCCGATCGTTGATACACGGCAATCGACGGTGGCTACAGCCGTGACCAACGAGCAGATTCAGGACCTTCCGGTCGCATCACGCAGATGGGTGGATTTGGCCATGCTGACACCCGGTGTCTCGCAGGACAACATCCGCGGCTTCTTCTATCGGGGCAACGTCAACATCGGCGCCGGCACCCGTGAGTACTCCAACGGCTTTGTGGTGGACGGTGTGAACAACACGTGGGCGCAGATGGGCGAACCGCGGCAGAATTTCGCGATGGACTCGATCCGCGAGTTCAAGGTGTCCCAATCCACCTACAAGGCAGAGCTTGGTTTGGCCACCGGCGGTGTCCTCACGGTGGTGACCAAGTCCGGCACGAACCAGCTTTCGGGATCTGGGTTCGTGTTCTTCCGCGACAAGGCGCTGACTGCCCGCCAGGTCTACGAGCAGGTCAAGCCAGACTTCCGTCGATGGCAGTATGGCGGAACCGCCGGCGGACCGATTGTCAGGGACCGTACACACTTCTTCTTCGCGGGCGAGCGATCGGACGAGGACCAGTTCTTCACAGTCAACACCCGTGGCGCCTTCCCCCAGTACGACGGCACATACGTGAGCGATCAGTACCGTTGGACGTACACGGCGAAAGTCGATCATCAACTCTCATCCAGTCAAAGCATCTTCTTTCGCGGGTCCCAAGAAATCGAGTACCGACCGATCATCACCTCCGGCGGGCGCGTCCACCCGACGAACAGCTTTGATTTCGGCGTGCCGCGGAGCTCTTGGGTCGGTGGTCACACGTGGGTCGTCAGCCCGTCGATGGTCAACGATCTCCGCGTGCAGTACGCGTATGCCAAGTACGAAGTCTCACCCCCCTATAGCCATGGCTCGTGGGAGTCAGGCTATTTTGGCGATGACCGCCTGGGCCTGTGCACGCCTGTGTTCAACTACCCGTCGCTGGGGCTCGGCGGGTGTGGCAACAGCCAGATGGGGCCGGAGCGACGCTGGCAGGTTCGAGACGACTTCTCCTGGACGCGCGGCGCTCATCAGCTGAAGGTCGGAGGCGATCTGAGCATCATCTCGTTCAGGTCCGATAGCCTGGGCTCCCCCCTCGGTACCTGGACCATGCCGCGCGATCTCGAGTACAACGCGTCCGACCCCACGACCTTCCCGACGCAGTGGAACAATTCCCTGCCTACGTTCGGCGAGATTCCGGTGACGCATTTCTCGACCTACATTCAGGATGATTGGCAGATTGGTCGAAATGTGACCCTGAACCTTGGCCTCAGATACGATGTGCAACGAGGGTCCTTCAATGAGGATCTCACTGACCTCCTGGGGCGCATCGGTCAAAAGCTCGGACCGGAATTCGCACAGTACCCGCTCCCGATCCCGTTCCACGACGGAGCCGACACTCGAGGTGACCGCAACAACTTCGGGCCTCGCGTCGGCTTTGCGTGGGATCTCACTGGCGACGGCCGCACCAATGTGCATGGCGGATACGGATTGTTCTACGACAACATGCGGACACTTCAGAACTTTGGAGAGCTGACGTGGCCTCAGAGCCGAACAATCATCATCAACAACCCAAACTATCCAGACCCGCTGCTCGGAGCATCGCGAGATCAGTTTCTGTCCACTGCACCGCCCAACATCAGTGTGATGTCTAACGATGCCGTGAACCCCTACGCTCATCAGATGAGTGCGGGCGTGTCCCGTATGATCGGGCGCAGCCTGGGTGTGACTGCGGACCTGATTGTCGTACGACGCAAGTCTGATCGAGATACGGTGGACATCAACCTCCCGGACGAGGTCACCCGGGTGCGGCCGTATCCCGAATTCGGGCGGGTGTCGTACTGGCAGTACACGGCAGACAACAACTACAACGCGCTCCTGCTGAAGTTCGAGAAGCGCATGAGCCAGCGATACCAGTATCTCGTGTCCTATACGCTCAGTAAGTCAGAGGACAGGACGCTTCGGAATGTCTTTGGTGACCGCTACGGGTATTCAAGTGACCCGTCGCCTGGACAGGCCGATCGCCGCCATAGATTGGTGATGAGCGGCATTGTCCAGCTGCCATATGGCATTCTCGGATCGGTCATCGCCGACTTCCGCTCGAGTCTGCCGATGAACCCGGTGAGCAGCATTGACCTCAATCGAGACGGGTATGCGAATGACTTGCCTGCAGGGGTGACGCCGTATAGCGGCTGCCGCAACCTCAATCTCGATGCCGTCAACACATTTCGAGAGTCCCGAGGTGTCTCACCCGTATCGGGCGTGGAGTGTCCCGACTTCGCCAACGTGGACCTCAGGTTGTCCAAGACGTTCCAGATCCTCCGATCGCACGAGGTCGAGTTCATCGGGCAGTTGTTCAATATCGCAAATCGCGCCAACTACAACATCCCGGCGAACAACATCACGGCATCGACGTTCGGCACGTCGACGTCGCTGCTTCCGAACATCAACGCGCCATCTCGCCAGGTGGAATTCGCGCTCCGCTACCGATTCTGACGGTCGCGAGCGCACTTGTCACGCGTCGTTCAGGCATGTGCGTCTGCACGGACTGGCAGGGCACTGTGCACGTTCTCGTTGTCGACGATCACAGAAATACGCGCGAGACCCTCGCCCTTGGGCTGGCCGCGCGTGGGTGGACCGTGGAGACAGCGCAGGATGCGAGGGAGGCGCGGGCCATGTTGGCTAGTGGCACCTATGACGTCCTCGTGTCCGATGTGCGCATGCCCGGCACAGGCGGCATCGAGCTGGCGACAGCCGCGCGTCGCAGTCATCAGACCCTGGGCCTGGTCCTTGTCACGGCACACGACGTAGCACCACATGAGAGAGCGGCAATCGACACGCTCAACGCGCAACTGCTGATCAAGCCGGTGAAGGTTGAGGTTATCGAGCGGTGTTGCGCTCGCGCGAGCGTGGCCGACGTCAGGGGAGGGACAGCATGACAATGAACAGGGTACCCCAGCGGGCTGGTGCATGGGTTGTCGGGCTGGCTCTTGTGACGACATATGGGGATTCCCCGGGCTTCGCGCAGACCCCGCTCCGCCTGACTAGCCTGGCGTCGGTCTACCAGGTGGGCGCCTTGATTGAGGACCGCAACGGCGACGACCTCGCCGACTTTGTCG
Source organism: uncultured Bifidobacteriaceae bacterium (assembly GCA_964619705.1). Taxonomy (GTDB): domain Bacteria; phylum Acidobacteriota; class Vicinamibacteria; order Vicinamibacterales; family UBA2999; genus VFZN01. The sequence continues at coordinate 24,493 of CAZUGF010000012.1, forward strand.
CGGCGAGTCTCGTGCTGAGCGCGAACCCATCCAGTGACGAAGTAGCAGCAGCGTCGGATGTGTCTCTGCGGCTTGGCTACGAGACGATGGCGATGGATCTACCGGTCCGGCGAGACGCCGGTGAAGGAGCGGTGATCGCGATCGGACGCGGGGGGCTCACTCGTGCGGGCGTCAGCGAAGCGGCGATTGACGACGGAGACCTCGCCCCGGGCCAGGGGCTCATCACGATCGCGGATGCAGGCACCAGGCCTGTGATCGCGCTGCTGGGCGGCGACGGTCTCGGCTTGCGTGCAGCGGCTACGGGATTCGCCGGCCGACTACCCTATCTGTGGGACCTCAAGGACGACACCCTCGAGACGGTCGCTGCCGACGTGCGAAGGGCACTCTCGTTCGAAGCCGCGCCGGAAGCAGCCGTTGATGTCGTGTCCATCTACGTCAAGGCGGGCGACGACACATTCGACAGGGTCGTCGCCCGAGTTCGAGTGCCGGCAGCAGAGCGCGTTCGCGCACGCGCGGCCCTGTCGGCCCTCCGGCCATCTGGCCGAGAGACGCCGCAGACAGACGCCGGCGGGCCAACGCTGTCGTACGACGGCGCCCGGACGGTCGACGTCGTGCTTCAATCAGACGGACTCCCGCCGGCGCGCGTCAGCTTGGCGCGCCTGGAGGGTGTAGCGCCCCCTGAGCCTCGACTTGGCCGCCGGCCAGGAGTAGGCCCCAAGGATGCACTCGATCTGTCCTCGCTCTACTCAATTGACGGCCTACTGGGCGATTCGGACGGCAATCTCATTCCCGATCGTGTCGACGCCGTGATCAGCGCCGAGGGCGCCGGCAGCGAGGGAGTCATCGATGTTGCCGCGCGGCTCGGGCTTGAGAGCACCGGAGCCACGTTTCCGTTGTCGATTCCAAGCAGCGCGCTCGGTGATCCGGCGAGCCAGCCGAGTCTTGTACTCGTCGGTGCGTCACACCCTGCGATCGTCGAGCTCGAGGCCAAGAAGGCCATCGCTCCCTCCTCGCTCGCGGCAGGGGAGGGATTCATTCAGGTGGTGAAGAAAGCCTTCGGAGAGAGGAGCGCCGTGGTCGTCACCGGTGGTGACGCCGCGGGCCTAATGCGGGCGACCGCTCAGGTCGCGGAGCGGTTGCCGCATATTTGGGAGCGAGGAAAGGACCGAACGACCCTCGATGACGTCGAGAACGATCTCCGGAGATTCATCGCGGGTCGGAGTGCGGCGGGGCAGGCTGCAGCAGCCCTATACAAGCTCGACCGCCTTGCGGCGAGTCTTGGGGAGCGGCCTCTGGAGTCCGCGCACGTTCGTGTGTACGTTGAGAAGGCCGAAGACGGACTGGACGCAGTTGTTCGAAGCAGGCTTCAGGGCATTCTTAAAGCGCAGCGCCTGGAGGTGACCGTCGAGGACCTTGACGTCCAGCGCGCCGCGCCGATTGTTGACGAACAGATTGAGATTCCGTCGGAGGTGGACGACTTTTGGCGGGCGCTTCGGCTCGAGGTCATTCCCAGTATCAGAAGGCGCCAGCCCATCGTCGTTCATGCACGACTCAGCGAGCCTGCAGAGGTGCGACGGCGCCTTGAACAGGAGGCGACCGCAGCGCTCATCAAGGCCGGAGCACGCGCCGAGGGCACGTCGGTCACAGTGTTGTCAGCCTACAAGCAGGGCTACAGCTGGCTGTACGACCAAGTGCGCCCCGCATTGGAAGGAAAGCCGGTTCAGCAGATCACCATCCGCTTCGCAGAGATCGGGCCGCCGGCCGAATGGCCGCATCAAGCAATGTACACGCCGACCCGGTGGCTGCTGGAGCTGTACCCGATAGACGAGGTTCTGGCACGCGACCTCGGCCTCGACGTGAAGCAGGTGCAATTCGAAAAGGGTCCCATCGGAGCGCCGACCTACGAAGTGATCGCGACGGGATCAGGAGGCGAAGAACTGTTCCGTCAGCAGTTCGAACCCAAGGTAGTATTGCGAAACTATTTCGACCGCTTCCCCGACTACGAAAAGGTGCGGGTGACCACTGGATGGATCACCGCCCGAGACTCAGCAAGAGTTCTGGCCGACAGGCAAATTGCCACCGACTTGGAACGCGTCTGGGATCACTTCCAGAGCAGGGCACTCTCGTCGCTGTACGACTACGTGATGGCGCTCGAGGAGGGTCAGCCACGGCCAGAGCGTGCCCCGTTCTTCGGTGAGTTGACCGTTGACGTCAATCTCAGTGAACCCGACTACGAACTCGGCCTGGACAGAGAGCGTATCTCATCACTCGACGCGCTCCACGAGGACCTCTACTTCGGCACGCTGCACTTCTTTGACGTGCTGGGGAGATACACACGCGGTCAACCACTGAACTACCCAGGGCGGGTCCTTCCAATCATGCGTCCCAAGAGTGATGGAGGGCCCGGCCTGGTCAAGATTCGACTGACCGGATTCGGCTCAAGTCGTCCGTCGGTTGCGATCGACTATGTCGAGCAAGACGGCGGATCAGGGACGCTCGCGCTTGACGTGCCGAAGGTGGCTGTAGACCGGCCATCCGCCGTTGGGGCTGCGGTGAAGGGCGGTGAACAGGGCATTGCCGAGCTGACGCTGCGACTCAAAGTGGACACCGAACGAGACGAGCGCGAGGCCCTTGTGCGGCGCGCCCGGGCGGACCGAGTCGATGCGCAGATGATGTCGGCCGAGCAGGTGGCCGCCGTCGTCGGCAACCTGAGTGCACTGCGCGCGGCAGGTCTGTATCGCGACGCACTGGCCTATCACGACCTCGGCACACTGCGCGTGGTCGCGCACTGGGAACACGATGCCGCGCCAGAAACACAACGAACCGTCAGGCTAGAACCGAACGGCACACCCCCTGCAGTCCCAGACGTGCGCGACCTTGTGCCGCCCGCCTATCGATATGCGGGCGAGACCCTGGTGCAGTGGGACACGCCTATCCCGCCACGGGAGGCGTACGAGACCCTCGGCAAGATGGCGGCGTCGTTTCCGGAGGCTACTGCGTACAAGCTCGGTTCAAGCTATTTGGGCCAAGACGTCTGGGCCATGGATCTCATGCCTCCCATGCGAGCCACTCACTGGTCCCAGTTCAAGGCGACCGCGCTCAAGCCGACGGTCGTGTACTCGGCGCGTCAGCACGCGAACGAAGTATCGTCCACGAGCCACACACTGAAGCTCGCCGAACTGCTCCTGACGGACCCTAAGTATCGAAGTGCCTTGAGGCGCGTGAACGTCGTGTTCCACCCAATTACCAATCCGGACGGCGCACAGGTAGCCTACGACCTCTACGGTCTTACGCCAGACTATATGCTCCATGCCGGTTACCTGGGGGCGCTCGGTGTCGACGTGACAAACGGCCAGTGGGAGCAGGATCCTATCTATCCGGAGTCGTCCATCCGTGCGGACATCTGGCGCACGTGGTTGCCGGACATATTCCTGAATCCGCATGGCTATCCCCACCATGAGTGGGTCATGGTGTTCTCCGAGTACGCCGGATGGGTACGCAACCGTGTGACCGAGTCGCGAGACTGGTGGGGCACGCGCGGGTGGTTCACGCCAGGCTTCTCCTACGTAGACGATCCCCGACATCCTCGACACAAAGACGCGGCATTTCGGATTCGAGAAATGTTTACGCAGAACATAAACGCAGTGCCAGAAGTCCGCGCGATGAACGAGCGCGCCTACGACAGGTACCGGCGCTTTGGCTACGCGTTCGACGATCAGGCGTTCAAGCTCGACTTCACCAACGACGTGCTGGTGTACACCGCGCTCAAGGGCGTCAAGGCCAGCCCGACAAGCCCAGACTTCATGACGCGGAACCCCAATGTCACGATCTGGACAGGCGGGACGGAAGCGCCAGATGAGACGGCGCACGGCGACTGGCTGAAGCTCGTGGCGACTGCCGGCCTTGAGTGGGACAAGGCGATTCTCCAGTATCTCCTCGAAGGAGATCACCAGATCGAGCGGAAGCGAGAGGCCATTCACGGCGGCGTCAGCCTGTCGTTCAGTCGACCGCGTCCGCCAAAGGCGAAGGCCGACGCGGCTAGCTAGCGGGCTGGCTCGCAGTGGCTGGCGCCGGGACTCGGGAGAACACAGATGGCAGGAACGCGGATTGGTGTCGACACTGGAGGGACGTTTACGGACCTCGTGATGCTCGGTGAGAGTGGCGTGGTGATCGGTAAGGTGCGCTCAACGCCGGACGACCCGTCGCGTGCCATCCTGGCGGGAATTGGCGAGATTACCGTCTCGCACGGGGAAATGGATGTTGTGCACGGGTCCACCGTCGCCACTAACGCCGTCCTTGAGCGTAAGGGGGCCCGGGTAGCGCTTCTCACGACGGCAGGCTTCGAAGACGTGGTACGCATCGGGCGTCAGACTCGTCCGGAGTTATACAACCTGATGATGCGGGCCCGCGCGCCCATCGTGGAGCCAGAACTGACCTTTGGGATTGCAGAGCGCCTTGCGGCGGACGGCAGTGTGCTTCAGGCGGTTCAGAAGGCGGAGATCGAGAAGTTGGCGTCACATCTGCACCGGACGGGAATCACGGTAGTGGCGGTCTGTCTTCTGCACTCCTACCGGAATCCGGCGCACGAGGAGACCGTGGCTCGGGTCCTCGAACGCTCTGGCTTCGCGGTATCGGTCTCGTCGCGTGTCCTGCGCGAGTACCGCGAGTACGAGCGCTGGAGCACGACGATCGTCAACGCGTATGTAACCCCCCTGATGTCGCAGTACCTGAGTGCCTTGGAGACACACCTGGGCGACAGGGGCCTGCGGATCATGCAGTCGAACGGCGGGTCCATCTCCGCAGCAACTGCCAAATCCGCGGCCGTCCGCACAATCCTGTCGGGGCCGGCTGCAGGCGTGGTTGGGGCCGGTGCGGTCGGGGCGATGGCCGGGCTATCTCGTCTGATCACATTCGACATGGGTGGCACATCCACGGATGTCAGTCTTGTCGACGGGCGGATCAGCATCACTACGGAGTCAGCCGTCGGTGACTTTCCCGTGAGGCTGCCCGTCATCGATATACATACTGTGGGGGCGGGCGGCGGCTCCATCGCCTACATCGACAGTGGTGGAGCACTGCGCGTCGGGCCGCGAAGTGCGGGCGCCGACCCTGGGCCCGCTTGTTACGGCAAGGGAACGGAGTTGACGGTCACGGACGCGAATCTCCTACTGGGCCGCCTCGATGTCGATTACTTTCTCGGCGGACGAATGGCGCTCGATCTCGATAGGACGCGAGCGGCCGCCCGTCGTCTGGCCTCGCAGCTCAATGTGAGCGAGCATGCGTTGGCAGACGGTGTCATCCGAGTTGCGAATGCCAACATGGAGAGGGCCATTCGGGTCGTGTCAGTACAGCGCGGTCACGATCCCCGGGACTTCGCGCTGCTGGCATTTGGCGGTGCGGGTGGTATGCATGCATGCGACCTGGCCTCCAAGCTCGATATCACCGCGGTGGTCATACCACGGTATGCGGGGGTCCTCTCGGCCCTCGGGATGCTGCTGGCCGACGTGACCATGGACTACTCGGTGTCGGTTCTTCGACGGAGCACTACCGTGTCTCGTGAAGAACTGTCGGCGATGTTTGTGCCGATGGAAGAGCGGGCGGCCAAGGACTTAAAGGCGGAAGGCTTTGAAGGCGACAGGGCCGTGGTCGTGCGGGCGCTCGACGTGCGGTACGTGGGACAGTCCTATGAGATCACTGTGCCCATGGGCGCCGACTATCGCGAACGGTTCGACCGCGAACACGAGCGCCTGTATGGATATGCCAATCCCACGCGAGCCACCGAGATCGTGAACCTCAGATTGAGTGCTACCGGGTTGACGGAGCACCGCGGCTTGCCGCGGGTAGACGCTGCGCAGACGACCGTTCCGGAGCCGGCGCGGATGAGCATGGCGCGTTTCGGGAGTCGCTCTGTACCGACGGCTGTCTACCGATGGGAGCACCTTGCGCCCGGAAGCACCGCATTGGGGCCGGCCGTCATCGCCGGTGGTCAGGCAACAGCTGTGATTGCGCCCGGGTTTCGCTTCAGTATCGATCCATTCGGCAACGTGGTGGCCGTTCGTGGGGCCCAGTCGGCTCGCCGTGCGTACCTCGAACCGGCCGTGGCGGCCGCGTCATAAAGGCCCTATGAAGGCTCATTCGATCGAGTTCGAGATATTCAAGAATCTCTTCGTTTCCGTCGCTGAGGAGATGGGCGTCACGCTGTGCCGCACTGGATTCTCACCCAATATCAAGGAGCGACTCGACTATTCCTGTGCCGTGTATGACGGTGAAGGACAGACGATTGCGCAGGGCGATCACATGCCGGTCCATCTTGGCGCCATGCCGCTGTCGGTTCGGGCGGCACTGGACTCCGTCGAGATGCAGCCAGGGGACATCGTGATGCTGAACGACCCGTTTCGCGGGGGCACGCACCTGCCGGACATCACCTTGGTATCCCCGGTCTTCATCGGGCGCGGCCGGCGCCCCGCCTTCTATGTGGCCAATCGGGCACACCACTCGGATGTAGGAGGAATGACGCCGGGGTCGATGCCCCTGGCCCGCGAGGTGTATCAAGAAGGCTTCATCATTCCTCCCGTGAAACTGGCGACCCGAGGGGTGATTGTCCGCGACGTAATGGCGCTGTTGCTGGCCAATGTGAGGACTCCAGACGAGAGGGAGGGGGACATCACCGCGCAGATTGCGTCGAACCGCGTGGGGGGAGCACGGCTCTGCGAGATTGTCGCAAAGTACGGGCGTCGCCGCGTCGATGCCTATGCACGTGCTCTTCAGGATTACACCGAACGCGTGCTGCGGGCGACGATCGCAGCAATTCCTGATGGGGAGTTCGCCTTCGAGGACGAGCTCGACAACGACGGGTTCTCCGAGCGGCCGATCAGGATTGCGGTCAAGTTGCGCATTACCGGTGACTCAGCCGAAGTGGACTTCACCGGCAGTGCGCCTCAAACGACGGGGGGCGTGAACGCAAACTTCGCGATTACGCTGTCGGCTACGCTCTACGGCTTCCGATGCCTGGTCGAAGAGGACGTCCTTTACAACGCCGGCATTTCTAGAGTGGTCCGTGTGATTGCTCCCGAAGGCAGTATTGTGAACGCCCGACGGCCAGCAGCAGTGGCCGCGGGCAATGTCGAAACATCCCAGCGGATCACCGACGTCATCCTTGGCGCGCTCGGCCGAGCGTTGCCCGGACGCCTGCCTGCGGCGAGTCAAGGCACGATGAACAATGTAACGCTCGGTGGCCGCGATCCTAGGACGGGGCAGGACTTCGCGTACTACGAGACCATAGGAGGGGGCATGGGTGCCCGCAACGGCCTAGATGGCCTGAGCGGCGTGCACACACACATGAGCAATACGCGGAATACGCCAGTGGAGGCGATCGAGCACTACCTGCCGGTGCGAATCACGCGTTACGCCTTGCGCGCCAATAGTGGTGGGAATGGTCGGTTCCGTGGAGGCGATGGCATCGTGCGGGAGTACGAGATGCTGGCCGACACGTCGGTGACTGTACTGTCTGATCGTCGATGCGGCGCTCCGTATGGTGTTCAGGGCGGGTCTCCAGGCGAGTCGGGTCGGAACTCTGTCGTCCGGTGTGACGGTACGCGTGAGGAGATACCAGGTAAGACGTCATTGATGCTTCGGCCCGGGGAGAGATTGTCCATCGAATCGCCTGGAGGGGGCGGATACGGCGAGCCAAAGGATGAGCAAGAGTGAGGCTCGCGCTCTTCGCTAGCCGAGGCCCGATGTTCGGCTGGTGGCGCGACGCTCAGCCGGAGCCGAGGCGCGCACTGGTAGCGGCGTCCCTCGGATGGATGCTCGATTCCTTCGACGTCATGCTCTATGCACTGGTGCTCGCGTCGATCATGCGTGATCTCCAGATGGATGCACCGATGGCGGGTCTGTTGGGGTCGGCCACCTTGATTGCGTCGGCCGTCGGCGGCATGCTGTTCGGTGTCGTCGCAGATCGGTATGGCCGGACGGTCGCGCTCACGGGCAGCATCATCATGTACTCGGTGTTCACGGCGATGTGCGGGTTCGCACAGACCGTACAGCAACTCGCGGTGTTCCGCGTCATGCTCGGCCTTGGTATGGGCGGTGAATGGGCGAGTGGCGCTGCGCTCGTGTCGGAAACGTGGCCAGCGGAGCACCGCGGCAAGGCTTTCGGTTTCATGCAGAGTTCGTGGGCGATCGGGTATGGCGCCGCAGCCTTGGTCACGGCGGTGGTATTGCCGATCTGGGGATGGCGGGCGGTATTCTTTGTTGGTGTGCTGCCGGCCCTGCTGACAGTGTGGATCCGACGAAAGGTGCGCGAGCCCGAGATCTGGGTAGCGCAGAAAACACGTGCCTCGGTCGAGGGTTTCTGGAGCATCTTCAAGGCGGGGAAGTTGCGCGTGACCATCGCGATCACGCTGATGAATGCTTGCACGATGTTCGCATGGTGGGGCTTTAACCTCTGGCTGCCTGGCTATCTCTCGCTGCCGCAGTCGGACGGTGGCGTCGGTCTCAGCACCACAGCGATGGCCGGGTTTGTTGTAGCGATGCAGGTCGGCATGTGGTTCGGGTACGTGACCTTCGGCTTTGTTAGCGACATCTTCGGTCGGCGGCGGTCCTACGTGGTGTATCTCATCACGGCGGCGGTGCTTATTCGGGTCTACGTCTCGGTGGAGTCTTCCGTCGTGTTGCTCATGCTCGGACCCGTGCTCGCGTTCTTTGCGACCGGTTATTTCACGGGATTCGGGGCGATCACGGCCGAACTGTATCCGACCGCAGTGCGAGCACGTGCCCAGGGATTCACCTACAACATTGGTCGCGTTGCGAGTGCCGTTGCACCATTTGCGGTTGGCTCACTGGCGCAGACACGAGGGTTTGGCCTGGCCCTCTCCATGTGCTCGATTGCGTTTCTCCTGGCTGCCGTCTTCTGGATCTGGATCCCCGAGACGCACGGCCGGGAACTGCAGTAGTTGCTCCCAGCCTCGTTCCTTGAGCAGGGTGCGGAAATGCACGCGTCATGGTAGCGACGCATTCCCGCGTTGCGGCCAGCTCAGCGCAACGGTCTGTCGATTGGTGGCGTGTGGTGCGCAGGGATCGACGCGACGACCCCCTCTGATCCCGTCGACGTGAGAATAGCGATCAAACTTGAAAGTCCCACGCGGCGGGGCGAGAGAGCAGGGCCTGCCGGCAGACTCGGCACCTACAACCGCGCGATCCCGCCCACGATCAACGCCAGCCCCAGGGGCACGCGCAGGCGGGCGCCGCCGGGGACGGCCTGCTCCACAAACGCCGCCGCCGTCAGCGCCGCCATCCACCACAGGCTCATCACGCCCACCGCCAGCGCCGTGAGCATCAGCGCCCAGCAGCAGCCCACGCAGAACAGCCCGTGGAGCAGCCCCATCCGGAAGCCCGCCGCCGGGCCGCTCCGCCACCGCGACAGGAAGAAGCCGAACGGGTTGCGGCAGTGCGTCAGGCACGCACGCTTGAGCGGCGCAAACTGGTAGAGCCCCGCCGCCACCAGGATCGCGGCGCCGGCCGCCGGACCAAGACCGTGGCCCGGATCGAAGACGCCCGTGCGCTGCAGCGCCAGGTGCAGCAGCGCGGCGCCCAGGGAGTAGACGAGCCACGCCGCAAGATACCCGGCGCCGAATACCGCCGTGCCGATTGCCCGAGGGCCCCGCGCTCGCCGACCCGCGCCGAGTGCCCCGCTCACGCCAACCAGGCCACTCCCGCCGAACGGTCCGCCCGTGCCGCCCGCAGAGGCAGGATCGACGGCGTCGAACCGGTGGAACGCCCGCACCCACGGCCACACCGTCGGCGCCATCATCGCCGCCATCATCACGAACCACATCGCGGCCAGCGGCACGAAGCCGGGGCCGGCTGCGCCGGGGACGTGCGCAAGGTGCGCGTGGGGCATCATTCCACCCGACCTCAGGCCGCAGGCGCCTTGACGGCCCAGTCGAACATCGAGAACAGCCCGTGCGATCCGGTGTTGTGGATGACGATGGCGCCGTCCTCGTACTCGGTGTCGCCGAGCGCCAGCACCTGCTGCGGCGCATGGATCTGGTTGAAGCTGTTCTCGAAGCGCACGGGCGCCGTCTTGTCCCGGCCGCGGATCTGCGTGACGAAACCCTTGAGCCGGCCCGCAATCGAGATGCGCTTCGTCGGCCCCTCGTCCACCATCTCGATCGGACGGAACTCCGTCGGCTGACGCGTGCCGACAAAGGACCCGAGCTTGGCCCAGGGCCCGCCGGCCCGGCCGGTGAGCATCTCCTCCAGGGCGCGGCGCTGATCGGGCGTCGCCGACGCGTCGATGATGATCGTCTGGATCCAGCCGCCGTCGATCATGCGCTGCGGCGTGTCGAACGCAATCAGCGCGCGCGTGCCCGCGAGCGGCACGCCGCCGTAGTCCCCTTCGTCGAAGCGCATCGCCCAGAAGCCCTTGCAGCGCTCGTGCGTGCAGTTCTGGGAGAAGTGCATGTGCCCGGGACAGACGAGCGTACACGCGCAGTTCTCGAACAGGAGGCCGCGTGCCCACCAGCCGGGCGTGAGGTCGATGCTCATACATCCAGTGTCGCACGGCCGCACGGCGTCCGGCCAGGCGCGCCGCGCGCGGCTTCGGTGGTAGTGTTCCGCAACGACCCCATGCTGACGGTCTTCGACGCCTTCGAGACGACAGTCCGGCAATCGGGCAGCCGCATTGCCGTCGAAGTACAGGGGGCGGACGGCCTGGACCGGTTCACCTACGACGCACTCCACGCGATGGCCCTGCAGTGCGCGGCGGGACTGCGGAGCGACGGGATGCGCCCGGGCGATCGCGCGGCCATCCTCGCGCACAACGACGCGTCCTGGTGCGCCGCCTGGCTCGGCATGCAGGCCTGCGGCGTCGTCGTCGTGCCGATCGATACACGCGACTCCGCCGCGCAGGTGGCCGCGATCCTCCGGGACTCGGGCGCGCGCGTCATCCTCGTCTCTCCACGGACAGAAGCCGTGGCGCGGCAGGCCGCCGCGTCCGTCCCCGGCGTGGCCGTGCGGAGCGTGCGGGATGCCGCACCATTGACGCCGGAAGACGCGCCGCCCGCGGAGGTGGCCCAATCCGCGGAGGGTCAGGGCGTGGCAGACCCAGCCGTCATTCTCTACACGTCCGGCACGACAGCAGACCCCAGGGGCGTCGTCCTCACGCACGCCAACCTGCTCGCGGAGCGGGACGCCGTCCGCGCCGTCATCGACGTCAGCGAACAGGACAGCGTGCTCGGTGCGCTGCCGCTCTTCCACGCGATGGGGCAGGTGATGAACCTGCTGCTGCCCTTCGCGGCCGGAGCCCGCGTGGTGTACCTGGACACGGGCAGCGCGGCGGAGCCGATGCAGGCGGTGAAAGAGCGGCACGTCACCATCGTCGCGTGCATGCCGCAGGTCCTCTGCGTGTTTCGCGAACGCATGATGACCGGCGTCGCGCGGCGCGGCATTGTCGCGCGCCTGGTCTTCCGGGCCCTGCTCCGGATCGCGTTCCGCGTCCGCCGGCTCGGCGTCAACCTCGGGCCGTGGATCTTCGGCCACGCGCATCGGTCCATCGGCCGGCAGATGCGCCTCTTCGTCACCGGCGGATCGCGCGTCGATCCGGCAATCGGACGGGATCTGTACGCGCTCGGCTTCACGATCCTCCAGGCGTACGGGCTCACCGAGACGAGCGGAGCCGCCACTGTCAGCACCCCGCACGAGGCTCACCTGGACACGGTGGGGCGGCCCCTCCCCGGCGTGGAGGTCCGCATCGTCCGGGATCACGAGGAGGCAGGCGAGCTCGACGGGGAGGCGGCCATTCGCGGCCCAATCGTGATGGCCGGCTACGTCAACCGCCCGGACCAGACGGCGATGGTGATGCAGGACGGCTGGTTGCTGACGGGCGACCTCGGCCGGCTGGACGCGCACGGGCGGCTCACCATCACCAGACGCCGGAAGGACGTCATCCCCATCGCCGACGGGCAGAGCCTGTATCTGGAGGACGTGGAGACGCACTACCGCCAGTCCGCGTATGTGCGGGAGATCTGCGTGACCGTCCTGCCCGGAGATGACCGGCCGCCGGCCGAGCGCCTGTTTGCCGTGGTCGTGCCCGACATGGCGCTGCTCGACGCGCGGCGGATCGTCAACGCCGGAGACCTGCTCCGCTTCGAGCTGGAGGGCCTCGGTGCGAGCCTGCCTCCGCACGCGCGCATCCGCGGGTACGACGTCTGGTTCGAGCCGCTGCCACGCACGGCCACGGGGACGCTGGCGCGGCGCGAGGTGGATCGGCGGCTGGCCGAACGCCGGCTGCGGCACGCCTCACCTGAAACAGATGCGGCGGAGGACGGATGGCCGGACGACGTGCACGCGGCGCCGGCCGTGGCCATCGTCCGTGCGCACGCGGCCGCAGGGGCCAGGCTCGTGCCGTCCGCAAACCTGGAGATGGACCTCGGGCTGGACTCGATGCAGCGCGTGGAGGTGCTGGCGGCGCTCGAACACCGCTTCCGGGTCCGTGTGTCCGCGGACCAGGCGCACCGGATCTTCACGCTCGGCCAGCTCGTGGACGCTGTCCGCCCCACGGACACACCGGGCGCCGAGGGCCAGGCGGTCGCCGTGGATGTGGACCCGCCATTGCCGGCGGACGCGCCACTGCCGGCGCACCCGCTGTCACATGCGGGGACGAGCCCGTGGTCTGCCATCCTCCGCGACCTGCCGCCGGAAACCGACCCCACGCTGAGCGGTCTTCTGGATGCGAGGCTGCTGCTCGCGCCGATCCTCTACGCCGGTGCGCAAGCGCTGTCGCGATTGCTCGCGCGCGTGGAGGTGACGGGGATCGACCGCCTGCCCGCAGACGGCGCGTTCATTGTCAGCCCGAATCACCAGGGCTACCCGGATCCGTTCTTCGTGTGCGCCGCCCTCCCGTACCGCGTGTTTGCGCGGACGTTCTTCGTCGGCGCCGTGGAGTACTTCGAGACGCCGCTCATGGCGTGGGTGGCGCGGAAGGTCAACTGTGTGCCGGTGGATCCGGACGCCAACCTCGTGCCCGCCATGCAGGCCGGCGCCTTCGGCCTCGCGCACGGACGGGTCCTGATGCTCTTTCCGGAGGGGGAGCGCTCCATCGACGGGACCGTCAAGCGCTTCAAGAAGGGCGCGCCCATCCTGTCGCGCCACATGCGCGTGCCGGTTGTGCCCGTGGCCATCCGGGGCGTCCACGAACTGTGGCCGCGAGGGGGGAGCCTGGACTGGCGCGCGCTCCTGCCGTGGCGCCGGCGTCGCGTGCGTCTTGCCTTCGGCGAGCCGATGGCCTTCGCGGACGAGACGTCCGATCAGGACGCGGCCCATCAACTGCGCGATGCCGTCGAGCGGATCTGGCAGGCGATCTGACCGGACGTGCGACCCGGCGAACTTCCTACTTCCGCGCCGGCGGCAGCGTGCGCGTCAGCCACTCCGCGATGCCGCCCGTCACGTCGGGCGACAGCTTCGCGTCGGCGCCGAGTGACGCGTACTCCGACACCTCGCCGGTCTTTGCCGGCACCAGCAGGTGATTGACGCCGGGGACCTTGAGCACCTCGACGGTCACGTTCCGCTTGCGCGCGCGTGCCATCTCCGCCAGCCGGTCCGCATGGTGCGGCGGCACCTGCACGTCGAGCTCGCCCTGCACGATCAGCAGCGGCTGCCGGATGTCCTTCATCAGGCGCGCGGGATCGAACGCGAGGAAGCTGCCGAACCACGGCGTGTCCGCGGCCTTCCGCACCTGCTCCGGCACATCGTCCCACCCCGCGCCCTCGAGCACGGCGGCGTGGATGCGCTCCTGCAGGGCAATCTTCTCCGCGCGCTCTTCCGGGTCCGCCTTCATCACGTCCAGTTGGTGCCGCTGCTGTTCGAGGACCAGCTCCGCGCCCGTCGTGGCCGGACCGGCAATGAGCACGGCGGCCTTGACGCGGCCCCGCTCCCGCGTGGACAGGATCATCCCAACCGCCGCACCCTCGCTGTGGCCGACGATGGCGATGCGGCGCCTGTCGATGTCCTTCTGCTTCTCCAGCCAGCGGACCACCGCACGCGCATCCTCCGCGTAGTCCGAGAGCGTGGCCGCCTCGCCGCGCCCGCCGCTCTGGCCGACGCCGCGCTTGTCGTACCGGACGACGGCAAAGCCGGCGTTGACGAGGGCGCCGGCGAGCTGTCCGAAGATCGGAATCCCGAACACCGTCTCGTCACGATCCGTCGGGCCCGAGCCGCCAATCAGGACCACGGCGGGAACGGGCGTCGTCACGTCCGCCGGCTTCGTCATCGTGCCCGCGAGCGTGAACCCCGACGCGGGGATGAACACCGGCGTGTCGCCCTCGACGGAGTAGGTGGCCGTGCGCGTGGCGGCCGACGCGATGTCCTCGCGCGCCAGCTCCACCGCCTGCGCCGGGATGCTCATGCGCAGGAGCTGTCCCGTGCCGTCGATCCAGATCGTGATGTCCAGCTCCGGCGACGGCGGCGGGTTGATCATCCTGAGCGAGATGCGCCGCGCGGCAATGGCCTCGCGCGGTGTCTCGATGCGCTCGTTGGCCAGCCCGAGGACGCGGATCGTCACCTCCGCCTGCGGGGCGACGTACCCCTTCAGCTCCGCGCCCGCCTCGAGGCCCTGCAGGCGGTAGGCCAGCACGGCGTAGGAGCCCAGGAACGTGTTGGGGAGGACGATGGTGTCCGCGGAGACGGCGTCTTCCTTGGACGTGGTCTCGCCGTTGGTCTGGACCTCGTTGGAGGCCTTGCCGTCGGCAAACGTCGTGCGCAGCTGGAGGTCCTGTCCGCGGGCGACGCTGTCCAGGGACGCGGATACCGGCTTCCAGTCCGCGTCGTACTTGATCTCCACGCGCCCGGTCGTGACGTCGATGGGCGGGCCGAGCTGGCTGGAGCCGCGGACCGTCCAGCCGTCGGCGTCGCGGACCAGGGTCACCTGCTCGCGTCCCACGGGCTGCTGCCTCAGGAAGACCAGGAAGCTGGCGGTGTCGGGCGCCGGCGGCGGGGCCGGTGTCTGCTCCTGAGCGTGTCCGACACTTACCACCGCGGCGAGAGCCACGGCGCCTATCGCCTGACGCAGATCCTTTGACATGAGCTCCATTCGTCTACCCGGCATCCGGTCCGGTTATAGGATCGTAATTCATGTCCTCCATCCCCGGGTACGACCTCATCCGCCACGGCACTGCCCTCGTCCGGCGCACGGATCGCGGTGTCGTCCGGCTCCGCGGCGCGGACCGGACCGCCTGGCTGCAGGGCCTCGTGACCAACGACGTCACCGCCGTCCAGCCCGGCGCACGCGGCTACGGCGCCTGGCTGACGCCGCAGGGCCGGATGATCACGGACCTCTGGGCCGTGCCCACGCCCGATGCGCTGTTGCTGGACGTGCCCGCCCCGCTGGCCGCGGCCCTGGCCGCGCGCCTGGACACGCTGATCTTTGCGGAGGACGTCCAGATAGACGACGTGAGCGGTGACATGGCCGTGCTCGAGATGTACGGTCCGGGCGTGCACCCGTCGGGCCCGGCCCTCGCATGGGACGGCCTGGCGTTCGCGACGGTGCCGGACGAGAGCCTCGGGATCAAGGCGATGGCGATCTACCTGCCCGCCTCGATCGCGGAGGAGTTCGTCCGCAAGGCGGCCGAGCTCGGCGTCGCCGAGGTGGACCACGCGGCGCTCGACGCCGTCCGGATCGAGGCCGGCGTGCCGAGGTTCCTGGCGGACATGACGGAGGAGACCATCCCGCTGGAGGCCGGCATCGAGGGGCGCGCCATCTCCTTCACCAAGGGCTGCTACGTCGGCCAGGAGGTGATCGTCCGCGTGACGCAGCGCGGCGGCGGCCGCGTGGCCAGGCGGCTGGTGGGGTTGACGCTCGACGGGACGGACGTGCCCTCCGCCGGTGCCGTGGTGCGCGCAGGCGATCGCGACATCGGGCGCGTGACGAGCGCCGTACTGTCGCCGCTGCTGGACCGCGTGATCGCGCTCGGATACGTGCACCGGGACTTCGTGGAGCCCGGTACCGCCGTGCTGGTGGCGGATGGCGAACGGCATGTGCCGGCCGTCGTCACCGCGCTCCCGTTCGTCGCTCCGCGCTGACGGCGTGGACGCGCACCACACCGTAGGCTGAGGCCGCCACGATGACGCGATCGCGCGGTGCGGTCCCGTCAACCGGCGGTGAGAAGCGCGATCAAGTCAGCATCCGCTTCCGGGAACGGCAGCCGGGCCAGATCCGCCCGCGGTACCCAGCGCATCTCCTGGCCCATCATCGGCCTCGGCTCGCCCTCGAACGCGCACCGGTAGAAGTGCAGCTCCACCGTCTTCTCCGGGTAGGCGTGCCGGACGCGGTGTACCTGCTCCCCGACCTGGGCCGCGATGTCCAGCTCCTCGGAAAGCTCACGCCGGAGGGCCTCGGCGTGGGTCTCGGCCGCGTGAACCTTGCCGCCCGGAAACTCCCACAGCCCGGCGAGGTGCGTCCCCTCCGGCCGCCGCGTCACCAGGAAGCGCCCGTCCCGCTCGATCACGCCCGCGACGACCATGACGACGCTCATGATGCGGTGGGCAGGGGGTAGGCGCGGCAGTCCCTTCGCATCGGGCAGCCCTCGCACTTCGGCTTGCGTGCCGTGCACATCGTCGCGCCGAAGTCCATCAGCGCCTGGTTGAAGTCGAACGCGTGCTTGTGCGGGACGAGGCACGCGGAGATGGCCCAGAGGCGCTTCTTCATCGCGTGGCTCCTGGCGTCGCCCTTGCCCACATACACCCGGAACAGCACGCGCGCCACGTTGGTGTCCAGGATCGCCGCGCGCTGTCCGAACGCGAAGCTGCGGATGGCGCCGGCGGTGTAGGCGCCGATGCCCTTGAACGACAGCAGCGTCGCCTCGTCGCTCGGCAGCCGGCCGCCGTGGCGGGCCACTGCTTCGCGCGCGATGGACTGGAGGCGCGCGGGCCGGATGTTGTAGCCCAGCGGGTACCACGTCTTCCGGACGTCGGCCGGCGGCGCGTCGGCCAGGACCTCGAAGGACGGGTAGCGGTCCAGCCACTCGTGGTATTTCGGCAGGACGCGGTCCACCTGCGTCTGCTGCAGCATGATCTCCGAGACGAGGATGTGGTACGGATCGCTCGTCGTACGCCACGGCAGATCGCGTCCGTGGCGGCGATACCACGTGAGCAGCCGGCGCCGGAACCGGCGGCGCTGATCGGGTTGGGGAAGCGGCGCGGGCCGCGATCGTCTGGCCAAGTGTGCTCGTGGTCGGTGGCGTCACGCCCAGTGACCCTATAATTCTCTCACGGTGAAGATTTACACGAAGACCGGCGATGCCGGCGAGACGAGCCTCTTCGACGGCACGCGCGTCAGCAAGACGCACCCGCGCGTCGCGGCCTACGGCGAGGTGGACGAGCTCCAGGCGGCCATGGGCGTCGCGCGCGCGGCCGGCCTGGCCGGCGATCTCGACGAGATGTGCGTCGCGGTGCAGCGGGATCTGTTTGCCGTCGGCGCCCGACTGGCCGACCCGTCGCACAAGATCGCCGACCGCGTGGCCAAGGCCGTCGTGACCGATGAGCACGTGACGCGGCTCGAAGGGTGGATCGACAAGCTGGACACGGAGATGCCCGTGCTGCGGCACTTCATCCTGTCCGGCGGCACCCCGGCCGGCGCCCAGCTCCACCTGGCCCGCGCCATCTCGCGCCGCGCGGAGCGCGCCGTGCTGTCCCTCGGTCCGGATGTCGTGGAGCCGCTCGTCATCGTGTACCTGAACCGATTGTCCGACCTGCTCTTCACCATGGCCCGTGCCGCGAACCACCGGGCGGGCGTCGCCGAAGCGCAGTGGTGAATGCCGGCCGCCGAGGATCGGGCGCTCGCCCTGTCGTACGCCGTGTGCGAGCACCTGGCCCGCACGCACTACGAGAACTTTCCTGTCGCGTCCCGCCTGCTGCCGCGGCGCCTGCGTCCGCACGTCGCCGCCGTCTACGCGTTCGCGCGGACCGCTGACGACATCGCCGACGAGCCCGGCAGGGAGCCCGCGGAGCGCCTCCGCCTGCTGGCGGCGTGGCGCGACAGGCTGCACGCCCGCCCCGCGGTGCCGGACACCGAGCCCTTCCTGCCCGCCCTGCACGACACGATCGACCGCTTCGACCTGCCCGTCTCCCTGTTCGAGGATCTCCTGAGCGCCTTCGCGCAGGACGTGGAGACCACGCGCTACGAGACGTGGGCGGACGTGCTCGACTACTGCCGGCGGTCCGCCAACCCGGTGGGACGCATCGTGCTCCGGCTGTCGGGCTATCACGACGCGCGCCTCGACGCCGCGTCCGATGCCGTCTGCACGGCGCTCCAGCTCACGAACTTCTGGCAGGACCTCGCCATCGACTGGTCCCGCGGGCGCCTCTACGTCCCCACGGAGGAATGGCGCGCCCACGGCGCGGACCCTCGTGCGCTGGCCGAGGCGCAGTGGACGCCCGCGTGGCGGGAGACGCTCCGCGCGTCAATCGCGCGCACGCGCGGCCTGCTCCAGGAGGGACGGCCGGTCTGCGACGGGACACGCGGACGCCTCCGGCTGGAGCTTCGCGCCACGTGGCTGGGCGGCTCGCGCATCCTCGATCGGCTGGAGCAGTCCGGGCCGGACCCCTTCCGCCACCGGCCGTCGCTCGGCGTCCGCGACGGCGTAGTGATAGCGTGTAAGGCGCTCGCCTGGACACGTCCCAGGTAACACCTCCGTGGCACGCGATACCTCCTTCTCCTATTCGTTCCTCGTCCTGCCGGCGGCGCAGCGGAATGCCGTCGTGTCCGTGTGGGACTTCTGCCGCGCGGTGGACGACTCCGTCGACGAGGAGCCCGCGCGCGATCGCGCGGCGGCGAAGATCGCGGACTGGCGGGCGGAAGTGGACCGGCTCTTCGGCGCCGGCACGCCCAGCACGCCCCAGGGGCGGAACCTGGTCCCCGTGGCCGCGGCCTTCGCGCTGTCCCGCCAGCCCTTCGACGACCTGGTGGACGGCGTCGAGATGGACCTGGACCGCCAGCGCTATCGCACCATCGACGAGCTCACGGAGTACTGCCGGCGCGTGGCATCGGCGGTCGGGCTCATCTGCATCGAGATCTTCGGGTGCCGTGGGCCGGAAGCGCGGGAGTACGCCACCGAGCTCGGCCTTGCCCTCCAGCTCACCAACATCATTCGCGACATCCGCGGCGATCTCGAGCGCGGGCGCATCTACCTGCCGCAGGAGGACCTGGCACGCTTCGGCGTCAGCGACGCGGACCTGGCGGCCGGGCGCGTGACGGACCCCGTGCGCCACCTGCTGGCGTTCGAGTGCGCGCGGGCGCGCGAGCACTACGCGCGCGCGGCACGAGCGCTGCCCCCCGGCTGCGCCCGGCAGCTCGTGGCGGCGGAGATCATGGGCGGCATCTACTTCGAGATCCTCCAGCGCATCGAGCGGCGCGGGTACGACGTCTTCGCGGAAGTGATCCGCGTCCCCAAACCCGCGCGGGCCGTCATCGCCTTCAGCGTCTGGATGCGGAGCCTGCTGGGACTGTCCGGGCTGCGCCTGGACGCCGCCGAGAGGACGTAGCCGGCGTCCGCCGGCCATCCCGCCCATGTCCTCCACCGATGTCGTCGTGATCGGCGCCGGCTTTGCCGGCCTCAGCGCGGCGGCGATGATCGCGGATCACGGCGCGCGGGTGCTCGTGCTCGAGGCGCGGCCCATCCTCGGCGGGCGCGCGTCGGCCGTGCGCGACGCGGCCACCGGCGAGCGGCTGGACAATGGCCAGCACGTGCTCATGGGGTGCTACGACGAAACGTTCGCGTTCCTGCGGCGTATCGGCACGATGGACCGCGTGCGCCGTCAGGCCGGCCTGGGCGTCTCGATGATCGAACAGGACGGCCGGCGGTCCCGGCTGCAGCTTCCGCCCCTGCCCGCGCCGCTGCACCTGCTGGCCGGCGTGATGGCGTGGGAGGCGCTCGGCTGGCGCGAGACGTGGGCCGTCATCCGTGTCGGCCTCGCGCTCGGACGGGACGGGCGCCGGGACCGGGATGCGCGCGCGGACGTGTCCGGGACCGTGCGCGACTGGCTCGTGTCCCACGGACAGACGCCGCGGCTCATCGCGCTCTTCTGGGAGCCGCTGGCGCTGGCGGCGCTCAACCAGCCGATCGATCAGGCCGCGGCCGCGACGTTCGTCGAAGTGCTGGTCCGCATGTTCGGCCCCGAAGCGGAGCGCGCCTCGCTCGTCGTCCCCGCCGTGCCCCTGGATGACCTGTACGCGGAGCCCGCGCGGGCGTGGCTCGAGGCCCGCGGCTCTCGGGTGAGGACGTCCGCCGTGGCGCGCGTCCTCATCGAGGGAGGCCGGGTGACAGGCGTGGACGTGCGCGGCGAACGGATCCCTGCGTCGCGGGTCATCGTCTCCGCGCCGTGGTTCTCGCTGGGACAGGTGTTCGGCGATGCGCCGGCCGCCCTGGCGCCGCTCCTGGCGAGCGCGGCCGCCACCGGGAGCTCGCCCATCGTGACCGTCAACCTGTGGTTCGACAGGCCCGTGATGGACGAGATCCTCGTCGGCCTGCCGGGACGACGATTCCAGTGGGTCTTCGACAAGGCGGCGGTGTTCGGCCGGGCGCAGTCCCACCTCTCGCTCGTGTCCAGCGGTGCCGCGCCGGTGGTGGCGGAGTCCAACGAGGCGCTCATCGACCTGGCCGTGCGCGAGGTGCGCGAGTCGCACCCGCGGGCGCGTGCCGCCGTCCTCCGGCACGCGTCCGCCGTGCGCGAGCGTCACGCCACGTTCTCCCTGGCGCCGGGGCAGCCGCCGCGGCCGTCCACGCGCACACCGGTCGAGGGGCTCTTCCTGGCCGGGGACTGGATTGATACGGGCCTCCCGGCTACGATCGAGAGCGCCGTCGTGTCCGGCCATCTGGCCGCCCGCGCCGCCACCCCATGACCTCCTTCCTCCTGCGGTACCACGAGGTCGCCCTCAAGGGGCGGAACCGTCCGTGGTTCCAGCGCCACCTCATTCGCAACCTGCACCGTGCGCTGGCCGGGCTCGGCGTGCGCGAGATCAAGGTGCCGATGGGCCGCCTCGAGGTCGTGCTGGGCGACACGTCGGACGTGGCCGAAGTGCGCAGGCGGCTGGCGATGGTTCCCGGCCTGGCCAACTTTTCGAGGGTCACGCGCGTGGCGCCGACGGTGGAGGCCATCACCGAGGGCGTGCTGTCCGGGCTGCCGCCGGAGGATCCCGCCAGCTTCCGCGTGCTCGTCCGCCGATCCGACAAGCAGTTTCCCGTCCGGTCCCCGGACATCGAGCGCGCGCTCGGCGAGCGCATTGTCAGGCTGCGCGGATGGAAGGTGGACCTCGACAGGCCGGCGCTCGTCGTGGGTGTGGAGATCGTGCCGGGGCAGGCGTTCTTCCACTTCGGCAAGGAGCCCGGTGCCGGCGGATTGCCGACGGGCACGGGCGGCCGTGTGGTGGCGCTGTTGTCCGGCGGCATCGACTCGCCCGTGGCGGCGTGGCGCATGATGCGGCGCGGCTGCCGCGCGACGCTCGTGCACTTCCACGGCTATCCATTCCTTTCGCGCGCATCGCAGGACAAGGCCCGCGAGCTTGCGGCGGTGCTCAGCCGCTATCAGCTCGGCGCGGATCTCCAGCTCGTGCCGTTCGGCGAGGTCCAGCGCCGGGTGACGCTCTCCGTGCCGGGCGCGCTCCGCGTGGTCATCTACCGGCGTCTGATGATGCGCATCGCGGCGCGCGTGGCCGGCCGTGTCGGCGCCCAGGCGCTCATCACCGGCGACGTCGTCGGGCAGGTGGCCTCGCAGACGCTCGAGAACATGGTGGTGACCGGTGCGGCCGTGTCCATGCCGGTGTTCCGGCCGCTGATCGGGATGGACAAGGACGAGATCATCGCCCAGGCGGAGCGGCTGGGGACGTTCGGCATCTCGATCCTGCCGGACGAGGACTGCTGCACGCTCTTCACGCCGCGCAATCCGGTGACGCGCGCCCGCATCGGCGAGATCGAGAACGCGGAGCGGGACCTCCCGATGGACGACCTCGTCGACACCGCGCTGCGGCAGTCCGTCGTGGAGCGGTTCGCGTGGCCGATGGTACAATCGGCCGTCGGCACCGACGAGCCCGCACTCGCGCTCATTCCCGAGACCTGAGCCTGCTTATGACGCCAGAACAGATCGACACGCTCGTGCACGCCGCCGTGTTCGGCGCGACCCCGGATGCCCGCGGCGAGGCCCGCTGGGAGCTGCTGCAGGCCGGCGCTGCCGCCGGCGTGCGCTTTGCGTCCATCCACGACCTGTACCTGGCCATGGGCCGCGGTGAGGCCGGGGGCTTCACGGTCCCGGCCATCAACGTGCGGTTCATGAGCTACGACACGGGCCGCGCGGTGATGCGCGCGGCGAAGAAGCTCGATGCGGGCGCGTTCATCCTGGAGATTGCGCGCTCGGAGATCGGCTACACGGAGCAGCGCCCTCACGAGTACGCGGCCGTGATGATGGGCGCGGCGCTCCGGGAGGGCTTCACCGGTCCGCTCTTCCTGCAGGGCGATCACGTCCAGACGAACGCGAAGAAGTACAACAGCCCCGATCGCGACAAGGAACTGGAGACGCTGCGCGGCCTCATCCGCGAGGAGATGGCCGCCGGGTTCTTCAACATCGACATCGACACCTCCACGCTGGTGGACCTGGACAAGGCGACGCTCGACGAGCAGCAGGCTGTCAACTGCGAGCTGGCCGCGGACTTCACCGCGTTCATCCGCGCCCACGAGCCGGCGGGCGTCACCGTGTCCGTCGGCGGGGAGATCGGCGAGGTCGGCGGCAAGAACTCGGACGTCCACGAGCTGCACGCCTTCATGAAGGGCTACGCCGCCGCGCTCGCGAAGAAGGGCGCGTCGCTCGTCGGCATCAGCAAGATCAGCGTGCAGACGGGCACGGCGCACGGTGGCTTCGTCGGCCCGGACGGGAAGGTCCGGACGGACGTGAAGATCGACCTCGTGGCCCTCGAAGAACTGTCGCGCGTGGCGCGCGAGAGCTACGGGCTCGGCGGCGCCGTGCAGCACGGCGCCTCCACACTGCCCGCCGAGGCCTTCGATGCGTTCCCGCGCGTGGGCGCCTGCGAGATCCACCTGGCCACGAACTTCCAGAACATGGTGTACGACCACGCCTCGTTCCCCGCCGCCCTCCGCGACGAGATGTACGCGTGGGTCCGTGAGCACGCGCAGGAAGAGAAGAAGCCGAAGGACACGGAAGAGCAGTTCCTCTACAAGGCGCGCAAGAAGGCCATCGGGCCGTTCAAGGCACAGGCGTGGGCGCTGCCGAACGAGGTGCGCGCGGCCATCGGACAGTCGCTCGAGGACCAGTTCGTGTTCCTGATGGAGAAGCTGCGGATTGGCGGCACCTCCGCCGCCGTGGCACGGTTCGTGACGCCGTGGGACGGCATGGCGACAAAGGCGGACGCGGTGTCGGCCGCCGCCGGCATCATCACCGCGGCCGAGCGAAAGGCCGAAGGGCTGGCCGATTAAGTCGCGGGCGCTCGCGGCCCTCGTGCTGCTGGCGCTCGTGGCCGGCGCCAGTGTCAGCATCGGGCGGCGCGGGTACTCCGTCGACGAGGAGTTCACCGTCTTTGCCGTGTCCGGCATCCGGGCCGGCGGCCTCCCGCGGCTCCCGTCCGGCCTCCTCTACGATCGCGGGCTGGCGTTCTCCTACGCGAGCTGGCTGGCCGGCGAAGCACTGGGTCACACGCTGCCCGTGTACCGGGCCCTGGCCCTCGTCTCCGCGGCCGGCGCCCTGCTGGCCGTCACCGCGCTCGTCCGCACGGCCGCCGGTGGACCCGCAGCCGTCATGGTCCTGCTGCTCGTCGCCGCCTCCCTCCCGTTCTGGGCCGCGGCCACCACGGCACGCTTCTACGCGCCGTTCCTCCTGCTCTACGTGCTCGCACTGCGCGAGCTGCTGCGGCTGCGCTCGCGCAACGGGCCATCGGTCCGTGCCAGGGTCCTTCCGCTCGTCATCCTGGCGTTCCTGGCTCGCCTGACCCACGAGCTGGCCTTCAGCCTGGCCGCGATCCCCGCAGCGATCCTGCTGCTCCGCCTCGCGCGCGGGCGCGTGCGCGGTCCAGCGGATCTCTCCCCGTGGATGCGTCCCACGCTGGTGCTCGCCGCCGGCCTTGCCGCCGCGCAGGGCCTGCTCGTCCTGCTCCACTACCTCGCGCCGGCAGGCGGCGACACGATGATTCGCCGCTTCTTCCTCTGGCAGCTCTTCAACCTTTTCGGGTCGCCGATGGAGGCGCTGGACTTCGCCTGGCACATCGCGCGCACCTGGCCCGTGCTCACACTCTCCGTGATGGGGCTGCTGGCCGCGCGCATCCTCGGCGCCGGCCGGCCGTGGAGCGGCCCCGAGCGCTTCGCGCACGTGCTGTGGATGGGATGGGTCCTCTTCTTCGGCCTCATCGACTCCGGCATCACCATCAACTACCTGCTCGTGCCGGTCACGTTCATGCTGGCCGCACTGGCCGTGGACCTGGCCGCCGTCGTGCCGCGGCGGATCCTGCCGTACGCGTCCACCGTGCTCGTGGCGTTGCTCGCCGTCGAACAGTGGGGCCTGCCGCCGGCAGCGGCTTCACGACTGGACGCGGTACGCCCCACGATCACGCTGCCCGCCGACGCCCGGCTCCGCGTGCTGCTTGCGGGTGCGCCGCACATCGCCTGCACGGACGAGCTGGCGTGCCTGATGCTGATCGGACGCGTCGACACGTGGCTTGCCCTCGACCCGTTCCTGCGCGACCGCTTCGTGGTCCGTCGCAACGGCCGGGAGGAAGGCGTCTACGCGGCGTCGCCGGTCCGGGCCACGGTGGCGGGATTGTTCGAGCCGGAACCGGGACGGACGCCCTTCGACAACGTGGTCGTCGTCGACGTCTTCAAGGACCTGCCGATTGGCCCCTCGTCGGCGTTCCTGCCACGCGCCATCGCGGAGGCCGCGGGCAGCGTCGACGCCCGCACGGTGGTGCAGACACCCCGCCTGCGCGTCGTCGAGCTCTCGCGCCGGTCTCAGTCCGCCACGCCGAAGTAGGTGGCGAGCGCTTCCCGCGTACTGCGGAACGCGAGGAGGTCCCACGGGATCGCGGCCGCATCGAACCAGCGGGCCTCCAGGTTCTCGTCGTCCACGCCGAGCGTGCCGCTCGTCGCGGTTGCCGCGTAGACGATGATGACGGGCGTGCAGCCGGTGTAGGAGTAGATGCCGATGAGGTGCTCGATACGCACCTCCAGCCCGGCCTCCTCGCGCGCCTCGCGCGCGGCGGCCCCCAGGATCGGCTCGCCGCGATCCACGTAGCCGCCCGGGAACACCCACTTGCCGTAGCCCGGCTCGATGGCCCGCCGGACGAGGACGACCCGTCCCTCGTCGTTCCGGATGATGGTCCCGACGGCCAGCTTGGGGTCCAGGTAGAAGACGAAGCCGCAGGTGGGGCTGGTGCAGACCAGGCGGGCGGGCTCCGCGGGCCGCAGCACGCGTGCCTCGAGCGGCGCCCCGCACACGGGGCAGAAGCGGAAGGCGGGGGTCATGGGGATAGCGTACCAAACCCCGCACCTCCCCCGCACCTCCCCGAACCTTCCCAGCACCTCCCCAGCACCTCCCCAGCACCTTCCCCCACCTCCGGGCGCTACAATTTCTCCATGGCTATCCTCAAGGTCGCGCGCATGGGTCACCCGGTCCTCCGGCAGCGGGCCCGCAGCGTGGACAAGCACGAGCTCCGCTCGGCCGAGTTCCAGAAGCTCATCGACGACATGATCGAGACGATGGAGGAGTACTCCGGCATCGGGCTGGCGGCGCCGCAGGTTCACGAGAGCGTCAGGCTGTTCGTGGCGATTCTGGACGCGGGCGATGGCGGCGACGGCGAGCCGACCGCGCTCATCAACCCCGAGATCACGCCGCTCGGCACCGAGGTCGTGGAGGGCTGGGAGGGGTGCCTGAGTATCCCGGACATCCGCGGCCGCGTGCCACGGGCCAGCCGCATCCGGGTGAGCGCGCTCAATCGCGACGGCAAGCGTCTGGAGATCGACGCGCACGACTTCCCGGCGCGCGTGATCCAGCACGAGACCGATCACCTGGACGGCGTTCTGTTCTTCGACCGCATGCGTGCGTTCGAGTCGCTGACCTACCTGGACGAGTACTCGCGCTACCACGTCAAGCACGACGGCGACGACGAGTAGCCCGCCGCGCGTGGAACCGGCCGCGCGTTTCCGGATGGGCCGTGTGGGTTGTCCGGCGGGCCTCAGGACTCCCCGCAGGACCACGGGCAGGCGCGATCCGGAACTGATCGCGCCCCGTGTCGTGTTCCACCGGGTGCGCCGGCCATCGAGCCGGCGGGGTCATCGGTACGGATATACTCGCTGGGATGCCTGTCCTGGCGCTGGCCACCGCGCCGCCGCGTGTTACCCTGCGCAGCGCGCCGCAGGCGCCGTATGACGGGGCCATCGCGGCCGCCCGCACGTGCTACTCGCCGCGCGTCATCGAGCGGGAGGAGGTCACCGACAGGCAGCGGGACTCCATCGGACCGCTCACCTTCGAGGGCGGGCACCACACCGTCTTCCAGCACGCGCACTTCGAGTTCGGGCTCGAGAACGTCTCGCGCCAGTTCGTGTGGAGCATCCTCCACGCCTACCCCTTCTACAACTCGGAGCAGTCCAGCCAGCGCTACGTCAAGCTCAACGAGCCGCGCGCCTTTGTCCCGCCCCTCACCGGCGAGGCGCGGGATGTCTACGAGCAGGCCGTGCTGCGCGCGTGGAGTGCCTACAACGAGCTCTCCGCCCTGCTCAAGGACGATGCCTGGGCGATCCTCAAGGAGCTCCGGTATGTGCGCCCCACCAACACGCCGGCGCGGCTGAAGGCCATCGAGCGCGAGGCGGAGAAGAAGGCCATCGAGACGGCCCGCTACGTCATCCCGATTGGCGCGTTCACCTCGATGGTGCACACGGTATCCGGGCTCGTCCTGCACCGCCTGCACCGGATGGCCAACGCCGGCGATACGCCCTACGAAGCGCAGATGGTCATCGGCGCGATGGTCGATCTCGTCCGGGAGGTGGACCCGCACTTCTTCGAGAAGGTGGGGCTGGCGACGCTCGACGCGGAGGCGCTGGCGGAGATGTCCGTGCCGCGCCCGCAGGGATCCGGCGATGACTACGCGCGTGAGTTCGATCGGCGCCTTGGCGGCCGCGTCTCCAGGCTCCGCGACTGGTCCGCCGGCGCCGAGCGCGTCGTCGCGGACGCCGTCCGTGCGACATTCGGCCTGACCACCGCGCAGCTCGGCGATGCGGAGGCGATCGATCGGGTGATGAACCCGGCGCGCAACCCCTATCGCATCGACATGCTCAACGTCGCGCACCACTCGCCGCTGATGCGCGCGCTCAACCACCCGTCCTACGTCTTCGAGAAGCGGCTGAGCCACACGGCGGACTCCCAGGACCAGCGCCACCGCATGGTGCCCGCCTCGCGGCCGATGATGACGTTTGCCGATACGCACGAGCCGGACATCGTGACGCCGCGGCTCATCCGGCAGAACCCGGCCGCCGAGGCCGTGTTCCAGCGTGCGGTCGGCGACGCGTGGAGGGCCAAGAACCGGCTGCTCGCGCTGGGCGTGCCGCTGGAGTTCGCGCTCTACCTGCTCCCGAATGCGAAGGCGCTGCGGCTCGTGGAGTCCGGATCCTTCCTGGCGCTGCAGCACAAGTGGACGCTGCGCACGTGCTTCAACGCGCAGGAGGAGATCTACCTCGCGTCGATGGACGAGGTGTCCCAGGTGCAGGCCGTCCACCCGCAGCTCGGACGCTTCCTGGGCCCGCCCTGCGTCCTCCGCAACCGCATCGTCTCGCCGCGGTGCACGGAGGGCACGCACTTCTGCGGCGTCCCCGTCTGGCAGACGTTCCCGAAGGCCGAACGTCGCCTCTAGCTGCCGTGGCCTGGGCTGCCCATCTCTACACGGCGCTCGGAGCCCCGCTGGCGCTCTATGCCGCGCTGGCCGTGTTCGACGGCCGCTTCCGCGACGCGTTCCTCGCGCTGGCCGCGGCCACCGTCATCGACACGACGGACGGCTGGCTGGCCCGTGCGCTGCACGTCAAGGAGCGCCTGCCCGGCATCGACGGCGCCCGCCTCGACGACATCGTGGACTACCTGACATATGTCTTCGTACCCATGCTGCTGGTGCTCCGCGCGGACCTGCTGCCAACCTGGGGCGTGTGGGCCGTGGTCGCGGTGCTGCTCGCGAGCGCCTATGGATTCGCCCAGGCGGACGCGAAGGTGAGCACGACGGACTACTTCTTTACCGGTTTCCCGTCCTACTGGAACATCGTGGTCCTGTACCTGTTCGTGTGGCGCCTGCCGGCCGCGATCAACGCCGCCGTGCTGCTGGCGCTGGCGCTCCTCGTGTTCGTACCCATCCGGTACGTCTACCCTTCACGCACGAGGACCCTCCGCCCGCTCACGCTGGCCCTCGGCACGGTCTGGGGTCTCTGCATCGTCCTGACGATCTGGAACCTCCCGGACACGACGGGCCCATGGCCGGCACTGTCGCTGGTGTTCCCGGTGTACTACGCGGCACTGTCACTCTGGCTGCAGTACAAGGCCGGAGACCGCGGCCCCGATCACCAGATCGCGAGATAGATCACCCGATCACGAGACCGATCGCCACATCGCAACATCTCCAGATCAGATCACTACTTCACCACATCACCACATCATCAGACTCTTCCAAGTGTCCCCACTCGCCATCATCTTCCTGACCGTCTTCATCGACCTGCTCGGCTTCGGCATCATCATCCCGCTGCTGCCGTTCTACGCCGAGTCGTTTGGCGCGTCGGCGTTTGTCGTCGGGCTGCTCGGCACGAGCTTCTCGCTGATGCAGTTCCTCTTCTCGCCCGTCTGGGGCCGCTGGTCCGATCGCATCGGGCGGCGTCCCATCATCCTCATCGGCCTCATGGGCTCCTGCCTCTCCTATCTCACGCTGGCGCTGGCGGACACGCTGGTCCTGCTCTTCGTCGCCCGGATTGCCGGCGGGATTGCGGGGGCGAACATCGCGACGGCGCAGGCCTACATCGCGGACGTGACGACGCCGGAGAACCGCGCGCGCGGGATGGGGCTCGTGGGCGCGGCCTTCGGGCTCGGGTTCATCTTCGGGCCGGCGATTGGCGGCATCCTGAGCCACCTCGGCCCCTCGGCGCCGATGTGGTGTGCGTCCGCGCTCTGCGGCGCCAACTTCGTGGCCGCGTGGTTCCTGCTGCCGGAGTCCCGGACCTCCAGCGACCAGCGCCCGGCGCTCGGCCGCATGGAAGCCCTCAATCGCGCGTTCGCGGATCGGCGCCTGATCCTGCTGCTGGCGCTCTACTTCATCGTGACGATGGCGTTCTCCGGGTTCGAGACGACGTTCGCGCTCTACAGCGAGCGGCGGTTCGGCTTCACGATGGCGAACATCGGGTACCTGTTCGCGTTCATCGGCGTGATCCTCGCCCTCGTGCAGGGCGTGTTCGTGGGCCGCGTGGCGAGGCTGGTGGGCGAGGCCCGCCTGATCCCGATGGCGATTGCGGTCATCGGCATCGGCATCGGGCTCGTGCCGGTGGCGTGGAGCGTGCCGACGCTGCTGGTCGCTGTCGGCCTGCTGGCGGCGGGCATGGGCTTCAACGGCCCGGCGCTGTCGTCGATGGTGTCGCGCCTGACGCACGCCGACGATCAGGGCGGGATCCTGGGGCTGGCGTCGTCGCTCTCCAGCCTTGGCCGGGTCGTCGGGCCGGCGTGGGGCGGTTACCTGTTCGACAGGCTGGGCGTGGCGACGCCGTACTACAGTTCCGCGGCGATCATGTTCGTGGCGGTAATGGTGGCCGTCGCTTCGCTGCGGGAGCACGCCAGGCCCGCGGCGGGTGCTTGATCCGATCGGGACGACGAACACGAACGAAGAACGTTGACGCAGAGACGCAGAGACACAGAGGCTCGAGATGGCGGACGCGCGTCGGCGCGAAGCGCCGACTGGCGTGGCCACTGGTCCGGCTCCACATGAGCCCGTCGTCGTGGTGCGGCTCCTGTGGATCCGGACCAGTGACCACGCCATGTGGCCGGTCGTCGACCGGCCAGCGCGTCCCGTGTCGGCTGTCGCGCGGTCCGGGAGGTCCGTGGTCCGTGTCCTGCCTGCGCGTGACGAAGCCATGACGCAGGCAACCGGAGGACGTGTTGTGCTTGATGTGAGGGCGGTGGCCTGTTCGACGAGCTGAGTGTTGCGACGCGGTACTACAGCTTCGCGGCGATCGTGTTCCCGGCCGTGCTGGCGGCCATCGTTTCGCTGCGGGACTACGCCAGGCCCGCAGCGGGTGCTTGATCCGATCGGGACGACGAACACGAACGAAGAACGTTGACGCAGAGACGCAGAGACACAGAGGCTCGAGATGGCGGACGCGCGTCGGCGCGAAGCGCCGACTGGCGTGGCCACTGGTCCGGCTCCACATGAGCCCGTCGTCGTGGTGCGGCTCCTGTGGATCCGGACCAGTGACCACGCCATGTGGCCGGTCGTCGACCGGCCAGCGCGTCCCGTGTCGGCTGTTGCGCGGTTCGAGAGATTCGTGGGTCCGTGTCCTGGTTGCCTGTGAAGGTGCATGCCGCAGGCAACCGGACGACGTGTTGTGCTTGATGTGAGGGCAGCGAGTTCTTCGACGAGCCGGGGGTGGAGAAGCGACAGGGGACGCGCGTCGGCGCGGAGCGCCGACCGGCGTGGGCGTGGGCCCGGATCCGCATGAGCCGATCGCCAGCGTGCTGCTCATGTGGATCCGGTCCCGCGCCCACGCCACGCGGCCGGTCGATGACCGGCCGGCGCGTCCGGTGTCGTGTGTCCCGTTGCCTGAGGTAGCTCTGTGCTCTCTGTGGCTCTGTGGCTGCCTTTGTCTGTGGCGCTCCGGGTTCCGTGCCTTTGGAGGTGCATGCCGCAGGCAACCGGACGACGTGTTGTGCTTGATGTGAGGGCAGCGAGTTCTTCGACGAGCCGGGGGTGGAGAAGCGACAGGGGACGCGCGTCGGCGCGGAGCGCCGACCGGCGTGGGCGTGGGCCCGGATCCGCATGAGCCAATCGCCAGCGTGCCGCTCATGTGGATCCGGTCCCGCGCCCACACCACGCGGCCGG
>CAZUGF010000013.1:0-8115 GCA_964619705.1 uncultured Bifidobacteriaceae bacterium
GCAATGCGGAACGTCACTGAGTTGAGGCAGGCGACGCTGAGGCAGGCGACCCTGAAGGGTCGCCTCTACGCGGCGCCTCCCCAGACACCTGTAGAGGCGACCCTTCAGGGTCGCCTTCAGCGTCGCCTGCACGTTATTTCCCGATCCGCGCTGGTCGTCGTGATGATCGCCGCCCTTGGCGGCGCTGACGCTCCGCCCTACGGGGGCACGCTCGCCGCGCAGGTGGCCATGCCCGACGCCGCGCAGATGGCGGGCATCCCGCTCCCTGCGCCGGAGCTGCCGGCCGGCACCGTCTCCGTTCGCGTCGTCCGTGAGCGCATGGGCAACAACGTCGCGGGCCAGCTTGTGACCGTGACCGGCGGCGGCGTGACGCGCACCGCCACCACCGACGAGCAGGGGCGGGCGGAGCTCACCGGGTTCGCGGCGGGCGCATCGGTGATCGCATCAACGACCGTGGACGGGGAGGCGCTCGTCTCGCAGGAGCTGCCCATTCCGGCGAGCGGCGGCGTGCGCGTGGCGCTCATCGCCGGCATCGCGGAGGCGGCGGCACGCGAGCGCGCGGCGGCGGAGGCGGCCGCCCAGGAGCCCGCGCGTCCGGGCGTCGTCGTCTTCGGCGGCGAGTCGCGCATCATCCTGGAGTTCCAGGACGACACGCCGACGATGTTCTACATCCTGGACATCGTGAACGGGGCGCGGACGCCCATCGATCCGGGGGCGCCGCTGGACATTGCCGTCCCGCGCGGCGCGCAGGGGACCACGCTGCTGGAGGGGTCCTCCCGGCAGGCGACGCTGCGCGGGGACGTCGTGCGCGTCACCGGGCCCTATGCGCCCGGCACGACGAGCATCCAGATCGGCTTCACGCTGCCGGACATCGGGCAGCGCTACACGCTGCGGCAGCGATGGCCGGCGGCCTTCGAGCGGATCTTCCTGGCCGTCGAGAATCCTGGCGGCGTGCAGATCACCTCCGCGCAGCTCCCGTCCACGGAATCGCTCAACGCGGAGAGCGGCAAGGTGTTCGTGCTGGCGAGCGGCGGGCAGATGGCGGCGGGGGAGGAGATGGTCGTCGAGCTGACGGGCATCCCGGCCCACGACATGATGCCGCGCTACCTGGCCGTGGGACTCGCACTCCTCATCCTGGCCGCGGGGCTTGCGGCGGGGTTCGGGCGGACGAAGGCCGTGCCGCTGGAGCGCCTGACCGCGGACCGCGACCGCCTGATGCACGAGCTCGTCGGCATCGATGCGCGGCGCGCGGCGGGGCGCGTCCGGGCCAAGGATGCCGAGCGGCGTCCGGCCCTGGTGTCCGAGCTCGAGCGCGTGCTCGCCGCGATCGATGACGCGGCGGAGGGCGGCCGCGGGGCCGCCGCGTGATCGAGGACTTCGATCGCCTGACGGTCACGAACCTCTCCCGCAGTTACGGCCGCCGGCGCGCGCTCTCGCGCCTCTCCTTCGCCACGGCCGCCGGCGACCTCGTCGGCCTGCTGGGGCCGAACGGCGCCGGCAAGTCCACGGTCCTCGCGATCCTGGCGACGCTGCTCGCGCCGTCCGGCGGGGAGGTCGTCTACGGCACGGTGACCGCCCGCGCGGGCGGGGCCGGCCTGCGGGCGCGTATCGGGATGCTCGGCCACGACCTGTTTCTGTACCCCGAGCTGACCGCGCTCGAGAACCTGGTGTTCTACGGCCGGCTCTACGGCCTTGCGGACGCGCCGGCGCGCGCGGCCGACGCGCTGGCCCGCGCGGGGCTGCACGAGCGGGCGGGGGATCCGGTCTCGGGGTTCTCGCGCGGGATGCGCCAGCGCGTGGCGCTCGAGCGCGCGCTCCTGCACCGGCCGCGGCTCCTGCTGCTCGACGAGCCGTTCACCGGGCTGGACCAGGCGTCCGCCGCGGCGCTCGTCTCGCGCCTCCGCGAGGAACAGGCGCGCGGGGTACTGATCCTGCTCGCCACGCACGACCTGGACGTCGTGGACGGCCTGCTGACGCGCGAGCTGTTCCTGCGCGAGGGCCGGCTGGTGGAGGCGTCCGCGCCGGGGGGATCGCTGCGCGCGCGCTATCGCGCCGCGATCGGCGGCGCGTGAGGGACTTCGTGCGCGTCGCGTGGCTCGTGGTGCGCAAGGACCTGATGGTGGAGGCGCGGAGCCTCGAGGTGGTCGCGACCACCGTGTTCTTCGCGGTGACGGTCGTCCTGGTCTTTGCGTTCGGCCTGGTCCGCGAGGGGCGCGCGCCGGACGATGTGGCGGCGGCGGTGCTGTGGATTGCGATGGCCTTCTCCGGGACGCTGGCGCTCGGGCGGACGTTCGAGCGCGAGCGCCAGGCGGACACGCTGCGGGCGCTGATGCTCGCACCGGCGGATCGGCCCGCGATCTACGCCGGCAAGCTGGCGGGCATGCTGCTGCTGATGGGCCTCGTGGCGCTGATCCTGGTGCCGCTCGTGGGCCTGTGGTTCCAGGCGCCGGTCCTGGCCTATCCGTTCATGCTGGCCGCGCTGCTCGTGACCGGGACGCTCGGGTTTGCGGCGGTGGGCACGCTCTTCGCGGCGATGCTGGTCCGCGCGCGCAGCCGCGATGTGCTGCTCCCGATCCTGTTGTATCCCATTACGGTTCCGGTCATGATCGCAGGGGTTCGCGGCACGGCGGCGCTCTTCCAGGCGACGCCGGACGAACCGCTGGCGCGCTTCTGGATTGCGCTCCTGGTGTTCTTCGACGTGGTGTTCGTCACGCTGGCGCTCTGGACGTTCGAGCCGGTGATGACGGACTGAACGGGATCGGTGGACGGATGACGAGACTCAACCAGGCGGAGCTGCTCCTGGCCGGCGTGATGCTGGCCGTGGCGCCGTGGATCATCAACGCGGCGCCCTACGAGTCCACGATGGGGCTCGTGCAGAAGATCTTCTACTTCCACATGCCGGCGGCGTGGATCTACCTGCTCGCCGCGATCGTGGCGGGCGTGGCGAGTGCCGGCTTCCTGTTCGGCGGCCGGCGCGGCCTGGACGGCTGGGCGCGGGCGGCGGCGGAGATGGTGGTGCTCTTCGGCGCCATCACGCTGGTGACCGGGCCGCTCTGGGCGCGCAAGGCGTGGGGGATCTGGTGGGTGTGGGACGCGCGGCTCACCTCCAGCCTGATGGTCTGGATGGTCTTCGTCGCCTACCTGATCCTCCGGCGATTCGGCGGACCGGGTTCGGACAAGCTCGGCGCCGGCATGGCGCTCTTCGGCCTGGCGTCCGTGCCCTTCATCTTCGTGTCCGTCAACGTGTGGCGCACGCTGCACCCGCAGACGTCCGTCGTGCCGACGCTGCCGTTCTCGATGGGCGGCCCCCTGTGGTTCTGCATCGCGGCGTTCTTCCTGCTGTTCCTCGCGCTCATGAGCATGCGCGCGAGACTCGAGCGCCAGCAGGCGCGAATCGAGACCCTCTACCTTGGCGAGGACGAAGCGTGATGCGATTCCTGCGAGTGTTCTGCTGCGCGGCCCTGCTGTGGGCCGCCCCCGTCTCGGCCGCGGCGCAGCCGCAGCCGTCCCCCGACGAGTTCATTCCGCTGTCGGAGGTCCCCGCGGAGGAACAGATCCCCGCGTTCACGCTCGTCGCGGCCGCTTACGGCTTCGTCTGGGTGGCGTTTGTCGCCTACACGTGGTCGCTCGGGCGGCGACTGCAGAAGGCCGAGGCCGACATCGCGCACCTGGAACAGCGGCAGCGGTAGGGCACGGCCATGGACCTGGTCCCGGGGCTGCCGACGGCCGCCCACTTCATCTACATCCCCTTCGTCCTGCTGATTGGCGTGGTGGCCGGCTGGGTGCTGGGCTCGCGCGCGGCGACGGATGCGTACGCGGCGGAGCTCAAACGGCGCGAACGGCGCGAGCAGAAGGCCCGCTCGGACGCATCCTGACCGGTCCTCCCGCGCCCCTGCGGACGAGGTGAGCCGGCTCCGGCGTCACCGGCCGACGGCGAGCCGGTGGGCGAGGATGTCCGGCAGGCCCGCGGCCAGGATCCGCGCCTGGGCCTCGCCGACGGGGTACTCGATCCGGTGCAGCGTGACGTCGTGCGTGGCGGTGTCGACGACGGCAAAGCCGGCGCGCGGGTCCCCGTCGCGCGGCTGGCCGACCGAGCCCGGGTTGATCAGGTACCGCGTGCCCTCCTCGATCCCCACCCGGCACGGCCGCGCGTCATCGTCGGTCGCGACGCCGAACTCGTTCTGCGCGATGCTGTAGCCGACCTGGACGTGCGTGTGGCCGAAGAGGCAGAGCGGGTGCTTCGCGGCATGGAGCGCGCGCAGGGCGTCGAGGTCGTCGAAGACGTACGCGTCCTCGTCGAACGGCGTGCCGTGGCAGATCTCGATCAGGTCGCAGACGGCGAAGGGCCCGGGCGGCAGGGCCGCCAGCCAGGCGCGATTCTGCGCGGAGAGCGCGTCGAACGTCCACTGGATCGCGTTGCGCGCCACGGCGTTGAAGCCCTCCGGCGTCTCGATGCCGGAGCCGACCTTGTCGTGGTTCCCGCGGATGATGGCGTGCGGGGCCATGGTGCGCACCCGCTCGACGACGGCGTTGGGGTCCGCGCCGTAGCCGACCAGGTCTCCGAGGACGAGGACCCGCTCGCAGGCGAGCGGCTCCGCGGCCGTCAGCACCGTCTCGAGGGCCTGCAGGTTGGCGTGAATGTCACTGAGGACAAGGTAGCGCATCAGGTCTCCAACCCGTCGACGATCCGATCCACAAGCAGGTCCACGGGACCGCGTCCGGCATCCACGCGCACGTGCGCGGTCCGGTAGGCGGCGAGACGCTGATGATAAAGCTGCTCGAGCGCCCGGCGATCGGCAGCCAGGGGACGGCGTCCGTCCAGCGGCACCCGGTCCAGGAGCGTGGCGAAGGGCACGTCCAGCCAGAAGACGACCCCGTCACGCCGCATCAGCTCGCGGTTGGCCGGGTCCTCGAAGGTCCCGCCGCCGGCGGCGACCACGGCGCCGCGGACGTCCAGCAGGCGGATGAGGGCCGCGCGTTCCAGGGTCCGGAAGTAGGGCTCGCCGTGCTGGCGGAAGATGCCGGCGATGTCCTGGCCTGCTTCCCGCTCGATGTGCTCGTCGATGTCCTCGACCCGCCAGTCCAGGCGCCGGCCGAGCGCGCGGGCGACGGTGCTCTTGCCCGCTCCCATGAACCCGATCAGGTAAATCTTGTCGGCCTTCACGCGCGCAATCCGTCGATGTCGGCGAAGAACGACGGATAGGAGACGGCCACGACGTCCGCACCGGCAATGCGGGTGGGCCCCGAGGCCCCGAGCGCCGCCACGGCAAAGGCCATGGCCAGCCGGTGGTCGCCATGCGCGTCCACGTCGCCGCCCGTGAGGCGCCCGGTGGCGCGGATGACGAAGCCGTCCGGCCGCTCCTCCGCGTCTGCGCCCATGGCCCGGAGGCCGCCCACGAGGGCCGAGATGCGATCGCTCTCCTTGACGCGGAGCTCGCCCGCGCCCGCCACCGAGAGGCCGCCGCCGAAGGTCGCCAGCGCGGCCAGCACCGGCAGTTCATCGATGATCTCCGGAACCTCGGCGGGGAGAATCTCGACGCGCTGGAGCGCCTGGTAGCGGACCCGGATGGTGCCGACGGGCTCGCCCTGCCGGCGGTCGTGGACCTGTGCCTCGACGAGGGCGCCGAAGCGGCGGAGGATGTCGAGGATGGCCGCGCGGCTCGGGTTGAGGCCCACGCCCTCGATGGTGACGTCGGATCCGGGGAGCGCCGCGGCCGCGACCGCGGCGAACGCGGCGGAGGAGATGTCGCCCGGCACCTGCAGGTCCTGTGCGCGGAGCGGCTCGCCGCCGTTGACGGAAGTCTGCCGTCCGGCAACCTTCACGGTCACGCCGAACGCCTCCAGCGCACGCTCCGTATGATCCCGGGTAGAGGCCGATTCGATGACGGACGTCGGCCCGGCGGCGTGCAGGCCGGCCAGGATGACGGCGCTCTTGACCTGGGCGCTCGGCACCTCGGGCTCGTAGGTCATGCCGTGCAGGGCGGCGCCGTGGATCGTCAGGGGGGGACGGCCCTCCTCCGCCTCGAAGCGGGCCCCCATCTGCGCGAGCGGGGTCATCACGCGGCGCATGGGCCGGCGGGAAAGGCTCGCATCGCCGGTGAGGGTGGACGAGAATGGATGGGCGGCCAGGACGCCGGCCATGAGCCGCATCGTGGTACCGGAGTTGCCGCAGTCGACGGGGCCGGCGGCGGGCTGCAGGCCGCCGAGGCCGCGGCCGACAAGGGACACGGGGCCGCCGGGCGCCGGCTCGTCGACCTCGACACCGAGGGCGGCAAGGCAGGCGAGGGTGGTCCGGCAGTCGGCGCCGGGCGAGTAGTGGTGCAGGGTGGACCGGCCCTCGGCCAGCGCGGCGAGGATCGCGTAGCGGTGCGAGATGGACTTGTCACCAGGAACGCGGAGGCGGCCCCGCATGGTGTGGGCCGGCATGATGACGACAGACACGACGTCTCACTATAGCAACTTGACCGGCTTTCGAGCGCTATGGTACTAAACGCCCACATGCTGTCCGCGAGGCGCATCGCCCGGACCGGGACGCGATGACCCAGCCGCCCCCCACGGTCCGTCTCGAGTTCTGCAGCGCCTTCGACATGCTGGACTTCGTCCAGGTCGTCAGCGACTACATCGGCAAGCTCACCGGCCTCGATGAGGATCAGCTCCACTGGGTCGGGGTGGCGGTTCGCGAGTCCGTGGTCAACGCGATCAAGCACGGCAACCAGAACGACTACGGCAAGCGCGTGATCGTGGAGTTCAGCACCGTCCCCGCCGTGGACCCCGACGAGCTGGTCATCCGCGTCGAGGATCAGGGCGAAGGCTTCGATCCCGAACAACTGGCCAACCCGCTGGACCCGGAGAACATCCTCAAGGCGAGCGGCCGCGGCATCTTCCTCATCCGCAGCTTCATGGACGATGTGGCCCTGCAGCGGGCGCCGGGCGGGGGGATGGAAGTCCGGATGGTGAAGAAAGTGTCGCGTTCCGTCTCGTGAGCAGTCCCGACCCTGCATTCCTGGCCACGGCCGTCGAAGCCGTCGTGCGTGCCGGCGGCATCCAACTGGCGAAGTTCCGCTCCGGCGTGCGCATCGACAAGAAGGGCGCGATCGACCTCGTCACGGACGTGGACGTGGAGGTGGAGCGCATGTTCCGCGCGCTCGTGGCCGAACGCTTCCCCGACCACGACGTGCTGGCCGAGGAGCTGGGCGGCTCGTCCTCCGGCGCCCGGCACCGCTGGGTGTTCGATCCGCTGGACGGGACCACGAACTACGCGCACGGCGTGCCCATCTACTGCGCCTCGCTGGCCCTCGAGATCGACGGCGTGGCGACGGTCGGCGCGGTCTTCGACCCCAACCGGCAGGAGCTCTTCACGGCGGAGCGCGGCGTCGGCGCGTGGCTGAACGGTGAGCCGATCCGCGTGACGACGACCGCAGCCATGCTCGATGCGCTGCTCGTCACGGGCTTCCCGTACACCGTCCACGATCATCCCGCGCGCATCCTCGAGCTTTTCGGCGCCTTCGTCACCCGCGCACGGGCGGTCCGCCGCCTGGGCTCCGCCGCCATCGATCTCTGCTACGTCGCCGCGGGGCGGATGGACGGGTTCTGGGAAGAGAGCCTGCAGCCGTGGGACACGCTCGCCGGCGCGCTC
Organism: uncultured Bifidobacteriaceae bacterium; assembly: GCA_964619705.1. GTDB lineage: Bacteria > Acidobacteriota > Vicinamibacteria > Vicinamibacterales > UBA2999 > VFZN01. Next base: position 7,637 of record CAZUGF010000013.1, read on the forward strand.
ATCGTGCAGGAAGCCGGGGGCCGCGTGACGGGCATGGCCGGCCAGCCCTGGGTCGCGGCGGACGGCCACATCCTCGCGTCGAACGGCGCGCTGCACGACGAGATGCTGGGAGTGATCGAAGGCCTTCGGTAGGCAACGCCTTCGGCGTTGTGGGCCTGCGGTGGGCGCGCCTTCGGCGCGTGGGCCGCGCCTTCGGCGCGTGGGCTGCGCCTTCGGCGCTTGGGCCTGCGGTAGGCGCGCCTTCGGCGCGTAGGCTGCGCCTTCGGCGCTTGGGTCTGCGGTGGGCGCGCCGTCGGCGCGTAGGCAGCGCCTTCGGCGCTTGGGCCTGCGGTGGGCGTGCCGTTGGCGCGTAGGCAGCGCCTTCGGCGTTGTGGGCCTGCGGTGGGCGCGCCTTCGGCGCGTGGGCTGCGCCTTCGGCGTTGTAGGCCTGCGGTGGGCGCGCCGTTGGCGCGTGGGCTGCGCCTGCGACGGGCGACGCT
>CAZUGF010000013.1:8215-55221 GCA_964619705.1 uncultured Bifidobacteriaceae bacterium
GGCCTGCGGTGGGCGCGCCGTTGGCGCGTGGGCTGCGCCTGCGACGGGCGACGCTGCGCGTCGTGGGAATATCCCGATCGTGTAGAGGCGACCCTTCAGGGTCGCCTTCCATCCCACCGAGCGCCGCGCCGCCTGCGGCACCCCGTGCCGCCTACGGCGCCAGGCGCCGCCTGTAAAGGCCCACATTGCCCCCTTCACAGACGCGCACGTAGCCGTCGGTGAACGCCGGGTTGGTCCGGGCCAGTCCGGCGAGGACGTCGCCGCCCTCCGCCACCTCCTCGATCAGCATCCACCCCGCGAACGGCGCGCCGCCGACGATGACGGCCATGTCCCACATCGGGTGGTTCCCCTCGTGGAGGAAGTCCTCGATGTCCAGGCCGATGTGGGACAGCTCCTGCATGTAGTGTGCGAGGGATCCCATGCTCGCGAAGATCGTCTCGCCCCGGTAGTCCCGCGCGAGGCACGCGGTCACGGCCTGCCGCCCGAGGCCGTTGGCGCGATCGAGCTGCGCCTCCACCACCATAGGCGCGTCGGGATCGAACGGGCGGACGTCGTGGAGGACGAGCGCCAGGACGAGCACCGCCGCGACGGGCGCTGCGCGGCGGAGCAGGCCGACACCGAGGCCGATGGCGAGCGCGGACGCGACGACGATGGGGATCTCGTAGCGGATGCGGAACGGGTGTCCCGAGACAAAGGCGTAGAAGGGCAGCGCGGCGGCGGCGAACAGGGCCAGGGGCACCAGCAGCGCGGCCGCCTGCCGCCATCGCAGCGCGGCCAGGGCCAGCCCCGCCACGGCGGCCAGGGCCAGCCGCACGAGCCACGGTCCCCCGAGCGCACGCGTGCCCTCGAGGATGTGCTCCAGCACCACGCCCGGATGCCCCAGGAGCGACGGGTCCGGCACGTAGAAGCCGCCGGTGACGAACCACTCGCCGACGGTGGCGCGGCTGAGGATCACGAACGCGATGACCGCGCCCACCGGGTACGCCATCATCTGCCGCGCGGGCCGGGCGAGGGCCGCGAGCGGCGTGCCGCGCCGCCACGCCGCGAACAGCGCCAGCGGCACGAGCGCGCCGACGATGGGCCAGGCCTCGTACCGCGTGAGGCACGCGGCCACCAGCCACCAGCCCGTGCGGCGCGGGAACTCGAGGCGCCCACCTGTGGCCCAGTCCGTCATCAGCCACGCGCACACGAGCGTGAGCCCGAAGAGCAGCGGTTCGGTCATCGGCGTGCCGTGCAGGTAGAGCACGTTGGGGTTGGCGACGAAGAGCGCGGCGCCGAGGAGCGCGCCGGCGCGCGATCCCGTCAGGCGCAGGATGATGGCCGTGATGGCGGCGGCGCCGAGGCCCAGTGCCGCGATGGACAGGGCGATGGCGGACGCGCCCGTGCGGTAGAAGACGTCCACCTGCACCGGCAGCATGTTCAGCAGGTGGGGCAGCGGCAGCCAGACGGCGCCGATCTGTTCCCAGCCCGGCGTGATGCTGTCGAGGATGCGGCGCGCCACGACCAGGTGCGCCTTGGCGTCGTAGTGGCTGAGGGCCAGGCCCGAGGCACTGGACACCGCCGCGGAGGCCAGGCCGGCGAGGGCGGCCGCGAGGCCGACCCGGCGGGCGAGGGGCACGAATGGGGGCACGTGGAGGATATAATGACCGATACGTTCCCCTCGATGAGCCCCGATCTCTCGATCGTCATCCCCGTCTTCAACGAGTCGCCCAACATCCGGCGTCTTTACGACGAGCTGACTGACGTCCTCGGTCAGTACGGCCGCTCCTACGAGCTGCTCCTGATCGATGACGGCAGCACGGACGATACGTTTGCGCAGCTGACGGCATTCCAGGCGCGCGACCCGCGCCTCCGCGTCATCCGGTTCCGCCGCAACTTCGGCCAGACCGCGGCGTTTGCCGCGGGTTTTGCCTACGCCCGCGGCCGACTCGTCGTCACCTCCGACGGGGACCTGCAGAACGATCCGCGGGACATCCCGGCCATGGTGGCCCGCATCGAGGAAGGCCACGACATCGTCTGCGGGTGGCGGAAGGACCGGAAGGACAAGCTCGTGACGCGCCGTGTGCCGTCGGTGCTGGCCAACAAGTTGATCTCATGGGCGACGGGCGTCGCCCTGCACGACTACGGCTGCTCGCTCAAGGTGTTCCGCGCGGAGGTGGTCAAGCCGCTGCGCCTCTACGGGGAGATGCACCGGTTCCTGCCGGCGATTGCGAGCCAGATCGGCGTCTCCATTGCGGAGGTGGTGGTCAACCATCGCGCGCGCACGGCCGGCACGTCGAAGTACGGCCTCGGCCGGACCATCCGCGTCGTCCTGGACCTGGCGACCGTCAAGTTCCTCCTCAGCTACTCGACGCGCCCGCTGCAGATCTTCGGCCTGCTGGGCGTGATGGCGCTCGCCGCCGGGACGCTCATCACCGGGTGGCTGGGCTACCTCCGGCTCGTCGCGCACCAGTCCATTGCCGATCGGCCGCTGCTGCTGCTCGGCATGATGCTGCTCTTCATCGGCGTGCAGCTCGTGACGTTCGGCCTGCTGGCGGAGCTGCTCGCGCGCACCTACTACGAGTCGCAGAACAAGCCCATCTACGTGATTCGCGAGGTCCGGCAGACCTCGGAGCTTGCCACGGTCGACGGCTGATGGCGGCAGGCGAGCACGATCCGCGGATCACGGTCATCCAGCAGGAGCTCTTCGACGAGCGGCGCTCGAAGGTCGGCAAGTACCGGGACCTCGTCGTGGGCCGTCCCGGCCTGGGCGCGCTCGCGGCCTACGAGATCGTCACGCTGCTCGGGAGCTGGGTGCCGGGCGCGCTCGGCCTGTTCCTGCGATCGAAGCTCTACCCGTGGATCCTCGGCGGCGTCGGCCGCAACGTTGTCTTCGGCGTCAACGTCACGCTGCGGCATCCCCACAAGATCGTCATCGGTGACAACGTCGTCATCGACGATCAGTGCTGCCTGGACGCGAAGGGGACCACCAATCGCGGCATCCGGATCGGCAACGGCGTGTTCGTCGGCCGCAACACCATCCTGAGCTGCAAGAACGGCGACATCGTCATCGAGGACGGGGCGAACATCGGCTTCAACTGCGAGATCTTCTCCGCGTCGCAGGTGCGCGTCGGCCGGCACATCCTGATGGCGGCCTATACCTACCTCGTCGGCGGCGATCACCTGTACGATCGCGTGGACATCCCCGTGCTCCAGCAGGGCCGCACCGCACGCGGCATCGACGTGGGCGAGGGCGCCTGGCTGGGCACGCACGTGGTGGTGACGGACGGATCCACCATCGGCCGCGATGCCATCATCGGGGCCGGTGCGGTGGTCGTGGGCGCCGTGCCGGAGTTCGCCATCGCGACGGGCATTCCGGCAAGGGTGATGCGCGACCGGCGGGATCCCGTCACCTAGCCGCGCGTGGCAAGCGCCCCGCGGGCTGCGAGACCGTCGAGCCTGGAGTCACTGCATGTGCGGCATCGTCGGAGTCGTTGAGTCGGATCTGAGCCGTCCCGTCAACGCGGCCGATCTGCGCCGGATGGTGCGGACGCTCGTGCACCGCGGGCCGGACGAGGAGGGGAGTGTCGCGCTCGGCGGCGTGGGCCTCGCCATGCGCCGGCTGGCGATCGTGGACCTCGGCGGCGGGCAGCAGCCGTTCACGAACGAGACGGGCGAGATCCAGCTCGTGGCCAACGGCGAGATCTACAACCACCTCGACCTGCGGGCCGAGCTCCAGGCGCTCGGGCACGTGTTCCGCTCGCAGTCCGACATCGAGGTCCTGGTCCACGGCTACGAGCAGTGGGGCACGGACGTGCTGCTGCGGCTGCGCGGCATGTTCGCGCTGGCGCTCTGGGACGGGCGGACGCGGACGCTCGTGGCCGCGCGGGATCGCGCCGGGGAGAAGCCGCTCTACTGGACCATCACTCCGCGGGGCCTCAGGCTGGCCTCCGAGGTCAAGGCGCTGCTCGCCTGTCCCGACGTGCCGCGCACGCTGGACCCCGAGGGGCTGGATCAGTTCCTGACGTACGAGTACATCATCGCGCCGCGCACCATCCTGGCCGGTGTCCACAAGCTCCCGCCGGCGAGCTACCTCGTCTACCGGGACGGGCAGGCGGCTGTCGGGCGGTACTGGGATGCGGCGGACGTCCCGCTGCGCGAGTGGTCCGACGCGGATGCGGTGGAGGCCCTGCGCGACAGGCTGCGGCATGCCGTCGTCAGCCAGATGATGGCCGACGTCCCGCTGGGCGCGTTCCTGTCCGGCGGGATCGATTCGAGCACGCTCGTCGCGTTCATGAGCGAGGCCTCGCCCCGGCCCATCAACACCTTCAGCATGGGCTTCGACGACGGGAGCTACAACGAGCTGGCGTACGCGCGTGAGGTCGCCACGGCGTTCGGGACCGACCATCGCGAGCGGACGGTCACGCCGGACCTGGTGCCGCTGTTCGAGCGGCTGATCGTTCACCTCGACGAGCCGTTCGCCGACGTGTCGATGTTCCCGACCTACATGGTGTCCGCGCTCGCGCGCGAGCACGTCACGGTGGCGCTCTCCGGCGACGGCGGCGACGAGCTGTTCGGCGGGTACGACGCGTACGAGGCGCAGGCCCTGTCGGCGCGCCTGGGCGGGCTCGGCGAGGCCGTGATGCCCGCGCTGGCGGCCGTCGCGGCCACGCTGCCGCCGACGGAGAAGAAGAAGGGCCTCGTCAACAAGGTCAAGCGGTTCACGGCGGGTGCGGTCACGGCGCCGGGCGACCTCGGCCACTACCGCTGGATGATCTACCTCGGCGCGGCGGCGAAGGCGCGCCTCTACACGCCGGGCCTGAGGGAGCGGCTGCGGGCCCACGACGCCTACGCGCCGGTGCGGGAGGCACTCGGCCGCATGACGCAGGACGACCTGCTCAACCGGCAGCTCTATGCCGACCTCAGCCTGTACCTGGCCGACGACATCCTGGTGAAGGTCGACCGCATGGCGATGGCCACCTCGCTCGAGACGCGCGCGCCCTTCCTGGATGCCGACGTGATGGAACTGGCGTTCTCGATGCCCGCGCACCTCAAGATCCGGAACGGCGAGCGCAAGTGGGTCCTCAAGCAGGCGATGCGCGGCATCCTGCCGGAGACGGTGCTGACGCGGAAGAAGGAAGGGTTCAGCATCCCCATCAAGAACTGGCTGCGCCGCGAGCTGGAGCCGCTGATGCGGACGCTCCTCTCACCCGATCGGGTCCGGGCCCGAGGCCTGTTCAGGTCCGAGGAGGTCCTGCGCCTCGTGGACGAGCACATTGCCGGGCGGGAGAACCACGCGCACACGCTGTTCCCGCTCATGGTGCTCGAGCGGTGGAGCGAGGAACACCTCAGCTGAGCCGGTAGAAGGCCTCGACGTCCGCGATCTCCGCGTCCGTCGTCTCCTGCGTCCAGCCGTGCACGTCCTGCATGACGGCCGCGGCGCTCGCCACGGCGTCCCGTCCGGGGTGGCCGGCGGACCCGGCCTCCGTCCGGCGCAGCAGCGCATCGCTCAACCGCATCGCCATCTCGTGTGCCGCTGCGTACCGGATGTCGGCATCCGTCACCGCAAGGCCGGCGGCCAACGGCACGCCGGCGGGCGCGGCGTCAGCGTCCGGCGCGCGGTGCTCGCCGCCGACGAGCGGCGTCACCGCGGTGCGGCAGATGGGCGGCGCTCCATACCCGAGCGTGTGGAAGACCGCGTCCACGGCCTGCTCCGCCGTGTGGCGCGCCGTGGTGTAGCGCACGCCGTGAATGGACACGAGCCCCGGTGCGCCGTGGCGCGCGTGATCGATCACGGTGCTCTCGCGCAGCAGTTCCACGTGGGACCCGTGTCCGCTCACCATCGGCAGCAGGCCGCGATGGACGAGGCGGACGTCGCCGGTGCCGAGCGACGCGTTGGGAAACGCGCGGCGCCCCTCGTCCAGGAACGCTTCGAGATCCCGGGCGGAGACGGCCAGCGCGTCCGGCGTGCCCTCGTAGGCGTCGTGGCTCGTGCCCAGGATGGCGACGCCGCGCCACGGCACCAGGAACAGGTAGCGGCCGTCGACGAGGCCGCCGCACGCGGCGGTCGCGGCCTGCGGGCCCACGACCACGTTCATCGCGCGGGACAGCCGGGCCGCGGGAACGGCGCCCGGTCCGCCGGGCAGGCCGGCCAGCAGTCCCGGCGCCCAGGCGCCGGCCGCGTTGACGACGACGTGCGCGGCGAGGGGGAAGGTGCTGCCGGACAACCGGTCCTCGACGTGCATGCCGGCGACACGGCCGCCGTCGAGGATGGGCGTGACGGCCGACACGTAGTTGGCGGCCACCGCGCCGGCCGCGGCCGCGGACAGGACGAAGGCGAACGTCATGCGATCCGACCGGGTCATCTGGTAGTCGTACCAGACGGCCGCGCCTGTCACGCCGTCCGGCGAGACGAGCGGGTTGAGGTCCAGGGCTTCGCGGCGGGAGACCACGCGCCCGCGCGGCAGGTGCAGGGCGGGATCGGCCAGGCCCTCGTCGCGATCGTTGGCCACGAGGTCGTTGATGGCGAGGGCCATCGCCATGACGAGGCGGTTCCGCGTGCGGTCGCGGGTCGTGGGCACGACGAACGGGAGCGGCCGGACGAGCCCCGGCGCGATGCGCGCGAAGGCGCGGCGCTCGCGGATGAAGCGGCGCATCTGGCGGAGGTTCAGGGCCTGCAGCGAGCGGAGCCCGCCGTGCAGCGTCTTCAGGTTGTTGAACGAGGTGCCGCCGCCGACATCGCCCCGATCGATGAGCGCGACCGAGAGCCCGCGCCGGGCCGCATCGCAGGCGGTGATCGCCCCGTAGATGCCGGCGCCGATCACGAGCACGTCGAAGCGCGTGTCCGCCAGCCGGCGGAGATCGCGGACCATCAACCCTTCATTGTACGATAGGTGCTGGACGGCAGCAGCCGGCGCTCGCGATCGTGGGCCGCGGCAGGCATCGAGGACCGATGATCGACGAGATTGCACGCTATTGGAACGCGCGGATTCACGACCTGGAGATGACCGACCAGCCGGTCGGCACGCTCGGGTTCTTCGACGACCTGGACGAGTACCGCTTCGACAAGCTGCGCTACCTGCCGCAGCTCGTGGACTTCGGCGCCTTTCGCGGCGAGCGCCTGCTCGAGGTCGGGTGCGGCATCGGGACGGACCTGGTCCGCTTCGCGCGCGGCGGCGCGCGTGTCACGGGCGTGGACCTGTCGCAGACCGCGATCGACCTCGCGGCGCAGAACTTCGCGCTCCACGGTCTGGCGCCGGATGAGCTGCGCGTGGCCAACGCCGAGGCCCTGCCGTACGGCGACGCCACGTTCGACCATGTGTACGGCCACGGCGTCATACAGTACACGGCCGATCCCGCCCGGCTCATCCGCGAGTGCCATCGCGTGCTCAAGCCGGGCGGCACCGGGATCTTCATGGTCTACAACCGCGTGTCGTGGCTGAACGCGCTGTCGAAGGTGATGAAGGTGGCGCTCGAGCACGAGGACGCGCCCGGCCTTCGCAAGTATTCAATCGGGGAGTATCGAGCCCTGCTCGCCCCGTTCCGGGAAACGCGCATCGTGCCTGAGCGCTTTCCGGTCAGGTCCCGGTTGCACGGGGGGTGGAAGGGATGGGCGTTCAACACGTGTTTCGTCGGCGCCTTCAATGGGCTGCCGCGGTCGTGGGTGCGGCCCTTGGGCTGGCATCTCATGGCCTTCTGCCGCAAGTAGCGGCGGCGCAGTCGGCCGCGCCGCGGGGGGAGATCGTCTTCCAGTCCGACCGGGAAGGGCCGTCGCGCATCTTCGTCATCGACGTGGCGACGCGGGACGTGCGCCGCGTCGGCCCGGCCGGCGACTGGTACGACGAGGATCCCGCGTGGTCGCCCGACGGCCGCCGCATCGCGTTCGCGTCCACGCGCGGCGGCGGCGGCAACCTGGACATCTACGTCATGAACCACGACGGCACCGGCCAGGTGCGGCTGACGGACGCACCCGCGCCGGATCAGGATCCCGCCTGGGCCGCCGACGGGCAGAGCGTCTTCTTCACGAGCGAGCGCAGCGGCCGCGGCGAGATCTTCCGCGTGTGGCTGGACTCGCGCAAGGTGGACCGCGTCACCTCCGGCTGGGCGCGGGCCATCATGCCCGCCACCTCGCGCGACGGACGCTACCTGGCCTTCGCCTCGCAATTGCTGATCGGCTTCCGCGTCCAGGTCCTGGATCTCCAGACCGGCGTGCAGCGCACGGTCGGCAGTGCCAGCGGCGCGTGCCGGCCGGCGTTCTCCCCGGACAGCCAGGAACTCGCCTACGTGGTGCTCGACTCCGAGCCGTCCGGGCTGGAGGCCACCACGGAGGAGGGCCGGCGCACACTGCTCGCGGACCAGCGGATGTGGTCCTACTACCCGGCGTACTCGCCGGATGGCCGCCACATCGCGTTCTCCGTCAGCCCGGAGCACCACCGCGGTGAGGACTGGGACCTGGCGATCATCGATGCGCAGAACCCCGGCGCCTACACGCGCCTCACGTCGGGACCGGGTAACGACCGCGTTCCAGACTGGCGCCCGTCGCCGGCACGCCCGTAGCGCGGACCCGTGCTCCGGGGCCGGTGTGGAACGAAGCCCGGGACGCCGGGCTCTGGCCCGCCTCAGATGCTGAGCGCCGGCCGGAGAGGCCGTCCGGTCCGACGGATCACCGGACGCGGTAGATGACCATCGCGTCGTTCCGGAAGACCGGATCGAGATACTCCGGTGCGCCGTCGAAGCGCGCCTGGACCGAGGGGTGTGCCTGCCGCTCCGGATCGCCCACGACGAGGTACGCGATGCCGTTCCGCGCGGCCATCTCGTGCGCGGCGCCGGCTGAACTCGTCTCGAACATCCACCACATGGCGTGCGAGCCCGTCTCGTACTTGTGCAGCGGCACCATCGAGATGGGCAGCCCCGCGGCCATCCGGCGCTCGGCGAAGGCCGGGATGTAGGCCCACGCGCCGGTCCCGCGCGCCACGGGATCCACCTGGACCAGGTCCGACGGCCGCGTGTGCATCCGGAGCCACTCCACGCCCTCGATCTCGCCCGGGGACAGGATGAGCGTCCAGGCGAAGCCGGGCCCCTGGGCCCGGTTGTCGATGTCCTGCGTGTTGTAGATGTCGATGAGCACGGTGGGCAGCGCCGCGACGAGTGCCATCCCGACCACGACGTACGCCACGGCGCGTGCGGTCCGGCCGAGCCCTGACATCCACTGGAAGACGATCGCGCTCAGGGCCGCCGAGGCGATGAACCAGAGGTGCCCGACGCGCCAGCCGACGTAGACGTCCTGGTGATCGCGAATGTCCACGTAGAAGTAGAAGGACACGCAGACCGCCGCCAGCGCGGCAAAGACGACCGCGTCCTCGTGCTCCGCCTCCCAGATGGCCCACGCCGCCAGGCCGGTGATGATCAGCATCGGCCCGAAGCTCAGGAGCGTGCCCGGCAGCACGTTGTGGAACGCCATCCGGTTCGGTCCCAGCATGACGATGCTGCCGCCGGCGTCGACGTACTGGAGGGCGGTCACCAGCGCGGCGGCGAGTGCGAGCGGCAGGGCGGCCGCGGCCGCGTGAATGACGGCCCGGTCCCACTCCCGCCATCGGAGGACCGAGCACAGCTCGTAGAGCGCGGCGACGCATGTGAGCATCAGCCCCGCGAAGGAGCTGGTGAGCAGGCTCAGCCCGAGGAGCGTGCCCGCGACGGCCATGGCCGCGGGATCGCGGCGCCGGGCGCGGCCGGCGACCGCGAGCAGCCCGAGCATGCCGAGGCCGTAGCCCACGGCGTGGTGCGGCTGGTAGAAGAGCACACGCTGCAGCCCGTCGATGGGCAGGCTCCCGAAATACCAGCGGGACACCGCGTCGATGTTGAGGTAGCGCACGAGGGACAGCGGGGCGTCCATCCACCAGTGCATCGCCAGGCCGTAGAGGCCCTCGTAGCTGGAGGCGAGCAGCACGGCCGCGACGCCGAGCGCCGAGGGGACCGTCCGGGAGACGAACCAGCGCGCCAGGCCGTACAGGAACGCGACGAACGCGGCATCCACCATCACCGAGTGCACCAGCAGCAGCTCGTCGAGGTTCCCGCCGGACTCGTGATACGCGACGGCCGTCGAGAGGTGCGGCATCCAGTAGTAGTGCAGCGGGTCCTGGCGGTAGAAGGGGTTGGCGGGCAGCGCGTCGCCCTTGGCCAGCTCCGCGACGACCGCCCGGCGCCACACGTAGTCCGCGGTGAAGTACGCGCGATAGGCCCGGCCCTCCGGCAGCACCTGGCCCACGTGCGCGAAGGGCGCCGCCACGATCAGGCATCCGACCACGAGGAGGGCCGCGAGCGCCGGGGAGTCGCCGCGGGCCGTCACGGGAAACGGCCAGCGCCCGGACAGGCGCCGTGCCCACGGGACGAGCGCGCCGAGCAGGATGGGGGCCGCGGCGAGCGTCCACGCGCCGCGCGCACCAGCCAGCCAGAGGCCCATCAGCAGCAGGCTGCTGCCGCCGAACCCGACGAACGGGCCGAAGGCCGCCACGGGCAGCCACCCGGCGGCGCGTCCGGCGGCGGCGCGCACGATGAGCAGGCCGGGCAGGACGAAGATCGCAAGCTGGAGCAGGCTGAGGCCCGCGACCGTGGGCCTGGCCACAAGAGCCAGGGTGCCCGCGATCGCGCCGATCGCCGCCAGCCAGGGCAGCAGGGGAGTGTCCTTACGCGGCATCCCGCGAGCCTCCCCTGGAGCGGATCTCGCCCAGGGGCCGCCCTCCCGTCCCCTCGGGCCCACGGTGGGCGAGGATGATGGACCGCGTCTCGAAGCGGACCCCGGCCTGCCGCCACTCCCGGAGGCGTTGGCGGAGCGCCGTGAGCGTCTCGCGCTCGGCCGGGGATGCGTCCGGTGCCTCGAGCCTGTCGATGACGGCCAGCTCGAGGTCGGCCACGCCGCGCCCCGCGTCGAGCGCCAGCAGGCCGCGGCCATCGGCCAGCGGGATGACCGAGATGCCGGGCAGCGGCTTGAAGGCTTCGGTGTTGACGAGGATGAGCGCGCGCCGGCCGGGGAGCTGCACGAGCTCGGCGAGGGCGACGGGCTTGTGCGCGCGGCTGGCGCGGTCGTGCAGCTTGACGATGGCCCAGGCGGGGTCGTGGTGCAGCGTCTTCAACCACGCAATCACATCGTCGGGCAGCGTGAGGGTGACGAGCTGCGCGGGCCGGCCGTACTTGGGCGGCCGGCCCCGGCGCGCGGCCGGACGGGCAATTTGACTCACAATTAAGTGAGTCTAGAGGATTTACTTCGACCTAAACATTACTTCGAGAAAAGCGGCCACTGGCCTCAGAGGGCCGCTGCCGGCGGACCGGCGGGCGGCGCGGCGGCCACGGGCGGCGGCACGCTGACGGCGCCCGATCGGCGCTTCTCCATCGAGGCGCGGACGAGGAACCGGGCGTACGGCACCACCTGCTTGATGGCGGCGACGTTCATCTGGCACGGGCTGAGGCACGTCGGGCACTTGTCGTCGCGGATGACCTTGCGGTGCGCCTGCGCATCCTCGCGGAAGTAGATGGCCTCGGGATCTTCCTGCGTCACGTTCCCGACGATGTCGCTGTTCTCGCAGAAGAACAGGTCGCCGTTCGGGTTGAGCATGATGCCCTGGGTCTGGAACGGGCAGGGCGCCGTCCGGTGGTACCCGTTGGCAATCATGTCCGCGTAGTGCATGTAGATGTAGTTCTGGCCGTCGAGCAACGGGTCCTGGCGCACGCGGTCCAGGAAGAACCGGCGCATGCGCTGTTCCTCGGCGCCCATCGGCCGCAGCGCGCCCTCGAGCTCGCTGTTGCCGAGCATCGCGTCGGTGAACCGCACCATGTTGAAGACGATGTCCAGCTTCTCCTTCTTCGCCCACGCGAGGATGTTGTCCGCGTCCTCGAGGTTCGTGTGGAAGATGGTGGAGGAGATGCCGAAGTTGAACCGGTGCGTCTTCTGGAGCGCCTGCATGGCGGCGATGGTCTTGCCGGCCTTGTCGAAGGCGTTCTTCACGTTGCGCACGCGGCCGTGCATGTCGTTGACGCCGTCGATGGAGACGCGCGTCGAGAAGATCACGTTGCGCGCGTTGCACATCTCCACGACCTTCGTCAGCATCGGGATGGCGCGGTGATGCGTGATGCCGGTCGTGTTGAGCGTGAGCTTGCGCAGTTTCGGGAACTTGTCGATCATCAGGCGGCAGATCTCGACCATGTCGTTGCGCGTGGTCGGCTCGCCGCCGGAGAGCGAGGCGTTCTCGATGTCCTTCCAGAGGTTCGAGCTGAAGGCGCGCTCGATTTGCTCCAGGGTCATGTCCCCCTTGCGGTTGCCGCGCGTCCAGTTGCTGCACATCTCGCAGCGGGCGTCACAGACAAACGTGCAATGGAAGATGAAGACGGTGGGGTGGAGCGGGGTGTATTTCGCCACCGCCGCTCGGACCAGGTCGCGGGGGGCGCTGAGCGCCGCCTTGGCGAGATACTTCGCTGCGTATACCTGTGCCATGCTAAGTCATAGATTTTACAGGATTTCCCGGTCGCGACGCAACCAGAGGACCAGGCCGGGCAGGTTTCCGGCCAGCCCCGTGAGGATGATCAGCGTCGACAGTGCGAACGACGACTCGTCCGCCACCCCCATCGGCCGCAGCAGCCAGACGATGGCACCCTGGGGCAATCCGAAGCCGCTGACCGAGACCGGGAGCAGCAGGATCAGCAACCCGAGCGGCATGAACAGCAGGTAGTAGCGGAAGGGGACGACGAGGCCGAGTCCCAGGCCGAGGAGCCACGCCTGCGTGATGCGCAGCAGCTGGACGACGATGGACCAGGCCATCACCGAGGCCAGCGTGCCGCCGCGGCCGCGGTAGCGGCTGACGGCATCGGTCAGGCGCAGGAGCCTGCGGCCCACGGGGCCGGCGCGGTGCCGGTCCGGGACCAGGAGGCCCGCCACGCGGTCCCCCCAGAACGCTCCCACCGTGAGGCCCACGAGGACCAGCATCGCTACCGCCACGCGCCACGCCGTGCCCGTGCCCGGCGACCACGCGAGGAGCCCCACTACGCCCATCGCGGCGAGCGACAGGACGCCGAGCAGGCGATCCACGACGACCGACGCCAGGGCCTCGCCGCCCTCGACGGTCTGGTTCCGCAGGCTGATGGCGCGCGCCGCGTCGCCGCCGATGCCCGCGGGCATGAAGCTGCCGACGAAGGAACTGACGAGGAAGATGTCCGCGGCCTTGCGCCAGGAAATCGCGACGCCGCTCGCACGCAGCAGCAGCACCCAGCGATGGATCATGACGAGCCGATCCACCAGCACGAGGACGACGACGAGCGCGAGGTAGGGGAGCCGGATGGCCAGGGTCGCCCGCATCGCGGCGCCCATGTCGATGCGCGTCGAGAGCCACCAGAGGATGGCGGCGGAGAAGGCGAGGCGCACCCACGTCGAGCGGAGGAGTGCGGTCATCGCCGGGGGCTAGCCACCCTGTACCGGCTTCTGCGCCACGAAGGTCAGCGTCTCGAAGAGGTTCTTGCGGACCTTGAAGACGAAGTCTTCCGTGCCCGTGTGGCGCGAGAGGGCGTCCACGCCCGGCAGGTTGACCAGCAGGGCGGCCGCCGCGAGCGCATCCCGGGCGAAGCCGGTGGCCACGCCGATGCCGCGCTCCACGTGCCGGATCTCGAAGCCCGTGTCGTTGAAGAGCTGCCGGACGCGGCGCTCCGTCGTCACGAAGTTGTGCGTGTAGTCCACGTCCCAGAAGAAGGTGCGCTCCTTCAGGTAGTCGGGCACCACGACGAAGAACAGCCCGCCCGGGCGGAGCGAGCGCAGGGCTTCGGCCGTGAACTCCCGGGCGGCGTCGATGCCGCTCATGTGTTCCAGCACCTGGTCGGCGTAGACGACGTCCGCGCTGGCGTCGGGCATCGGCATGGGCGGGGTCCACGCTTCGATGACCGCCAGCCCTTTCTTCCTGAGCACGTCGATCAGGATCGGGCTGGCCTCGACGGCCGTGTAGCGCCACCCGGCCTCGACCGCCTGCTCGCCGAGCGAGCCGTGGCCCGGACCGATCTCGAAGAAGTCTCCGCCGGGCCTGGCGTAGCGATGGAGCAGCGCCAGCCGGTGCCGTTCGATCTTGCCGCGCCGGCCGCTGCCGTAGGTGGTCAGCTTTTTCTCGGAGAAGCTCTTGTAGAAGGTGTCGGGCTGTTGGGCCATGGGGACGTCAGTGGATTGTACGCGGGCTTGGATCGGGGTGCAGGGGCGTCGGGCCTGTCCCGGCGTCCGGTGTACACGCGTCGAGGGCCGAACCCGGGAGGATCCGGCCCTCGAAGGATGCCGCCGTCCGGCCTAGTTGACCACGCGGCCGGGCCGCGGGAAGGTCCAGCGGCCGATCGCGCCCTGCTCAGCCGTCACACCTGTCTGATCGATCCAGGCCGGTGCCGGGTTCGATCCGCAGTGCTGGAACATGATGTCGATGATGTAGACCTGCGTGCTGCCCTGGCTGGGACCGGCGCCCCAGTGGTAGTCCACGACGTCCAGCGACGGGTCGTTCACGTTCCCGCGCTTGCCGTTGTAGCCCCAGCGCAGATCCACGGCGCGCATGCCGTCCACGATGCGGTCCATGGCCTCCCACGAGCCGCCGTGCTCCTGGCAGGAGTTGCGCCACGCCCCGGGGAAGTTGTTCGCCACGTCGATGACCACGTGGTACATGTTCGGGAGGGGCAGGCGCGATCCCGGCGGCGGATCGGGCGCGCGGAAGCCGCTGCCGCCGGCGCCGCCGAGCAGCGCGGCCTGCACCGGCGAGACGAACGTGGCGGGCGTGGACCAGGGGCCGAAGGCGCCTTCCTGGGTCGCGCGGACGCGCCAGCTGTACTCCTGATCGAACTCCGAGTCGGCACCGACCTGGTGCGAGGTGCCGTCCACGACCCAGTCGTAGACCACCGTCGCGCCGAGCGAAACCTGTACCTGGTAGCGCGGGCTGACCCCGGCGTGCCGTCCGACGGACTCGGACCACGACAGGGTGGGACGCCGGCTGTCCACGCGCGCGCCGCCGGTCGGCGAGAGCGCCACGGGGGCCGTGGCCTTGAGCGTCGATCCGTCGGCCGCGGCCGTGGTCGATCCGCCCATCGCGGCGGAAGGCGAGGTCGGGGATTGGGCCGAGTCGCTGCAGGCGGCCATGCCGGCGGCTGCGAACAAGGCTACGCCAATGCGGACGAACGGATTCTTCATCAGGCAACTACTCCAGGGTGACGTACAGAACCGCCCCGCATTCTAGCCGAAAGTCCGGCGATCCCCAAGCGTTCCCTGCACGGCCCGCGGAACGCCGGCCTGCGCACGATGGCGCACGGCGTCACCAGCCCGCGTGCTACACTCCCGAGGATCGACTCTCTGGACCACAGTTCAATACGGAGCCTACCCACTTTATGCAGAGAACCTTTCAGGCCCTGCTGCTTGCCCTCGCTGTGCTCGGATTCAGCCACGCCGCGTCGGCGCAGTCGGCCGTGAACCGGCCCTGGGAAGACCGCGTCTTCGCCGGCATTTCCTTCGGGGTGCAGGCCTCGTCGAACGCCATCGCCGAGAGCAGCACCTTCATCCTCTACGACGAAGCGGCGACCCTGGCGTCGAGCACGAGCTTCGGCTCCAACGGGATCGTGGACCTCACCGTCGGCGTGCGCGCCTGGCGCAACCTCGGCGTGGCCCTGGGCTACCACTGGGGCAACTCGAGCGCCGACTCCAGCGTGTCCGGCGGCGTCCCGCACCCGATCTTCTTCGACCGCCCGCGCAGCTTCTCCGTGCCGGTCAACGGGCTCAAGCGCGACGAGCACGCCCTGCACCTGATGTTCGGCTGGATGATCCCCCCGCACGACAAGCTGGACCTGTTCGTCTATGCGGGGCCCTCGTTCTTCCGGCTCAAGCAGGACGTGGTCAGCGGCGTGAGCGTCGGCGAGGAAGGGCCGCCCTTCACGAACGTGGTGGTGCAGCCCTCGACCGCGACGCGCAAGGACAGCGCCACCGGCTACAACCTCGGCGTGGACGCGACCTACTTTGTCTATACGAAGGACAGCTACCGGATTGGCGTCGGCGGTTTCTTCCGCTACACGGGCGCGTCGGCCGACATCCAGATGGCCAACAGCACGGCGTCGACCGACGTCGGCGGCCCGCAGTTCGGCGTCGGCGTCCGCTTCCGCTTCTGAGCCCAGCGTGACAGGTGCCTGACAGGCGAGATCGGGCGGCCCGCGCCGCCCGATCGCCCTTCCCCTAATCCCGTAGGGCTTCCTCCCGTAGGGCTTCCCGCAGCGCTTCCTCCCGTAGGGCGGACCTTCAGGTCCGCCGAGGTGCGGGCTAGAAGCGTCCCCGGCCGGTCCATCGCCCGATGGACCCCTGATGACGCGTCTCCTCCGTCTGGTCAATCCACGCGGGCCCCGGGTTGTTGCCGCAGTGCCCCGAGATGACGTCGATGATGTAGACGTCGGTCGTCCCCTCGTCCCGGCCGGACCCGAAGTTGTAGTCCACGACGTCGTGCGACGGATCGCTCGTATTGCCGCGCTTGCCGTTGTAGCCCCAGCGCGTATCGAAGGCCCGCAGCCGGTCCACCAGGCGGTCCATGAACTCCCACGTGCCGCCATGGCTCTGACAGGAGTTACGGAGCGCACCGGGGAACTGTGCCGCCACCTCCTCGACCACTCCCGCACCGTAGCCCGGGAGCGGGAGGCGTCCGCCGGTCGGGTTCGGTGTGCGGTTGCCGCCGGCCGGGGGCGGCGTGGGCCCGGGGCCCGGCGTGCCCGGCGGCGGGGGCGTCGAGGGCTGTGCCGGCGTCCGGAAGGACACGGCGTTCGAGTAGCCGCTCTGCGTGGTGCCATCAGTCGCGTAGGCGCGCCAGAAGTAGGTGGTCCCGTACGGCACGTCACCGACGGCAATGGTCGTCGTCCCGCTCGGGTCCGGCACGGCCGTGAGGACCGCGACGATGGAGGACGGGTCCGCTGCCGTGCCGACCTCGATGCGATAGACCGCGTCCGTGGTGCCCTCGATCCGGCCGTTCTGGATCTTGAAGACCGGCCGGTTGGTGGCAATCTGCCCGACGGGCTCGAGCGGGGTCGGCGGGTCCAGGATGACCGGCTCGACGACGCGGAAGCTGGCCGGGGTGGAGTAGGGGCCGGTGTTGGCGCCGTCCAGCGCCTGCGCACGCCAGTAGTAGGTGAAGCCGGAGCCGAGGAGCTGCGGCATGCGGTAATTGGTCCGGCCGCCGTCGCCGGGTGTCACGCGGTCCGCGTGATGGACGATCTGCGAGAAGGCCGCGTCGCTGGCGACCTCGATACGCAGCCAGAGCGTCCGTTCCCCGGTGGTGGTGGCGTTCTCGACCAGGAGCGTGACGGGCTGGCCCTGCTGAATCACCTCCGCCCCGGCCGCCGGCTCGAGCGTGAGCGGTGCCGTAATCGTCACGCCGGGGATGGGACCGGCGATGGACGGGCTGGTGGGATTGGCGCTCTTGACCTGCTCGCACCCCGTGAGGACCATGCCGGCACAGGCCAGCGCCGCTGCCGAGACCGCGCGGTTCATGGGAATACTCCTTGCCGGAACGTATCGGCCGGTGGTGCGTGGGACTTTACAGCGGTGCGCACCCCTGCGATGAAGCCGGCAAGCACGGGCACTTATAATGCCCTGTGCGCATCCTGATGCTGGCGCCGGAGCCGTTCTTCGAGCCGCGCGGCACCCCGTTCAGCGAATACCACCGCCTCAAGGCCCTGTCGGAACTCGGGCACCACGTGGACCTGGTCACCTATCCGATCGGCCGGGACGTCGAGATCCCCAACCTCCGCATCTTCCGGACCTGGCGTCCGCCCTTCGTGCGCAAGGTCCGCATCGGCCCGTCGCCGACGAAGCTCGTGCTCGACGGCCTGATGCTGCTCACGATTCTCGGCCGGGTCTGGCGCGACCGGTACGACGCGATTCACTCGCACGAAGAGATGGGCCTGATCGGCGTCTGGCTGGCACGGTGGCTGGGCATTCCGCACCTCTACGACATGCACTCGAGCCTGCCGCAGCAGCTCACCAACTTCAAGTACAGCCGGTCCGGCATGCTGCGGCGCCTCTTCACGTGGGCCGAGGGCCGGATGGTGCACGGGTCCCAGTCCGTCATCACCATCTGCCAGGAACTGCAGGACACGGTGGTCGAGATGGGGGCCGGCGATCGCGCGCTGCTCATCGAGAACGTGATGGGCGGGGACGTGGACGAGGCGCCGCTGCGCCCGGCGGCGGAGACGCGCACGGCATGGGGCGTGCCCCCGGGCGTGCCGCTCGTTCTCTACACGGGCACCTTCGAGGCCTACCAGGGTGTGGACATGCTGATCGAGGCCGCGGCGGCGCTCGGCCGCACGCACCCCGATGTCCGCGTCCTCGTGGTGGGCGGGGAGGCGCAGCAGGTGGATGCCGCGCGCGCCACGGCGCGGGCCCGCGGCGCCTCCGATACGTTGATCTTCACCGGGCAGCAGCCCGCCCGCGAGATCCCGAGCTTCGTCGAGGCGTGCGACGTGCTGGTCTCACCCCGTATCCGCGGCACGAACACGCCGCTCAAGATCTACTCGTATCTCCGCTCCGGCCGGCCCATCGTGGCCACGGACCTGCTCACGCACACGCAGGTGCTGACACCGGAGATTGCGGTGCTCGTGGAACCGGAGGCCGGGGCGTTTGCCGCGGCCATCGCGCGCCTGATCGATGACCCGGCCGCCCGCGAGGCCCTGGCCGCCCGGGCGATGGCCGTCGCCCAGGAGAAGTACAGCCGGGCGTCCTACGTGCGGCGCACCGCGCAGGCCTACGCGCGCCTGACGCCGGGCGCGGGGTCCGTGCAGACCCCCTTCCCCGTGGCCGAACAGTGAAGGTGCTCGTGACGGGCGCCACCGGGTTCACCGGGGGGCACCTGGCGGCCACGCTCGCGCGGCGCGGGGACGAGGTCCGCGCGCTCGTCCGGCGGAAGAGCCGGGCGCGGTTCGACGCCTCGCCGCTGGCCGCGGCCGGAGTCGAGGCCGTCGAGGGGGACCTGATCGAGCGTCCCTCCGTCATGCGCGCCGCGGAGGGCGTGGACGTGGTGTACCACATCGCCGCGACCTACCGGGAGGCGGGCCAGCCGGACTCGGCGTACCGGGCGATCAACGTCGACGGGACGCGCAACCTGCTCGAGGCGGCGCGCGCCGGCGGAGTACAGCGCCTCGTCCACTGCAGCACGGGCGGCGTTCACGGGCACATCGAACATCCGCCGGCCAACGAGGACGCGCCGTTCCGCCCCGGCGACGTGTACCAGGACACCAAGCTCGAAGCCGAGCGGCTGGCCCGCGCGTTCGGCGAGGAGACCGGTCTGGACGTCGTGGTGGCCCGTCCCATCGGGATCTACGGGCCCGGCGACACGCGCTTCCTCAAGATGTTCCGCGGCCTGAGCCGCGGGCGGTTTCCCCTGCTCGGGTCCGGCGAGGTGTTCTACCACCTGACCTTCGTGGCGGATCTCGTGGAGGGGTTCCGGTTGTGCGGCACGGTGCCGGCCGCCTCGGGACGGACCTACATCCTGGGCGGCCCGCGCTACACGACGCTCAACGAACTGGTGGCGCTCGTCTCCCGTGAGCTCGGCGTCGCCCCGCCGCGCGTGCACTGGCCGGTGTGGCCGTTCTGGACCGCGGGGCTGCTGTGCGAGATGGTGTGCGTGCCGCTCCGCATCGAGCCGCCGCTCTACAGGCGGCGCGTGGACTTCTACACCAAGAGCCGCGCGTTCGACACGACGCGCGCGCGCACGGAGCTCGGCTATGCTCCGCAGGTGGACCTGGAGGACGGCATCCACCGGACGGCGGACTGGTACCGCGCGCAGGGGCTCCTCTGATCCCCGGAACGAACCGTGATGGACGGGCCCACGACAGCCGGCGCCACGTCAGGTCCTGAGTAGGTAACCGCGAGTGACTCGACAGCTCAACATCGTCCACATCTGCGATCACCTCGGGTGGGAGGGGTCGCGCATGCACGGCGTCAAGCGCCTGTTCGCGTGGATGATCCCGCGCTTCGATCCGGCGCGGTTCACCGTCTCGCTGATCAGCCTGCGGAAGAAGGATCTCTCGGAGGATACCCTCGAGCAGTTCGGCATCGACGTCACCTACATGGCGCGCCACAAGTTCGACCCCGCGACCTACCCGGCGCTGCTGAAGGTGCTGCGCGCCAGGCGGGCGGACCTGGTCCACCTGCACGGCTACGGCGCCACGACCTTCGGGCGCCTGTGCGCGCGGACGATGGGGATTCCGGCCATCCTGCACGAGCACGCCAATCACGGGGACACGCCGTGGTTCCAGAAGGTCGCGGATCGGATGCTGGCGCCGCACACGGACCTCGCGCTGGCCGTGTCCGCGTCGACCGCGGAGTTCACGACCCGCGCGCGGCTCATGCCCGCGGAGCGGACGAAGGTCGTCTACCTCGGGGCGCCGCTGGACGAGTTTGCGCGGACGCGCAGCCCGCACGAGATTGCCTCCGCCCGCGCGGAGCTCGGCATCGCGCCCGAGACGATGGCCATCGGCACCATCACGCGGCTGATGCCGGCCAAGGGGAACGAGTTCCTCGTCTCGGCCGTGCCGGCCATCGTCGCCCGTCATCCCCATGCGCGCATCCTCATCGTGGGGGAGGGGGAACTGGAGGCGCCGCTGCGCGCACAGGCGGAGGCGCTGGGGCTGGGCGACCGGATTCTGTTCACCGGATTCCAGCGGGATGTCGCCCGGGCGTTGTCCGCCCTGGACATCCTGGTCTTCCCGTCGTTGTGGGAGGGCACGCCGCTGACGGTGTTCGAGGCGCTGGCGATGGGCAAGCCCATTGTCGCGACCGATGCCGATGGCCTGATGGACGTGCTCGCGGACGGGGAGGATGCGATGGTCGTGCCCAGGCGGGATCCGGCGGCGATTGCCGCCGCCGTGTGCGCGCTCATCGAGCAGCCGGGGAAGGCCGAGCAGCTCGCGGCCGGCGCGCGCCGGACCGGGGCGCGCTATGACATTGCGGCGTTCGTCCGTAAGATGGAGCGCCTCTACGTCCTGCTGCACGAGACGTCCCGGGCGACGAAGCGCGCCGGCGTCCTGCAGGCAGACCTGGACTTCCTGACGACCGCCCGATGACTATCGATCAACCCGTCGCACGGCGTCTTGCCGGCCGCAGCGCGGCCTGGCGGCTGGGCGCATCCACGACCGCCGCGGTTGGCGTCGTCCTGCTCACCTGGGCGCTCACCGTGGACTTCCGGAAGGTGAGCTACGGGTTCTTCAGCGACGGCGCCACCTACTACAGCCTGGCGCACAGCCTGGCGAGCGATGGCGACTTTGCCTATACGCGCGACGACCTCGTCCGCGTGTGGCGGGACTTTCCGAGCGGTCCCGAGGGCATCTTCCTCAAGCGCGGGCGCGACGTGGACGTCCGGTTCGGCGGCGGGTTTCCGTTCGTCCACCTGACCTCGCGGGAGGATCCGGACCCGACGCGCCTCTTCTACGGCAAGTCGTTCATCTTCCCGCTGTTCGCGGCGCCCTTCGTCTGGCTGTTCGGCACCAATGGGTTCCTGGTGCTGCACGCGCTCCTGATGACGGGCATGTTCCTGTGCGCGTACGCGTTCCTCGCCGCGCGAAGCCACCCGGTGGCGGCGGCGGTCTTCGCCTTCGCGTTTCTCTTCATCTCGATCGTGCCCGTCTACATGATCTGGATGACGCCGGACTTCTTCAACGCGGCGATGGTCCTCTTCGGGTACTTCTTCTGGTGCTACAAGGACGGGGCGGGGGCCGAGGCGCTGACCACCTCCGCGCCGGGCCGCGTGCGCTGGTTCCTGGGCCGACGCAGTGACGTGATCGCGGCGATCTTCCTGGGGATCGCGACCTTCTCCAAGCCGACGCACGTCCTCCTCATCTTCCCGCTGCTCGCGTCCGCGGGGCTCCGCGGGCAGTGGGGGCGCGGGCTGAAGATCGGCTCCGTGTTCGGCGTGACGGTTGTCGCGCTCTTCGCGATGAACGTGGCCATCACCGGGGAGTGGAACTACCAGGGCGGGGACCGGCGGACGTGCTACAGCAGCCTGGGCGGGTTCCCGTTCCAGACGGAGCAGGCGACGTTCGAGGCGGTGTGCGCCGATCGGGCCACGGACGGGATTCCACTGGAGGTGCTCGTCAGCCGCGATGCGCTCGTGGAGGTGTTCCGCCGGAACCTCGGCTACTTCTTCGTCGGCCGCCACACGGGCTTCGCGGTGTATTACTTCCCCGGCGTCATGGCGATGCTGCTCTTCCTCCTCGCGACGCGGGATCGCGCGGTGTGGCAGTGGCTGACGCTGGCGGCAGGACTGGGCTCGGCCGTGGCGCTGCTGCTGTACATGCCGTTCACCTACTCCGGCGGCGGCGGGCCCATCGGCAACCGGTACTTCCTGGGGGTCTACCCGGTATTCCTGTTCCTGGTGCCGCCGCTCCAGACGGCGGTGCCGGGGCTGGTGGCCATGTTCGTCGGCGGCCTGTTCACCACGCAGATTCTGTCCAATCCGTTCTACGCCTCGTTCCATCCTGGCGAGCACAGCAAGACCGGCCTGTTCCGCCTCCTGCCGCCGGAGCTGACGCTGGTGAACGACCTGCCGGTGGGCGTCAGCCCGTCACGGTCCCGGCAGCCGCTCGGCGGGCAGCCGCCGATGCTCGCGTACTTCCTGGACGACAACGCGTACAACCGCGAGGGCGACAGGTTCTGGGTGCGCGGCGAGTCGCGCGCGGATCTCCTGCTGCGCGCGCCCATCGTGGGCCAGGGCCCGGAGGCGGGCGGGCTGCAGCGGTCGCTGGCCATTCCGCGGATGGAAGTGCACCTCGAGACGGGCGCGGTGGCGAATCGCGTGACCGTCGCCAGCGGCGCGGACACGCGCGTCGTGGAGATGGCGGCCGGGACGCAGCAGTCCTTCGTCATGGACATGCCGGCGGGCCTGCCGTACCGGCCGGATCCCCGGTTCCCGACCAACTACGTCTACAACCTGTCGATCACGAGCGAGACGGGCTTCATCCCGCTCTTCCAGGGCGGATCGCGCGACAACCGGTTCCTCGGCATCTACGTGCGGCTGGTGCCGCTCTACGAGTGATGAGGCGCTGCGGGCGTGAGGGCACGGCCGCTGGGTCCGCGGATCGCCGGGGTTCGACGGACGGCCGGGGTGGGCCGGGTGTCCCGCGCGGAGGGCGGCCAGCGTGGCCACGGTAGCCGTCGTCACGGCCAGCCCGCCGTTCGCGGAGGGCGGCCACCTGGTGATGGCGCGGGAACTGGTCCGCGCCCTGCGCGTGAGCGGGCACGACGCGGGCCTGATTGTCACGCCGCAGAACCGGTTCGGCCGCCAGGCGAGTGCGTACGCCGCGGCGTGGTGTACCGACGTGGGCCTGGCGCACGAGGAGAAGCCCGTCGATCGGGTGATCAGCCTGCGCTTCCCGGCGTACGCGGTCCAGCACCCGCGCCACGTGCTGTGGCTGAACCATCGCATGCGCGAGTACTACGACTTGTGGGAGCGCTTCGAGGCGCACCTGTCGTGGAAGGGCCGCATCAAGGAGAAGACGCGGCGGGCCCTGATTCATCGCGCCGACCGTTACTTCCTCACACGCATCCCGCGCCGTTTCGCCATCTCGGCGACAGTGCAGGAGCGGCTGCGCAGGTGGGGCGGCATCTCGTCGGACGTGCTCTACCCACCGCCGCCCGTCCGCGAGTACCGGTGTGACAGCCACGGCGACTACCTGTTTGCCGTGTCCCGCCTGGCGCCGCTCAAGCGGTTCGACCTGCTGCTGCGCGCGCTGGCCGAGCCCGTGGCGGCCGGCATCCGCTGCGTCATCGCGGGTGAGGGGGCGGAGATGCCCGCGCTGGTCCGGCTGCGCCGTCAACTGGATCTCGTCGACCGCGTGGAGTTCGCCGGGCGCGTGACCGATGCCGAGATGATCGCGCACCTCGCGCGGTGCCGGGCCGTGGCGTTCGTGCCGTGGAACGAGGACTACGGCTTCGTCACGGTGGAGGCCTTTGCGTGCGGGAAGCCCGTGGTCACGTGTACGGACAGCGGGGGGCCGTCGGAACTGGTGCAGGACGGCGTCAGCGGGTACGTGACGGCGCCCACGGCAGAAGGGCTGGCCGTGGGCCTGCGCGAGATCATGTCGGACCGCACGCGCGCGATCCGGTTCGGCGAGGCCGGTGCGGCACGCGTGGCCGGCATGACGTGGGACGGTGCCGTCGAGCAGTTGCTGCGGGACTGACGGGCGCGGCAGGGGCCCGGCCGGGAGGCTCGGCAACGGGCGGCCTACAATGGACGCGCGTCGCGATCAGGAGACCTGCTGCCGATGAGCCCGACCCCCACGCCCGTCCCCGTTGAGCCGTCCAGCCCCTTCGTCCTCGGCGTGGACCTGGATGGCACGTGCGCGGACTTCTACGCGGCACTCCGTCCCATTGCCGCGGAGTGGCTCGGGGTGCCGGCGGCGTCGCTCGGTCCCGAGGTGTCGTGGGACCTCCCGGAGTGGGGCGTCGCCCAGGCGCCTGGCGGGTATCTCAAGCTCCATCAGTTTGCCGTGACGCAGCGGGACCTCTTCCGCGTGATGCAGCCCATGCCCGGTGCGCCGCAGGTGCTCCGGCGGCTGTCCGACGAGGGCGTCCGCATCCGCATCATCACGCACCGCCTGCTCCTCAAGAGCTTTCACCGCATTGCCGTGCAGCAGACCATCGACTGGCTCGATGGCCACGACATCCCGTACTGGGATCTCTGCTTCCTGGCGGACAAGGCGGCGGTGGGCGCGGATCTCTACATCGAGGACTCCCCGCGGAACGTCGAGCACCTGCGCAGCCACGGCCATTCGACCATCGTCTTTACGAGCTCGACCAACCGCAGCCTGCCGGGGCCACGGGCCGGGACGTGGGCCGAGGTGTATCGGATGGTGCGCGAGGCGATCGACCAGCGGGCGGCGCGAGGCGATGCCTGACCCACAGGCTGACGCGGCCGGCGGCGGACCATCCGGCGGTCGAGGCGGCGGGGGCCGCGCGGCCCCGTCCTGGCGATACGGTACACTCACGGCGCCCCCGGAACGGTCGTCCGGGCCTTACAAGGAGCAGCGACATGAACGGACGCCTCTGGCACATGGCGGCGATGGTGGCAGTCGTGACGGCTGCGGCGGTGGCGGCGCAGGAGCGGCCGGACGTCAAGCTGCCCCCCAGCCCCCGCGGCTCGGCCGCGGTGCAGGTGAGCGGCACGTGGTCCGGCGAGGGCGAGTCCCGCCGCTACACGGGCGGACAATGGATCACGGTGGACTACGGTCGCCCGATCCTGCGGGGCCGCGCGGACATCTTCGGCTCCGGCCCGGACTACGGGAAAACAGTCAACCCGGACGCCGACGTGTGGCGCGCCGGCGCCAATGACACCACCCGGCTGACGACGCAGGTGGCGCTCGGTATCGG
This sequence comes from uncultured Bifidobacteriaceae bacterium, assembly GCA_964619705.1. Taxonomy (GTDB): domain Bacteria; phylum Acidobacteriota; class Vicinamibacteria; order Vicinamibacterales; family UBA2999; genus VFZN01. The sequence continues at coordinate 33,585 of CAZUGF010000013.1, forward strand.
CGGGACGACGGTGCCGCCCGGCGTGTACAACGTCTTCGTCGAGCTCTCGGAGAAGGCGTGGACGTTCGTGTTGTCCACGCAGCCGGTGCAGCCGAAGTACGACCCGAACGAGAAGGTCCTGCTCTACGGATCGTACAACTACGACAGCGCGTTCAACGTGCTCCGCGCGCCGATGCGGTTGTCGACGGCGCCGGCGTCGATGGAGCAGTTCACGATCGGGTTCGTGGACGTGCGGCCGGGCCGAGGATCCTTGTACATGGCGTGGGATCGGACGGTCGCGACGGTCGACTTCGAGGTGAAATAGGCCGCCCTGTCCGGCGGCGCGTCCGGGGCGCCTATCGGGGGCCAGAGTTCGATTGTTTAGCCCGGCTCCACGGAGGGGCGCGGAAGCGCCGCCCGCGCGGGGCGCGGACAACCTCTGCTGCGACAAGTGATATCCTGTAGACCCTGCTGTTCGTCCCTCCAGGGAGCCATGAGGTCCAATTGAGCAATTTCCGCGTCGGGTCCTACGTCACGCACTCCAACCGGCCCGAGTGGGGCATCGGCAAGATCTACTGCCAGAGCCCGCCCTACGTCCTCGTTGGCTTCGAGCACCTGCCGCCGCCGGACCAGTTCAAGCGGTTGGTGCCGCAGCCCGGTCTCCTCGCGCCGGCCCCGGTCAAGAACAACGCCGTTCTCGACGCCTGGTCCCTCGAGTACACCCACGACTGCCGGGCCGTCGTCGCCGTCGTCAAGACGCGCAAGAAGAAGGCCGCCACGACCGCCGCGAAGTCGACCACCGCGAAGTCGACCGCTACGAAATCGACCGCTACGAAATCGACCACGTCGACCGCCGCGACCGCCGCGAAGTAGCGGCCCGCGGCGCCGCGGTCGTGCTCACGAGCGCCCCGTAGGGCGGACCTTCAGGTCCGCCGCAAGTGCTCCATGAGCGCCCCGTAGGGCGGACCTTCAGGTCCGCCGCACGTCCGCCACGAGCGCCCCGTAGAGCGGACCTTCAGGTCCGCCGCACGTCCGCCGCCAGATCCGGCGGCCCCGTCCAGCAGGGCGATCGCCAACCCACCTGATAAGCTGCCCGATCATGCGCGCGTCCGGCGAGTTGGTTCTCCTGGCCCCGACCGATCTCTCCGGGTTTCTCGCCTGCCGTCATCGAACCGGGCTGGACCTGGCCGCCGCCCGGAAGATCCTGACCCGTCCGAGGGCCGAGGACCCGTTCGCCGCCATCCTCCAGCGGCTCGGTGAGGAACACGAGCAGCGCTATGTCGCGTCCCTCCGGGCGCGTGGCCTGCGGGTCGTGGCGATCGCTCAGGGCGAGCCTGCGCGAGACCACGAGCAGGAATCCCGCGATACGCGCGCGGCCATGCGCGACGGCGCCGACGTCATCGTCCAGGCGCGGCTGGCGGGCGATCGCCTTGCCGGTTATGCCGATATCCTGCGACGCGTGGAGCGGCCGAGTGATCTCGGGGCGTGGAGCTACGAGGTGGAGGACACCAAGCTCGCGCGCGAGACCAGGGGCGGCACCATCCTGCAGTTGTGCGCGTACTCGGACCTGCTGGCGCGGATGCAGGGCGCGGCACCGGAGCGCTTCCATGTGGTGGCGCCGGGTGATGACGAGCAAGGCGATGGACGTGCCGCCGGCCCGGCGCCGGCGATCGTGACCAGCTACCGCGTGGAGGACTACGCCGCCTACTACCGGCTGGTCCTGGCGTCGCTCGAGGAGGCCGTGGCCGGCGGGCACGAGGCCCTGCTCGACGCGTACTACCCGGAGCCGGTGGAGCATTGCGCGGTCTGCGCGTGGGACGCGCGGTGCGTCGGCCGCCGTCGTCGTGACGATCATCTGTCGTTCGTGGCGAACACCAGCCGCGTCCAGCGTCTCGAGCTGGTTGCGCAGGGCCATCCGACGCTCGCGGCCGCGGCCGCGATGCCCGTACCGGTGACGTTCCGGCCCGTACGCGGATCCCGGGAGACCTACGACCGTATCGGCGGCCAGGCACGCGTCCAGCGGGACCAGCGGGAACAGGGGCGACCCGTGTACGAGCGCCTTCCGGTGGCGGACGGGGAAGGCCTGTGCGGTCTGCCGGAGCCGTCGCCCGGTGATCTCTTCCTGGACCTGGAGGGCGCGCGCTTCGCGCGGACAGGGGGACGCGAGTACCTGTTCGGCGTGGTGTCGCTGGGAGCGGGGACGGCCGGAGAGACGCCGGCAGGCGTACCGGGTGCGGCGTCCGAGTACCGCGCCTGGTGGGCCGCGGACGATCGGGAGGAGCGCGAGGCGTTCGAGGCGGTGATGGACGTCATCATGGATGCGTGGGCGCGCGACCCGGGCATGCACGTCTATCACTTCAACCACTACGAGCCCACGGCGTTCAAGAAGCTGGCCGGGCGTCACGTCACGCGCGGGGACGCGCTCGACCGGCTGCTGCGCGGGCGGCGATTCGTGGACCTCTATCCCATCACGCGGCAGGCGGTGCGCGCGGGCGTGGAGAGCTACTCCATCAAGAAGCTCGAGCCGTTCTCCCGCTACACGCGGCGCGTGCCGCTGGCGGACGTGAGCCAGGCGCTCATGGACGTCGAGCGGCTGCTCGAGTCGACGGGCGCCGCGGCGGCCATTCCGCCGGACATCGGGGCCCTGGTCCAGGGCTACAACGAGGACGACTGCCGGTCGACGGTGGCCCTCCGGATCTGGCTGGAGTCGCTCCGCGGCGAGTGGGCGGCGGAGGGGACCCCGGTTCCACGTCCCGCGGCCGAGGCGGACGAGGCGTCGCCGGCCGTGGCCGCCCTGCAGCAAGAGGCGGCGGCCATCCGGGCACGGCTGCTCGAGGGGTTGACCGCCGACGCCGCCAACGCGGATCACCCGGACCACGCACGCTGGCTGCTCGCGTACCTCGTCGACTTCCACAAGCGGGAGGACAACGCGCAGTGGTGGGAGTACTTCCGCCTGGTCGAGCTGGCGGAAGACGAACTGGTCGACGAACGGAAGGCCATCGCGGGCCTGACGTTCGGATCACGCGTGGACGTCGTGCGCAACAGGCGGACGCAGAAGCCTACGGGCTCGGTGATCGACCGCTATGCGTTTCCCCCGCAGGACGTGGAGATCCGTCGCAAGGAGACCTTGAAGCTGCAGGATGGGCGCACGCTGGGCGACGTGGTGGCGTTCGATCGCGAGGCGCGGACCGTGGACGTCCGCAAGGGGCCATCCATGGCCGACGTCCATCCGCCGGCGGTGTTCGCCTTCGAGGTCGTCCAGGCCACCGGTGCGCAGAAGGCCGTGATGCGTCTCGCGGAGCGGCTGCTCGCCGGGGACGCGTCGCCGGCGTGCGGAATCGAACTGCTCCATCGGCGACCGCCGCGCCTCCGTGCCGGCGAGTGGCCCGCGCAGGAGGGCGAGTCCGCGCAGGATCTCGCGGTCCGCGTGGCGACCACGCTCGACAGGACGACGCTGGCGATACAGGGGCCGCCGGGCTCGGGCAAGACGCACATCGGCGCGGACATGATCCGCGCGCTCGTCCGCGCGGGCCGCCGCGTGGGCGTGACGGCCACCAGCCACGCCGTCATCCGGAACCTGCTGGAGGCGGTCCGCCAGCACGCCGCCGAGGCCGGGGAAACTATCCGGCTCGCGCACAAGGTGGGTGACGCCGACGAGGCACAGGATGACGAGGGCATTGCCGCGCTGACCGACAACGAGGCGCCGCGGGCGCGGCTGGCGGCGCGCGAGGTGGACGTGGTCGGCGGGACGGCGTGGCTTTGGGCGCGCGAGGAGTACGCGGACACCGTCGATGTGCTGGTGGTGGACGAAGCGGGTCAGATGTCCCTGGCCACGGCGCTCGCCGTCTCGCAGGCCGCCGACAGCCTGGTGCTCCTCGGCGATCCGCAGCAGCTCGATCAGCCGCAGCAGGGAAGCCATCCCGACGGCGTCGGCGTGTCCGCGCTCGAGCACGTGCTGGGTGGGGCAGGGACGATGCCGGTGGACCGGGGCATCTTCCTGCCGATGACGCATCGCATGTCGCCGGCGATCTGTGCGTTCACCTCGGAGGTGTTCTATGGGGGCCGGCTCGGGGCCATGCCGGCGCTGGCCGCGCAGGTGCTCCAGGGCGTCGGTCGCTACGACGGATCCGGGTTGTGGCTGGTCCCGGTCGAGCACGACGGCAACCAGGGCGCGTCCGACGAGGAAGTGGCGGCGGTGGCGGCGCTGGTCGACACGCTGCTGGCGCCGGGCGCCGCGTGGGTGGACCAGGACGGCGCCGCGCATCCGATGACGGCGGACGAAATCCGCGTCGTGGCGCCCTTCAACGCGCAGGTCAACCGGTTGGCGGATCGGCTGGCGCGGGCCGGCGGGCGCACGGAGGAGCTGGGCGATGCGGCGGCGGGCCGGATCCCCGTCGGGACGGTCGATCGGTTCCAGGGGCAGACGGCCGCGGTGGTCATCTACTCCATGGCGACGTCGCGGCCCGAGGACGCGCCTCGGGGGATGGGGTTTCTCTATAGCCTCAACCGGTTGAATGTGGCGACGTCCCGCGCCCGGTGCGCGGTGTTCGTCGTGTGCTCCCCCAGGCTGCTCGAGCCCGAATGCCGGACCCCGGACCAGATCCGCCTGGCCAACGCCCTGTGCCGGTATCGGGAGCTGGCGCGACTGTAACCGGAACGAGAACCAACACGCTCGAGACGCGCAGTCTCCGCCCCGGAGGCCGAGGCGGAGGCAGCGGCAGCTAGGACGCCGAGCGACGGGGCTGTGCCCGCGCCATGGGTGCCTTGCGAATGGGCAGGGCGGGCTGCGCCGCGCGCGTCCCCACCGGCGGACCCGCTTCGAGGACCAGGCGGGGGGCATAGACCTCGCGGGCCTCGGCCAGTTGCTCGAGGACCTCGCTGGCCAGCGACGAGGGCGACACCACGCGCGCGTGCGGACCGAAGCCCAGGATCCAGCTCCGGAGCGCCCAGTCGCGGCTGACCTCCAGCGTCAGCCGGACGCTGCCGCTGGCGAGCGTCTCCACGCGCTGCGAGTCGTGCCACTCCCGCTCGACGATGTAGGGGGCGACGCGTGCGGCGAACTCGATGACCACGCGCTCGGCCCGGTTGCGGCTGACGCCGAGGGAGTCTGCGAACGGGCTGCTGCCGGGATCGATCCGGGCGACGAAGGTGTCCGCCGTCGTGGCGAAGGTCCGGATGCGCTCGACGGCAAAGACGCGGATCTGCCGGTACTCCGGCACCCAGGCGTTGACGTAGAGCCCGCCCTCGCTGAACGCGAGGTTGTAGGGATGGATCACGTAGTCCTTCTCGCGGTCGCTGGAGACGGAGAAGTACCGCATCCGTGAGACGCGGTGTCCGCTGGTGGCCTCGATGAGGCGCGCGACGATCTCGTTGTAGTTCGCCTGGTGCTTCTTCCGCGCGGCGGGCTTGACCGTGATGATGCCGGGGAGCTGTTCCAGGAACTGGCGCATGCGGGGGGAGAGGGTGCGATCGATCTTCCGCATCAGGCCGGTGAGGCCGTCCGTGAACGCCGCACCGGGCATGGTCTGCAGCAGCGCACGGCACATGTGGAGGGAGCACACCTCCGTCAGCGACAGGCCGGGCTCGTGGACGGCCTTGAGCGGCATGCTGAGGAGGGCCCAGTAGGTGCGGCTGTCGTCGCGGACGGTGCTGGTGAGGGGGAAGCCGACGTCCTGCAGCGCCCGCATGTCACGCCAGATCGTGCGCTTGCCGACGCCGGTCTTCTCCGCGAGCCGGTCGACCGAGACCCCGTGGCGCGTGCCGTCCAGCTCCAGGAGAATGCTCCACTGCCTGATGACTGCATCGTTACGGGGCATGGTGCCGGCCAGTGTAACAGGACGTCACATCGTCGGGCGGGCGCCGAGGACGGAGACGACGCGGTCGATGTCGTCGGAGGTGTTGAACACGGAGACGGCGAGGCGGAGGCGGCTCTCGTTGGCGACCACGGTCGCGGTGATGCGGGCGGCGGTGAGCGCCCTGGCCGTGGCCTCAGGATCCTTCAACCGGAACGCGACGATGGGGGTCTCCGTGCCCGGCGGCGTCAGCGGTTCGTACCCGCGCGACGCGAGGTCTCCCTGCAGCCGCTCCGTGAGCGTACGCGCATGCGCACGGATGCGCTCCAGGCCCAGTCCCTGCACGTAGTCGATCCCCTCCGACACGCACGCCGCCAGCAGCACCGGGATCCCGCCCGTCTCGTACATGGCCGCACCCGGCATCGGTTCCCATGTGAGCGCCTCCCGGTTGAAGTTGGCCACCTGCCGGTGCCCGTAGCGCGTGGTCGGCAGCACGGTCCCCTGCAGGTCCTCGCGCACGTAGAGGAACCCGAGGCCCCGTTCGCCCATGAGCCACTTGTAGGTGCCCGCCGAGGCGAAGTCGATACCGAGCGCGCGGACGTCCACCGGCACCGCGCCGACGGCCTGGATGATGTCGGCGAAGACATACGCGCCGCGGTCGTGGGCCAGCGCGCTCACGGCCGCGCAGTCGTGCCGGTAGCCGTTGACGTTCGACACGAGCGCGAGGGACACGAGCCGCGTCTGCCGATCGATGGCCGCGTCCATGTCGTTCACGTCAATCGCCCAGTTGCGGTGCTTGACGATCCGCAGCTCGACGCCCTGCTTCTCGAGCTCCTTGTACATGTAGAGCGACGTGGTGAAGTGCAGCTCGTCGATGACGACGTTCCCGCCCTTGCGGGCGAGGTCCATGCCCATGACGACGATGTTCTCGCCGTCGGACGTGCTGCCGGTAAACGCGATCTCGTTTGCCGTGGCGCCGATGAGGCGGCCGTAGCGCGCCTTCAGATCCTGCTGCCGCGCCGCGTTGAAGTCCGCGCGCCCGTCGCCCGGCCCGTGCAGGCGGAAGGCCACGCCCTCCTCGAGGGCGCGCGCCGCGAACCGGCCCAGCGGGTGCATCGCCGCCGCGTTCAGGTACGTCTGTCCCGCGATGGACGGGAAGTCCGCGCGCACGGACGCCGGGAACACGCCGGACGCCGGGAGCGCGGCCTGTCCCGCGGCGGAGGCGCCGGTACCCGCGAGCGCCGAGCGGGCCGAGACGGCCAGCGCGCCCGCGCCGGCCAGGAACTGCCGACGGTCGAGTATGGTCATGCCGCGGATTCTACCCCCGAAGGGGTCGGGCGGGCCGGCGCCGGCGCCACGCTGGTATGATCGTCCCCTGCACGCACCGCGCGCCGGTCCGGCTCGGCGGGCGGGCGTCACAGTACCGGCATCGCACCCATCGCCATGGCCTACCGCACGCCGCTCGAAACCCGCCTCGCGAAGAAGACGACGCGTGCCATCACCGACTTCAACCTGATCGAGGACGGCGACCGCGTCATGGTGGGGCTCTCCGGCGGCAAGGACAGCTGGGCCCTCATCCAGGTGCTGGACGTGCTGCGCCAGCGCGCGCCTATTCGCTTCTCCATCGTGGCCATCAACGTGGACTCCGGGTACGAGGGCTATCAGCACCGGGCCGTGGCCGACGCCTGCGCGGCGCGCGGGTGGGAGTTCCACAGCGAGCACACCTCCATCGGCCGCTTCATCGACGAGACGCTGGACGCGGATCAGACGCCGTGCTCCCTCTGCGCCCGGCTCCGGCGCGGCGTGCTCTACCGGCTGGCGGCGCAGGTGGGCGCGACGAAGATCGCCCTCGGCCACCACCTGGACGACTTCGTGGAGACGCTGCTCCTCAACCTGTTCTTCTCCGGGGCGCTCAAGGCGATGCCGGCACGGCTGGTCTCGGACAACCGGCAGCACGTCGTGATTCGTCCGCTCGTCTACGTCACCGAGGCCGAGGCCCGTGCGTACGCGAAGGAGTGCGACCTGCCGATCATCGGCTGCTGCTGTCCGGCGTGCGGCGACCTGAGCCTCCAGCGGCAGCGGATCAAGCGGTTGATCCTGGAACTCGAACGGGAGCATCCCAACATCAAGGGATCGATGATCAAGGCGCTCGCCAATGTGATGCCGCGGCACCTGCTGGACCGGCGGCTGAACCCTCCGGCCGAACTGGGCGCCTCGGCGGCCGCCACGCTGGAGGACTTCGCGGACGCCCCGGCGGACGTGCCCATCATCCCGCTGATGCTCGGCGCGGCCTTCCGCGGCGCAGGCGGCGGACCCAAGGCGTGAGCCCCCTGGAGGCACGGCGATGAGGGCGGTCGTCCAGCGCGTCCGTTCCGCGCGCGTGACGGTGGGGGAGCGCGTCACCGGGGAGATCGGCAGCGGCCTGCTCGTCCTGGTCGGCGTCGAGCAGGGCGACGGCCCGGCCGACGTGGCGTATGTCGCGTCCAAAGTGCGTGACCTCCGCATCTTCGAGGACGAGGGCGACGAGACGGGGCGGACGCGCATGAACCGGTCCGTCACGGACATCGGCGGGGCCGTGCTCGTGGTCTCGCAGTTCACGCTGAGCGGCGACGCGCGCAACGGCCGGCGTCCGTCGTTCATCACGGCGGCGGCCCCGGAGATCGCGCGGGCCCTGTACGAGGATGTCGTGCGAGAATTGCAGGACGGCGGCCTGACCGTGGCCACCGGCGAGTTCCAGACGACGATGCAGGTCGCCCTGGTCAACGATGGCCCGGTGACGATCCTGCTCGACAGCCGCAAGACGTTCTGACGCCCGCGCCCGAGAGGGATGGACGGCCGAGATGGCGCGCAGGGTGCGGGACCCGAACGCGCACACATGCCGCGGCTCCCCGGCAGACCGGGGCGGCGCGGTGTTCCCGCTGAAGGAGGACGAAGCGACGCAATGCGAGTGCACGCGATCGGAGTGGTCACCGTTCTGGCCACCATGTTCTGGACCGCGTCTCCCGCGTCCGCACAACAACGTCCCCTCGTCACCGAAGATCCCGAGACCATCGGCTCGGGTCGGCTGCTCATCGAAGCCGGCCTGGACTCGGAGCGCGATGCGCACTACCCCCTGTCCGGTCTCTCGGGCGATCTGCTGAGCGTCCCGACCATCGGCGTGAGCGTGGGGCTCAGCTCGATCGCCGAACTGCAGATCGACGGCGGCATCTATCAGCGCCTCACCATCACGGATCGCCAGCCCGCGCCGCTCTCCTCGCTGCTGCAGGTCACGGGCGATCGGACGACATCCGTCAAGGACCTGGTGATCGGCACGAAGATCCGCCTGCTGGGCGAGACGCCGACGCGCCCGGCCATGGGGATCCGCTTCGCGACGCAGCTGCCCAACGCGAGCAACGAGGCCGGCCTCGGTCGGGACACGACCGACTTCCTGGCTGCCTTCCTCGTGGGCAAGACCGTCCGCTCCATCCGCATCGTCGGCAATGCCGGGTTCACGATCCTCGAGGATCCCCTGGCACCGGCACAGCAGGACGACCTCCTCGTCTACGGCCTCTCGCTGGCCCGTGCCCTCGTGGAAGGGTTCGAGGTCGTCGGGGAGATCAACGGGCGCGCGAACTTCACGGAGCACGGCGGGGTGGGCGCGGAGGACCGCGCGGTGGCGCGCGTCGGCGCGCGCTTCACGCGCGGCAGCGTCCGCGTGGATGGCGCCCTGCTGCTCGGCCTGACGCCGCGCGATCCGTCGTTCGGGTTCACGACGGGCCTGACGTGGGTCTTCGACGCGTTCACCGTACCCTGACACGCCGGACCGGGAGACAGTGATGCCCATGGACCTCGCCAAAGCCCACGCGTACGGCAACGACTTCCTCTTCGTCCCCGCGGAGCAGGTGGAGGGGGTCGCGCTCGACGCGCTGTCCGTGCGGCTCTGCGCCCGGCACACGGGCGTGGGCGCTGACGGCGTCATCTACTACACGCTCGCCCCGGACGGGACGGCCGCCATGCGGCTCGTGAACGCGGACGGCAGCCCGTCGGAACTCTCGGGGAACGGCCTGCGCTGCCTGGCCGCGCTCGTGCTCCACCTGCGCGGGACCGACGCCGATCCGATCGAGACGGTGCGCGTCGAGACGGCGGTCGGCTGGAAGACGCTGCAACTGGCCGGGCGGAACGGATCGCGGTTCACGTTCCGTGCGGCGATGGGGCCGCCGACGGACCTCGAACGAGTCACGCTGGACGTGGCCGGCGAGCGGATCGAGGTGACCACGCTGCGCGTGGCCAACCCGCAGTGCGTGGCCATCGTCGACGAGTTGCCGGACACCGCGCGCTTCCATCGGCTCGGGCCGGCGCTGTCCTCGCACCCGCACTTTCCGCAGGGGACCAACGTGGAGTTCGCGGTGATCGAGGCGCCGAACCGGGTGCGGATCCGCATCTGGGAACGCGGCGTCGGGCCCACGCACGCCTCGGGCACCGGCGCCTGCGCGTCGGCCGTGGCGGCCGCGGCGCACGGCGGGGCGGGGCGCGACATCGACGTCATCGCCCCGGGCGGGACGCAGCGCGTCGAGTGGCGCGACGAGGGCATCTTCCTGACGGGATGGGCCGAGGTACTCTTCGACGGCCGCTGGGTACCAAGTCATGCAGACCTTCCATCAGGCGCTCGACGCGTCTGAGACCTACTCGCCGGCCGAGGAGCAGTTCAACCGGCGGCGGCGGACGGTGGGCCTCTTCGTCGGCCCGATCGTCTTCGCCGGGCTGCTCGCCGCGCCGCTCGGCCTGAACGACAACGCGCAGGACATGGCGGCCATCATGGGCCTGATGGTCGTCTTCTGGATGACCGAGGCCCTGCCGCTGGCCGTCACGGCGCTCATCGGCCCGGTCCTCGCGGTCATCCTGCACGTCGCGCCCGCGCGCGTCGCCCTGGCGCCCTTCGCGGACCCGATCGTCTTCCTGTTCATCGGCGGGTTCATCCTGGCGCAGGCGATGTTCGTCCATGGCGTGGACCGGCGCATCGCCTACACCGCGCTGTCGCTGCCCGGTGTCGGCACGGGCGCGTTCCGGATCCTCCTGGTCTACACGGGCGTCTGTACGTTCCTCTCGATGTGGATCAGCAACACCGCGACGACGGCCATGATGTTCCCGATCGGGCTGTCGATTGTCGCGCACCTGATGCGCACCGCGCCGGGCCACCGGGATCAGGTGCGCAAGTACGCCGTGGCCATGATGCTGCTCACCTCGTTCGGCGCCTCCGTCGGCGGGATGGGGACGCCCGTCGGGACGCCGCCCAACCTGATTGGCATCGGCATGCTGGAGAAGATCGTGGGCGTCAAGATCACGTTCTTCGCCTGGATGGCGCTCGGCGTACCCATCGTGATCGTCCTCTTCGCCTACCTGATGGCGCAGTTCTACTGGTCGTCGGTGCGCGGTGTCCCGAGCCCGGAGGGCGGCACCGCGCTCGTCCACGAGGAGCTGAAGAAGCTGGGCCCCGTGTCGCGGGGACAGCGCAACGTGCTCCTCGCGTTCGTCACGACGGTGATCCTGTGGGTGCTCCCGGGCATCTTCGCCGTGGGCGGGTGGAACGACACGCCGTTTGCCGTCGCCTACACGACTGCGCTGCCGGAGGGCATCGTCGCCCTGGTGGGCGCGTGCCTGCTGTTCCTGCTGCCCGTGGACTGGCGGATGCGCCGGTTCACGATCACCTGGGAGGAGGCGGTGAAGATTGACTGGGGCATCGTGCTGCTCTACGGCGGCGGCCTGTCGGTCGGCGAACTGGCGTTCTCGACCGGCCTGGCCACGGCCCTGGGCGACGGCATCACGTCGTGGCTCCCGTCACAGTCCACGCTGGCGCTGACCATGCTCTTCACGTTCTCGGCGATTGTCGTGTCCGAAGCCGCATCCAACACGGCGTCGGCGAACATGGTGATCCCGATCGCGATTGCAGTGTCGCAGTCCGCGGGTATCAGCCCGGTGGAGCCCGTCCTCGGCGCAACGCTCGGTGCGAGCATGGGCTTCATGATGCCCATCTCCACGCCCCCCAACGCCATCGTCTACAGCTCGGGGTACATTCCGATCGGGCAGATGATGCGGCACGGCATCCTCCTGGACCTCGTCGCGTTCGTCCTGATCGTCGTGCTCGTGCTCATGGTCGGGCCGATCCTGTTCTGACAGGTATCCAAATGGTCAAGATGCCTTCCGCGCGTTGCACGTCGGGCGGGCGCCTGCTGGCAGCGGTGGTGCTGCTGGCCGCCCTCGGCGGCGCGGTCCGCGCGGACGTGGAACCGATCGCCACGTGGGAATGGGTGACCGACGCGGAGGTGGCCGCCTCGGCGGCCGACGGCGACACGGTCTATCTCGGCGGCGCGTTCCGCTACATGGCCGCTGTGGCACGCGACGGGGCGAGCTTCGTCACGCTGGACACCGGGGACGCCGCGGATGGGTGCGCGACGCGCACGGGACCGCAGGGCGGACTCGGCACGCCTGTCGTGGCGGATGCGGGCGGCGGTCTCTTCATGCAGACGCCCCTCGACACGGGCGAGCTCGTGGACGAGGCGGGCACCTTCGCCGTCGATCCCGCCCACTCCTTCGTCCGCGTGGGCGCGGACTGCCGCTTCGATCGCGCCTTCCGTCTCGGGCCGTTCATTCCCGGCGATCCGCTCGCGCGGGGCGCGAGCATCGTCCGCGGCGGCGATGTCGTCTACGTCGGGGGGTCGCGCGCCAACGGCGCCACGGATCGCTTCGGCCGCCTCGCGGCGTTCAACCCGTCCACGGGTGGCATCGTGGGCGCCTGGGACTACCCGCAATTCGACGTCGTGCGGCTCGAGGGCGTGGCGCCGAACGGCCTGCTCGTGGTGTCCGTGCCGCCGCGCGGCGCGCCGAACGGGCCGTACCCGATCGGCCTCCTCAACCCGGCCACGGGCGCGTTCACGTCCCTCGCGCCCGGGGCAGCGACCGGCTTCGTCAAGGTCATCGGCACGGCGCTCTACGTCTCGGCGGGGCCGGGACAGCCCCTGCAGGCCGTGGATCTCGCCACCGGTCAGCCCCGGGCGGGTTGGACCAGTCCGGCCGTGACCGTGACGGACATCGAGGCGGCCGACGGCCGGCTGTTCGTGGCCGGCAGCGGCCTCGGGCGCGTGGGCGTGTTCGCCCTCGCGGAGGCGACCGGTGCTCTCGTGCCTGCATTCGAGCCGGCGCTCACCACACGCCCCGGGGACACGGTCAGCGTGGAGCGGCTGGCGATTGTCGGCTCGCGCCTGTTCCTGCGCGGTGCGCCGATTCGCGGCGTGGACGGGCAGGAGCGCTTCCGGCTCGCGGCCGTCGACACGTCCTCCGGCGCCGTCGATCCCTGGGCGCCCATGCTCTTCGCAACGATGCTCCCGGAGGTGGATCTCGTGCCGAACGGCGAGCGGCTCTATGTGGGGCGTCTGCTCAGCGAGACCGTCGAGCATCGCCAGTACCTGGCGGCGGTCGATACGTTCACGGGAGAGGTTCTGCCGTTCGATCCCGCCAGTACGCCCGGCGCGGCGCCCGTACCGCCCGTCACGTCACTCGCGCTCAATGCCGACTACCTGCTGATAGGCACGGCGGAGGGCCAGATCCGCCGCGCGTCGCTCGACACGGGGCGGACGGACGCCTGGGGTGTGCTGACCAGCGCCGCCGGCCATGCGCACGGAGCGATTGCCGCGCTGGCCGCGACCGACACCGTCGTGTACGCCGGCGGGTTCTTCGATGCGGCCGTCACGTCCAGCGTGCCGCAATCCGCAGGCCGGGGACACGGCCTCGCGGTGGAGATTGCCACGGCCACGCTCACGGACTGGGATCCGCTCGTCGTCAGCACGTCGCCCGATCCGGCGTCGAGCCCCGCGCCGATCGCGGCCTTGTCCATCGAGGGCGAGGCCGTCCTGATCGGGGGCCGATTCTCGTCCGTCGGGGGGCAGCCGCGGAACGGGTTGGCCGTGGTCGACATGGTCGCTGGCGGGCCGCTGCTGCCGGAGGTCACGCTCGCCGCGGGCGACGCCGTGTCCGACCTGGCCAGGGGCGATGGCGAGACGTACTTCGTCGGCACGGGGAGCAGCCCCCTCATTGGGACGGCGCGTGTGGACCAGGCGACGGTGACGACGTGGACGGTGCCCACGCTGCCGGCGGGCAGTACCCCCACGGCGCGCGTGGCCGCGTTCAGCGGGCTCGTGTATTCCGGGCCGGAATGGGACCCGACAACCGCGGCGCCCACGTCCTCTGCGGTCCGGTGGACGAGCCCCGGCGCGGCCGCGGACGGGCTGGTCGAGCGGCACGCGGTTATTGACGGCGACCCGCACGCGATCGGCGTCCGCTTCCACGCCGCGGAGTCGGTGACGACGCCGCGTTCGCCTCGGCTGCTGGAGGTGCAGTACGCGAACCAGCAGGTGTACCTGACGTGGGTCGCGCCGACCGCGGGAGACGTGGAGAGCTACGTCATCCGGGCGGGCTCGTCGAGCGGGCAGTCCAACCTGGCGGAGATCGACACGGGCAGCACGGCCACGGCGTTTGCGGTCACGGCGCCTGAGGGCGCGTACTTCGTCCGTGTCCACGCGCGCGGAGCGCTCGGCCTCAGCCCGCCGTCCAACGAGGTCGCGTTCGCACTCGCGCCGCACGCGTGCAACCGCGCGCCGGCCGCGCCCGGCACGTTGTCCGGGACCGGCTACGACATCGGCGCCGTGCTCGCATGGGGGCCGGCTCCCGGCGCGACGTCCTATCGTGTGGAGGCCGGCAGCGCCCCGGGGCAGGCGGATCTCGCGGTGATCGGCGTGGGCCCGGCCCTCGGATACGCGACGCTGGCGCCGCCGGGCGTGTACGTCGTTCGCGTGCGGGGCATCAACGGGTGCGGCGTGGGTGCCGCGTCGAACGAGGTTGCGCTGCAGGTAGGCGGTCCGCCGCCGGGCGCGCCCGCGGACCTGCAGGCCACGGTCTCGGGGGGCACCGTCACGCTGACCTGGGCGGCGCCGCCGGCGGGCCCCGCGGCCACGTACTACCGGCTCGAGGCCGGCACGGGACCCGGCGTGACCGACCTTGCCACGGCCGTCTCGAACACGCCGGCTTACGTGGCGACGAACGTGCCGCCCGGCACCTACTTCGTTCGCGTGCGGGCCGGCAACACGTACGGCCTCGGTCCGCCCACCGCCGACCTCATCGTCAGCGTGCCGTAGCCGCGGCGTCCCCGCAGGAACTGCGTACCCTCGGCGTTGTCGCGGGCGCGAATTCTGCTGCCTGCCGTGTAATGCCCTAGCGCTTCCGGCCGCGCGCGGCGCCGGCCACGGCGGCGTCGATGGCCTCCAGTGCGGCCTGAACCCGCGGCGCGACGCCGTCCACGGTCGTCATGACCGCCAGGTACCGCTCGTCGGCCAGCGATGAGCGCGCCTCTTGCAACGAGAGGGTTGCCTCGTCCAGCGTGGTGCGCGCGCTGGTCCTGGTGCGGGCGGGCAGCCGGACCACCTCCGCATCCTCGAGCCGGCCGGCGAGCCGTTCGACGAGCGTGGCGGCTTCGGCCAGCACGCGTTCCGCGTCGCCGCGGGCCCTGGCGCGTCCATCGACCGCGGCCTTGGCCGCGTTCTGGGCGTGCTCGCGGCTGTCGAGCGCGTGCGCGAGTGCCAGGCGGTAGTCGCGGGCCGTGACGGCGGCCTCGGATTGCGCCAGCGCGTCGACGGCCCGCGTGAAGTCGGCCGCGGCGTACTCCTCGGCACCGGCGGCGCGTGCCGCGTCGATGGCGCCCTGGGCCTGGTTCATCTCCTTGTCCGGCGGCTCGGCGCAGGCGGCCATGGCGAGGGCCAGGACGGTGACGAGGACGAGGGAACGGACGGTGCGCGCGGGCGGGTGGCAGGGGCAGGATGTCAAGCGAAGCATCAGGAAGGGAGTATACGTTGTGCGTCGGCGTTCTGACCTGACGGTTCGCGTGGGTTACTCTTGAAGCGGCTGACTCCTGCGGATCGGCCGCGCGAGAAGCTCTCGCGGGCGGGTGTGTCGGCCCTCGGCGACAACGAACTCGTGGCGCTGGTCGTGGGGACGGGCACGCGGACGCGGGACGCGCTGTCGGTCGCCGGGGACGTGCTCGATGCCGCGCGCGGCAGCGACGGGCTGTCCCGCCTCTCGCTCGACGAGCTGCGGCGCGTGCCGGGCGTGGGATTGGCACGGGCGGCGCGGCTGCTCGCCGCCGTGGAGCTCGGGCGCCGGTCGATTGTCCGCGGGGCGGGGGAGCGGCCGCAGTTCCGGACCGCGCGGGATGTGGCGCACTACCTGCTGCCGCTCTACGGCGCCGGCCGCCTGGAGCGCTTCGGGGTGATGCTGCTGGACTCGCGGCAGCGGCTCATCCGGACGACCATCCTCTCGATGGGCACGGAGGACGCGGTGCAGGCCCAGCCCCGGGAAGTGTTCCGCGAGGCGCTGCTCGCATCGGCGTCCGCCGTGGTCGTCTTCCATAACCACCCGTCCGGCGACCCGCAGCCGAGCCCGGACGATGCGCTGGTGACGGCGCGGATGACGGCGGCGGGGGAAGCGGTGGGCGTCGAGATGGTGGATCACATCATCCTCGGGTCCGGGCGCTACTTCAGTTTCAACGCCCATCGAGCGGTGTGGAGGACGACACGAACGTGAAGACGCTGTACTTCGACTGCTTTGCGGGCGCCGCGGGGGACATGATTCTCGGCGCGCTCATCGACGCGGGTGTCCCGCTGGAGGTGGTGCAGCGCGCGCTCGGGAGCCTGGCCCTGGACGGCGTCTCCGTGTCCGCGGATCGCGTCCTCCGCACCGGCGTGTCCGCGCTCAAGTTCCGCGTCCACGAGGCGGTGGCTGATGACCGGCCGCACCGGCACTACCACCTGTCCCACATCCACGCCGCCATTGCCCGGTGCGCGCTGGCCGAGCGCGCGCGCGCCCGGGCCACGCGGATGTTCGAACGGCTGGCCGAGGCGGAGGCGGCCATTCACGGCACGACGCTCGATCGCGTCCACCTGCACGAGGTCGGCGCCGTGGACTCGATCGTCGACATCGTCGGTATCGCGTGCGCGATGGACTACCTGGACGCCGGCTCCGTGACGGCCTCGCCCGTCAACGTCGGCAGTGGCACGGTCCGCACCGCGCACGGCGTGTTCCCCGTGCCGGCGCCGGCCACGGTGCGGCTGCTCGGCGATGCGCCGCAGTACTCGAGCGGCGTGCCCCTGGAACTGTTGACGCCGACCGGCGCCCTGGTGCTCACCGAGTACGCGCGGGCGTTCGGTCCGATGCCGGCGATGCGCGTGGCGCACGTGGGGTACGGGGCAGGCGATCGCGAGATGCCCGAGACGCCCAACGTTGTCCGCGTGTTCGTGGGGGAGTCGGCGACGGCGGCCCCGGCGCCGGAGGCCGTGGTGGTCCTGGCCTGCGAGATCGACGACATGAACCCGCAGATCTTCGGCGCCGTGATGGACCGGCTGTACGCGGAGGGCGCCCTGGAGGTGTGCTATCAGCCGGTCCAGATGAAGAAGAACCGCCCGGGCACGCTCATGACGATCGTCGCCCGTCCCGACCGTCGGGAGGCGCTCGCGGATCTCGTCTTCCGGGAGACGACCACGATCGGCATCCGCTACCAGGAGATGGCGCGCTTATGCCTGGACCGGGAGATGGTCCCGGTGGACACGCCGTTCGGCGTGGTACGATTCAAGGTCGCGCGGCGCGGGGGAGCGATCCTCAACGCGCAGCCGGAGTTCGACGACCTGGCCCGCGCGGCGGCCGACCGGGGCGTCCCGATCAAGACGGTCCAGGCCGCGGCGACCAGGGCCTGGATGGACACGGCTCACGGCGCCCGATAGCCCATGTATCCTCCTGACACGCCACCATGTCTTCCTTTTTCCTGACCACCGCCATCGACTACGTCAATTCGCGGCCTCACCTCGGGACCGCGTACGAGAAGATCACCGCCGACGTCATCGCGCGCTATCACCGGCTGAAGGGCGACGACACGTTCTTCCTGATGGGGAACGACGAGCACTCGCAGAACGTCTTCAAGCGGGCGCAGGAGCAGGGCAAGGATCCGCTGGCCTACTGCGACGAGATGGAAGCGGTGTTCCGCGACGTCTGGCGGACGCTGGACATCTCCTTCGACGACTTCATGCGGACGACGGATCGCCGGCGCCAGTTCCCGGCCGTGCAGCGCATGGCGCAGGCGTGCCTCGACAACGGGGACATCTACGAGGGCACCTACGAGGGCCACTACTGCGTGGGCTGCGAGGAGTTCAAGCCGGAGAAGGACCTCGTCGACGGCCTGTGCCCCATCCACAAGACGCGGCCCGAGTGGATCCGGGAGAAGAACTGGTTCTTCCGGCTGTCGAAGTACCAGGCGCCGCTGCTCGCGCTCTACGCGGAGCGTCCGTCGTTTGTGGAGCCGGAGGTGCGCCGCAACGAGATTCTCCGCTTCGTCGAAGGCGGGCTCGACGATCTGTCCATGAGCCGGGCGGGGCAGTCGTGGGGCATCCCGCTGCCGTTCGATCCCGCGAGCGTCGTGTACGTCTGGTTCGATGCGCTCATCAACTACGTGGCCGCCGTCGGCTACGGCTGGGACGAGGAGCGCTTTGCCGCGCGCTGGCCCGCGAACCTGCACATCGTCGGGAAGGACATCACGCGGTTCCACTGCGTGATCTGGCCCGCGATGCTGATGAGCGCCGGCCTGCCGCTGCCGGCGCAGGTCTTCGGCCACGGGTGGGTGTTCTTCAAGGGCGAGCGGATGAGCAAGTCCCTGGGCAACATGGTGGACCCCCTCGATGCGGCCACGCGCTTCGGCCCGGACCCGCTCCGGCTCTACCTCACCAAGGAAGTGCCCTACGGCGGCGACGGGGACTTCACGTGGGAGCGGTTCGAGGAGAAGTACAACGCCGACCTCGCGAACAACCTGGGGAACCTGGTCAACCGCGTCGCGGCGATGACGGAGCGGTACTGCGGGGGCCGGCTGATCGCCGGCGGCGGGGGCCGCCTGGCGGCGCTCGCGGCGGAGTCGACGACGGCCTATCGGACGGCGATGGACGGCCTCGCGCTGCACGAGGGCGTGGCCGCGGCGTACCGGCTGGTGAGCGGCGCCAACGAGTTCATCGCGGAGACCCAGCCGTGGACGCTGGCGAAGGACCCGTCAACGGCCGGTCGCGTGCCGGAGGTCCTGAACGACGTGGCGGAAGCCGTGCGCATCGCGGCGGTCCTGCTCCTGCCGGTCATGCCGGCCTCGGCGGCGGAGATCCTGCGGCGCATGGGCGACGCGACGCCCGCCGCCGATCTCCGCTTCGACACCGCAAGCGCGTGGCGGGCATCTGGAGAGAGAGAGATCCTGAACGCGGGAGCCCTGTGGCCCCGTATCGACGATTCCAAAGGAGCACCCGTGTCCGACAGCACTCCGCAGAACATCCCGCAGCCCTCCGCTGCACCGGAGGCCGCTCCGGCGCCTCCCGCACCGCCCGCCGTTGCGGCAGCCTCCCCGGCGCCGGCACCATCCGCACCGCCCGAGGCCGCGCCGCTCATCTCCATTGATGAGTTCATGAAGGTGCAGTTGAAGGCGGCGAAGGTCCTGGAGGCGTCGCGCGTGCCGAAGTCGAAGAAGCTGGTGCAGCTCACGGTGGATGTCGGCGAGGCGGCACCGCGGACCATCCTGGCGGGGATTGCGGAGAGCTACGAGCCGGAGCAGATCGTCGGCCGGACCATCGTCGTCGTGGCGAATCTCAAGCCCGCGAAGCTGATGGGCATCGAGTCGAACGGCATGGTCCTGGCGGCCAGCCCCGAGGGGGGCGGCGCGCTGCTGCTCGACGCCGGGGCCGCCGTGCCCGGCACGCGCGTGCGCTGAGCGCCGGCGCGGAGCGGGGAGCAGGTACCGGATGCGGCGACGCGCACGGCAGGGAATACGACACGCTGACGGTGTCCGGCGTGGTTGATTCGCATTGCCACATTGCGGGGCGTGAGTTCGCGGGCGATCTCGAGGACGTGATCGCGCGTGCGCGCGCGGCCGGCGTGTTGCGCGCGCTCGTGATCCTGGCGGCGGAGGACGACGAGGAGGTCGCGCAGGCGTCGCGCGTGCTCGACCTCTGGCCCGAGAGCCGCGTGGCCGTGGGAGTCCATCCGCATCACGCGCACCTCTTCGGCGGCGATCCCGAGGGCGCGGCGCGCCTCGTGGCGTCGCGCCTGGACGCCCTGCCGGCGGCACGCGCGGTCGGCGAGATCGGGCTGGACTACCACTACGACTTCTCACCGCGCGACGTGCAGCAGGCCGTCTTTCGCGCGCAGCTCCGCGTGGCCCGGGAGCGCGGACTGCCCGTGGTCCTCCACACACGGGAGGCGGAGGCCGACACGCTCGCCCTCCTGGCGGAGCCGGCCGCCCGGGACACGACGGGCGTGTTCCACTGCTTCACGGGTGACGCCGCCGCCGCGGCGCGCGCGCTCGCGACGGGCTACTACCTCTCCATCCCGGGCGTGGCCACCTTCCCGAAGGCGGACGCGCTGCGCGACGCGGTCCGGACGGTACCCGGCGATCGGCTGCTCGTCGAGACCGACAGCCCGTACCTGGCGCCGGTGCCGTTTCGCGGCAAGCGCAACGAGCCGGCCCGTCTGGCGCACACCGTTGGCGCGCTGGCCGCCGTCCTGGACACGACGCCCGAGGCGCTCGGGCGGATGGTCTCGGACAACTTCGATCGGCTCTTCCGTCCGTGACGCCGCGGCCGGCCCGCGGGTCCGGCGTCGTCCGGGACGCGGGCCCGAACGGGACGATTCCGGGCCTCGCGAATCGTCCGGGCTAAAGCTCAGCCCTGCAAGGGATTACCAGTCCTCCTGTCGTTGACACCGGCGCGCGCCCTATGGTGAGATTGACGAGCTTGTCGAACGTGCTCCCGAAGACCCAGGCGGATCTGATCCAGTTGTTCGAACCCGTGCGTCTCGACCTCGAGGAGGTGGAGCGCGAGTACGAGCGGCAGGTGCAGTCGCAGGTCCGAATCATCCCGGAGATCGGCGCCTACATCCAGAAGAGCGGCGGCAAGCGCGTGCGCCCGGCGGTGCTCCTCATGGCCGCGCGGCTGTGCGGCTACACCGGCTCGCGCGCCGTGCTGAACGCGGCCGTCGTCGAGTTCATCCACACCGCCACGCTCGTGCACGACGACATCATCGACGATGCGGACGTGCGGCGCGGACGGAAGGCGGTGCACTCGAACTGGGGGAACGACGTCACGGTGCTCGCCGGCGACTTCCTCTACATCAAGTCCATGGCGATGGCGCTCACGCAGGACACGCTGGACGTCGTGCGGATGCTGTGCGACGTGACCCTCCGCATGATCGAGGGGGAGATCTACCAGCTCACCAAGAACGGCGTCGTGGACCTCTCCGAGGCGGAGCACTTCGACATCATCCATCGCAAGACGGCGTTCCTCTTCGGCGGCTGTGCGGAGATCGGCGGCATGCTCGGCGAGGTGACCGCCGACAAGCGCACGGCGCTCCGCGACTACGGCTTCAACCTCGGCATCATGTTCCAGCTCGTCGACGACCTGCTGGACTTCACCGGCGAGGCGGAAGCGCTCGGCAAGCCGATTGGCGGCGACCTGCGCGAGGGCAAGATCACGCTCCCGATCATCCACCTGCTGCAGCACGGCGGCCCGGAGGCGGACGACCTGGTCCGCCAGGTGGTCGAGACGCGCGACGTGACGCAGGAGCAGTGGGCGCGCCTCAAGGCGCTGCTGGCCGAGCACCGGTCCATCGACTACGCGTACGGCCGCGCGGTGGAGTTCGGGGAGACCGCCAAGCGGCACCTCCGCGTGTTCCCGCCGACGCAGGAACGCGAGGCGCTGACGGGCCTCGCGGATTACGTGCTGCTGCGGGATCGGTGAGGAAAGGCGATGCGGGTGGGCGACGCCTGCGGC
>CAZUGF010000014.1:0-35842 GCA_964619705.1 uncultured Bifidobacteriaceae bacterium
CGCCGGTCGGCGCTCCGCGCCGACGCGCGTCCGCATCCTGACGTCTCTGTGACCTCGGCGTCTCTCAGCGTGTCTCGGACTCTCTGTGATGCCCTTCGTCGGCGTGCGCAGCGAGCGCGAACAGATGCTTCACGGCCACAGCGTCCCGGGCATGCGCTGCGCTCACCCCGTGGCACGCGAAATGAGTTGGCTAGTGCAGTATGCGCCGCCGCGGCAGCTCGATCCCGAGCGTCTTGATCTTGTAGTTCATCACGCGCGGGCTGATGCTCAGCAGGTCGGCCGCGTCCTTCTGCACCCAGTTGGCCATCTTCAGCGCCTCGGTCAGCGCCTGGCGCTCGATGTCCTCGAGGGCGATGCCCGTCGGCGGGATCCGCACCACAGATGATTCGCGGGCGCCGGGTGACTGGAAGTCGCCGAGCCGGAGGTCGTCGGCCGTCACCGCCCCGTGCTCGGCCAGGAGCGCGGCGCGCTCGATCGCGTTTTCCAGCTCGCGGATGTTCCCCGGCCAGTTGTAGCGCATCAGGAGCTTCTGCGCCTCCGGGTCCAGGCCGTCCAGCCGCTTCTTGAGCTCGTTGCCGAACCGCCGCAGGAACGACATCGCCAGCGGCAGGATGTCCTCCTTCCGCTCGCGGAGCGGCGGCGTCTGGATCGACACCACGTTGAGCCGGTAGTACAGGTCCTCGCGGAACCCGCCGGCGGCCACCATCGCGGGCAGGTCGCGGTTCGTCGCCGCGATGAGCCGGACGTCCACCCGGATCGTCCGCGTCCCGCCCAGCCGCTCGAACTCGTGCTCCTGGAGAACGCGCAGGATCTTGGCCTGCGTGCTCGGGCTCATGTCCCCGATCTCGTCGAGGAAGAGCGTCCCCCCGTCCGCCTGTTCGAAGCGGCCGATGCGCTGCCGATCCGCGCCCGTGAACGCGCCTTTCTCGTGGCCGAAGAGCTCGGACTCGAGCAGGTTCTCCTGCAGCGCCGCGCAGTTGACCTTGACGAAGTTCCGCGCGGCCCGGAGCGAGTTGTGGTGAATCGCGCCCGCGATGAGCTCCTTGCCCGTGCCCGTCTCCCCGTGAATCAGGACGGTGGAGTTGCTCTTCGCCACCTTGCGGACGACGTCCAGCACCCGCTGCAGCGGCTCGCTGCTGCCCACGATCTTCTCGAACTCGTAGGACTCCTGCCGCTCGTGCCGGAGGTAGTCGAGCTCGTGCCGGAGCCGCTTCAGCTCCAGCGCCTTCTCGATCTTGACCTCCATCTCCTCGATCTCGAACGGCTTCTGCACGTAGTCGAATGCCCCGTGCTTCATCGCCTCGACCGCCGTCGTCACGGAGCCGAACGCCGTCATGAGGATCACCGACACCGTCGGATGGAGGGACTTCGTCGTCCGGAGCACGTCCAGCCCGTCGGACCCGCCCATCTTCAGGTCGCTGACCACGACGTCGAAGTAGCTCTCGTGGAGCCGCTCGAGCGCCGCGTTGCCGTTCGGCGCCTCCTCGACGTCGTGTCCGGCCGCCGACAGGGCGAGCGCCAGCCCGCGCCGCAGCGCGTCGTGATCGTCCGCCACCAGGATCCGTGCCATGCGTGTGCCTCGTTCCATCAGCGCGACGGGGCAATCGGCAGCGTGACGCGGAACCGCGTCCCCGCACCGTCCGTCGGCGCCACGTCGATGCGCCCTTCGTGCGCATCCACAATCTTCCGCACGATCGCCAGCCCGAGACCCGACCCCTTGGGCTTGGTCGTGAAGAACGGTTCGAAAATCTTCTCCGCCCGGTCCGGGGGGATGCCGGGCCCGTCGTCGGTGACCTCGACGATGACGCTCGGCGCGGAGTGCTGGGCATCGGGGACGAGCGCCCCGTCGTCGGCCGTGTCGGCGGCCCGCCCGTCGATGCGCACGTGCCCCCGCCCCTCGAGCGCCTCGTAGGCGTTGATGAGCAGGTTCGCGAACACCTGCGTCAACTGCGTCCGGTCGGCGCGGATGTGCGGCAGGTCCGCGGGGACCGTCGCCACCACCGAGACATCGCCGCGCGTCGCGTGGCTGTCCGCCAGCGAGATGGCGCTGTCCACGGACTCGCGCACGGACGTGTGGTCCACCTGCAGCCGCACCGGCCGCACGAAGTCCAGGACCTCCTGCACGATCGCGTTGGCCATCTTGGCCTCGCTGATGATGTCGTTCACCAGCGTCTGCGCCTGCGGGTTGTCCGGCGTCTGCCGCCGGAGCAGCCCGGCCAGGACCTCGATGCCGCCGAGCGGGTTCTTGATCTCGTGCGCCATCACCGCCGCCATCTCGCCCACGGCGGCCAGCCGCTCGCGGAGCCGCTCGCGCTCCACCATCTGCTCGACGTAGGTGAGGTCCTTGAAGAACATCGCGGCGCCAATCGCCTCGCCGGCATCGCTCCGCACCAGCGACAGCGTGTAGCCGATGACCGTGTCGGTGGACTTGATCCGCAGCTCCGCCCGGTTGGGCAGCGTCGGCCTGTCGAACACCCCGCTCAGCACCCGCACGATGTCCGGATGGTCCCGGAGCACGTCGTCGAAGCGCTGGCCCTGGAAGTCCTGGTCGGGCAACTGGAAGAGACGGCGGGCCTCCGCGTTGAGCAGGACCACCCCGCCGGTGCGCTCGATGGCCAGCACCCCGTTCCGCATGTTCGAGACGAGGTGCCGATAGAACTCGGCCGAAGCCCCCGCGGCGCGGGGAGACGAGGCGGGGGAGGCTGAACGTCTGGCCATGTGGACCCTCCAGACAGGGCAAACGCCGTGCCCACGGTCCGGGTGGCGGCTGAACCCTGATTTTCGAACGATTACAGAATTTGGATTATTGCCCCACTTCTGGCGGAACAACAAATGTGTAATCGTCTAACGATTCTGGCTGGCCTCGGTCGTGAGCATTTCCCACTGGCTCAGGAGTTCTCCGACCTTCCACATGAGGGATTGGTGCTCGTCGATGACAGGTTGCGCGGCGCCGAGGTCCGCGTAGAAGCCCGGCGCGCCCATGCGCTCCTCGAGCGCCTTGATGGCCCGCTCGTGCTCGCCGATACGCATTTCGAGATCGGTAATGCGGTCCTGTAACGCGCGGCGTGCCTTCTCCTGCTTGCGGGCCTCGGCCTCGGCCCGTTTGCGCGCCGCGTAGTCGGCAGGTGGTGCGGGCGGGGCCGGGCGTGTCGGGGTTTGCCGTGTCGGGGCCGCCTGGCCGCCGGCCCGGGTGTTGTCCTTGCCGTCGCGGCGAGGTGCGGGCGTGGTCTTCGCCGGCTTCGGCGCAGGGGGTGCCGCGGGCGCGGCCGGCTGGCTCGTGCTCGTGTTCTTCCGGCTCCAGAGGAACGCCTCGTATCCGCCCGGATAGGGGATGGCCTCGCCGCCGCCGACGTCGATGACCTTTGTCGCCAGCCGGTCCACGAAGTAACGGTCGTGCGAGACGAAGATCAGCGTCCCGCCGTAGTCCTCCAGCGCGTCGAGCAGCACGTCCTTCGAGTCGATGTCCAGGTGGTTCGTGGGCTCGTCGAGCAGCAGGGTGTTCGACGGGCGGAGGAGCATGCGCGCGACGGCCAGCCGCGTCCGTTCGCCCCCGGACAGCACCGCCGCCTTCTTGTACACATCGTCGCCGGAGAAGAGGAAGCCGCCGAGGATGTTCCGGATGGCGGGCACCATGGTGTTGGGCGACCCGGAGGCGAGCGTCTCGTAGACCGTCAGGCCGGGGTCGAGGCGCGTGGCCTCGTCCTGGGCGAAGTACTGCATGACGACCTGGTGTCCCTCGATCCGCTCGCCGGCGTCCGGCGCCTCGGCGCCGGAGAGCATGCGCATGAGCGTGGACTTGCCCGCCCCGTTGTGTCCGACCAGGGCAATGCGGTCCCCTCGCTCGACGTGGAGGCTCACGCCGCGGAGCACCACCTTGGCGCCGTAGGCCTTGCGCGCCGCCTTGAGCTCGAGGACCATGCGCCCGCTCTTGCTGGCGGCGGGGAACTGGAACCGGATGCGCTTGCGCTCGGGCGGCACGTCAATCCGCACCACCTTCTCCAGCATCTTGATCCGGCTCTGGACCTGCGCCGCCTTGGTCGCCTGGTAGCGGAACCGGTTGATGAACGCCTCCACGCGCTCGACTTCCTCGTCCTGCCGGCGCTTGGCCTCGCGCAGGCGTTCGAGCCGCAGGTCGCGCTCCTCGAGGTACTTCGAGTAGTTGGTGTGGTAGTCCGTGATCGTGCGGAGCGAGAGGTCCGCGATCCGCTGGACGACGGCATCGAGGAAGTACCTGTCGTGCGAGACGACGATGACGGCGTGGGGGTAGGCGGAGAGGTACTCCTCCAGCCAGTTGCGCGCCTCGAGATCGAGGTGGTTGGTCGGCTCGTCGAGGAGGAGCAGGTCGGGCGACTGCAGCAGCAGCTTGGCCAGCGCCAGCCGCATCTGCCAGCCGCCGGACAGGTGCTCTGCCATGTCCTGGAACTGCGCCGGCTCGAAGCCCAGGCCGGTCAGCACGGTCCCGACCTTCTGGTCCATCTGGTAGCCGTCGGCGATGCGGAACCGCTCCTGCAGTTCGGCGTAGCGGTGCAGCCGGGCCTCGTGCGCATCCGCGGGGATGGCCTCGTCTGCGAGGGCGTCCTCGAGCGCGTGCATCTCGGCCTTCATCTCGAGGAGCGGGGCGAGGGCCTGGGTCGCCTCGTCTGCGATCGTGCGCCCGCGGTGGGAGAGGCCGTCCTGCGGGAGGTACCCGACGGTCAGGTTGTTGGGCCGCTGGACGGCGCCCGCATCCGGCTCGTCGAGGCCGGCGAGCATCTTGAGCAGCGTGGTCTTGCCGGCGCCGTTCGGGCCGCAGAGGCCGACGCGGTCGCGGTCGCCGACCTGCCAGGTGACATTGTCGAGGAGGACTCGCTCGCCGAAGGACTTCGTGAGGGACTGCAGCTGGATCATCGCACGGGGTGGTTGGAGCGCCGCGGGTCAGGGCAGGCGCGGACGGCCGGGCCGCTCGACCCGCGAACGGATCGCGTGGGACCGGTGCGCTACTCGCCGAGCGCGCGCGCGGCGGCGGCGAGCACCTGCGGGACCCGGAACGGCTTGGTGAGGTACCCGGCCACCCCCATGTTCACGGCCTCGATGGCGCTCGACTCGGTCGAGAAGCCCGTGATGATGATGACGGGCAGGTCCGCGTTGAGCCGCTTGGCCTCGCGGATGAGGGTCAGGCCGTCCATGCCCGGCATCTTCAGGTCCGCGATCAGCAGGTCGTAGTGCCCGAGCCGCAGCCGTTCGAGCGCGGCGCGCCCGTCGGGGGCGGTTTCCACGTCGTACTCGGCCAGGGCCAACGTCTTCGACAGCAGTTCCCGGATGGCCGATTCATCGTCGGCCACCAGGATGCGGGGGCGGCCGGCGCGGCCCTGCGGCTTGTCGTCCGTGACGATCATCGCGCGGTCGCTGCGGGGCCGCTGAGAGTCCAGCCAGGCGTCGATGTCGCGCTTGCGGAACCGCCACTGGCGGCCCACGCGTACAGCCGGAATCTTCCCCGCCTTGATCAGGCGATAGACGGTCCGCAGGTTGACCTGGAGGTACTCCAGCACCTCCTCGGTCGTCAGGAAGATCTCGTCGTTCGGGAAGTTCACGCCCACTAAGTGTCTCTAGAGTCTGTATCTTACCCCGATTGGCATCTGGGGAGGCGGCCATTCTGTCATTTCCGACTTTCGGGCCGTCGGCGCCGTCTTACACAATAGGCGGAGAGAACCCGGGTACTCGCCCTCCATGGCGTCGACAGATGAAGAGCTCGTCGCCCGCGCGGTTGCGGGCGATCAGGATAGCTTCAACCAGCTCATCGTGCGCTGGGAACGGCCGATCTTTGCCCTGGCATACCGGGTGATCGGCCGGGAAGAAGACGCCCGCGACGTCGTGCAGGACACCTTCCTCCGTGCCTTCCGGGCCCTGCCCGGGTTCAAGGGCGAGGCCAAGTTCTCGTCCTGGCTGTACCGGATTGCCCTCAACCTCTGCCGGGACTGGATTCGCCGGCAGAAACGGACGCCTGTCGTGTCGGCGCCCGAGGGCGTGGACATCATCGAGCTGGCGGCCGAGCAGGGGCCGGTGGAATCCATCGAGACGCTCGTGGCCCGCAAGCAGCTCAGCGAGACCGTGGCCAACGCGATGCAACACCTCCCGGAAGACCAACGAACCGCCATCGTGCTCAAGGAGTTCCACGGGCTGACCTTCCAGGAGATTGCCGATCTCCAGGGCTGTCCGCTGAGCACGGTGAAGACGCGGCTGTACCAGGGGCTGGCCGTGCTGCGCCGCCACCTCGAGCAGCGGGGCATGGCCGGGCCACGCGCCGCCGAGAGAGCATCATGATCGACACGATTGACTGCGACGACAAGGACCTGCTGGTCGCCTATCTCTACGACGAGATCGACCCGGTCATCCACCGCCGCGTGGCGGATCACCTCCGCATCTGCGCTGCGTGTACCGCGGAACTGGCGGTGCTCGGGAACGTTCGCCACGCGCTCGCGGAATGGGTGGTCCCGGACGCGGGCCCATGCGTCACGATGACCCCGGACGCCGCGGCGTCCCTGAACGGCGCGCACGCGGCCGGCGTGCATGGCGCGGTGCTCGCGGACCTGCCGGCGGGCGCGTCGCGGGTGGTGGACGAGCCGGCGTCGCGCTGGGCCATTCCGGCGTGGGCGCAGGCCGCGGCGGCGGTCCTCGTCCTGTCCGCCGGCCTGGCCATTGCCAACCTGCAGATCCGCTACGACGCGAACGGCCTGGCCGTCAGCACTGGCTGGATGCAGCCCGGTCCGGCCGCCACGGTGCCGGCCGCGTCCCCAGCCTCTGCCTCTGCCTCTGGCTCTGCCTCCGCCGCCCAGGAGGCCGTGGGCACCACCGAAGCGTGGCGTCCCGCCCTTGTCGCCCTGGAAGAGGAGCTGCGTGCGGAGATCCGCGCGACGCACCAGCCGCAGGCCGTGTCGGCGTCGGAGGCGGCTTCCCGCACGCCCGACATGACGGCCACGCTGGAGCGTGTGGCGGCGCTCATCGCGGAGAGCGAGCTCCGCCAGCAGCGCGAGCTGGCGCTCCGGCTCACGCAGTTCGGCCGGGACATCGAGGTGCAGCGCCGGACCGACAACCGGCGGAACTTCCAGGCCATCGGCCAGTTCGAGGGCCGCGCCGGCGCCGAGATGCAGCGGCAGCGCCAGGCGCTGGACTACATCATGCGGGTGTCGACGCAGCCGCCGCCGCAGTGACGGCCGCAGATGACGCAGATGAGACGGGAAGACAGAAGACAGGCGTGCGAGTGCCTCCTGGAGTTGGAGCCATGGTGACAAGAACGGCGTGTGGAGTCGTGGTGATGGTTCTCGGCGCGTCGGCGCCGGTGCTGGGGCAGGCCGCCCCGCCGGCACCCCCGGACGCGGCGGAGCTGCGCCACCAGATCTACGTGATGGAGGGCGCCCTGGCCCGCGCGGTGGAATTCGGCGCCCAGCGCCTCAACCAGCAGCTCCGGGCCATCGCGCCCGACATGTTCCTCCTCGCCGGCGACGCGCAGGCGCGGGGCGTCTACCTCGAGGAGTACGGCGTCTTCTTCGACGTCGAGGTGCCCATGCTGCGCGAGAGCATGATGTGGAGCCTCCGCATGATGCTCGAGCGGGACGACACCTCGACGAAGGCGGCCGTGGCGGACCTGCGGCGCTACGTGCAGGGTGTCGCGGACCCGGCCGCCCGGGCCTCGCTCGAGCAGGCCATCCGCCGCCTCGAGGCGCAGGCCATGCCGCTCAACATGATGCCGCGCGGCGCGCCCGTGCCGGACGCGCGCGGCGACGGCCGTGTCAATGCCGCTGTCGTCCTGCCCGGCGCGGTGCAGGCGGAGCCGGCCCCGCCCGCCGCGGCCCCGCCCCAGGCGCCGCCGGATGCCCCCGCCTGGCTGGAGGACCCGAACCGCGCCTACAGCGAGTCCGTGGTCCGCGCGCTCATCGACGCGATGATCGACTTCAGCGCGCCCATGCGCATCGGCACGAACGAGTACCTGACGATCGCCGCCCGCGACAACGCGCGCCGCGACACGCTCGCGCCGCAGGATCCCTACGAGGAGGTCGTGACCGTCGTCCTCCGAATCAAGGGCGCGGATCTCCAGGAGTACCGGGCCGGCCGGATCGACAGGGCCGAGGCGCGGAACCGCGTCAAGGTCGGGGAGTTCTGACGCGGGCGGAACCTTCGCCGGGGTCGAGGTGTCTTACCATAGCAGCGTGATGACCGCCCCGCGACCGACCCGCGCTGCCGCCGTCTGTGTCCTGCTCCTCACCGCGCTCGGCCTCTCGGCCTGCCGGCGCATCGATCCCGTCGCGGCCCTCGAGCCGCTGGACGTGGTCACCGGCTGGTACGACGCCGGCATCATGGAGGACGGGAAGAACAAGCTCGTGCCGAGCGTCACCCTCAAGCTGCGCAATCGCCTCGAGGAGCCCGTGCGCTCCATCCAGATCAACGCGATCTTCCGCCGCGTGGGCGAGACCGAGATGTGGGGCGAGCACTACGGCTGGGCCGTGCAGCGCGATGGGCTCGAGGCGGGCGGGGCCACCGAGGATCTCGTGATGCGCTCGGCGCTCGGGTACACCGGCGAGCAGCCGCGGCTCCAGATCCTGCAGAACAGCCAGTTCATCGACGCGAAGGTCGAGATCTTCCTCCGCCAGGGCTCCCAGAACTGGGCCAAGCTGGCCGAGTACCCGATCGAACGCCAGCTCCTGACACGCTGATTCGCGCGGCCGCCGCCCGCGCGCGTAAAGAAAACACGCGTCGACCGCGTATACTCGCGCGAATGGCCTCGGCTCCGACCTCGCTCGAGCGCCGTCTCGGTCCCTACGACGCGGCGGCCATCATCGTCTCCAACGTCATCGGTGGAGGCATCCTCTTCACGCCGCCCCAGGTGGCCGCGAGCGTGCCGAACCCGTGGTGGTTCCTCGGGATCTGGCTCGTCGGCGGCGGGCTGGCCTTTGCCGGCGCGATGGCCTACGCGGAGCTTGCCGCCCTGCGGCCCCGGGCCGGCGGCGAGTACGTCTACCTGCAGGCCGCCTACGGGCGGCTGGCCGCCTTCCTGACCGGATGGACCTCGTTCGTGGCGGGATTTGCCGGCGCGATCGCGGCGACGGCGACCGTCCTGGCGTTCTACATGGGCCGCTTCATCCCGTGGGCCGGGAGCGACGCGGCCTATCTCGTGCTCCCGCTCGGGATTGTGCAGTTGACGCTCTCGCCGCAGACCATCACGGCCCTGCTGGCCGTGTGGCTGATGGCCTTCGTGCACCTCCGCGGCGTCGGCCCGGGCCGCCTCGTGAGCAACGTCCTCGCGGCACTCAAGGTCGGCGCCCTGCTGCTGTTCATCCTGCTCGGCTTCGCGTTCGGCACCGGAACGACGGCGAACCTTGCGCAGACGGCGGGTCCGGTCATGCCGGGCACCTGGCTCTTCGCGCTCATCCCCGTGATGTTCACCTTCTCCGGGTGGAACGCGGCGGCCTACGTGGCCGAGGAGATCCGCGACCCGGGCCGCAACGTGCCCAAGGCGCTGGCCATCGGGACGCTCGCGGTCATTGCCATCTACTTCTTCCTCAACCTGCTCTACCTCTACGTGCTGCCCGTGGGCGAGCTGGCGGCGGTGCGCGGGAGCGTCCTGGATGTCATCGCCGAGCGGCTGCTCGGCACGGCCGCCGGCGACATCATGGGCGTCGTCTCGATCGTCAGCCTGCTGGCGAGCATCAGCGCGATGACCTTCGCGGGACCGCGCGTCTACTACGCGATGGCGCGGGACGGCCTCTTCTTCCGATCGGCGGCGAAGATCCACCCGACCTACCGCACACCGGCCGTCTCCATCGTCGCGCAGTCCGCGTGGGCGTCCGTCCTCGTGCTCTCCGGCAGCGCCGAGACGCTGACGACCTACACGGGCTTTGCCGTGGTGCTGTTTGCCGGTGTGGCCGTGGCCGCCCTGTTCGTGCTCCGCGCGAGCGAGCCGAACGCGCCGCGCCCCTTCAAGGCGCTCGGGTACCCGCTGGCCCCGGCCTTCTTCGCCGTCACCAGCCTGCTCATCGTCGGCAACGCGCTCTGGACGGACCTCGTGCTGCCGCTGGCGGACGGCCGGACCCTCGGGCCGTCCGCGGCCGGTCTTGTCATCATTGCGCTCGGCCTGCCGCTCTACTGGTGGTTCTCGCGGAGCCGCAGGTAGGAGAGGACGACACGAGGCGCGCAGGAGGGAAGAGCCCCGGCTCTCCCTCCTCGCGCGCCGGCCTCAAGGGGTCCTGAGGTCTTCCGTGATCGTCAGCGTGCGATTGGGCTGGATGTGGATGTCGAACGTCTGCGTCTGGTATCCAGGCATCCGCACCTCCACCTGGTGCCCGCCCGGGGCAAGGCGCAGCGACTGGAAGACGCCGTCGAAGTCGTCGACACGGCCGGCGTAGTAGCCGTCGACCCACACCTCCGCGTCCCGCGGGCGCATCTTCAGCCGGACGGCGCCGGTGTCGAACGTCGTGGCGCCCGCGTAGCCGGGGTAGCCGGGATAGCCCCAGTACCCCGACGTGCCCCACATCAGCCCCCACGGCGCGTAGAAGAGCGGGTTCCAGCCGACCACGCCGTGCGCCCAGTACGGATCGTAGAACGACGGCCGTGTGTACCACGCACGAGGGCCGACCCACGCCGGCGTGACGCGTCCGCGCGGGTAGACCGGCGCCGCGGACCGGCCCGCCGGCGGCCGCCAGCCTCCGTTGCCGCGGCCCCTGTCGCGCGGCTGCGCCGTCCGGCCGGACCCGCGGCCCTGGCCGCGCTGCTCGGCGGCGGTCGCGCGCGGCGTGCTCCGATCGATGACCTCTGGCGCGGCGGGCGCCTGCGGCCGCACGGGGGCGGCTGGCTCCGCGGCGCGCGCCGGCTCGGCGGGAGGCCGCGGAATGGCCACGCGGCCGGTCCCCGCGCGGTCGGGCATGGTTCGGACGGCGGCCGGCGGCTCGGCTTCCTGGGCAGCGGCCACGGCCGGCACACTCAGGAAGGCGGCGGCCGCCAGTGGCGCCAGACGCAAGGACGTTCTCATGGTGAACCTCGACGACAGTTCGACAGGCGTGTCTGTCTGTTGCCACTGCAATGCCGCTGCCAGTTGCCGGCGCCTGGTTTCGCACCGGAATCCGTTCCGGTGCGCCGTCCGGCCTGTCCTCGATTGCCGACAGCTCCTGTCCTCATGAGAAACTAGGAGACAGTGCTCCCGACCATCCACGCCACGACCATCCTTGCCGTGCGCAATGCCGACCATGCCGTGCTTGCCGGCGACGGACAGGTGACCCTCGGCGCCACGATCGTCAAGCACGGCGCGCGCAAGATCCGCCGGCTCTACAACGACAAGGTGCTGGCGGGCTTTGCGGGATCGGCGGCGGACTCCTTTGCGCTCTTCGCGCGCTTCGAGGCCAAGCTGGAGCAGTATCGCGGCAACCTGGAGCGATCGGCGGTGGAACTGGCCAAGGACTGGCGCACGGACCGCGCCCTCCGGCGGCTGGAGGCCATGCTGCTCGTGCTGGACCGCCGCTCGACGTTCCTGCTGTCGGGCACCGGGGACCTCATCGAGCCGGACACGGGCGTCGTCGGCATCGGGTCCGGCGGCGCGTTCGCGCAGGCGGCGGCGCTGGCCCTGCTGCGGAAGACCACGCTCGACCCCCGCGCCATCGCGGAGGAAGCGATGCGCGTGGCCGCCGACGTGTGCATCTACACCAACCAGACCATCACGATCGAAGAGCTGTGATCACCTTGCCAGAACGGACCGGGAGCGCCATCGTGGCGATGACGCCGCGCGAGATTGTCGCGGAGCTCGACAAGCACGTGGTCGGCCAGGCGCGCGCCAAGCGGGCCGTGGCGATCGCCCTCCGCAACCGGATCCGCCGCCAGAAGCTCCCGGCCGATCTCGCCGACGATGTGGCGCCGAAGAACATCCTGATGATCGGCCCGACCGGCGTCGGCAAGACGGAGATCGCGCGGCGCCTCGCGCGGCTCGCGCAGTCGCCCTTCATCAAGGTGGAGGCGTCCAAGTTCACCGAGGTGGGCTACGTCGGCCGCGACGTGGAGTCCATGGTGCGCGACCTCGTCGAGCTGGCCGTGGACATGGTCCGGGCGGAGCAGCTCGAGCAGGTCAAGGTGAAGGCCGAGCAGGCCGCGGAGGAGCGCCTGCTGGATCTCCTCCTGCCGCCGCGGCCCGCCGCGCCGGACGAGGATCCCGCGCGCGTCCGCGAGGAGAGCCAGCCGACGCGCGAGCGGATGCGCGAGCAGCTCCGGGCCGGACGGCTCGATGAGCGGATGGTCGAGATCGACGTGCAGGACAAGGCCTTCCCGTCCCTGGAGATCATCCAGGGCTCGTCGATCGAGGAAGTGGGCCTCAACATCAAGGAGATGATGCCGGGCTTCTTCCAGGGCCGATCCCGGCGGAAGCGCGTGCCCATCTCCGACGCCCGGGAACGGCTGCGCCTCGACGAGGAGCAGAAGCTCGTGGACATGGAGTCGGTGTCGCGGACCGCGGTCCGCCGGGTGGAGGAAGCCGGCATCATCTTCGTGGACGAGATCGACAAGGTGGCCGGCCGCGAGGGATCGCAGGGGCCGGACGTCAGCCGCGAAGGCGTCCAGCGCGACATCCTGCCCATCGTCGAGGGCACGACGGTCAACACCAAGCACGGCATGGTGCGCACGGATCACATCCTGTTCATTGCCGCCGGGGCCTTCCACGTCTCGAAGCCCTCGGACCTGATTCCGGAGCTGCAGGGGCGGTTCCCGATCCGCGTGGAGCTGGACGCACTGGGGCAGGCCGAGTTCGTCCGCATCCTGACCGAGCCGCGGAGCGCGCTCGTCAAGCAGTACGTCGCGCTCATGGCGACCGAGGGCGTGGACCTGTCGTTCGACGAGGAGGCCGTGGCGCTCATCGCGGAGTTCGCGGCGCTCGTGAACGAGAACACGGAGAACATCGGCGCCCGTCGCCTGCACACGGTGATGGAGCGCCTGCTCGACGAGATCTCCTTCGACGCGCCCGAGCGGGCGGGCGCCGCCATCCGGATCGACGGCGCCTACGTCCGCCGCATGCTGGCGGACGTCGTGGGCAACGAAGACCTGTCCCGCTACATCCTGTGACGCGGTCATCCTGGGGACGTCGAGCCTGCCTGGTGCTGGTCTGTGCGGGTCTGGCCGCGGCGTGCGGCAAGAAGGGCCCGCCGCTCGCGCCGCTGGCGCGCGTGCCGGCCGCGCCCGGGGACGTGCAGGCGGCGCGCGCGGGCGACGAGGTCTATATCTGGTTCACGGTGCCCTCGGCCAACGTGTCGGGGCAGACGCCGGCGGATCTCGCCTCGCTCGACCTGTTCGCGTTCACCGGCGTCCGGCGGCCGGAGGGTGAGGACCTGACGGAGGTGGCGGTCAAGATCGCGTCCTTCCCGGTCCAGCCCGTGCTCCCGCCGCCGCCCGTGCTGCCCGAGGGTGCGCCCCCGCTCCCGTCCATCCCGGTCCCGCCCGGCTTCGCGCAGGGTGCGGCGGCCGTGGTTCGGGAGACGCTGACACCGGAGACGGCCATCCCGACGCCCGTGGCCGTGCCCACACGTCCGGAGGTGGAGGTGGACGAGGCGGAGCCCGTCTTCGGTCCCCTGGTTGCGCCCGCGCCCACCGAGACCATGCGCCGCCACTACTTCGTCGTCGCGGTCAGCGCCCGCGGCCGCGCGAGCGCGCCCTCCGGGATCGTGTCCGTGCCGATCGATGCCGCGAGCGGCGCGCCGAGCGCCCCGGTCCTCAGCTACACCGAATCGGAGATGACCATGGCCTGGACGGCGCCGGTGGATGCGCGTGCGGCAGCCGCCGCCGACGAGCCCGGGCTGCTGCCGGCCAGGCCCATCGTGCCGCTGCCCGCGCCGACGACGTATCACGTCTTCGAGGTGCCGCGGGAGCCGGCGCCCGTGGATCCCTTCGCCATTCCACTGCCGGCGCCGCTGACGCCGCAGCCCGTGCCGCAGCCGGTGTTTGCGGTGCCCGGCGCGGTCCGTTTCGGCGTCGAGCGCTGCTTTGTCGTGCGCGCGGTGGACACGGTGGCAGGCAGCGTCGTGCTGGGGCCCGCGTCCGAGCCCGGGTGCCTGACGCCGGAGGACACCTTCCCGCCGGCGGCGCCGCAGCAGCTCGTCGCCATCTCCGGCATCGGCGTCATCAACCTGATCTGGGAGCCCAACACCGAGCCGGATCTGGCCGGCTACATCGTCTTGCGGGGGACCGCGCCGGGTGACACACTGCAGGCGCTGACGCCCGCGCCCATCCGCGAGACGACCTATCGCGACCAGACGGCCGAGCCCGGCGTGCGGTACGTGTATGCCGTGGTCGCCGTCGACAACGCCACCCCGCAGAACGTCAGCGGACAGTCGAACCGCGTCGAGGATGCCTCGCGCGAGCCATAGAGCTGGAGCCATGGACCGAATCTACAGAGCGAAGCAGGGGATGGGGGGCCGCTACGTGCTCGAGCGCGACGGCACGTTCTACTGGCTGGGCGGCGACATCTACGGCGACTACTGGGAGGGCCGTGAGGTCCCGGCCGGCGAGCCGCTGACGTGGCTGGCGCCCGTGACCCCCTCCGTCATCGTGGCGATTGGCCTCAACTACAAGGACCACGCCGCGGAGATGCACAAGGCGCTGCCGGCCGAACCGCTCGTCTTCCTGAAGCCGGCCAGCGCCGTCATCGGGCCGGAGGAGCCGATCCGGCTGCCGGAGTGGGCGGGCCGCATCGATCACGAGGCCGAGATGGCCATCGTCATCGGGCGCCGTGCGTCCCGGGTGAGCGCGGCCGACGCGATGCGCCACGTGCTCGGCGTCACCTGCCTGTGCGACGTGACGGCGCGGGAACTGCAGACGAAGGACGTGCAGTACTCCCGCGCGAAGGGCTTCGACACCTTTGCCCCGCTCGGTCCGTGCATTGCCGTGGGCCTCGACCCGTCGAACCTCGCCGTGGAGGGCTGGGTCAACGGCGAGCGGCGGCACCAGTCGAACACCGATCAGCTCATCTTCCCGGTCCCGGCGCTCGTCGAGCACGTGACGCGGTTCATGACGCTCAATCCCGGCGATGTCATCACGACGGGCACACCGTCCGGCATCGGCCCGCTCGTGCCCGGCGATCGGATGATGGTGAAGGTCGAGGGTGTCGGCACGCTGAGCAACCCGGCCGTCGCCGCCTGACGCGCCCGTCCCCCAATGGTCCCGTATCGACGATGAATCCAATCGAGAAGCTCCGAGAACTGGAACGCCGCGCCGAAGAGGGCGGAGGCGTGGCACGGCTCGAGCGCCAGCACAAGGCCGGCAAGCTCACGGCCCGCGAGCGCGTCGAGCAGTTGTTCGACCCCGGCACGTTCGAGGAGGTGGACAAGCTGGTGACGCACCGCTGCCGCGACTTCGGGATGGACCAGCAGGTCATCCCCGGTGACGGCGTGGTGTGCGGGCACGGGCGCGTCAACGGCCGCCTGGCGTACGCCTTCGCGCAGGACTTCACCGTCTTCGGCGGATCGCTGTCGGAGACCAACGCGGCGAAGATCTGCAAGCTGATGGACATGGCGGTCCGCAACGGGGCGCCGATCCTGGGGCTCAACGACTCGGGCGGCGCGCGAATTCAGGAAGGCGTCGTCTCGCTCGGCGGCTACGCGGACATCTTCCTGCGGAACACGCTCGCCTCGGGCGTCGTCCCCCAGATCTCCGCCATCCTCGGCCCGTGCGCCGGAGGGGCCGTCTACTCGCCGGCGATCACGGATTTCACCATCATGGTGAAGGGCACGAGCTACATGTTCGTGACCGGCCCCGACGTCATCCGGACCGTGACGCACGAGGACGTGACGAAGGAAGCGCTCGGCGGGGCGATGACGCACAACGAGAAGAGCGGCGTCGCGCACTTTGCCGTAGAGAACGACGCGGAGTGCATCGCGCTCATCCGCGAGCTCCTGTCCTACATGCCCGGCAACAACCTGGACGAGCCGCCGCCGGGGCCGACGAGCGATCCGGCGGATCGCGAGGACGAGGCGCTGGACCAGCTCGTGCCGCTCTCCCCGAACCAGCCGTACGACATGCTGGATCTCATCCACACCATTGCCGATGACGGCGTCTTCCTCGAGGTCCACCAGCACTACGCGCGGAACATCCTCGTCGGCTTCGCGCGACTGGGCGGGCGGCCCGTGGGTATCGTGGCGAACCAGCCGGCGCACCTGGCCGGGACGCTGGACATCGACGCCTCGGTCAAGGGCGCGCGTTTCGTACGCTTCTGCGATGCGTTCAACCTGCCGCTGGTCACCTTCGAGGACGTGCCGGGCTTCCTGCCCGGCACCGTGCAGGAGTACGGCGGCATCATCCGGCACGGCGCCAAGCTGCTCTATGCCTTCGCGGAAGCGACGGTGCCCAAGGTCACGGTGATTACGCGGAAGGCGTACGGCGGCGCGTACTGCGTCATGTCGTCGAAGCACATCCGGACGGACTTCAACTTCGCGTGGCCCACGGCGGAGATCGCGGTGATGGGGGCGGAAGGCGCGGTCAACATCCTGTACAAGCGCGAGATCGAGAAGGCGGCGGACCCCGCCGCCATGCGCGCCGAGAAGGTGGCGGAGTTCCGCGAGAAGTTCGCGAATCCGTACGTCGCGGCGGACAAGGGCTTCGTGGACGAGGTCATCCTGCCGCGCACGACGCGCCGCAAGCTCATCCGCGCGCTGGGCGCCCTCGAGCACAAGCGCGACAGGAATCACCCGCGGAAGCACGGGAACATCCCGCTGTAGGACGTGCCGGCGCGTCCGGTGCCGGCGCGGCGTGCCGCTGCTAAGTGCTAGAATCACAAGAGTTTCGGCCTGATGAACAAGATTCTCATCGCGAACCGGGGCGAGATTGCGGTGCGCATCGTCCGCGCGTGCCGCGACCTCGGTCTCTCCACCGTCGCGGTCTACTCCGAATGCGATCGCACGGCCATGCACGTGCGGATGGCGGACGAGGCCTGCGCCGTCGGCCCCAACGCGCCCCGCGAGAGCTACCTGCGCATCGATCGGATTCTCGAGGCGGCGCGCCGGACCGGCGCCGACGCGGTCCATCCGGGCTACGGGTTCCTGGCGGAGAACGAGGACTTCGCGACGGCGTGCCGTGATGCGGGGCTCACGTTCATCGGCCCGTCGCCCGAGGCGATCAGGCTGATGGGCAGCAAGACAGCGGCGCGGCGCGTGGCCATTGGCGCGGGCGTGCCCGTCGTGCCGGGCACGGAGGAACCGCTCGGCGACGGCGTGACGGATGACGAGGTCCTGGCGATCGCGGCGCGCATCGGATACCCGCTGATGCTGAAGGCCGTGGCCGGCGGCGGCGGGAAGGGGATGCGCATGGTGCCGGATGCGGCGGAACTGCCCGGCGCCCTGCGTGCCGCCCGATCGGAGGCCGGCTCCGCGTTCGGCGACTCGGCCGTCTACCTGGAGCGCCGCATCATGGCGCCCCGTCACATCGAGATCCAGCTGCTCGGGGATCACGCCGGCACGGTGGTGCCGTTCGTCGAACGCGAGTGCTCGCTCCAGCGCCGCCACCAGAAGGTGGTGGAGGAGAGCCCGTCGATGGCGGTCACCCCGGCACTGCGCCGGCAGATGATGGACGCGGCGGCCGCCGTGGCGCGCGCGGTCGGGTACACGAACGCCGGCACGATCGAGTTCCTGCTGGACGAGGACGGCTCGTTCTACTTCCTCGAGATGAACACGCGCCTCCAGGTGGAGCACCCGATCACCGAGATGGTGACGGGCGTGGACCTGGTGCGCTGGCAGATTCGCATCGCGCGGGGCGAGCGTCTCGATCTCGATCCGGCCGCGGTGGCCGAGCCTGGCGGCCATGCCATCGAGTGCCGCATCTACGCGGAGGACCCCGACGCGGGCTTCATGCCGTCGCCCGGCCGCATCCAGGGGCTGCGCGTCCCGAACGGCCCGGGTATCCGCGACGACAGCGGCGTCTCCGAGGGCGGCGAGGTCCCGATCTTCTACGACCCCATGATCTCGAAGCTGGTGGCCTGGGCCGAGGATCGGCCGCAGGCCCTGGCCCGCATGAAGCGGGCGCTGGCCGAGTACGAGGTCCGCGGCATCCGCACGACGCTGCCCTTCTTCCGCTGGGTCCTGGACGATGAGGATTTCCGCGCGGCGCGGTTCGACACCACGTTCATCGATCGCAAGCTCGGCGAGCGGAACGGCG
This sequence comes from uncultured Bifidobacteriaceae bacterium, assembly GCA_964619705.1. Lineage (GTDB taxonomy): Bacteria > Acidobacteriota > Vicinamibacteria > Vicinamibacterales > UBA2999 > VFZN01. Next base: position 18,145 of record CAZUGF010000014.1, read on the forward strand.
AACCGCTCGACACGCCCGACGAGGACCGCGAGGCGCTGGCCGCCGTCGCCCTGGCCGTGTACCACGTGACGGCCCGCCGGCAGGTGGAGGCCGGGACGCAGCCGCCGGCGAGCCGGTGGCAGGCGCGGGCGCGTGCCGAGGCGGTCGGCGCATGAACCTGGTGATTGACGTCGCCGGCCGCGCGCGGGCCGTGACGGTCACGGCCGCGGGCGGGACGATGGTCGTGACGGTGGACGGGCGGCCGTTCACTGTCGATCCGCGGCGCCTGGGCCCGGGGGCGATCTCCCTGCTCGTCAGCGAGAACGGGGGGCCGGCCCGCAGCGTGGATGCGTCCGTGCTGGCGCGGCCCGGCCACGACGGCTACGACGTCGGCATCGGGGGCCGGCGCGTGGCGGCGTCGATTGTGAGCGGGTTCGGCCGCCGGAACGGGGCCGCGGGTCCCGAGGGGCAGGGGCCGCAGCGCGTGCTGGCGCCGATGCCGGGCAAGATCGTGCGCGTGCTGGTGGCGCCCGGCGACGAGGTGCAGCCGCGCCAGGGGCTCGTGGTGGTCGAGGCCATGAAGATGGAGAACGAGTTGCGTGCCGTTCGCGCCGGACGCGTCAAGGACGTGCTCGTCAGCGAAGGCCAGTCCGTCGACGCGGGCGTGCTGCTGGTGACCGTGGAGTAGGCGCGGGTGAAGACGTTCGTCGCCGCGGGCTATCGGTACGCGCGCGCGATCGTGATCGTGATCGCCGTGGCGCTGGCCGTCGCGCTCGTGTCGAGCGTGACGGTCGATCTCGGCCCCCTGCTCAAGGGGCGGGCGGAGCGCGCCGGATCCGGCTGGCTCGACCGTCCGATGCACATCGGGAAGCTGGGCGTCCAGATTGCGCGCGGCCGCTTCGTCGTGGACGACCTGCGCATCGAAGGGCTCACGCCGGACGCGGACCCCTGGCTCGTGGCACGGCGCATCGAGGTCTCCCTCACCTGGGGCGCGATCCTGCACCGTGAGATCCTCGTCGACACCATCGAGATGACGGACTGGCGGATGGTCGTCGAGACGTTCGACGGCGGCGTCCACAGCTTCCCGCGTGTGACAGGCCCGCCCCGGCCGCCGAGTACCGGGCCGCGTCCCGTGGTGACGACGATGCAGCAGGTGCGCGCGCAGGGCGGGGAGTTCGTGCTGCGCGACCACGGCGCGCCGTGGGGCGTCATCGCCCGCAACCTGGACGTGACGGTCTCCAAGCTCGGCGAGTATCGCGGGACCGCCACCTTCTCGGACAGCACGATCACGATCCAGGACTTCGTCCCGATGTCCGCCCGGATGTCCTCCAGCTTCACGATCGATGGCGGCCAGGTCCTCTTCGACCGGATCGACCTCGTGACCGACGGCGCCGTCTCCGCCATGACCGGGACCGTGGACCTGGCGCGCTGGCCGGAGCAGACCTACGAGGTGCGGTCGCGGATTCACTTCCCGCGCATGCGCGAGCTGTTCTTTGCCAACGACACGTTCAGCCTCCACGGCGACGGCGACTTCACCGGCACGTTCCATATGTTCAAGGGCGGCCGCGAGCTGAAGGGCGACTTCCGCAGCCGTGAAGCCGGCGTCAACAGCCTCCGGTTCCCCAACCTCGACGGGTCGCTCGTGTGGGTGGCCGATCGCTTCGACGTCACGCGCGCCGCATCCGACTTCTACGGCGGACGCCTGGGCTTTCTCTACACGATGGCACCCATCGGCGACGAGCGGGAGCCCGCCTGGTCGCGGTTCACCGTCGACTACGACGCCGTGGACCTGCGGGCGTTCACCGACGCCATGGAGACGGAGGGACTCCGGCTCGCGGGGCTGGCGACCGGGCACAACCGGCTGGACTGGCCACTCGGCCGCTTTGCCGAACGCGAGGGCGAGGGGAACCTGCAGGTCGCTCCCCCGGAAGGCACCGTGCCGCTCGGCCCCGGCATCCCGGCGGATGCGGCGGCGCGCGCGCGCGTCCGCGCGGCGACCCCCGGTCCGTTCAGCAACCACACGCCGCGCGATGCCGTCGGCATCAGCGCGGCGTTGCGCTACCAGTTCGATGGCGAGGCGCTGCGGTTCGATCCCGGCGTGGTGGCCACCGATGACACGTGGGTGACGTTCGAGGGCGCCACGGCGTGGGGCGAGCGCTCCAAGATGCCGTTCCGCGTGACCAGCCGGAACTGGCAGGAGAGCGATCGCCTCCTGGCGGGCATCATGACCGCCTTCGGCGCGCCGACGAGTGCCATTCCCATTGACGGTGTCGGCCGCTTCGACGGCGTGATGCTCGGCGCGTTCCGGCGTCCGCGCATCGAGGGACGGCTCGTCGGCGCCGAGATGCGCGCCTGGGGCGTCACCTGGGACGAGGTGGACGGCGACTTCGTCGTCGACAACAACTACACGAACGTCAGCCGGGCCGTGATCAGGTCCGGCGACGCACGCATGGACGTGAGCGGGCAGTTCTCGATCGGGTACCCGCGGGCGGACGGGGGCGAGGAGATCGATGCCCGCGTGCGTGTCGAGAGCTGGCCGATGGCGGACTTTCTCGATGCCTTCGACCTCGAGGACTACGACGTCGACGGCGTGCTCGCCGGCGAGTTCCACCTGTACGGCGACTACACGCAGCCGTTCGGCTTCGGGCGCCTGGACATCACGCAGGGGATTGCCTACGGCGAGCCGTTCACGGAGGGGACGGCGGCCCTGCGCTTCGAGGGCGCAGGGGTCCGCATCGACGCCCTCAACGTGATCAAGGGCGGCACGACGGTGACGGGCGCGGCCTACGTCGGGTGGAACGGGACCTACTCCTTCAACGCGGACGGCCGCGGCATGGCCGTGGAGGCCCTCGCGCTCACGTCGATGGAGCGCGGACCCGGGTTCACCGGGCTGCTCGACTTCACCGCCAACGGCAGCGGCACGTTCAACGAGCCCCGCTATGACGTGAAGATCGGCGTGCGCGATCTCTTCTTCGGCGACGAGGGCGTGGGCGAGGTCTCGGGCCGCCTCTCCGTGCGGGAGATCGTCCTCACCTACGAAGTGGAGGTTGCCTCCACCCGCCTGGCGGCGTCCGGCACGGGCCGCATCGCGCTGACCGATCAGATGGACGCCGAGCTCTCGTTCCGTGTCAGCGATACCTCGCTCGATCCGTACCTGCGCGCGTTCCAGCCGCAGTTGTCCGCCTACACGTCGGCCGTGGCCAGCGGGTCGATCCGGGTGGTGGGCGAGCTCTACAATCCCGATGCGCTCCGCGTGGACACCCTCGTCGACGACCTGACGCTGCGCTTCTTCGACTACGAGCTGGCCAACGCCGATCCCATCCGCCTGAGCGTCGATCGGCAGGTCCTGCAGGTGCAGGCGCTGCGGCTCGTGGGCGAGGACACGGAGCTCGACCTGGCTGGTACGGTGAACCTGCCGGGCCAGGCGTTTGCGCTGTCCGCGAGCGGTGCGGCCAACCTGGCCGTGCTGCAGGGCTTCATCCCGGACATCCGCTCGTCGGGCCGCGCCGAGGTGTCCGCACACATCACCGGGACGGTGGATGCGCCGGTGGTGTCCGGCAACGCGCTGCTCGCGAACGGGCGCCTCCGCCACTTCGCCCTCCCGCACGCGCTCGAGGCCCTGAACGGCATCGTCACGTTCAACGAGACCGGCGTCCGTCTCGACGGGCTGAGCGGCCGCGTCGCGAGCGGGCCCGTGCGGTTCGGCGGGCGGATCGGCGTGTCCGGCTACGTGCTGAGCGACCTCGACGTGACCGCGACCGCGACCGACATGCGGCTGCGGTTCCCCGAGGGGATGCGCTCCGTCGTCGACGCGGACCTGGCGCTGCGCGGCCCGACGACGGCGCCGGTCGTCAGCGGCCTGGTGAACATCAAGAGCGCCGTGTGGTCCGAGCCGTTCGACGCGTCCGGCGGCCTCTTCGACCTGGGAACCTCCGGCGAGGCGCGGCCGGCCATCGACGGGGCGATTGCCGAGGCGGCCGTCAGCGGCCTGCAGTACGACGTGCGCATCATCTCGCCCTCGACCATCCGGATCGAGAACGATCAGGCCCGCGTCCTGGCCAGCGCGGACGTCAACGTCCGCGGCACCGTGGAGGCGCCCTCCGTGGTCGGCCGCGCCGACATCCAGCGCGGCGAGGTCCGCTTCGAGGGACGGCGCTACCTCGTCACGCGGGGCAGCCTGGACTTCTCCAACCCGAACCGCATCCAGCCCTTCTTCGACGTGGAGGCCGAAACGCGCGTGCGCGTGCCGGGCCAGACCTACCGAGTCACGCTGCGCGTGGCCGGCACCACCGAACGCCTCCAGCCGGAGTTCACGTCGGATCCCCCACTCCCGCCCCTGGAGATCCTGACGATGCTCTTCAGCGATGCGGTGCCGAGCGGCGACTTCGAGGTGGCGGCGCTGCAGAACCCGAATGAGCGCGAGCAGCGCCTGCTGGAGGCGCGGGCCACGCGCGCGCTCACCGGGACGCTCTCGGCCGAGGTCGGCCGCGTCGTCCAGGAGACCTTCGGCGTGGATACCTTCCAGATCACGCCGCTGCTCGTCGACCCGTCCCAGCAGTCCGCGCGCCTCAGCGTGAACCCGTCGGCGCGGGTCACCATCGGCAAGCGCATCTCCGATCGCATCTACCTGACCTACGCGCGGAGCCTGTCCTCCGCCACGCGCGACGAGATCATCCTGCTCGAGTTCGATCAGAGCGACAGCCTGGCCTGGGTGCTGTCCCAGAACGAGGACCGGACCTACGCGCTCGAGGTCCGGAAGAGGCACGCGTTCTGATGCCCGTCCTGATCTGCACCCTGCTGGCCCTCAGCGTCGCGGCCGCCGGTGCCCAGCCATCCACGGACATCGCCTCCCTTCTCGGGCAGCCGATCGGCAGCGTCTCCGTCACCGCCGCCGGCGTGCCCGTTGTCGATGCCGCCGTGCTCGACCTCGTCGAGACGCGCATCGGGGAGCCGCTCTCGATGGTGCGCGTGCGCGAGACGATCGATCACCTGGTGGGTCTCGGCCGCTACGACGATGTCCGCGTCGAGGCGAGCCGCGGGCCGGTCGGGGACGCGGTGTGGCTGCGGTGGGAGCTCACGCCGATCCAGCGCATAGCCGGCGTGCGGCTGGAAGGGGAGCGCGCGCTTTCGGCCTCGGCCATCCGCGCGTTCATCGGCGAGCGGTTCGAGACGCGCCCGTCGGCGGCACGCGCCGATGACATCGCGACGGCCCTGACCGGCTTCTACGCCGAGCGCGGCTACCGGCAGGCACGCATCACGCCGAGCCTCCTGGCGACGGGCGAGGCGGGGCTGGTCTCGTTGGTACTGACCGTCCAGCCCGGTCCCCGTACGACGATCGCCGGGGCATCGGTGACCGGATCGCCGCCCGGCCCGCCCGGGCCGATCCTCGATCGGCTGCGGCTCCAGCCGGGACGGCCGTACGACCTCCCCTCCCTGCAGGCACGCACCGTGGCGTACGAGGAGAGCCTGCGCGACGACGGGTACTACGAGGCCATCGTGAGCGCCGCCACGACGTTCAGCGACCCCGATGCCACCGCGACCGTGACGGTGCGCGTCAGCCCGGGACCCCGCGTCCGGCTGGTGTTCGCCGGCGATGCGGTGTCCGCGAGCGCGCTCGAGTCGCTGGTGCCGGTGCGCGAGGAGCGCTCCGTCGACGAGGACCTGCTCGAGGATGCCAGCCGCAACATCCAGGCGTACCTGCGCGAGCGCGGCTACCGCTCGGCGGAGGCGCCCTACGAGCGGACGGAGGCCAACGGCGAGCTGGTCGTCACCTTCACCGTGTCGCGCGGACCGCTGCACCGCGTGGGCCGTGTCGGCGTCACCGGCAATGCCGGCATCCCGCGCGCGGAGCTCGACCCGCTCCTCCGGCTGACGCCGGGCGAGCCCTTCGTGGATGCCCGCGTGGCAGCCATCGGCGCGGCCATCGGTGAGTTGTACCGCGTCCGCGGCTACGAGCGCATGGCCGTGGAACCGCGCGTCGAGGTCCTGCCGGAGGAGGCCGAAGGGGACGTGCGGTTCCGTCCGGTGGACACCACCTTCGAGATCGTGGAGGGGCCGCAGACGATGGTGGCGGCCGTGACGGTCACCGGCGATGCGCAGGTCCCGGAGGCGGAGTGGCGGACCGCGCGCGGACTTGTCGCGGGCCGGCCGTTCTACCGTCCGCTGCTCCTGGCCGAGCGCGATGCGATCGAGCGTGCGTACCGGAACGACGGCTACCTGTCGGCGACCGTGGTGCCGTCGCTTGCGTTCTCCGATGACGGCTCGCAGGTCACGGTGGCCTGGACGGTCAACGAGGGCGCGCAGACACGGATCGATCGCATCCTCATCACCGGCAACGCGCGCACGAACGCGGACATCATCCGGCGGGAGCTGCGCTTCGGCCCGGGCGATCCGCTGAGCGCCGATGCGCTGGGCGAGAGCCAGCGGCGCCTGAGCGAACTCGGCCTGTTCCGCCGCGTCCGCATCACGGACCTGCCGCGGGCGAGCTCGCCGGACCGGGACGTGCGCGTGGACGTCGAGGAGGCGGCGGCGACGGCCGTCACCTACGGCGGCGGTCTCGAGGCGGGCCGCCGGCCGCGCGCGGCCGAAGGGGGTGGGGAGGCGGAGGACCGCGTCGAGATTGCCCCCCGCGCGTTCTTCCAGATCGATCGCCGCAACCTCTGGGGCAAGAACCGCTCCGTCAGCCTCTTCTCCCGTATCGTCGTCCGCCCGCGCGATCCGGCCTCGGACAACGCCGACCCGTCGGACACCGGCGGCTACGGCTTGAACGAGTACCGCGTCACCGGCACCTTCCGCGAGCCGCGCGCGTTCGGTACGGCCGGAGACGCCCAGGTGACGGCGTTCCTGGAGCGCGGCATCCGCGCGAGCTTCAGCTTCGATCGACGGGGCGTCCGCACCGACTACGCGCGGCGGTTCGGCACGGGCCTCACCGTGACCGGCCGCTATACCAACGACTACACCGAGCTCTTCGACGAGCAGATCGCGCTCGATGATCAGCTGCTCATCGACCGCCTGTTCCCGCAGGTCCATCTCTCCACGTTCTTTGCCGCCGTCCTCCGCGACTCGCGAGACGATGTGCTCGATCCGCAGCGCGGCGCGGTGCTCGGGCTGGATGGATCGCTGGCCGCGCGCGCCTACGGATCCGAGGTGGGCTTCGCCAAGACGTTCCTGCAGGGGTTCATCTACCGGCGCCTGCCGGGCCGCGGGTTCGTCGTCGCGGCGGGTGCGCGGCTGGGGCTGGCCCGTGGATTCGAGCGGGAGGTTCCGCAGGTGGACGAGGACGGGCAGCCGGTGCCCGGGCCCGACGGCCGCGCGCTGGCGGACGTCGTGGCCGACCTGCCGGCGAGCGAGCGGTTCTACGCCGGCGGCGACACGACGGTGCGCGGCTTTGCCCTGGACCGCCTGGGCACGGACCAGACGCTCGACGTGCAGGGCTTTCCGCAGGGCGGCAACGGCCTCGTGGTGTTCAACGTCGAGCTTCGGTCGCCGTACTGGAAGGGCCTGGGGATGGTGGGCTTCGTCGATACGGGCAACGTGTTCCAGCGCGCCGGGGACATCGAGTTCGGCGACCTCCGGGTGGCCTCGGGCTTCGGTATCCGCTACCGATCGCCCATCGGGCCGCTGCGCGTCGACCTCGGCTTCAAGCTGAACCCGCGGCTGCTGGAAAGCGGCGGCCGCGAGCGCGGGTCGGTGTTCCACATCTCCCTCGGACAGGCCTTCTGATGCTGCACCTGGTCGTGATCGCCGTGATGCTGGGACAGCCGGCGACGCTCGTCGACAGGACGCTGGCCATCGTGGGCGGACGGACGATCACGCTCTCCGATGCGCGGACCGCGATCCGGCTCGGGCTGGTCGAGGGGGCGGAGGTCGACGTGGCGGTCGTCGAGCGGCTGGTGGCGCGCGAGCTGATGCTGCGCGAAGCGGATCGATACACGCCGCCGCCGCCCGCGGCCGACGCGGTGGCGGCCCGGATGGAGGAGGTCCGCGCGCGCGCGGGCTCCGAGGCCGGGCTGGCATCGATCCTCGACGCCGGCGGGTTCACGGAGGCGCGGCTGACGGGCTGGCTGCGGGACGACCTGCGGATTGCGGCGTACCTGCAGCAGCGCTTCGCCCAGAACGACCGCCGCGCGGACCTGATTGCCGACTGGGTGGCCGACCTGCGCCGCCGGACGGACGTCACGGTCTTCGAGCCGTAGTCCCCTCTCCGCGCGTCGACAACGGTATCGGGCTCGGCGTCATCACGCCCGGACACCGGACCACCCGGCGCGACCGGGCCGGGCCGCGCGTCAGCGCAGGTACACGGCGACAATCTGGGCCGCGTTCGCCAGCGCGTGGCTGATCACGTTGGCCACGATGCTGCGGCGCGCCAGGTACAGGGCGCCCCAGATTGCGCCCAGCAGCGCCGTCACGATGACCGCATCCCAGCCCTGGAGCAGATGGCCGATGCCGAAGGCCGCGCTGGTGATCGCCAGGCCGACGCCTCCGCCGCCGAGGTCGGTCCGGAAGCGATGGAGCAGGAAGGCCCGCTGGACCTCCTCCCGGACGCCCCCGGCCAGGATGGCCGTGGCCAGCAGGACGACAAAGCCGTCCGTCGAGAGGGCGAGGGCCTCCAGCGGGTTGGTCGGGACGCTGTGCAGGGCGGGCCACAGCCATCGGAGCGTGAGCATCGCCGACGAGATCAGGATGAGGATGAGCGGCGCCAGCGCCAGGCCGAGGAGAGCCTCGCGGCCGTGCGGCCGGCCGCCGAAGAAGACAGCGGCAGCCGTCTCGCCGCGGCGGACCATCAGCCAGGCAATCAGGCCCAGGAGCAGGACCGTGTCCAGGGCCGCCAGCAGGGCCACGAACGTCAGGGACAGGCCGCCGTCCGGGTTCGTCGGGGCCAGGCCCGCGAGGCGGAGGCCTCCGGTCAGGGCCAGTTGGGTCGGGTAGCCGGAGCAGAGGATCACCTCCCCCACGGCCACCCACTGACGACGGGCGATCATGTTGCGAAGGGATGGTACACTCGAATCCGTGAGTCAGGTGTCGCGCGCGAGCGCCGAGCGGGTGCTGATTGTCGAGGACGAGGAGGCAACGCGCAGTGGGCTGACGGAGCTGGTCCGGGCCTGGGGGTACAGCGCCGAGGCGGCGGCGGACGGCGTCGAGGCGCTGGACTGCATCACGGACTTCCGCCCGACCATCATCGTGTCGGACCTGGTGATGCCGCGCATGAACGGCCTGGAGCTGCTCCGGGCCATCAAGGACGACATCGATCACGTCAAGGTCATCCTCCTGACGGCCCAGGGGACGGTGGACACCGCCGTCGAGGCCGTGAAGGCCGGAGCCGAGGACTACCTGACCAAGCCGGTCGATCCCCAGCGGCTGCGCCGCCTGCTGGACCGCCTGGCCGAGCTCAACGCCCAGAAGCGCGAGAACCAGGTGCTCCGGCGGCAGCTCACCGACCGCGGCCGCTTCGGCCGGATCATCGGCCACAGCCCGTCGATGCGCGCCATCTACCGCGTCATCGAGCAGGCGGCGCCCACGCCCGCCTCCATCCTCATCCTCGGCGAGTCCGGCACGGGCAAGGAACTGGTCGCGCAGACGATCCACCAGCTCAGCCCTCGCGCGGATGCCCCCTTCGTCGGCATCAACTGCGCCGCCATCCCCGAGACCCTGCTGGAGAGCGAGATCTTCGGGCACGAGAAGGGCGCCTTCACCGGCGCGATGGACCGGCGTGCGGGCTGCTTCGAGCTCGCGGATCGGGGCACGCTCTTCCTCGACGAGATCGCGGAAATGGCCCCGACGACGCAGGTGAAGCTCCTCCGCGTGCTCCAGGAGCGCCGCTTCCGCCGGCTGGGCGGGCGCCTCGAGCAGGAAGTGGACGTCCGCGTGATTGCGGCCACCAACGTCAACCCGGCGCACGCGCTCCGCGACGGCCGGCTGCGCGAGGACCTGTACTACCGCCTCAACGTGTTCTCGATCGAGCTGCCGCCCTTGCGCGATCGCAAGCAGGACCTGCCGCTGCTCATCCAGGCGTTCCTCGACGAGTTCAACGCGCGGGATCGGCGTGCGGTCAAGGCGCTGACGCCCGAGGCCATGCAGATGCTCTCCGACTACGACTGGCCGGGCAACGTGCGCGAGCTCCGCAACGTGATCGAGCGTGCGACGATCCTCGCGCGCGGCGAGTTCGTGGAGCCGGATCACCTGCCGCCGCTCGGCGCGCCGCGCGTGACTGCCGCAGCCGCTGCGAGCCCCGGGATCACCCTGCTGCCGGGGATGACCGTGGACGAGGCGGAGCAGAAGCTGATCGTCGCGACGCTCGAGGCGGCCGGCGGCAACAAGACGCGCGCGGCCGAGATGCTGGGCATCAGCCTCAAGACGCTCCACAACAAGCTGAACCGGATGAAGGGCAATGCGCAGGAGGCCTGAGATGACAGGCCGCCGCGTCCGTTCCGCCCGCCGCCCCGACAGCCGCCACAGGTGACTCGCATGGCCACGACCCAGTCCGTGACCCGTTGGCGGCGCGGCACGCGGGCCGTCCGGGCCCTCGCCCTGGCGATGGCCTGCGGCTGGGCCGCCCTCCCTGGCGCCCAGTCCCGCGCCACGTCGTCCGCGGCCGTCCGCACCGTGGCCGTCGAGGAACGCTCCATCCTCGATCTGCAGGAGGCCATGGCCTCGGGCGCCGCCACGGCCCGCGAGCTGACCGCCGCGTCCCTGGCGCGCATTGCCGCCTACGACAAGCAGGGCCCGGCGCTGAACGCGATGATCGCGATGAACCCGCGCGCGCTGGCCGAGGCCGACGCCCTGGATCGCGAGCGCCGCCAGCGGGGCCCCCGCGGGCCGCTGCACGGCATCCCGATCGTCATCAAGGACAACTACGAGACCGCGGACATGCCGACGACGGGCGGCTCCGTGGCGCTGGCCGGATTCGTGACCGGGCGCGACGCGTTCCAGGTCCGGCGGCTGCGGGACGCCGGCGCGGTGATTCTGGGCAAGACCAACCTGCACGAGCTGGCCGCGGGGATCATCACCATCAGCTCGCTCGGCGGGCAGACCCTCAACCCGTACGACCCCGCGCGTACGCCCGGCGGCTCGAGCGGCGGCACCGGCGCGGCGGTGGCCGCAGGCTTTGCCGTCGCCGGCATGGCCAGCGACACCTGCGGCTCCATCCGGATCCCCGCCGCCAACAACAACCTGTTCGGCCTGCGCGGCACGCAGGGGCTGTCCAGCCGCACCGGCATCATCCCGCTCTCGCACACGCAGGACATCGGCGGTCCGCTCGCGCGCACCGTGACCGACCTGGCGCTGATGCTGGACGCGACGGTCGGCGAGGACCCGGCGGATCCGTCCACCGCGGCCGCCCGGGGCCACATCCCGGCGTCGTATCGCGCCGCCCTCGTGCCCGGCGCGCTCTCGGGCGCGCGCATCGGCGTGCTGAAGCCGCTCTTCGGCGGGACGCCGGATGACGAGGAGGTCACGACGATTGTCGATCGGGCCATCGCCGCGCTCGGCACGGCGGGCGCGGAGATCGTGCCGGTGGTCATCCCGGGGCTCGATGAGCTGCTCAACGGGTCCAGCCTGATCGCCCTCGAGTTCAAGACGGACCTCATCGACTACCTGGCGCAGTTCCCCTCGGCGCCTGTCGGCTCGCTGCAGGACATCCTGGATCGCGGGGCGTTTCACGCGGCGCTCGAGGCCACCTTCAAGCTGCGCAACGCGACGAAGGCCGACCCCGATGCGCTCCGGCGCGTCAACGCGCGCCGCCGGGCGGCCACCGCCCTTGTCGAGGCGGCGTTCGCCGAGCACGGCGTCGAGGCGATGGTGTACCCGACGCTTCGCCGCCGTCCCGTCGTCGTGGAGGAAGTCCAGCGCGGCACGAACTGCCAGCTGAGCGCCACGACCGGCATGCCGGCCATGGCGGTCCCGGCGGGCTTCACGACCGATGGCGTGCCGATCGGGATGGAACTGCTCGGACCGGCGTGGAGCGAGTCCCGGCTGCTGGCGCTGGCCTACGCCTACGAGCAGGCGGCCGCGCCGCGCCGCGCCGCGCCGACGACGCCCGCGCTGGTGGACGGGCAGGTGCCGGGTCCAGGGCCCCTGGCGATCGGCGTGGAGCCGGCGGTGAACGCGCCGGCCGTGCGTGTTGAGTACGACCCGGTGTCGGGGCGCCTGTCCGTCGAGCTCCCGCCGGAGGTGCAGACCGCGTCGATCCATCGCGCGGACGCGGGCCCGGATGGTCCGGTCCTGCACCGCCTGATCGATCCGGCGTCATCCTCCCGGCGCGGCAGCGTCGTGCTGCCGCCCTATCAGCGTACCCAGCTGGCCGCGGGCACGCTGCGCATCGTCGTGCGGACGGCCGGCGGCCGATTCACGCTGACGCCCGTGCCGTTCGGGTGAGGATGAAGGGCGCCTGCTGAACATGCCGCTCTCCATCAAGCAGAAGCAGGTCCTCGGCGTCACCACGATCGTGGTGCTCGTCGTGATCGGCCTGAGCACGCTGCAGATCGGGACGCTCGTCCGCGTGCTGCTGGAACAGGCGGCGTCGCGCGCGGAGCTCGTGGCGACGAGCATCTACCACCAGGCGCGCGAGGCGCCGCTCAGCCGCGATACGGCCTATCAGGACATCCGCGCGAGCCCGACCGTGCAGTCCGCGCTCGAGTCGGCGATGTACTCGCCGGAAGTCACCTACGCCACCATCGTCGATCGCGCGGGCAGTATCGTGGCCGCGAGCGACCCGGCGCAGATCGGCCAGACGCTGCCGGTGGGGCAGGACCTGCCGACGCTCGTGGCTGCCTCCGGCCTGGCGCAGGTGCGCGCCGTCTATACGGAGGGCCGGACGTTCGAATGGCGGCAGCCCCTGGCGCTCGGCGACGAGCCGTTCGGCGAGATCTGCATCGGGCTGTCGCCGATTCTGATTCGCCAGGAACTTTACACGTCGCTCGTGCCGGCCGGCATTGCCGTCGGGCTGGCGATCCTCGTGGCCGTCTTCGTGGCGACCCTGCTCGCGCAGATCGTCCTCCGGCCGATCCACGTGATCACGAGCGGCCTCACGCGCCTCGGCCGGGGCGAGATCGGGACGCCGCTCGACCTGCGTGACGAGGAGTTCCGCGATCTCGGCGACGTGTTCGATCAGGTCTCCTCGCAGCTGCGTCATGCGGTGGGTGACGGGCCCAAGCGCGCGCAGCTCGCGGATCTCTCGCGCCGCGTCGCCTCGCTCGGGCGCCTGACGGCCGGCGTGGCGCACGAGGTCAAGAACCCCCTCAACGCGATGACCATCCACCTCGAGCTGCTCAAGCAGAAGCTCGGCTCGCCCGATCCGGCGTCGGCCACGCGCCACGCGGAGGTGATTGGCGCGGAGATCCGCCGCCTGGACGACGTGGTGCAGGGGTTCCTGAAGTTCGTGCGGCCGGAGGACGTCACGCTGGCACCGGTGCGGACGCGGGCGCTCGTGTCGAGCGTGATCGATGCGATGGGCCCGGAGGCGGAGCGGGCCGGCGTCACCTGCGAGCATGCGTGCCAGGACGCGGAGCTGTCCATCGACGCGGACGAGCCGCTCCTGCGGCAGGCGCTCCTGAACCTGGCGCAGAACGCCGTCCAGGCCATGCCGCGCGGCGGCCGGCTGCGCATGGCGTGCGGGACGGGCAAGGACGGCCGGGTGGAAATCCGGATCCAGGACACGGGGACGGGCATCGCGCCCGAGAACCTGGCCCGGATCTTCGACCTGTACTTCACGACCAAGAAGCGCGGGAGCGGCATCGGCCTCTCACTGGTCTTCCGGACCATCCAGCTGCACAACGGTGACATCGACGTCGAGTCCACGGTCGGCACGGGGACGACGTTCGTGATTAAACTGCCCCATGCGCGCTAGAGCGCGATAGGATCGATCCCATGCGTACGGCCCCCCACGCCGTCGTGCTGGCGCTGGCGTCCCTCCTGGCCGCAGGTTGCGCGACGCATGCCGTCGCTCCCGTGGCCGAGCTCGAGATGCCGTTGCTGGCCCCCCCGCCGGCCCCGCCGCGTATCGTGGCGGTGTATCCGGCCCCCGAGCCGCCTCCACCGCTCGAAGCGACGGCCGTGATGACGCCGGCCGCGGTGGCGCGGCCGCAGCCCCGTCCGCCCGTCCCGCCGCCCGCACCGGGCCCCGCCAAGGAAGAAGGCCCCCGGACCCCCGCGCCCCCGGCGCTGACGCTCACGCCGCCCCCCGGCGCCGAGGCGACGACGGAAGCCTCGATCCGGGCGCTGCTCGGCCGGGCGTCCTCGGACCTCGCGCGCGTGAACGGCGGCGCGCTGTCGGCGGACGGCCGGACGCAGCTCGAGACGGCGCGGCGGTTCGTGCAGCAGGCCGAAGAGGCGCTCAAGGTCCGGAACCTGGTCTTCGCCGGAAAGCTCGCGGACAAGGCCGTCGCGATGGCCGCCGTTCTGGTCCGCTGATCGCGTCCGCGCGGCGCCGCGCGCCGCGGCTCAGGTTGAAGCCGCGCGGCCGTCGTGCGAAACTGGAGCGAAAGGCGTCGAACCCTCGCGTGATCTACGATATTTTGCGTATACCCTAAAAAGAAAACGCAACATCTTGTGGTTCCGCCTTGACATACGGATGTTGCGGGCGCATATTGGGCGTCGCGCGCGAGAACGGAGCCCCGGGGTTCATCCCCATCCCAGCGGGTTGGGCCACGGGACACGATCGAGCCAGGAGACGATGGGCAAGACTTCACGAAACTGCACGCGCGCGCAACAAGTCTGACAAGGGTTCGAAATCCAGGGTGATGGCCCCGCAGGGGAGGGGTGTCCCCTTTGCGTTGGAGGGAGCATGCAGGACGGTGCTCAGAAGCTGGCGGCCGCCGCCGCCGGTCAGCAGACGGTGGGCTCGTCGTCGAACGAGGCCCTGACGACAGGGTCGAAGGCCGCCGCCGCTCCGGGCCTGGAGTTCCCGCGGTTCTTCACCACGGCCGGTGTGGATCCGTTCGACCAGGTCGAATGGGAGCTGCGCGACGCGGTCATCGGCAGCGACAAGGGCTCGATTGTGTTCGAGCAGCGCGGGGTCGAGATCCCGCAGCCCTGGTCGCAGCAGGCCACGAACATCGTGGTGTCCAAGTATTTTCGCGGCCACATCGGGTCGCCCGAGCGCGAGCGCTCGGTCAGGCAGCTCATCGGCCGCGTGGTCGACACGATCACCGGGTGGGCGCGCAAGCAGAAGTATTTCGCCTCCGACGCGGCGCTGCAGGCGTTCAGCGACGACCTGAAGCACCTGCTCGTCGAGCAGAAGGCGGCGTTCAACAGCCCCGTCTGGTTCAACTGCGGGTTCGAGAAGGCGCCGCAGTGCTCGGCGTGCTTCATCAACGCCGTGGACGACACGATGGAGTCGATCCTCACGCTCGCCAAGACGGAGGGCATGCTCTTCAAGTACGGGTCCGGCACGGGCAGCAACCTGTCGTCGATCCGCTCGGCGCGGGAGCTGCTGGCCGGCGGCGGTACGGCTTCGGGTCCGGTGTCGTTCATGAAGGGGTTCGACGCGTTTGCGGGCGTCATCAAGTCCGGCGGCAAGACGCGGAGGGCCGCCAAGATGGTCATCCTGAACGCGGACCATCCGGACGTCGTGGACTTCATCAACTGCAAGGTGGACGAAGAGAAGAAGGCGTGGGCCCTCATCGACGCCGGCTACGACGGCTCGTTCACGGGCACGGCCTACGGCTCGGTCTTCTTCCAGAACTCGAACAACTCGGTGCGCGTGACCGACGAGTTCATGCGCGGCGTCCTCGACGACGGGCTGTGGCAGACGCGGGCGGTGACGACCGGCGAGGTGCTGGACACCTACCAGGCGCGGGACCTCATGCGCCTCATCGCCGAGGGCACGTGGGTGTGCGGCGATCCGGGCATGCAGTTCGACACGACGGTCAACGAGTGGCACACCTGCCCGAACACGGCGCGCATCAACGCCAGCAACCCGTGCTCGGAGTACATGTTCCTGGACGACTCGGCGTGCAACCTGTCGTCGATCAACCTGATGAAGTTCGTCGGCGCCGACGGCGCCTTCGACGTCGAGTCCTTCCGCGCGGCGTGCCGCACGCTCATCACGGCGCAGGAGATCATCGTCGACAACTCCAGCTACCCGACGAAGGCGATCGAGGCGAACAGCCACGCGTTCCGCCCGCTGGGCCTCGGCTACGCCAACCTGGGCGCGCTGCTCATGTCGCGCGGGCTGCCGTATGACAGCGACGGCGGCCGCGACTTCGCGGGCGCCATCACGGCCGTGATGACGGGCGAGGCCTACGCGCAGTCCGCGCGGATTGCCCGCGACCACGGCGGTCCGTTCCGCGGCTACGAGGCCAATCGCGAGCCGTTCCTGCGCGTCATGCGCAAGCACCGCGAGGCCATCAAGGACATCGCGCCGAAGCACGTGCCGGCGGACCTCTACAACGCGGCCCGCCAGGCGTGGGACGATGCGGTGGAGCTGGGGGAGGATTTCGGGTACCGGAACGCGCAGGCGACGGTGCTGGCCCCGACGGGGACGATCGGCTTCATGATGGACTGCGACACCACCGGCGTCGAGCCGGACATCGCGCTCGTCAAGTACAAGAAGCTCGTCGGCGGCGGCATGATGAAGATCGTCAACCAGACGGTCCCCATGGCGCTGAAGCACCTCGGGTACACCGCCGCGCAGGTGGACGACATCATCCGGTACATCGACGAGCAGGAGACCATCGAGGGCGCGCCGCACCTGCTGGATCGCGACCTCCCGGTCTTCGACTGCGCGTTCAAGGCCGCGCGCGGCCACCGGTCCATCCACTACATGGGCCACATCAAGATGATGGGCGCCACGCAGCCGTTCATCTCCGGCGCGATCAGCAAGACGGTCAACGTGCCGAAGGATGCCACGGTGGAGGATGTCGAGCGCGCCTATCTCGAGAGCTGGCGCCTCGGGGCGAAGGCGATCTCGATCTACCGCGACGGGTCCAAGCGCACGCAGCCGCTCAACACGTCGAACGCGAAGGCCGGCACGGCACCCGCCAGGGAGGCGGTCCAGGCGGCCGTGGCCTCCACGCTGGAGGCGCGCGTGCCCGTGCGCCGGAAGCTCCCGGACGAGCGCCAGGCGCTGACGCACAAGTTCGACATCTCCGGCCACGAGGGCTACATCACCGTCGGCCTCTTCGAGGACGGCATGCCGGGCGAGATCTTCCTCGTCATGGCGAAGGAAGGCTCGACCATTTCGGGCTTCGCCGACGCCTTCGCGCAGGCCATCAGCTACGCGCTGCAGTACGGCGTCCCGCTGCAGGCGCTCGTGGACAAGTTCAGCCACGTGCGCTTCGAACCGTCGGGCATGACGAAGAACCCCGACGTGCGCTTTGCGAAGTCCATCGTGGACTACATCTTCCGGTGGATGGCGTCGAAGTTCCTGTCGCCGGAGGCGCAGTACCTCGCCGGCGTCAACAACCGCGACGGCGCCGCGGATCCCCCGGCCCGCGCCGCGGACGAGGGCACGCCCGCCCCGGCCGCCGCCGAGCGCACGACCGTCGTCACCCCGACGGGCGCCGTCGTCCCGGGGCCCGCGGCGTTCGCCGCCATGCAGAACCAGGAGGACGCGCCGCCGTGCACGACGTGCGGGTCCATCATGGTCCGCAGCGGGTCGTGCTACAAGTGCGGCAACTGCGGCACGACATCAGGCTGTGCGTAGGGCCACGGTGGTTCAAAGCACGTAGGGTTCAAAGCACGAAGGTTCGATCCTGGGGCCGTAGGGCGGAGCTTCAGCTCC
>CAZUGF010000014.1:35942-55168 GCA_964619705.1 uncultured Bifidobacteriaceae bacterium
AGGGTTCAAAGCACGAAGGTTCGATCCTGGGGCCGTAGGGCGGAGCTTCAGCTCCGCCTCTCCGGCCTTTCGTGTCTTCCGCCGTTGGGTGGTGCGTCGACGGGGGCTGGGGGGCAGATCGTCAGGTCAGCGTTCGCCAGCTCGTGAGCTCGCCAGATTCCCGGATCGTGAGATCATGATCTCCAGATGACCCGCTCTCCGGGTCTGCAGATCGATCACGACATCACGACATCACCACATCACGACATCACCAGATTCTTCCGGCTATCCAGTGACTCCCCTCCCTGCCATCCTCGAACGGTACTGGGGCTATACCGCATTCCGTCCGCTGCAGCGTGAGGCGATGGACGCGGTGGTGCGGGGGCAGGACTCGCTGCTTGTCCTGCCCACCGGCGGCGGGAAGTCGCTGTGCTTCCAGGCGCCGGCCCTGGTGCGCGAGGGGCTGGCGCTGGTCATCTCGCCGCTCATCTCGCTCATGAAGGACCAGGTGGACACGCTCGTGTCCAACGGCGTGCCGGCTGCGTGCCTCAACAGCGCCATGCCCTCGGCGGACCGGGCGGAGGTGACCGCAGGTCTGCGTGCGGGGCGCTATCGGCTGCTGTACGTCGCGCCCGAACGGATTGCCGGCGAGGGCGGGGCGTGGCTCACCTGGCTGCTGACCACCTGCCGCCCGAGCTTCGTCGCCATCGACGAGGCGCACTGCATCAGCCACTGGGGGCACGACTTCCGTCCGGAGTACCGGCAGATCGGCGCGCTCCGGGCGCGGCTGCCGGACGTGAGCTTCCACGCCTACACGGCCACCGCCACCACGCGCGTGCGCCGCGACATCGTCGAGCAGCTCGGGTTGCAGGACTCGGTGACGCTCGTCGGATCGTTCGATCGGCCGAACCTGCTGTACCGCGTCCTGCCGCGCGCGTCGCTCAAGACGCAGGTGATGCAGGTGATCCGGCGGCACGCGGGCGAGGCCGGCATCGTGTACTGTCCGACGCGGCGGGACGTGGACGACCTGGCGGCGTGGCTGATCGAGGAAGGGTTCCGGGCGCGCCCGTACCATGCGGGCCTCAGCGACCAGGAGCGGCACGCCAACCAGGACGCGTTCCTCAACGAGTCGGTGGACATCGTCGTCGCGACCGTGGCGTTCGGGATGGGCATCGATCGATCGGACGTGCGGTTCGTGATCCACGCCGGGGCGCCGCAGTCGCTGGAGCACTACCAGCAGGAGGCGGGCCGCGCGGGCCGCGACGGCCTCGAGGCCGAGTGCGTGCTGATCGCGTCGTCGGCGGACTTCATGCGCTGGCGGGACATCCTGTCGAAGAACGGCGAGCTGACCGAGGCGCGGCAGGGGCTGCTGCGTGACATGGAGCGCTACGCCGCCAGCGTCGGCTGCCGGCATCGCCGGCTGATCGGCTACTTCGGCGAGACCTACGAGCGGGACGACTGCGGGGCGTGCGACTACTGCCTCGGGGAGCTGGAGACCGCGCCGGACCCGGTCACGCTGGCGCGCAAGATTCTCTCGGGCGTCGCCCGCGTCGGCCAGCGCTTCGGGGCCGCGCACGTCGGGAACGTCCTGCGCGGCCACGCGAGCGAACAGGTGAAGACCCGCGGCCACGACACGCTGTCTGTCTTCGGCCTGTTGAACGGCGTGTCGATCGACGAGATGCGGGGCTACATCGACCAGCTCATCGCGCACGGCCTGCTGCACCAGGCGGGCGATCAGTATCCGGTGCTGCAGCTCACCGCGGAGGGCGCGGCGCTGCTCAAGGATGCCGGCGCGATGCCGGCGCTCTCACTGGCGCGGCAGCGGAAGCCGGAGAAGGGCCGGCTGCCCCGGCGGTCCCGCGTCGAGGCGGAGTCCTGGGAAGGCGTGGACCGCGCGCTCTTCGAGGCGCTGCGCGAGATGCGCCTGCGCGTCGCCCGCGACCGCGGCGTCCCGCCCTACGTCATCTTCCACGACACGACGCTCCGCGAGCTGGCCCGGCTCAAGCCGGGGAGCATCGAGGCCCTGCGACAGGTCTACGGCGTTGGCGTGCGGAAGGCGGAGGAACTCGGGGAGTTGGTTCTCGAAACGATCCGCGCGTCGCCATAGTCCGGCCGTCGGCAGTCGCCGCCGGAGGTCTCGGTGCTCGTGGCCGTGGCTACGGTGGCGAGCTGCATCCCGGCGTGCCGCGCCACTCGCGTGGACCCGGTACGCGCCCTCAGGCAGGAGGGAGCCGCCCTCAGCGCCGCGGATAGCCGCCGGCCGCCTTGACCTCCCGAATCTGCAGGATGTGCCGCTGCGCGTGCGTCGAGATCATCAGGAACCACTGGTACACGTCCATGTTCCCTTCCAGCAGCTTCCGTCCCCGGAAGTCCTCCTGTGACGCCCGTGCCTCCTTCAGCATCGTGGCCCGCAGCTGACGAAACGACGCGAGCGCCTCTGCCGCCGTCTTGAACCGTCCGTCCGGTACGCGCGCCTCGCCCGTTGTGGCGCGATTGGTCCGGTCGATCCCATACCAGAGGATGCCCGCGTCGGTGGCTTCGGGCGTGAAGTCCGGCGCCAGCGGCGTCTTCAGCGAGTCCTGCACGCGCTGCCAGTACTGCGGCTCGGCAATGCCCAGGTGTTCCACGACGTCCTTGATGGACCACGTCTCCGGCGTCATCCGGAACGTCAACTGCTGCTCGGAGAGCCCCTCGACCTCGCTGGCGAGCCACGACTCGGTCATCTCCAGGTGCGCGACGAGGCGCTGCCGATCCCCGGCGGTCATCGGGCCGGCCGCGGCGGCCGAGGCGAAGGTCAGGAGCACGGCCAGGGCGGCGGGAGCGCGAAAGGGGGTCTGCATGCGCCGACAATCGGGCCGCGCGGCCGGTGTGTCAACGGACATGGGACGAGTGGGGCCGGCGTGAGGACCGGTGCCCGCCGATCGGGTTCGGCCGGGCCCGCCAACCAAACGGCGCGCCGGCTCGTCGAACGGGGAGAGGCTATGTAGCAATGCTACCTACAAACCGATCGGTGGGGCCGCCATGAAGCCCCTCAGCATCACGGCCACCAGCGTGCTCCAGACCGTCGCCGGCGGCGCCCGCTACGGGTTCGACGTCATCGACCGCACCGGGCTCCCGAGCGGGACCGTGTATCCCGCGCTCAGCCGGCTGGAACGCGACGGGTACGTCACGTCCGTCTGGGAAGACGAAGGCCGCGCCCATGCGGAAGGACGCCCCGCGCGACGCTACTACCGCATCACCGCGCCAGGCGCGCGCGCGCTGGCGGACGCCACGGACCGCTACCGCGCGCTCCTGCCGGCGCTCGGCCGCAGGCCCGCACGGGGCCGGGCATGACCCCGCCGCGCGTGGCCGGGGCCATCGTCCGGCTGGCGAGCCCGATCGTGCCCGGCGACATCCGCCGCGACTGGCGGCGCGAGTGGGATGCCGAGTTGTCGTTCGCCGCCGGGCGCGGCAGCGGCGCCGTTCGCCTGGCGGCGCGGGCGCTCGGCGCCTGGCCGCACGCCTGCTGGCTCCGATGGGACCGATGGAGGTGGGAGATGCTCTGGCACGATCTGAAGTACGCGACGCGCACGCTCATCAAGCGGCCCGGCTTCACGATCCTGGCCGTGCTGAGCCTGACCATCGGTATCGGGGCCAACGCGGCCATCTTCAGCGCCGTCCGGGCCGTGCTCCTGCGGCCGCTGCCGTTTCCCGATCCGGACGCGCTCGTGAGCGTCGTGACGACGAGCGTGGAGCGGCCGGATGCCCGGACGGGCTCGACGGCGCCGCCCGACTTCGTCGACTGGCGCCGTGACGTCACCGCCTTCCTCGAGATCGCCGCCGTCGACTCGACGGCGAGCGCGCTCACCGGGGAGGGCGCGGCCGAACAGGTCTCGAGCGCCAACGTCACGGGCGGGTTCTTCGGCGTGCTGGGCGTCGTCCCGCTCCACGGACGGGCGCTCACCCCGCAGGACGATGCGCCGGGAGCGCCGGAGGTGGCCGTGCTCGGGCACGGCTTGTGGATGCGGCGGTTCGGCGGGCGGCCGGACGTGATCGGCGCGACGATTCCGATTGACGGCCAGCCGGTCCGCGTGGCGGGCGTGATGCCCGAGGGATTCGCGTTTCCGCTCGGCACCGAGCTCTGGCTGCCGCTGCGGTTCACGCAGGACGACCTGCAGACGCAGCGCGGCGCCCAGTATCTGGACGTGATCGCCCGGCTCGCCCCCGGCGTGGCGCCCGCAGAGGCCGACCGCGCGATGAAGGCCTACGCGCGCCACCTCGCGGAGATCCATCCGCGCAGCAACACGGACCGGACCGTCGCCGTCCACACGCTGCGCGACGCGCTCGTGGGCGACGTCCGGCCCGCGCTCCTGCTCCTCCTCGGCGCCGTTGGCTTCGTGCTGCTGATCGTGTGCGTGAACGTCGCCAACCTCGCGCTGACGCGCGCGCTCGGGCGCCAGCGGGAGCTGGCCGTCCGCACGGCGCTCGGCGCCAGCCGGTCGCGGCTCGTCCGCGGCCTGTTCGTCGAGAGCGGACTGCTGGCGGTGGCGGGCGGCGCGGGAGGCCTCCTCCTGTGTACCTGGGCGACAGGTGCGCTCGCCGGTCTCGAGGGCGGGATGGGCATCCCGCTCCTCGACGAGACGCGCGTGGACGCGCCGGTGACCCTCTTCACCGTGCTCGTGTCGCTCGGCGCGGCGGTGCTCTTCGGCACGCTCCCCGCGTGGCATGCCTCCACGCGGATCGACGTGGCCGTCCGGATCCGCGAGGACAGCGGCACGACGACGGGCGATCGCCGTCGCCAGAGGGTCCGCGGCACGTTGGTCGTGGCCGAGACGGCGCTGGCCGTCGTGCTCCTCATCGGCGCCGGCCTGCTCGCCCGTAGCTTCGTCGGCCTCGTGTCCGTGGATCTCGGCCTTGACCCCGCGCGCGTGCAGACGTTCAGCCTGTCGCTGCCGCGCGTGTCGTACCCCACGCCGGCCGCGCGGGCGGCCTTTGTCGAGGAGCTGATGGGGCGGATCGCGCCGCGTCCGGACGTCATGGCGGCGGGCGCCATCTTCGGCCTTCCGCTGTCGAACTTCGGCTACGTCATCACGACCTCCACCATCGACGGCCGCACGCTGGACCGGGACGAGCAGATGGCGCATCTCATGCAGGTCCGGGTCGTGACGCCGGACTACTTCCGCGCCATGGGAATGCGCCTGGAGCACGGGCGCGCCTTCACGACGGCGGACGGCCAGGGCGCGCCGCCCGTCATCGTGGTCGACGCCGCTGCCGCGGCCCGGCTCTGGGCGGACGCGGCACCGCTCGGTCACGTCATGACGCTCGGCACACGGCTCGGCCAGGGAGGACCGCCGGCGGGCGGTACCGTGGTGGGCGTGGTGGGCAACGTCCACAACGGAGGTCCGGGCGCCGCGGTGCGGCCGACCGTGTACCTGGCGCACGCGCAGTTCCCGATGGACTTTGTCGCCGTCGCCGTCAGGACCGACGGCGAGCCCTGGCGCCTGGTCGAGCCGCTGCGCGGCATCGTCGCCGACATGGATCCGGACCTGCCCCTCTTCCGGATCCGGACCATGGAGCAACTGGCGGCCGACGCCGTGGCTCGCCCGCGCCTGTTCCTGACCCTGCTCGGCCTGTTTGCCACGGCCGCCGTACTGCTGGCGGCCCTCGGCATCTACGGTGTGCTGGCGCACGGCGTCAGCCAGCGCACGCGCGAGATCGGGCTCAGGCTTGCGCTCGGTGCCGATCGGGGCGCGGTGATCCGGATGGTCATCGGACAGGCGATGCGCCTGGCCGTGATCGGGCTGGCGCTGGGCCTCGTACTGGCGGCCGGCGCGGGACGGCTGATCCGCGGATTGCTCTTCGGCGTGCAGCCGATCGATGGCGTGACGTACCTGGCCGTCCTCGTCGGGTTCGTGGCCGTGGCCCTGCTTGCCAGCGCCATCCCCGCGTTCAGGGCCGCGCGCGTGGACCCCATGATGGCGCTCCGGATCGAGTAAACGCTCTGACGCGTCCCGCCGTCCAAAGACGACGAGGCAGGCATGCTGGCACATGACATCGGGTACGGGATGCGGCTGGTACGCCGGCGTCCGGGCTTTGCGGTGGTTGCGGCGATGACGCTGGCGCTCGGCATCGGCACGGCCACCGCCGTGTTCTCCGTGGCGGATCGTGTCCTGCTGCGGCCCGTCCCGTATCCGGATCCGGATCGTCTCGTCGTCGTGTGGGAGACCTCCCCGCGCATTCCGCTGCCGGTGATGTATGCGTCGCCTCCCAACCTCCATGACTGGCAGCAGCGCGCGCGCTCGTTCACCGCGATGGGCGGCTTCCAGTGGCGCAACGTGACGCTTGGCGGAGACGAGCCCGAGCAGATCCGCGCGGCGCGCGTCACGGCAGGGCTGCTGCGGGCGCTCGGGGTCCAGCCGCGGCTCGGCCGCCTCTTCGTCGACGAAGAGGATCGCGATCATGCGCGTCCGGTCGTCATCGTCAGTGATGCGTTCTGGCGCCAGCGCCTCCAGCAGAGCCCCACGGTGCTCGGCCAGACGGTTGTCCTCGACGGTATCCCGACGGAGATCGTCGGCGTGATGCCGCCGGGCTTCGTGTGCCCGCCGGGCGTCGTGCTGCGCGGTGCGCCGCCGGCGGATCCCGCCGAGCTGTGGGTGCCCCATGGCACGAATCTCGAGGCGGGGCAGCGCGGCGCGCACTACCTGGCTGTCATCGCGCGCCTGGCGCCGGGCGTCGGCGTCGACGCCGCCGGCCGGGAGATGACGGAGATCCAGGCGCAGATCGAACGCGAGCATCCCGACTATCGCGAATGGCGCGCGCGGGTCGTGCCGCTCATCGAACAGGTCACGGCGACGTCGCGCCAGTCGGTGACCCTGCTGACGGCGGCTGTCGGGTTCGTGCTGCTGCTCGCCTGTGCCAACGTCGCCAACCTGCTCGTCGCGCGCGGCGTCGGCCGGCGGCGCGAGTTCGCGATCCGGAGCGCGCTCGGCGCGGGGCGCGGGCGCCTGGCCGTGCAGGTGCTCGTCGAGAGCGCGATGCTGTCCGCGGCCGGCGGCCTGCTCGGGCTCGTGGTGGCAGCGGCGCTGCTGCGATCGATCGCCATCCTGGGCCCGGCGACCGTACCGGGCCTGCGGGACGTGCGGATGGACCTGCGCGCGCTGGCGTGCGCCGGTATCGTCGCGGGGCTCGCGGCCGTGCTCGCCAGCGTGGTGCCGGCCCTGGGCACGGCACGCGCACGCGCCGCGGAGTGGCTGGCCGACCGCAGCGGCGGCACGGGCCCGGCCGGCACGCGCGTGCAGCGGGCGCTCTCCATCGGACAGATCGGTCTTGCCGTCGCCCTTCTCGTCGTCGCCACCCTGCTCGTCGAAAGTGTTCGGCAGTTGCAGGCGGCCGATGCGGGCTTCCGGCCCGACCGTGTCGTGACGGGGAAGGTGACGCTGCCGGACACCCGCTATCCGGATGGGGCCGCCCGCGTGCGGTTCGTGGATCGGCTGCTCGACAGCGTGCGCCAGTCGCCGGGCGTGGCGGCCGCGGGGCTCATCGACGCGGTGCCCGTCGCCGACAACCGGCAGGGCACGAGCTTCGCGCCCGCCGACGAGCCGGACGCGGATCCCGAACAGGCGCCGACAGCCAACGTCGCGTGGATCAGCGACGGGTACTTCGACGCGATGGGCATTCCGCTCGTCGCCGGCCGGACCTTCACCGAGCGCGATCGCCTCGACAGCCCGCGCGTCGTCATCGTGAACGAGCGCCTCGCCCGACAGGTGTACGGCGGCCGCGATGCCGTGGGGCGCCAGGTGCGGGTCGGCGCGTCCGCGAACGCGCCGTTCGAGATCATCGGCATCGTGGGCGACGAACACCACGCCGGCGTGGACGTCGAGGCGCCGCCGTCCTTCTTCCTGTCATACCGTCAGCAGCCCACGGGACGTGAGCTGGCGCTCGTCGTGCGAGCCGCCGCCGACGGCACGGCGCCGACCGCCGGCCTGCGGGCCGCGATCCGCGGTCTCGACGCCGAGCTGGCCTTCTTCCAGGTGCGCACCATGGTGCAGGTAATGGACACGGCGACCGCCACGCCGCGCGCGGTGGCGTGGCTGCTCTCCGGCTTTGCGCTCTCCGGCCTCCTCCTCGCGGGCATCGGGATCTTCGGCGTCCTCAGCCACGCCGTCGGGCAGCGGACCAGGGAGATCGGTGTCCGCGTGGCCGTCGGCGCCTCGCCGCGATCCGTGGTGTGGATGGTGGCGCGCGCCGGCCTGCTGCAGGTGGCCGCCGGTCTCGTGCCGGGGCTCGCGGCCGCGTGGCTGCTGTCGCGCCTGCTGTCCGGACTGTTGTTCGGCGTCTCGATGACGGATCCGGCGCCGTACCTCATCGTGGCGGGTGTCATCGGGCTGGTGGCGGTTGCCGCCTGTGTCGTGCCGGTCCGGCGCGCGCTGGCCGTCGATCCCGTCGCCGCGCTCAGGAGCGACTGAGCGGCCCGGGCGCGGGGTGGGGCAGGCTCGTGATCGCGGAGGGACACCGCGCGGGCGATGAGCCGCTGCCGTGGTGCGATATACAATTGTCGCACCCACCTCATGACCAGGCAGTATCGCCACATCGGTGCCCGTACCATCGCCTATCTCGATTCCGCTCCAGGGGCCGCCGACAGGCGCGCGCTGGTGCTGCTGCACGCATTCCCGCTCGGCGCGGGCATGTGGGAGCCGCAGATGCGCAGCGTGCCGGAGGGATGGCGGCTGATCACGCCGGACCTGCGGGGCTTCGGCGGGACGACGGACCCGGACAGCTCGTCGCCCTCGATTGACGACTACGCCCAGGATGTCATCGACCTCCTGTCGGAGATGGGCGTGACCCGCGCCGTCATCGGCGGCTGCTCGATGGGGGGCTACGCGACGTTTGCCGTCGTGCGGAAGGCGCCGGACCTCGTCGAGGGCCTGGTGCTGGCCGACACGCGCGCCGGTGCGGATTCGCCGGAGGGGCGCGCCAACCGGCGCACCATGCTCGCGCTTGTCGATCGCGAGGGTCCGTCCGGCGTGGCGCGCGAGATGATGAACGGCCTGGTCGGCGCGACGACGAGGGAGGCGGATCCGACGGTGGAGTCCACCGTGCGGCGGTTCATCAAGCAGCAGTCCCCACACGCCATCCGGGGCGCCATCGTGCGGATGATGGATCGTCCGGACTCGACGCCGCTGCTTGGCGTGCTCACCATGCCGGCACTGGTGGTCGTGGGCGAGGAAGACACGCTGACGCCTGTCGAGGAGTCGCGGAAGATGGTCGAGGCCATGCCGGCGGCGACGCTGGACATCATCCCGAAGGCCGGCCACCTGTCGAACCTCGAGCAGCCGGAACGGTTCAACGCCGCACTCGCGGCCTTCCTGGGCACGCTCGCATGAAGGCCTTGATGGCGGTCGGGCTGGCGCTCGTCGTCATGACGGGGCCCTCCGCCGCACAGGACGCGCCGGCCCCGTCCGTGGACCCGTTGCACAGGGCCTTTGACACGGTCCTCGACATCTACGTGCGTGACGGGCTCGTGTACTACCAGGCGTTGCGGCAGGAGCGCCCGCGCTTCGATCGCTACGTGGAGAGCCTCGGCGGCGTGCCGGCCGCCACGCTCGACGCGTGGAGCCGCCCGCAGCAGATCGCGTTCTGGATCAACGCGTACAACGCGTTCGTGCTGCGCACGGTCATCGACCACTACCCGATTCGCGGCCGCGCGGGGCAGTACCCGGTGGGGAGCATCCGGCAGATTCCCGGCGCCTTCGAGAAGCGGCCGTTCCGGGCGGCGGGCCGCACCGTCACCCTGGATCAGATCGAGACGGAGATCCTCGGTCCGCTCGGCGATCCGCGCGCCATCCTCGCGCTCGGCCGCGGTGCGCTCGGCGGCGGGCGCCTCAAGAGCGAGGCCTACACGGCCGAGCGCCTGGAGGAGCAGCTCGCGTCGATGGTCCGCGACGCCGTGGATCGGCGCGAGATGATCTTCATCGACCCGGGCAACGGTGTCGTGAGCGTCAACCCGATGTTCTCGTGGCGCGAGGCGCTGTTCGTGTCGGCCTACGCGGATCGCGCGGACGCGGCCTTTGCGTCACGGAGCCCCATCGAGCGCGCGATGCTGGGCCTCGTCGAGCCGGTGATCCTCTTTTCCGAGAAGGAGTTCCTCCGGCAGAACCAGTTCCGCTTCGTGTTCCATGACTTCGACTGGCAGTTGAACGACTTGACGCGGAGGTGAGGGGACGGGGGTTCAAAGCACGGCGGGTTCAAAGCACGAAGGTTCAAAGCACGAAGGTTCAAAGCACGAAGGTTCAAAGCACGGACGTTCAAAGCACGAGGGTTCAAAGCACGAAGGTTCGAAGCGCGCACTGTAGGGCCGAGCTTCAGCTCCGCCGTGCGTGTTCAGAGCACTAGCGTTCACACAGGGCAACCATGGATCTGGGGCTGAGCGGGAAGGTGGCTGTCGTGACGGGTGGCAGCCGGGGGCTGGGGTTTGCGGCGGCGCAGGCTCTGGCGGCGGAGGGGTGCCACGTGGTCATTGGCGCTCGCGGGGAGCAGCGGCTCCAGCAGGCGGCCCGGGCGCTGCAGGCGCACGCGACGCGCGGCGCGCGGGTGGTGCCGGTGGTCTGCGACGTGTCGACGGCAGACGGGCCGGACCAGCTGATCGAGACGGCCATCGTCGAACTGGACGGGGTGGACGTGCTCGTCAACAACGTGGGCCTCGGCCGCGGGAGCTCGCTCGAGTCGACGACCGACGCCGACTGGCGTGAGGCATTCGATCACACGCTCTTCCCGGCCATTCGCTGCTCGCAGCTGGCCGTGCCCCACATGCGGCACCGCGGGGGCGGCGCCATCGTCATCGTGTCCTCGATCTTCGGCCGCGAGGCCGGCGGCCGGATGACCTACAACGTCGTCAAGGCCGCCGAGATCAGCCTGACCAAGTCCCTCGCCCAGCAACTGGCGCGCGATCAGATCCGCGTGGTCGGCCTCGCGCCGGGATCCATCCTCTTCGAGGGCGGGTCGTGGTGGAAGCGGCAGCAGGACGACCCGGAAGGCATCCGCGACTTCATCACCCGTGAACTCCCGTTCGGCCGCTTCGGCCGCCCCGAGGAGGTCGGCAACGTCGTCGCGTTCCTGGCGTCGTCCAGGGCCAGCTGGATCAGCGGCACGACAGTGGTCGTCGACGGCTGCCAGTCCCGCATGTTCTAGCCCTCTCAGCGCCTCAAACAACCTGGGCTTCGCGGCGCCGGAACCACATGTAGTACACCGGCAGGCCCGCCAGCACCACGGCAAACGTCACCGACGTCCAGCGCGGGTCGCTCAGGAAGGCGTTGATCACCAGGTAGACGGCGGCCGCGATGAACACGCCCGGCACCCACGGGTAGCCGACGACCTTGTACGGCCGGTTCAGGTGGGGCTGCGACCGCCGGAGCCGGTAGATGGCCGCGACGCTCAGCGCGTAGAACGGCCACATCGCCAGGACGAACGTGTCCGTCAACTGCTCGAAGGTCGACGTCATCACCATCGCGATCCCGAGGCCTGCGGCAAGCAGGATGGCCACCCACGGCGTGCCCCAGCGCGGGTGCACGGCGGCAATCGGCCGGAAGAACAGCCGGTCGTCGGCCATCGCGAAGAAGATGCGCGGCGAGGCAAGCATGCTCCCCATCAGCGACCCGAACGTGGAGATCATCACCACGACCGCGATGAACGACACGCCCGCCTGTCCGAAGACGGCGCCGAGTGTGTCGGCGGCAATCAGCGGGGATGTCTGCATCTGCTCGATCGGCACCACGTAGAGATACGCCGCGTTCGAGAAAAGGTAGATGACGATGATGGCGAGCGTCCCGAAGATGATGGCGCGGGGCAGGTTGCGCTGCGGGTCCTTGACCTCGCCGCTGGCGAAGGTCAGGTCCGCAAACCCGTCGTAGGCCCACATGACCGAGATGAGCGCCAGCCCGAACAGGCTCGCGTCGATGGCGGCACCGCTGGGCATCAGGTGTGCCGTGCTCGCGTTCGCGGTGCCCCCGCCGAGCAGGAACGAGGCCAGCACCAGGAAGGCGAGGGCCCCGAACTTGGTGATGCTGGAGATGCCGGCGAAGAGCGCCCCCAGCCGCACCCCGACGATGTTGGTGCCGGCGGCGAAGATGATGGCCCCGGCGGCCAGGTAGTCCGCCAGGTTCGGGTTGAGCACCGGGTCGATGCCGAAGACGCGCAGGAAGTACTCGCCGAACACCGATGAGATGCCGCCGAGCGCGGCGGCGCGAATCAGCACGAGCTGCGCCCATCCGTAGAGGAACGCGTAGGGGCGGCCCCAGCCTTCCCGCAGGTAGACGTACATGCCGCCGGTCTCGGGCATGGACGCCGACAGCTCGGCGAACGCCAGCGCCCCACACAGGACGATGAGCCCGCCGATCACCCAGACGGCCAGGAAGAGCGCCGGGTCGGGCACGCGTGTCGCGATGCCGGCCGGTGTCCGGAAGATGCCGCCGCCGATCGTGATGCCGATCACGATGCCCATCGAGCCCCAGAGCCCGAGCTGACGCGTCAGGGTTGCCATATGGCTGGGAACTATAATGGAAACGTGCCCGACGGCGCAGGTCTGCAGGGGACGACCATCCTCCAGTATCACGTGCTCGATCGCCTCGGGAGCGGAGGGATGGGCACGGTCTACCTGGCCGAGGACACGCGCCTGGGCCGCCGCGTGGCGCTCAAATTCCTCTCGCCGTCGCTGAACGCCAACCCCGACGCCCGTACGCGCCTCGTCCGCGAGGCGCGCGTGGCCGCCCAGCTCCGGTCCCCGCACATTGCCGTCGCGTACGACCTGATCGAGCACGCGACCGGCACCTTCATTGCCATGGAATACGTCGAGGGCGAGCTGCTCTCGGCCCGGATTGCCCGTGGCGCGCTGCCCGTCGCGGAGAGCCTCGACATCGCGCTCCAGGTGGCCGATGCGCTCGAGGAGGCCCATGGGCTCGGCATCGTTCACCGCGACATCAAGAGCTCCAACCTGATGGTGACGCCGCGGCAGCTCGTCAAGGTCCTGGACTTCGGGCTGGCCAAGCCGATCCCGACGCGCGATCACTTCGTCACGCAGGCCTCGCTGACCATGGCGGGCACCGTCGTGGGCACGCTCAACTACATGCCGCCGGAGCAGCTGCGCGGCGGCGACGTGGATCACCGCGCGGACCTCTTCGCCCTCGGCGTCGTGCTCTACGAGATGCTGACGGCCCATCTGCCCTTTGCGGGGGCTTCCATGGCCGACGTGGCGGACCGGATCCTCAACCGCGAGCCGGACGCCATCGGCCGCTACAGCTACAGCGTGCCGGCGGATGTCGAGGCCATGGTCCGCAAGGCCCTCGAGAAGGACCCGGCGTTCCGCTACCAGTCCGCGCGCGAGCTCTACGTGGATCTGGCCAACGCCGCGCGCCGGCATCGGGACCCGGCCGTCGGCACCAGCGCGTCGTGGCGCGGTCCGGTGGACTTTTCGGACCCCGCCGCCGGGTTCCCGATCGCGGCCGCCGCGCCGCAGTCGAGCCTCGTGGCGGTGCTCGGCTTCGCCAACATCACCGGCGATGCGGCCGACGACTGGATCGGGCAGGGCATCGCGGAGTCGCTGACGGCGGACCTGGCCAAGATCGCCGGAATCCGCGTCATCCCGCGCGAGCAGATCTTCGACCTCCAACGGAACCTGACCGCCACGGGCCGCCAGATCGACGAGACCCAGTCGCTCGAACTGGGGAGGCGCCTGGGCGCCGCCTTCGTCGTGAGCGGCGGGTACCAGCGCCTGCGCGATCGCATCCGGATCACGGCACAGGCCGTGGAGGTGAACGGGAACCGCGCGGCCGCCACCGTCAAGCTCGATGGCACGATCGATCAGGTGTTCGAACTCCAGGATCGGCTCGTCCAGGAGCTCGTCGAGCGGAGCATGGAGCAGAACATCGACTCGGGCGCGCGCGAGGCCATCGAGGACAGCACGGCCGTCTCGGTGGAAGCGTTCGAAGCCTACTCGCGCGGCATGCTCAACCTGCGGCTGGCGAGCCGCGATGCCGTGGACCGCGGCATCGGCCTCTTCGAGAGGGCGCTGGAGCTCGCGCCCGGCTATGTGGACGCGATGATCGCCCTCGGCAGCGCGCTCGATCTCAAGGGGACCTTCCTCTCCGTGCCCGCGCTGCTGGATCGGAGCCTGGCGCTCCTCCAGGCCGCCGTCGCCGCGCGGCCGGAGTCCGCGCAGGCACACGTGCGGCTCGGCGAGACGCTGGCGGACCTCGGGCGCACCGACGAGGCCATTGCCGCCATGCAGGAGGGGCTGCGGCTGGCCCCCGACAGCGCCGAGGCCCACTCCAACCTCGCGCGCACCTACTGGATGGGCAAGGGCGACATCGATCTGGCCGTGGCGCACTTCCGCCGGGCGCTCACCCTCAACCCGGACGCCGGCTACTCGCACCTGCAGCTCTCCCTGCTCTACGCGATGCGCGGCGAACTGGACGAGGCCGAGCGCTACGCCCGGGATGCCGTCGTCCTGCAGGAGCAGGCGATGTCGGGGACGCAGGGGCTGCTGCTCGTCGGCGCGCGATCGCGCCTGGGGTATGTGTTCTACCTGCGCGGCCACTACGACGAGGCGATTCGCGAGTTCCGCCGGGAGCTGGACTTCGTCGCGATGAGCGATCACGCGCTCCGCGAGCGCCAGACCATCGAGCTCTACCAGAAGCTGGCGGCCGCCTATCACCGCAAGGGCGATGCGCAGAACGCACGCGGCTACTTCGACAAGGCCGTCCGCGCGTTCGATACGCGGCTGGCCACCGGCGCCGACGACCCCTTCACGCGGTACTACATGAGCGCGGTACAGGCCCTGCTGGGGGAGCCGGCGATCGCCCGGCGCCATCTGGAACGTCCGCTCGCCGACATGCCCGCGTACACGACGTGGCGCTACACACGGGACCGTGACTTCGACGAGGTCCGGACCACGCCGGCGTTTGCCGACCTCGCCTGATCCTTCGCTTTCGCCTCTTCTTCGTGTAGCATTGCACGCGGATACCCATGGCTGCGCACATCCCGTCGTCGATGCCGGCCCTGCGCGGGCGCGAGCGCAAGGAGGTGGCCCTGCAGGGCGCGCTCCAGGTGCTGGCACCGGGGGATGCCGCCGACCGACCGGACACGCCGGACGGCGTCGTGACGGCCGTCAGGCGGCTGCCGGCGACGCCGGCCGACTACGCGCCGTTCCCCGCCACCCTGGACGTTCGCCTCCGCCGGGCCCTGACGGCCCGGGGCGTCACGGAGCTGTACTCGCACCAGGCCGAGGCGATCGCGCACGTGGCGGCCGGCCGCCACGTCGTGGTGACGACGCCGACGGCGTCCGGCAAGACGCTCTGCTACAACCTTCCCGTGTTGGACGGGATTCTCCGGAACCCGGCGACGCGCGCGCTCTACCTGTTCCCGACCAAGGCCCTCGCCCAGGATCAGATGGCGGAGCTGCACGAGCTGGCCGGGGCGGTGGCGGCGGCGGGCGGCGAGGACGTCGGCGTCCACACCTACGACGGGGACACGCCGCAGGATGCGCGGCGGACCATCCGCACGCGCGCGCACGTGGTCCTCAGCAACCCCGACATGCTCCACTCGGGCATCCTCCCGCACCACCCGCGCTGGGCGAAGCTGTTCGAGAACCTGCGGTTCGTCGTGATCGACGAGCTGCACGCCTATCGCGGGGTCTTCGGGAGCCACCTGGCCAACGTCCTCCGGCGCCTGCAGCGCGTCTGCCGCCACTACGGCTCGGATCCGCAGTTCATCTGCTCATCGGCGACGATCGCGAATCCGGCGGAGCTGGCCGAACGCCTCACCGGGCGCGCCTTTGCCCTGGTCGAGCGCAGCGGCGCCCCGCGCGGGGAGAAGTACTTCGTCTTCGTCAATCCCCCTGTCGTCAACCGCGAGCTGGGCATCCGGCGCTCGTACCTGAACGAGGCGCGGCGCGTGGCCGGCGAGTTCCTCCGCCGCCAGCTGCAGGTCATCCTGTTCGCGCAGAGCCGCCTGGCGACGGAGATCCTGACCACGTATCTCAAGGACGACTTCGAGGACACGCCGGGGATGCCGGAGAAGATCCGCGGCTATCGCGGCGGCTACCTCCCGCTGCGGCGGCGTGAGATCGAGAAGGGCCTGCGGGAGGGCGAGGTCCGCGGCGTGGTCTCGACCAACGCGCTGGAGCTCGGCATCGATATCGGCGCGCTGGACGTGTCGGTGATGGCCGGCTATCCGGGCACGATCGCCTCCACGTGGCAGCGCGCAGGACGGGCCGGCCGGAGAGCCGCGCAGTCCGCGGCGGTGATGGTGGCCTCGAGCGCCCCCATCGATCAGTTTGTCGTGCGCCACCCGTCGTACTTCTTCGACCGTTCGCCCGAGCACGCGCTCGTCAATCCCGACAACCTGAACATCCTCGTCAACCACGTCAAGTGTGCGGCGTTCGAGCTGCCGTTCACGACCGCGGAGGCCTACGGCGGCGTGGACGTGCAGGAGGTGCTCGGCATCCTCCAGGAAGCGGGCCTGGTCCATCGATCCGGCGACCCGGAGGGAGACGCGCCCGGGCAGTGGCACTGGACCAACGAGTCGTACCCGGCCGACGCGGTGAGCCTGCGTTCGGTCTCCTCCGATAACTTCGTCGTCGTGGATCGGACCGGCGAGCCGACGGTGATCGCGGAGACGGACTTCACGAGCGCGCTGTCGATGCTCCACCCGAAGGCCATCTACATCGTGGAGGGCCGGCTCTTCCAGGTGGAAGCGCTGGACTTCGAGGGGCGCAAGGCGTACGTGCGTGCGGTGGACTGCGACTACTACACGACGGCCATCGACTACACGCGCGTCTCCATCCTGGACCGCTTTACCGGCGAGGCCGCCGCCGCGCAGCACGGCGAGGTACACGTCGTGTCGCGCGTGGTGGGGTTCAAGAAGATCAGGTTCCACACCAACGAGAACGTGGGATCCGGGGACCTGGACCTGCCCGAGCAGCAGATGCACACGACGGCGTACTGGCTGGAGGTGCCGGAGTCCGTCATGGGCACGCTGCCGTTTGCCGTGGACGACCGTCGCGACGGCATCTTCGGCCTCGGCTTCGCGATGAAGAACGTCGCGCAGCTCCTCCTGATGTGCGATCGCCGCGACATCGGGCTCTCCGTCAACGCGGGCGACGACCCGGACGACACCGCGTCGATGGACGCGCCCCGCATCTTCCTGTACGACGCGTACCCGGGAGGCATCGGGTTCAGCGCCCCGCTCCACGGGATGCACGCGAGCCTGCTGGCCCGTACGCGCGCGCTCATCGCCGGCTGCGACTGCGAGAACGGCTGCCCGACGTGTGTCGGGCCGGTGGGGGAGACCGGGCCGCTGGCCAAGACCGTGGCCCTCGTCCTGCTGTCGAGGCTGCTCGACTCCGCAGCGGACGACGCCCCGGCGCTCGAAGGGGAACGGGCCGCTGTCGTTCCGGCTGTCCCGGACGACGTGCCGTTCTGACATGTCGTCGAGCCTCAGGGACCGGCTTCGGGGGATTGTGGGCGGCGCCGTGCCGCGCGTCGCGCCGGAACTGCTGGAGCCGCAGCCCGCGACGGAACCGTGGCGGCCGGCCGCGGCCGATCCGGCCGGCGATGGGGCACCGGAGGACCGCGCGGAGGCCGCCGCCGCCGTTCTCGGCGGCACCGTATCCCTGCAGGCGGAGGGCCCGGTCGTCGTCGTGGACCGGCACTACGCCGCCTCCGACCGTCATGGGCGGACGGCCATCGGGGAGATCGTCGAGACGCTGCTCGAGCGCACCGAGGCACTGGACCTGCTCGCGCGCGTCTGGTGTACGCGGCCGCCGGGCGCCCCGGCGCCGGGCGTCATGGCCGGCGCTTCCGAGGAGCCGCGGAGCGCGACGTTGTGGTTCCTGGACCTCGAGACGACGGGCCTGGCCGGGGGCGCCGGCACGCAGGCCTTCCTGGTCGGCTGCGCGGGCCTAAGCGAGGACGGCATTGCCGTCCGGCAGTTCCTCCTGCCGGGCTTCGAGCACGAGCGTGCGCTCCTGTCCGAGGTGGCGGCCTGGGCGGCGGCGCGCGGCGCCGTGGTCACCTTCAACGGCAAGTCGTTCGACCTGCCGTTGATCGAGACGCGCTACCTCTTTCATCGCGTGCCGTTCCCGATGGACGGCGTGCCGCACGTGGACATGCTGCACCCGGCGCGGCGCCTGTGGCGGGCGCGCGGGAGCCACGCGGGCGGCGTGGAGGCCAGTTGTTCGCTCGGGACGCTGGAGCGTCTCCTGGCGGGCGTCCACCGCGTGGGCGACGTGCCCGGGTTCGAGATCCCCGCGCGCTACTTCCAGTTCGTGCGCGACGGCAACGCGCGGCCGCTCGAGGCCGTGCTGGAGCACAACCGGCTGGACCTCGTGTCCCTGGCGCTGGTGATGGCGCGCGTCCTCGCGCTCATCGATCGCGGGCCGGAGGCGGCCGCCGACGCCTACGAGTGCCTGGGCCTGGCCCGCGTCTACGACCGCGCGGGGCGGGCCGACGAGGCGGACGCGTCATACCTGCGGGCGATCGACGGGCTGGAGCGGGTGGGACGGGATCCGGAGACGTGTGCCGACGCGCTCCGCCGGCTCGCGTGGTGCCGGCGCCGCGCGGGACGCCTCCACGAGGCGGCGGAGACGTGGCAGCGCCTGGCCGACCTGCCGGGGTGTCCGGCCGCACTCAGGAGGGACGCGCGGGAGGCCCTGGCGATTTACCACGAGCATCGGGCGCGGGATCTGGACGCCGCGCGCGTACACGCGGAGCACCTGCTGGACGTGGAGGGGAATGCGCGCAGGCGGCTCGATGCCGAGCACCGCCTGCGCCGGATTCAGCGGAAGATGGCCGGCCGGGCCGAGACCGGATTGCTCTGGTCGGCAGGCCGCGGCCGGTCGTAGCGGACGGTCTAGTTGACCTTGGGTGCGGCCTTCTTGGACTTGGCGTCCAGGGCGGCCTTGGCGGCCTTGCGGCCCTCGACGGTCTGGGCGCCGAACTTCTTGGTGAAGCGGTCCACGCGGCCCTCGGTATCGATCAGCTTCTGCCGGCCCGTGAAGAACGGGTGGCAGTTCGAGCAGATCTCGAGGCGCATTTCCTGCTTCGTGGACCGGGTCTCCCACGTGGCGCCGCAGGCGCAGTGGACGGTGACCTCGTGGAACTCTGGATGGATGCCGGGCTTCATGGTCTGATCCCTTCTATCGCCGGATCCGGGCACCACGGAGACCCATGGTCCACTTTCCGGCTGGATTCGAAACATCTCAGTATAACAGATGCCGT
>CAZUGF010000015.1:0-44386 GCA_964619705.1 uncultured Bifidobacteriaceae bacterium
CCGCGTGCTCGCGCCGCCGGTGGCCAGCGCGTCGCTGGTGAACGAGAGGGGGTAGGCCCCCGTTGAGGCGGAGCCCAGCCTGACTCGAATATCATGCGTGTTGTTCAGTGAAGCAAACGGAGATGCGGCCACCGCGAGACTTCGACGCGTCCGCGCGTGTCGCCCGTGCGCTTCCGGGAGTGGACGATGGGCACGTTGAGTCAGGACCTGCTCTATTCGCTGCGATCACTGCGAAGGGCGCCCGCGTTCACCGCCATGGCGGTTGTCACCCTCGCGCTGGGCATCGGCGCCAACAGTGCGCTGTTCAGCGTCGTGAACGCGGTGCTCCTCCAGCCGGTCCCTTTCGCCCATCCTGATCGCGTCGTCCATCTGGCCTGGGACGGAGGCGGTCACCTCCAGTCGTTGAGCGCCACCAAGTTCCAGTATTGGCACGACCATGCGCGATCGTTCGATGCGATGGCAACGTGGCGGCCGAGAGTGGCAGCGGCCAGTCTCCAAGGAGAGTCGTCGACGTTGCATGCGTTGGAGGTGAGCGGCGACTTCTTCGCCGTCGTGGGCCACGCACCCGCGCGCGGTCCTGGATTCGCCCCAGCCGACCGGGCGCCGGACGGCCCGGGCGTCGCGATCATCTCGCACGCGATGTGGGACAGACGGTTCGCACGCGCCGCAGACCTCGGCGGCCTGACGATGCGCCTGGACGGTGAACCCGTGGCGATCGCGGGTGTGTTACCGGAATCGTTCTCATTCCCGTATCAGGACGAGCCGGTCGACGTGATCATGCCGCTCCGGATGGCCGCCGATCCCACGGACATCGCAGAGAATTGGCCGGCGATCGCCAGGCTCCGTGACGACGTGACTCACCAGCAGGCACGGGCCGAGACCGCGGCACTCCTGGCCGGGTTCCGGGCTGCATATCCGAGCCAGGTCTCGGATACAGACCGCGGCATGGGACTTGCGAGCTTCAACGACATCTACGTCGACCGTGGCGTGCAACGGGCGCTCTGGATCCTGATGGGCGCGGTCGTGTTCGTGCTCCTGATTGCGTGTGCGAACGTCGCTAGTCTGTTCCTGGCGCGCGCGACCGAACGCCGGAGGGAGATTGTCGTCCGTGCGGCGCTCGGCGCAAGCCAGGCGCGGATTGGACGTCTCGTGCTCACCGAGAGCGTCCTTATTGCCGTGGGTGCTGCCGTCGTCGGGCTCGGGCTGGGATACTGGATGTCTCAGGCGTTGATTGCCCTCACGCCCGCCGAGATCCCCCGCCTGGCATCGACCGGCATCGACTGGCGAGTGTTGGTGTTCACCGCTGCCCTCGCCTGTGGCACGAGTCTGCTGTTCGGAGGCGCCGCTGCCTGGCCGGCGGTGCACCTGCGGCTCGCAGCTGTGCTCAACGAGGCCTCACGTGGCAGTTCCGGCCCGCGCCGCATGCGACCCGGTCTCCTCGTCGTGCAATCGGCCCTCGCGATGATTCTGCTCGTCGGCGCGGGACTGCTGATCGCCACGGTGAACCGGCTGACCAGCTTCGAGCGAGGGTTCGACGTGAAGGGCCTCGTCGCCGCCAGGTTGACGATTCCCCCGGCGAGCGGCACCACCGCACAGGAATTGTGGGAGTTCGAGCAGCGCGTTTTTCGTCGGCTCGAAGGCCTTCCGGCGCTGTCCGCTGTCACGGCGGCCAACAGCCTGCCGCTCGAGCGTGGCGTCAACACGCCAATGACCGTCGCCGGCAGGCCCGACTCCATGGGAACCGTCGAGTGGCGCGCCGTCACCCCGGGCTACTTCGAGACGCTGGGCATCAGGCGGAGTGCCGGACGGTCGTTCGAGCACACCGACGCG
The DNA here is from genome assembly GCA_964619705.1 of uncultured Bifidobacteriaceae bacterium. GTDB lineage: Bacteria > Acidobacteriota > Vicinamibacteria > Vicinamibacterales > UBA2999 > VFZN01. Next base: position 1,831 of record CAZUGF010000015.1, read on the forward strand.
GGGAGCGGGCCTGCGGTCGCGATCGTCAATGAGGCGTTCGCCCGGAGGTATTTCGACGGCGCGGACCCCATCGGGCAGCACATCGAGATCGGCCGCTCGACGAGGACCCGGCCTGCGAGCCCGAGGGACGAGGCGTCCGTCGAAGTCGTCGGGCTCGTGGCGGATGTGCGCGATGTGTCTCTCCGCACTGAGCCGAGGCGAACGATCTACGTACCGCAGGCGCAGGCCTCCTCTCGCCTGTCGACGTTGTTAGGGGCCATGCCGGTGTTTATGGCGCGGCCGGGGCCGGATGGAAGCGACGTGGGTCGCGCCCTGGGGGAGGCCATTCATGCGGCCGATCCATCCCTCCCCCCGCCGCAGGTGTTTCCGCTTGACGCGGCCGTGACACGCTCCCTCGCGCGAGAACGTTTCGGCGCAACGCTGCTCGCGCTGCTTGCCGCGCTCGCGCTGGCGCTGACGGCGCTCGGCGTGCACGGTGTCCTTGCGTACACTGTTCAGCAGCGTCGCCGTGAGATTGGCATCCGCATGGCGCTCGGCGCGCGCCCCGCGCAGATCTTGCGCGTCGTGATGGGGCAGGGCGTCGCGCCGGTGGTCGCCGGCCTCGTCATCGGTGTCGTGGGCGCGATCGGTCTGTCACGATTCGTCGCCGCGTTTCTGTGGGGCGTGACGCCGACGGATCCCATCATCCTGTGGTCCGTCGCGGTAATCCTTCTCGGTGTGAGCATTGCGGCCAGCTGGATTCCGGCGCGCAGCGCGGCGAGCGTGGACCCGGCCAGGACGCTGGCACACGACTCGTAGCGCAGCCGGGATTGGGGGAGCAAGGCGATCACAGGAATCGCGCGGGATCCATGTGGTGAATCGCGAATGACAGTCTTGGGCGTGCTCGTCATGACGGGCCTGCCGTGGTCCGGCCACGGCGCCTGATCGCGTTGAAGGGAACAGCAACGATTCTGCAGCATGTCGGAGTGGGCGAAGATCGGGGCGTCACGGTCTGGTCCTGGCAGGCCCCTGGTGTCCATCGGAGTCGTTGATCGCTGACGCCGTTGAGCGGTCAGCCCTGCGTGGCGTTGGCATGCAGCCTCAGCCCGAGCGCGGACAGCACCCTGAGGATGGTGTCGAAATCGGGACTGCGCTCACCCGACAGTGCCTTGTACAGGCTTTCGCGCGACAGCCCGGCATCGCGTGCCACCTGGCTCATCCCCTTCGCGCGCGCGAGGTCTCCAAGCGCCCTGGCCACGAATGCCGTGTCACCGTCGGCCTCGTCAAGGCATGCCTCGAGATAGGCGGCCATCTCCTGAGGGGTCCTGAGATGATCGGCCACGTCATACCGCGTGGCCACAGTCCTCTTCTTCATCCTGCTTGCTCCGACAAGCCGCGGGCCAACTGGCGCGCGATCTCGATATCTGCGGTCTGCGTATGCTTGCTGCCGCCCGCAAGCAAGATGATTACGTCGCGGCCTCGTCGCGTGAAATACACGCGATATCCCGGGCCAACGTCGACCCGCAACTCGGACACTCCTTCTCCGACCGGCGCGACGTCACCTGGGTTGCCTGCCGCCAGGCGTTCGATACGTGCCTGAATCCGCGCGCGACCGCGCAGGTCGCCTGGGATTCAGCCATCGCGCGAAGCGCTCGGTCTTGCGCAACTCGACCATCAAACCAGACGTGTATCCACGTGGATACACGTCTGTCAAGGGCTGCACGAGCGGCGGTCCCCTCACCCGGGCTGCCCACACATCGCGGCAACGACGCGGTGATCGATTCCGTCCAATCACGGCATGGACACCCTGCTCCAGGACGTGCGCTACGGGATCCGGACGCTGACCCGCCAGCCGGGGTTTGCCGCCACGGCCATTCTCACCCTGGCCCTCGGCATCGGCGCCACCACCGCCATCTTCGGCGTCGTCAACGCGGTTGTCCTGCGGCCGCTGCCCTTCGACCAGCCCGAGCGCATCGTCGTCGTCACGAACGTCAACACGAGGACCGGCACGCTCAACACGACCGTCTCGGGGCCGGACTTCCGCGACTGGCGGGACCAGAGCCGGAGCTTCGAGGTGATGGCGTACTGGGCGGGCGGTGAGACCAGCGCGACGGTGAACCACGCGTCGCACTACGCGACCGCCGTGGTGGTCACGCCCGGGTACTTCCGCGTGTTCGGCGCCACGGCTCGCCTGGGCCGGCTGTTTACCCCGGACGAGGAGCAGCCCGGCGGCCCGCCGGTCATGGTGATCTCCGACGCGTACTGGCGCCGCCAGTTCGCCGCCGATCCGGCGGCCGTCGGGACGACGGTGACCTTTCGGCAGCGGGCCTACACGATCGTCGGCGTGACGCCGCTGCGCCATCCGGAGCGCGCCGACATCTACTACGCCGAGCACGCCGCGGCGCCCGGGCAGTCGCGCTCCGCCCACAACTACCGCGCCGTCGGCCGGCTGGCGGCCGGCGTGCCGGTGGCGCAGGCCCAATCGGAGATGGACGGCATCGCGTCGCGGCTGTCGGCCGAGTATCCGCTGAGCAACGGCGAGAAGGGCGTGGCCGTGGTGCCACTGCAGGACGTCGTGGTCGGCAACACGCGCCAGACGCTCTTCGTGCTGCTGGCCGCCGTCGGGTTCGTCCTGCTGATTGCCTGCGCCAACGTCGCCAACCTGCTGCTGGCACGCGCCTCGGCCCGCGGCCGCGAACTGGTGGTCCGCGCCGCGGTCGGCGCCGGACGCCTGCGCCTGATCCGGCAGATGCTGACCGAGAGCGCCGTGCTCGCACTCGCCGCGGGTGCCGTCGGCCTGCTGTTCGCGCGGTGGGGCGTGACGGCGCTGCTGGCGTTGGCGCCGCCGGACCTGCCGCGAATGGAGGAGGTCAGCGTCGATGGCACCGCGCTGGCGTTTGCGCTGGCGGTCTCCATGGCGGCCAGCCTGATCTTCGGACTGGCGCCGGCGTGGCACGTGTCACGCGTGGACCTGGCGGACGGCCTGCGGCAGGGCGGCAAGGGGTCGGCGCTGGGCGTGCGCGGCGGGTGGGCACGCAAGGCGTTCGTCGTCACCGAGATCGCCCTGGCCGTGGCGCTGGTCATGGGCGCCGGGCTGCTGGGCCGCAGCCTGGTGGCGCTGGCGAGGGTCGACATGGGCTTCGAGCGCGATCGGCTGGTGGTCCTGCGCACGAGCGTGCCGGTGGCCGGCCGGGAGGACTTTCCGCGCGCGATCGCCGCGTATCGCACGCTGCTGGCCGAACTGCGCGCCATGCCCGGTGTCAGCGCGGTGGGCGCCGTGACCTCGCTGCCGACGCTGGTGCGATCGAACGGCGGCTACTGGATCGAAGGCGGTCCCGGCCCCGAGGTGCTCGGGATGAAGTCGCCGCAAGCGCTGTTCACGGTGGTCACGCCGGACTACTTCGCAACGCTCCAGGTCCCGGTCGTGCGCGGCCGTGACTTCAACGACGGCGATCGGCTGGAGGCGCCGCGCGTGGCGGTGATCAACGAGCAGTTGGCCAGGGACTCGTTTCCCGGCGTCGATCCGATCGGCCGCACCATCCGTTCTGGGCTCGACAGCCTCGAGCCGATGACCATCGTGGGCATCGTCCGGGACGTTCGCACGCGTGGTCCGGGCCGGCCGGTGCAGGCGGAGCTCTACATGCCGTACGAGCAGCATCAGGGGCCGGCGACGTCGCTCAACTTCGTGCTGCGCGTGGACGCGGCCGACCCGCTCGTGCTCGGCGCGTCCGCGGCGCGGCACATCCGGGAGCGCAATCCCGACGTGCCGGTCCGGGTCGAGACCATGGAGATGAGCATGGCCGGCGCGACGGCCACGCCGCGGTTTCGCACCGTGCTGCTGGTGACGTTCGCCGTGGTGGCCCTGGTGCTGGCCATTGCCGGCGTCTACGGGGTGATGGCGTACGCGGTGAACCAGCGGGTCCCGGAGATCGGCCTGCGCGTCGCCCTCGGCGCCTCGCCTCGGGATGTCATGGCGCTCGTGCTGAGGGACGGCGCATGGCTGGTCGTGCTGGGGCTGGCCGCCGGCGCCGCCCTGTCGTTCGCCGGCGCCCGGTTCATCAGCGGGATGCTGTTCGACGTATCCGCGCGGGATCCGCTCGTGTTCGTCGGGGTGGCCCTGCTGGTCGCGCTGGCCGCCTTCGGCGCCTGCCTCATCCCGGGGCGCCGCGCGCTACGCGTCGATCCGCTGATTGCCCTTCGCGCCGAGTAGTCACGGTATCGCGCCCGGGTCATCGGCTTCGTGCGGGCAAACCATTCGGCCCGGGCGCGCGTCTGCTCAGCATGACAAGAACGTCCTTCGTCGCTGTGCTCGTGGCGGCCCTGTGTGCCGCGCCCGCCTCCTACGCCCAGGACGGGAGCAACGCGCGGCAGGTCGCCCAGGAACGGCGGCAGGCCGAGGCCGAAGCGCCGCAGCTTGCCGACGTGCTGGGAGTCAAGCCCGGCACGACCGTGGCGGACATCGGCACGGGCGGCGGGGCGATGGCAATTGTGCTCGGGCGCCTGGTCGAGTCGGGGCGGGTCTATGCGACCGACATTACCCAGCGGTCGCTGACGGTGACCCGCGAGTACGCCGACAGGGAAGGGCTGACCAACATCACGGTGATCGAGGGCGGCGCCGCCTCCACGAATCTTCCGGGCGCGTGTTGTGACGCGCTGTTCCTGCGGAACGTCTATCACCACGTCACGGAGCCGGCGGCGTTCAACAAGAGCCTCTACGACACGGCCAGACCGGGCGCACGGCTCGCCATCATCGATGCGCCGCCGGGCAGGAGCTCGGCGCTGCCGGCCGGCGTGCCCGCCAACCGCGGTGGCCACGGCATTCCGGCGGCGGTGGTGGTCGAGGAACTGACGGCCGCCGGCTTCGTGCACGTCCGCACCATCGAGGGGTGGCCGCCGGGAGGCGAGTACCCGACGGTCTTCCTGGCGCTGTTCGAAAAGAGGTAGCAGGAGTCCGGCGTTGTCGAAGCGGCGTTCCGGCTACGGCCGCAGCGTCCCTGCCGCGGACAGGAAGGTCGCGGCGTCCGCGAAGCCGGCCGACTGATACAGTGCGCGCGCCGCGTGGTTGTCCTCGTGGACCAGCAGCGTCGTTGTGCGGCACCCGGCGGCGCAGCCCGATGCGAGGACGTGCTCGAGCAACGCCTGGCCCACGCCCTGGCCGTGAAGGCGGGGCCGCACCACGAGCTGCGCCAGGTGCTGCGTGGCGGGCGCCAGCCGCGTGACCACGGCCATCGCGTCGAGCTGGCCATCCTCGCCGTCGAGCAGGGCACAGCGCTCCGGGGCCGGCGTCCCGTTGGCGTCTCCCTCCACCAGCGCGCGCGTGTAAGCTTCCCACTCCGCTGCCGACCCATCCGGCGCGAACGGCCGTGCCGTATCGGCGCCCGGATAGCCCGCGGCCAGGAGTGCGGCCGCGCGCAGGCGGTCGTCGGTGTGCCACTGGCGAAAGGGAAAGCGCCGGCCGCGACGCGCCGGCCCGGCCGTCGTGTCGTGCCGCAGATACCTGTAATGACGGACTGCGAGGCCGGCCTGCCCCAGTGCCTCCGCCACACCTGGTGCGCGAAACCAGCCGAAGCACAGCCAGCGGCGTGCCGTCAGCGCCTCGGGCGATGCCGTCAGCGCATCCAGCCACGCGCGTGTGGACTCGGCGCCGTCGGTGACGAGCGCGCCGACCTGCAGGGTGTCCTCATGAAGCAGGTGAAACGACCAGCCGCGCACGCCGCCGTGGTCGGTGACGATCAGGCCGGGCACGCCGCCGCGCTGCCGCGCCGCTTCCACGCGCGACCAGATGCGCGCGGTGTCCCACGCGAGTTCGTGCCGCCACCGGTCGATCTCGGCGGCGTACACGGGCGCGAGCGTGTCGGCTGAGGCCCGGCGCCAGTCGTGCGCGCGCATGGCCTACTTCGTGGAGGGCGTCGCGCCGGCCGCGACGGACAGGCGCTGGCGGAGACGTGTGGCCGCGCGCTCGACGGCCGCCGCCGGCGTGGTGGCGGCGGACGCGTTGGCCGCGCGGACCACGTCGTAGATCTCCTGCCGGTGCACGGCCACCTGGGCGGGCGCGGTCACGCCGAGACGGACGCCGTCGCGGCCCACGCGCAGTACGCGGACCTCGATGCCGTCGCCGATGATCACCGCCTCGCCCTTCTTCCGGGTGAATACCAGCACGGCGGTCAGTCCAGGAGGAGCGGGTGATCGGTGGCGTACCGGCTGTCCGCGGCGATGAGCTGGAGGCCGAGCATCCGGCGCGGGTTGATCACGATCGGCGCGCACAGGTTGACGGAGCCGCCGTCGTCCTCCAGCCGCACCAGCGCCAGCCACAGAAGCGCGTCACCGGGCTCGGCGTCCAGGCGGCGCCGGTCCGGCTCCGGCAGTGGCGCGGCGTAGTCGGACACGACCAGCCGGGGATCGAGGGCCAGGAACGACGGCCCGCCGGCGTCCAGGCTGTGGAGGCACGTGAAGGGTTGCAGTGCGGGCGCGGCCACGACCACGAACCGGCGGCAGCCGGCAAAGCCCGGCAGGCCATCGGCGATCGTCACGACGTCCTCGGGGCGCGCGGTGAACGACCCGAACCGCGTGGCGACCGGCATCTCGGCGACCATCACGCCATCATCTCAGGTAATCGATGAGCGAGACGCGGGACGCCGCGCCCACGGCGCCCAGGGCGGCCCGGTATGCCGTGTCGGCCTGGCTCATCTCGGTGAGCGCCGCTGCGACGTTGGTGTCCTCGTCCGCGGAGACGCGCGTGCGGCTGGCCAGGCGGAAGGCGGAGAGGGACGCCTGCTCGTCCTCGATGCTCCGGAGATCCATGCCCACGCGGCCCTGCGCGCGCGTGGCACGGTCGAAGGCGCGCTCGAGCGCGGCCATCCCGTCGGCCATGCCCGCCTGATCGCCCGCCTGCACTGCCGCCGCCAGGTTGTCGAGCACCGTGAAGATGTCCTCCGCATCGCCGCCCTGCGCGAGCGTCACACCTGGGATGGAGACCGTGACGATACGGTTCCGCCCGATGTCGAGCGCCACCTCGTCCATGTTGCCCTGGTACGTCCAGACGCCGCCAATCCACGCGTACGGCGTGACGTCCCCTTCGGATCCCCCGAAGAGGGCCGTCGAGCCGAAGCGGGTGTTGATGTCCGCGGCGATCGCCTCGCGAATACCGCCCAGCGCCGCGGCCGCCGCATCGCGCGCGCTCTGGGGCACGGCGCTCCCGCGTGCGCCAGCCGTGGTGGCCGTGGCGCTCGTCAGCTTCTCGATGATGTCCGACAGGACCGTGTCCATGACGGACAGGCGCGCCGTGGCCGAATCGGCGGTTCGCGTGTAGGCGTCGATCGCGCCGATCTCCGCCTTGCCGCGGATCACGCGCTCGATGCCGCCCGGGTCGTCACTGGCGACGACAATCCGCCGTCCGGTCGCCACCTGTGCCTGCGCCCGCTGGAACTGTGCGGCCGCGCGGTTGATGGCCTCGAGGCCGGCATCCATCGAATGAAAGGTGACGCGCATCAGGTCCTCGCCATGTTCAGGAGCGTGTCGAGCAGGTCGTTGACGGCCGTGAAGTAGCGCGCGTTGGCCTCGTACGCCCGCTGGAACTTGAGCATGTTGCCGGCTTCCTCGTCGAGTGAGACGCCGGAGACCTGATCGCGAAGCTGCTCCACCTGGGTGACGACGCCGTGGCGCGCCTGCTGCTGGGCGCGCGCGCCGGCGCTGTCCACGCCGACGCGGTAGACGAGCTGTCCCCAGCTCTCGCTGAACGTCGACTGGTTGGCGGTGCCGCGCACGTTCCGAAGGTCGGCCATGGCACGCGCCACCTGGTTGTCGGCGGGCGCGGTGGTGGCGCCGGCCGCTACGAGCGCCGAGTCCGCCAGGACCGCCGCATCCACGGACATCGCGCGGGCAGCGCCCGCGGCGGATGGCAGGGGCGTGAAGAAGGCCTGGCCCGTGGTCCCGCCGAGGCCGTATCCCGTCTCGTGGACCGCGTTCACCTGCGTCGTCACCTCGTACGCCAGCTCGTCGAGCGCCTGCTGATAGGAGGGGAGGACCGTGTCGCGAACGGCGACGAGTCCGGCGATGCGGCCCCGCTGGATGGCGTGCGTGATGTCGGCGCCGTTCACGGCGAGCTGGGCAAAGCCGTTCGGCGGCGCGCTGGTCACCTGGACCTCGAAGCTGCGCCCGCCGACGACGAGCGCCTGTCCATGGCCGATGGCCACATCCGCGGCGCCGTCGGGACGGTGCAGCACCTGGACATCCGCGATCTCGGACATCTGCTGAAGGACGAGCGTGCGCTCGTCCACCAGGCCGGCGACGTTGGCGCCGCTGGCTGTCGCGATGGCGCTGTTCAGCGTCGAGACGCGGGCGGCCAGGGCGTTGAGCTCGCCGACACTGCTGCGGATCCCCGTATCGGCCTCGCGGGCGGACGTGTCGAAGCGGGCGGACAGGTCCGCAAAGGCCCGCGCCAGCGCCCGGCCCTCCCCGACGACGCTGTCGCGCGCCGCCATGGACGTCGGGTCGCTGGCCAGCGCGGAGAAGGCGTCGAAGAAGGCGGTAAGCCGGCCGTCCAGGGACTGGCCCGTCGTCCCGAGCGAAACCTCGACGACGGCGAGGGCATCGGCCATGGCGCCTTCGCGCGCCTCGGCAGGAAGCTCATGGCGGACGCGCGCGTCGAGCAGGGTATCGCGGCGTGCGCGAATACCGAGGATCTGCACGCCGCCGAGGCTGTCGTCCGCGAGCTGGATGGCGCGGCGCGCATACCCGTCGGTGTTCAGGTTGGCGATGTTCTGCCCGGCGACGGCCAGCCCCGCCCGGTGCGCGTCGAGCGACCGGGAGCTGGAGCTGAGCATCGTGAAGAGGCCCGACATCAGAGCCTCGCCTGCATCTGCGACCCGGGCGTCGAGGCGGGCGCGACAGGGCTGCCCCCGTCGCCGTACCGCTGGTGCCCGTGCGCGGCGAGCACCGTGCCGGCGAGATCCATGGCCGAGGCGCCGAGCGTGCGGCAGCGCGCGAGTTCGGTCCGGGCGCGCATCAGTTCACCGAGCAGGGCCGGACGATCCTCCGTGGCAATGGCGCCGACGGCCCGGAGATCGACGAGGGCCTGGGAGAGGGCCGGCTCGCACGCGAGCAAGGCCGGCTCGTCCGGCGAGGCCAGCGCCGCCGCGATTGCCCGCAGGGAACCGGTGAGGCGGGCCGAGGCGGCAAGGGCGTCGGGAACGGCGGCCATGGCGTGTATCTTTCTCAGTCCTTGTGGATGGTGCGGTCGATCAGCGCGTCGGCGAGCCGCAGCGGATCCGATCCGAGATCGCCGGACTGGAGGAGCGCGCGTGCGCGTTCGACAACGTCGGGACGGATGTCCGGGGAGGCCTCCGCCGCCTTGACCGCCTGGCCGGCCAGCTCGGCGCCGGGCGAGAGCTGGACCTGGTCCGCCGGCTGGGCGTGCTCCGCGCGGTCGCCGCGCCTGGCGTGCGGCGTCTGGCTGCCCTGGGCCGCATCGGTCTTCGCGGCCCCGATGGCCTCCACGTCCGTACCGTTCCTGTCGATTCTCATCGTGTGTCGCCTTCGATCGGGGGCCGGAGCCCGTGCTGAGACCGATATGTCAGGGAATCGGCCGGCCGTCCCGAACCTTTAGCGTCTGTTCGCCCCAGCCTCCGTCTCGACCGCTCCGGCCGGGCTGCCGATGACGTCCGGGTCCACCGGGCGCCCGTCCTGGCGCACCTCGAAGTGCAGGTGCGGTCCCGTTACCCGTCCGCTGTTGCCGGATCGCGCGATCAGCGCGCCGGCGTCAATGCGGTCGCCCTCGCGGACCGCGGCAGCCGACAGGTGCGCGTAGCGCGTCTCGAGCCCGCGGCCGTGGTCGATGATGACCGTCGTCCCGTATCCGCCCTTCTCGCCCGCGAACGTCACCACCCCGCCGGCGGCCGCGTGAACCTCCCGGCCGTAGGCGTAGCCGAGATCCACCCCGCCGTGAAACCGTGCCTGCCCGTGGATCGGGTCCGCGCGCCAGCCGAAGTCGGAGGTGACGGCCGCGACGGCCTGCGGCAGGAGGACCGTCTCCCGCACGGTCACCGGCAGGCCCGCCTCGACGGGCCGCGCGGCAGCCAGCGCGGGTGTGGCCGCGGCCAGCGCCGCCTCGTCGTCCGCCGGACGATGGGCCTCCAGTGCCTTGGCGAGCACTTCCGCCAGACCGAGTCCGCCGGATCGGCTGAGCGCGAGGCCCAGCTCGGTGTTCATCGTGTCGGCCAGGATGGGACCGCCCAGGCCGCCCCTGTCGGCGTCCGGCGCCATGGAGTCGCGCATCTCGCGCATCATCTGCGAGAGGAGCATGGCCTCGAATTGCTGCGCGAGCGCCCGTACCTTGACGGCGTCGGCCGGCTCGCTTCGTACGGGACCGATGCCGGCGCCGGCGGGGGAGACGGGGGTGATGGGTGTGTGTTCCATATGGGGTCCCTACAGCACCACGATCTCGGCCTTGAGCGCACCCGCGGCCTTGAGCGCCTGCATGATGGCGATGATGTCCCTGGGCGTCGCGCCGAGCGCGTTCAGCGAGCGCACGACCGCATCGAGCGTGGTGCCCTCCTCGAGCTGGACGAGCCGCGCGTCCTGCTCCTGGACGTCGACGTCCGTATCGGGCACCACCACCGTCTGGCCGCCGCGCGACAGCGGTCCGGGTTGGGAGACCTCGTAGCGCGTGCGGATGCGCACGGACAGCGCCCCGTGGGCCACGGCGGCCGGGCCAATCCGCACGGCGCCGCCCACGACGACCGTCCCGCTCCGTTCGTTGATGACGACGCGCGCGGGCGCGTCCGTCTCCACGGGGAGCATCTCGAGCCGCGCCATGAACGCGGCGACCGCCGTCCGGTATTCCTCCGGCACGCGGACGACCACGGTGCCGGGATCCAGCACACGGGCGGCATCCCCGCCGAGATCCGTGTTCACCGCTTCGGCCAGGCGCGACGCGCTGACGAAGTCCGGCTCGCGAAGCGAGAGCGCCAGCGTCTCGCTGGTGGGCAGCGTGATGCCGCTGCCGATCTGGACCAGGCCGCCATTCGGCACCCGTCCCACGGTCAGGTGATTGACGACGACGGAGTTGCCACCGCCGCCGCCGCCGAAGCCGCCGATGGAGAGCGGCCCCTGGGCCAGCGCATGGACCTGTCCCGTCGGCCCGCGCAGGGGCGTCGCGAGCAGGACGCCGCCCTGCAGGCTCCGGGCATCGCCGACCGATGAGGCGGTGATGTCCACGCGGGCGCCGGCGTGCGCGTAGGTCGGCAGGTCGGCCGTCACCATCACGGCCGCCACGTTCTCGATGCGGACCTGGCCCGGCGGGACCGCCACGCCGAACTGCTGCAGCATGTTCGCCAGGGTCTGCGTGGAGAAAATCGTCTGCCGGCGATCGCCGGTCTTGTTGAGACCCACGACGAGCCCGTAGCCGATGAGCGGCAGGCTGGCCGCACCCTGCAGGGACGCCACGTCCTTGAGGCGCGTGCCGGAGTCGGCGCCGGCCGCACCGGCGGTGAGCGTCGCGGCGACCGCGACGGCGGTCAGTGGACGGATCAGGTGTCGCATGGGAGGTGTCTCAGAAGATCTTGTTGAGGAGCCGGATGAGCCATCCGGGGGACAGCGAATCCCGGATGAGACCGCGCCCGAAGTAGCGGATCCGCAGCTGGCCGATCGAGGCCGACGACAGCACGTTGCCCGGCTGGATGTCCACCACGCGCGCGACCCCGGTGAGGACGACAATCTGGCGGTCGCCGTTGATGTCCACCTCGCGCACGCCCTCGATCACGAGGTCCCCGTTCGGCAGCACCTCCGCCACGCGCGCCGTCAGCGTCGCGCTCAACGTCCCCGCGCGCGTCGTCGTGCCGGCGCCCTTGAAGTCCGTCTTCGCACCGGCCGAGGCCAGGTTGGCCGGGTTGACGATTCCCGGGAGCTTGCCCTCGAGGCCGAAGAAGCTGGGGACGCCGGCCGAAGCGGATCCGTTCTTGGACACCGACGCGTCGGCGCTGCCGGTGGCCGCCATCACTTCCTCGACGCGGACGGTGACGAGGTCGTTGACCTGGCGCGCGCGCAGGTCGCCCATCAGGCCGCTCATCCACGCCGAGGGATTGACGGCGCCGCTGCCTTCGGAGAGCCGTGCGGACTCGAGATAGCGCGCCATGAGCACGTCGTAGCTGTCGCCGGAGGCGGCAGCGGGTGTCTGCGCCGGGGCCGGCGCGACGGATCCCAGCAGGACGACGAGGGCGAACACGGTGGTCTTGGTCATGGCACGATCTCGACGGTTCCCGGAGCGACAACGCGGGCCTTCATCACCCGGCGGCTCTCCTGATTGACGACGCGGATGATGGCCCCGGGCTCGCCGCTGCCGGCGGCCACGAGACGCGCGGTGGCGACGACGCCGTCCACGCGGGCGGTGGCGACCACCGTCTGCCCGTTCTGCACGGCGGGAGGAATGCTGACGGTGGAGGGCGCGAGACACGCGCCTGCCGCGAGGTTCCGCATGACCTTGCCGCCGACGACCTCGTCCTCCGCGGGCCACCTCGCGAACGGACCCTCGTCGATGTCGTGGTGTGCGGCGGTCACGTCCGCGGGCGCGATCGCGGCGCCGCGTGAGAGCGTGTGCGCGGCGTGCGCGTGCGGGACGGCAATGCGCGCGCGGACGTCGGCCGCGCCGGTCCAGGCCACGGTCCCCTGCGGGCCGGCCGTGCCGAGCCGCACCTGGAACGCCCGCCCCATGCGGCCGCCCGGCGAGAGCTGGGCCTGGACGACGCGTCCGTTCGGCGCGACCACGATCCGGATGTCCTCGAACACCACGTCCGCGCCGGCGCCGACGCGCTCCGCCAGCGCGCGGCGGATCGCCGGCTCCACCTCCGGAGACAACGGCGCGGCAGCGAGCGCGGGCGACACAAGGACGACGGCAAGGACGGCGACGATGACTCGCATCAGCGCACCAGGTTGTTGACCTGCGCCAGCATCTCGTCGGCCGCCTTGATCACCTTCGAGTTGGCCTCGTAGGCACGCTGGCCGAGGATCATGTTCACCATCTCCTCGACGACGCTCACGTTGGAGTCCTCGAGGAAGCCCTGGGCGATGGTGCCGCGGCCGTCGCTGCCCGGCTCGCCGACCTGCGGTTCGCCGGACGCGGTGGTCGCGGTGTAGAGGTTGCCGCCCATCGCCTTGAGGCCGGCGGGGTTCTGGAAGTTGGCCAGTTCGATGGTGCCGAGCTGCTGCGTGGCGGACTGGCCGGCCACGGCGGCGGACACGATGCCGTCCCGCGACACGCTGACGGACGTCGCGTTCTCGGGAATCGTGATCTGCGGCTCGAGCGCGTAGCCGTCGGTGGTGACGATGAGACCCTGGGCGTCGCGCTGCAGCGCGCCGGCGCGTGTGTAGCCGGTCGTGCCGTCGGGCAGCGTGATCTGCATGAAGCCGTCCCCCTGGATGGCGAGATCCAGCGGCGAGTTGGTCGCGCGCAGGTTGCCGGCGGCGAAGTCGCGCGCGGTCGCGATGGGACGCGTGCCGAGGCCCATCGCCAGTCCGACAGGGGACTCCGCGGTGGTCGCCGTGGGCGAGCCGGGCTGCTGCACCTCCTGATAGACCAGGTCCTCGAAGACCATGTGGCTCTTCTTGAAGCCGGACGTGTTGACGTTGGCCAGGTTGTGCGCGACGTTGTCGATGTTGGCCTGCTGGGCGTTCATCCCGCTGGCGGCCGTATAGAGTGCGCGAATCATCGTTCCATCTCCCTGTCTGCGATCACCGTCGTCCCAGCGACTCGATGGTGCGGCCGTCCACCTCGTTCATGAGGACGGACACCGCCTTCTGCAGCGCTTCGAACGAGCGCGAGAGGCTCGTCAACTCCGCCACGCGGTCCACCACGGACACGTTCGACTGCTCGAGCGACCCGGCACGAATCGACGGGTGCTCCACCTCGAGCGGGGCCTGGTTGTTGGCGTTCAGCAAGGCGCCCCCGTTCTCCCGCGTCAACTGTCCCGGGTCCGCAAAGGCGGCCACCCGCAGGCGGCCCGCCACCTCGCTGCCCGCGCGGACGGTGCCGTCCGCGGCAATGGAGACGGGACCGTCGCCGATCCTGATGGGGCCCTCGTCGCCCAGGACGGCCGCGCCCTCGTCGGTCGTCAGCGTGCCATCGTCGCTGCGGCGGAGGTGGCCGTTGCGCGTGTAGCGCACGCCCTCCGCCGTTGCGACGGCGAGGAAACCGCTGCCGTCGATGGCGATGTCGAGATCGCGGCCGGTGGCCGTCATGACACCCGGCCGGGCATCGAGGCGGGTGGCGCCGGTGGACACGTCGATGGCCGTCTCGAGCGCGGCCTCGAAGTTCGGGCGGCGAGCCTCCGCGTGCCCGGCCCGCGCGCCCTTGAATCCCGTCGTGCTCGCGTTCGCGATCTCGTCCGACAGGCGGTTGAGATCGTCGATGCGCGTCCGCATGCCGCTCAGAGCGACGTAGTAGCCGCCAGACATGTGGCCTCCTGTCGGTTGGGTGCGCCGGCCGTGCCGGGCATCGTTCCTGCCGCCGCGTCTGCCTGCTTCAGCAGCACCACGTCATCGAGGCGGTCCGCGCCCTGCACGCGCAGCCAGCGCCGGTCGCCGTCCAGCCAGGCCTCGCCAATCGTGATGGCGCGGCTGTGGCGGGCAAGGCCGGCCACGTGCGCGGCGGTGTGTGCCATGTCCGCGGAGGAGAAGAATCCCATCCGCGCGGTGTCCACGCCGTCGGCGCCGTACTGCGCCGTCAGTGCGGCAAAGTTCTCGTCGCTGACGACATAGGCCTCGGGGACCAGGCCGGTGAGGACGCGGACGGCGTTCATCGCGCGCCGCGGCACCGGCGCGGGCGCGGCCATCCGGATGTGGCCGCCATCCGGCCGGGAGAGCGGCACGAGGCCGATGGCGCGAACCATGGCCGGATTGAACCCGCCGGGTGCATCCCGCACGGTCTGTGGATCCACCGAGAGCAGACAGCGGGCGCCGGACTGCACGGCCAGCGCCGCGAGAATGGCCTCCGGATCGACGCCCATTGCGTGCAACTGCTCGCCGAGCTTGAGGCGCGAGCCCTGCTGGGCCGCCAGCGCCTGCTCCACGAAGTCTGCCGGGACGGCGCCGCGCTGCTTGAGCAGGGCGCCCAGGCGCGCCGGCGGCATGGACCGGAGCGCGGCTTCGGTCTTGAGTTCCGTGAAGCGGCGCAGGACGGACCGCGCGAGGCACGGACGCGAGCAGTACCAGCGCCCGTCGATGGCGCCGCCCCACCCGCGGGCCGCGAGCCAGTCGGGCAGCCAGCGGAGGCAGGAGCGATCAGCGCACCGCGCCATGGCTGGGATCCTCCGCGCGCGGGCCCGGGGTCAGGTGGAGGTGCAGGCGCACTTCGCTCTCGGAGAGCGCCTCACCGGCGGCAATGTCCTGGACGGAGCGGCCGCGTCCGGCCGCCGAGGCAATGCGGCGTGCCGTGGCGCCGCGGGCGGAACGGGCCTTGATGGGCGTGGTGCGTTCCAGTTCCGCGGCCACGTTGGACAGGCCGGTCTCGGTCGTGTCGGCCAGCAGCTCGATGGCGGACGTGAGGTGGCCGATCCGATCGCCGAAGCGGGCGGCAGCCCCGAGCGCGCGCGACAGCCGCACGATGACCAGGGCTTCACCGATGGCCACCAGGGCGACCGCTCCCGTCACGAACCACATGATGTTCTCCACCTCAGGCCTCCACCGCACGTGCCCGGGTCGCCGGGGTGCAGAGCTTCGTCACGCGTACGCCGTAGTTCCCGCCGACGACGACGACTTCGCCTTCGGCGATCACCCGGTCGCCGACGAGCAGTTCCACCGGCGCGTCCGGCGCGCGCTCCATGTCCACGATCGTCCCGGGGCCCACGCTCGACAGCGTCTTGATGGACATCGTCGTGCGGGCGAAGCGGACGACGAGAGGGAGGTCGATGTCGAGGAGGGCCTCGATGTGCGGGGAACCATGGTGCCCCGGGGCGTCCGCGCCCGGGGCGAGGGGACGGAGGACGGCGGCCGCCGCGACACGTGCACGTGTGTCTCCGGCGGCGAGTTCCACGGTCGTCGTCGCCGGCGGGGCGCTGCCCGCCTCGACGCCGGACGGCTGGAGCACAAGATCGTGGAAGGCCGCCCCGAGCGCCGTGGCGCCGGTGACGGTGAGCCAGAGCGCGTCGAGGCTGGCGACAACCGCCTCGTCGCCGGGCTCGGGTACCGCGTCGGGCAGGTGCGCCATGAGCGCGAGGGCGCCGGCGCGATCGATCCAGAGCGTGGCGACGCCGTCGAACGGGCCGGACACCTGCGCCTGCAGGCGCCAGCCGTCGCCGGCGGTCTCGCCGGTGGTGGCGCGCGCCGTCAGGTCCGGCAGGTCCGCCTGCAGGGACCGCGTCAGCTCGGCCACCAGCATGGCGGCCAGCGTGTGGGATGGGGGCGTCGCCATCTAGACCTCCACCGCCGTGCCGGCCGTGGCGTGCGACTCGACCATGAGGCCGACGCGGTCGCCGTCGACGGACAGGCGTCCCTTGAACTTCAGCGTCTGGCCGATGTGGACGTCGATGGGCTTGTGTGCGGGCACGCCCAGGGAGAGCACATCCCCCGGGCCGAGGCCCAGCAGTTCGTGGGCGTTGACCGTGGACTCGACCTGTGCGCAGATGTCCATGGGCACCCGCGACAGGCTCTCGGTGACCCAGCGGCGCTCGGCGTCCGTCGGGCGGCGGCGCTGGCGATTCCACGCCTGGCCGAACGGGCTGCCGCTCGATTCCACCAGGCTGGCCGGCAGGCACAGGTGCAGCGGTCCGCGTGCCTCGCCGACGCGCATCTCGAAGACGACCATGAGCACGGTCTCGTTGGGGGCGGCCACCTGGAGCATCTGCGGCCGCGTGTCCCGCGCGCGGACGTCGAACTGGAGGTCGGTGATCTGCTTCCATGCCTCGGAGAGCGCGTCGAGCAGCAGCGCGACGGCCGAATCGATGACGTGCTGCTCGATCTCCGTCAGCGCCCGTCCCGGCGCCGTCGTCTGGCCCGTGCCGCCGAGCATGCGGTCGATCATGGCGAACGCGATGACGGGATCGATCTCGAGCGCGCCGATCTCGTCCACGGCCGCGACGCCGATGGCGTAGAACGCCGTCGGGTCCGGGAGGGTGGCCAGGAACTCGGAGTAGGCGCGCTGTTCCACGGAGGTGACCGACAGCTCGGTGAGCGTGCGCAGGAAGGCGGACATCGACGTCGAGACGATGCGCGCAAAGCGGTCGTGGAGCATGTGCAGCGCGTAGAGCTGCTCCTTGGACACCCGGTCGGGGCGGCGGAAGTTGTACGGCACGCCGGCGAGCGCGGCGTCGTGGCGGCTGCCCGCCGCGGCCGCGTCCGGCGGCGTGGCGAGCAGGGCATCGATCTCTTCCTGCGTCAGGATGCGTCCCATGGCTCAGTGCGTGCCCTTCTTCTGCAGTACGTCCGCCAGGAGCGTCCGCAGGCGGGCGATGGCCTGCGTGCGGAGCTGCGAGACGCGCGATTCGCCCACGCCGATCACCTGGCCGATCTCGGCCAGCGTCAGCTCCTGCTCGTAGTAGAGGGCGAGGATGTGGCGTTCCCGTTCGGGGAGCTGGACGAGGACGCGCGCGAGGTGCGCGCGCAGTTCACGCCGTTCCAGGCGTGCATGCGGGCCCTCGGAGGGGTCGATCGCGAGTTCGAGCGTCGTCACCCCGTCTTCGCCGGCGGAGGATTGCTGGATGGTGGCGAGGTCCACGCTGCGGAGTTGATCCAGCATGCGGTCGTAGTCCGCCTCGGAGACGTCGAGCGCGCCGGCGATCTCGGCGGCCTCGGGCTCGCGGCCGAGCTGGCTGCGGAGCGTGGCGATGGCGCCGTCCACCTCGCGCCGGAGCTTGCGCGCCGCCCGGGGCGCCCAGTCCATGCCGCGCAGCGCGTCCAGCATCGCGCCGTGGATGCGGCGGCGGGCGTAGCCGCCGAAGGGCACACCCATCGACGGCTCGAACCGGCCGGCGGCGTCGATGAGCCCCAGCACGCCCACGCTGATCAGCTCGGAGACCTCCACCTGGGAGGGCAGCCGTGTGGCCAGGCGGCCGGCCATGATCCGGACGAGTCCCACGTGCTCCATCACGAGCTTGTCGCGGGCGGTCAGGACCTCTCCGGTCGGTTCCGAGGGCAGCGTGCGCATGAACGACGTCTCCGTGCGATCCGAGGGGAAGGGCGATGGCTGGACGTTCATGACGCGGTCCCGCCGGCCCACGCGGCATCCCTGAGCAAAGCGCCGGCCAACACCGACGGCGTGGCGCGCTCGAGGTCCTCGGGCACGCGCTGGCCGGTGGTCAGGTAGGACACACGCAGGCCATTCCGTGCGGCAACGCTCAGAATCGGTGAGATCGACTCGGCTTCGTCCACGCGCGCGATCACGAGCCGCGTGGGCCGCAGGTCCGCGTAGGCGTCGAGAATCCGACGCGCGGATGTCGGGCTGGTGTCCGCCGCCATGACCAGGTGGGTGCGGACGCCGCGCTTGGTCCCGAGCAGCCGGCGCAGGTCGCGGACCGCATCGTCGGCGTGCGACCGGCCGGCCGTGTCCACGAGCAGGCTGTGGCGGCCGGAGCTGACCGCCTGATCCAGCTCCTCGAGGGTGCGCGCGATGCGGAACGGCGCGCCGATGACGCTGGCATAGGTGCGGAGCTGTTCCACGGCCCCGGCGCGGAAGGCGTCGGCGCCGACGAGGCCCAGCTTCCGCCCGCGGCGCGCGCGCTCCTGCGCGGCAATCTTGGCGATGGTCGTCGTCTTGCCGACGCCCGGCGGGCCGACGAACACCTCCACGCGCTCGTAGCCATCGTCGGCGCCGGCCAGGGTGTCGAGCTCCGCCGCGAGGGCCTCGCGCAGGGCGTGGAGCGACCCGCCGCGGCATTGCTCGAGCGTGGCGGAGCGCGAGAGGCGTTCGGCCAGACCCGGATCGAGGCCGGTGGCGCCCAGGCGGGCCGCGAGGCCGTTCCGGGCGTGCGCGGTGTCGGTCGGCCGACGCTCGCTGGCGGCGGGGCGGCCGGTCGCCGGCCGGGGCGGACGGGCTGCGGTGAGCTCCACCTCGCGCAGTCCGATCCACCCGCGCCAGCCCCGGGCCGGGACGAGCGCGGTGGAAAGCACGAGCGCATCGGCGCCCAGCTCGGACCGGACTGCCTTAAGTGCTTCCCTGACAGAAGCCTGGCGGTATGTGCCGTGAGTCATCGTCAATCGAGCGTCGCCACGGAGGCGACGCGAATCTGCGGGGGCACCTCGTTGTGCGACAGCACGCCGAGGTGCGGCAGCACCCGCATGAAGAGTTTCCAGATGTGCGGCCGGAGCATCGGCGTGCACAAGAGCACAGGTTGTGCCACCGCGCCGGCCACGATCTCGGCGATACGCGTGGCGAGCCGCTGCGCCTGGCTCGGATCGAGCGCGAGCACGCTGCCGTGATCCGTCCTGACAATAGAGGCGATGAGCCGCTCCTCGAGCGCCGGGGAGAGTGCGATGGTCGGCAGCTCGCCCTTGTCGGTCTGATAGGGACGGCAGATCGCGCGGCCGATGGCCGTGCGGACGTGCTCGGCGAGCGCGTCGGGATCCTTCGTGCCGGGGATCGTGTCCGCGATGGCTTCGAGGATGGTGGTGAGGTCGCGGATCGGCACGCGTTCCCGCAGCAGCTGGCGGAGGACGCGCTGGATATCGCCGATGGAGGCGAGCCTGGGGACGAGCTCCTCGACGAGCTTCGGAGAAGTCTCGGCGACACGGTCGACCAGTTCCTTCGTGTGCTGGCGGGTCAGCAGGTCCGGCAGGAACGCGCGCACGACTTCCGACAGGTGCGTCGAGAGGGCCGTCGTGGGATCGACCACCGTGAATCCGGCCGCGGAGGCGCGGTCGCGGAGGTCGGGTGCAATCCAGATGGCGGGCAGGCCGAACGCCGGCTCGCGCGTGGCAGTGCCCTCGAGATGGATGTCCGCGGTGCCCGGGTTGATGGCCAGCAGCCGGTCCGCAAAGAGGTCGCCGCGGGCGACCTCCACGCCCTTGACCTGGATGGCGTAGGTCCGCGGCGGCAGTTGCAGGTTGTCCGCGACGTGGACGGGCGGAACGATGACGCCGGTTTCGGTGGCAATCTGGCGGCGGATCGCCCTGACGCGCGCGAGCAGCGTGCCGCCCTGCTTCTCGTCCACGAGGCTGACGAGCGCGTAGCCGACCTCGACGCTGAGCGGGTCCACCGTCATCGCGCCGTCGAGCGCATCCGGCGCCGGTGCCGGCGCCGCGGCTTCCTCCTCTGTCCCGGCTTCCGGCCTGCGGTTGGCGTAGGCCGCCCCGCCGAGCGCGAGCGCGACCGCGATGAAGGCCAGCTTGGGCAGCCCCGGAATGGCGGCGAGCAGCACGAGGACGCCGGCCCCGACCGCGAGCGGCTTGGACCGTGCGAGCAACTGCTCGGCCACCTGCTCGCCCAGGTGCGATTCGGACGCGGCGCGTGTGGTGATGAGGCCGCCGGACATGGAGACGAGGAGCGCGGGGATGGCCGTCACCAGGCCCTCGCCGACGGTGAGGATGGTGTAGGTGTGCGCCGCGGTCGCGAGGTCCAGATCGTGCTGGAAGACGCCGATGATGAGCCCGGCGACGATGTTCACGAAGGTGATGAGGACGGCGGCGAGCGCGTCGCGCTGCGTGAACCGGATGGCCCCGTCCATCGAACCATAGAAATCCGCCTCGCGCCGGACACGGTCGCGCCGGGTGCGGGCTTCGCGGTCGTCGATGACCCCGGCCGCGAGATCCGCGTCGATGGCCATCTGCCGGCCGGGCATCGCATCGAGCGTGAACCGCGCCGTCACCTCCGAGATGCGCACCGCGCCGTGGTTGATGACGAGGAACTGGATGGCGATGAGGACGATGAAGATGACGACGCCGACGACGTAGTTGCCGCCGACGACGAACTGCCCGAAGGCCATGATTACGTGACCGGCCGCATGGACGCCGTCCTGGCCGTGCATGAGGATGAGCCGCGTGGACGCGACATTCAGCGACAGGCGGAGCAGCGTCAGCAGCAGGAGGAGCGATGGGAACACCGAGAACTCGACCGGCTGCTTCAGGTAGACGACCGTCAGGAGCAGGACCACGGAGAGGCCGATGTCGATGGACAGCAGCACGTCCAGGAGCAGCGGCGGCAGCGGCACCACCATCAGGAGCACGACGGCGATGAGCGCAGCGGGGACGATGAGCTGCGATCCGCGGAGAAGCGAGGGTGTGGAGGTTCGCATGAGGATGACCTAGAACATCAACTGCCGGATGCGCACGAGATAGGCGAGCACCTCGGCCACGGCGCCGAAGAGGGCGCCGGGAATCTGATCGCCGACCTCCGCGCCCTTGTAGAGCGCCTGGGCCAGCGGGACGTTCTCGACGATCGGGACGCCCTTGTCGCGCGCGATCGTCCTGATCGTGAGCGCCACGTGATCCTTGCCCTTGGCGACGACCACGGGGGCCGACATGCCGGCACGCTCGTACCGGATGGCGACGGCATAGTGGGTGGGGTTCGTGATGACGACGGTCGCCGTCGGCACGGCGCTCATCATCCGGCGCCGTGACATCTCGCGCTGGATGCGCCGCACGCGGCCCTTGACCTCGGGGTTGCCCTCGTTCAGCCGCGACTCGTCCTTGACCTCCTGCTTGGTCATCTTCAGGGACGTGAAGTGGCGCCAGCGCTGGACGCCGTAGTCCGCGCAGGCGAAGAGGAGCAGCACGAACCCGGCCTGGTTGAGGAGCGACGCGAGATGCCGCCATCCCTCCGCGGCCACGACGCGCGGCGTCATCCATGCGAGCCGCGGCGCCTCCGCCAGCGTCTCGCGAATGACGAGATAGCTGATCCAGCCCACCGCCGCCGCGATGAGCAGCGTCTTGAGCACGTTCAGTCCGGACTGCGAGGGCTTGAGGCGCTGGAGCCCGTGCGAAGGGCTCAGGCGCGACCAGTCGATCGCGAGCTTGCTCGGGGCGAACACCCAGCCGGACTGCGCCAACTGACCGGTGACCGCGACGAGGGCCGCGGTGAACAGTACCGGCCCGACGACCAGGCCGAGCAGCCCGATGTCGGCCACGATGAGGGAGGCCAGGCCGGCCGGGCCGATCGTCTCGCGGGGGGCGTCGCCCAGTTGTTCCAGGCCTTCGACGAGACGGGCCTGGACGCGCGTGAACCCGGCGGTCCCCAGGAACCCGAGCACGGCGCTCACGGCCAGCAGGGCAAGTGCCGCGGCGACGTCCTGGCTGCGCGGGACCTGACCCTTCTCGCGCGCATCCTTGAGGCGCTTTCCGGTGGGTGACTCTGTGCGCTCCCCGGAGCTTCGTTGGGCCATGGCGTCCTCAGCGGAACCCCTGGGCGAGCTGCCAGGCGATGGCGGCGAAGAACTCCGTGAAGCGGCGGACGAGCGCGGGCAGTTGCGGGACCACGGCCGCCACCGCGAGGAGTCCGACGATCAGCCGGATGGGCGTGCCGACGGCCATCAGGTTGAGCGACGGCGCACCGCGGGACACGATGCCCATGCCGACCTCCACCACGAGCATGACGACGATGATGGGTGCGGCCACGCGGACACCGAAGATGAAGACGGCGCCGAGCAGGCGCATGACGCCCTGCACGACCGACGGATCCACGACGCCGCCGCCCATCGGCAGCGCGACGTAGGACTCCGTCAGCCCGCGGAGGAGCATGTGATGGCCGTTGATGGCCAGGAACGTCAGGAGCACGAGGTTCCCGTAGAGCATCGCGATGAGCGTGCTCCGCACGCCGCCCTGGGGATCGACGGTGGACCCGTAGGAGAGCATCAACTGGCTGCCCGTGAGGTGCCCGCCGAGCTGGGCGCCGGCGACCATCGCGCGCAGGCCCATGGCCAGCGCCAGGCCGATGACGAGCTCCCGCGCGGCGACGAGGGCAATCTCGCCGGCGGCGCGCACAGCCGGCACCGGCACGACGGGCATGGACAGGACCGCGAGCAGCATGGTCAGGCCGATGCGCACGTGCGTCGGCGCAAACGGCCCGCCGACGACAGGCGTCGCCGCGATGAGCATGCCCGGCCGCACGAGCAGGAGGCCGAAGCGCATGGCCAGCTCGAACTCCATCAACGAATCAGCTCCGGCAGGCGGCGGACGAGGTCGGCGGAGAAGCCCGTGACGACGCGCAGCATCCACGGAAAGGTCAGCGCGAAGACGAGGAAGATGGCCAGGGCGCGCGGAATGAACGCCAGGACGTTGTCCTGGATCGACGTGACGGTCTGGAACACGCTCACGAGCACGCCCGCCAGGAGGCCGGCCAGCAGCATGGGCAGCGTCACCATGACGGCCGTCTCGATGGCCTGCCGTACGACACCGACAATCAGGGCTTCGGACATGGCTGGCACACGCGGGCGCCGGGCGCCCTAGAGAAAGCTCCGCACGAGGGAGGCCACCAGCAGGTTCCAGCCGTCGATCATCACGAAGAGCAGGATCTTGAACGGCAGCGAGATCATGGCGGGCGGCAGTTGCAGCATCCCCATCGACAGGAGCGTCGTCGAGACGATGAGGTCGATGAGCAGGAACGGGACGAAGAGGAAGAAGCCCATCTGGAACCCGGTCTTGAGCTCCGAGATCGCGAACGCCGGGATCACGACGCGCATCGGCAGGTCGTCGGCGCTCGCGGGCTGCGGCAGGCGGCCGAGCTCCACGAACAGCGCCAGGTCCGCCTCGCGTGTCTGCTTGAGCATGAACTCGCGGAGCGGCGGCGTGCCCAGGACGAGCGCCTGCCCGGCGGGAATCTGTCCGGCCAGGGCCGGCGCGATGGCCACCTCGTGGATGCGCTCGCCGACCGGCGCCATGATGAAGAGCGTCAGGAAGAGCGTGAGCCCGATCAGCATCTGGTTCGACGGCATCTCCTGCGTGCCGAGCGCCTGCCTGAGAAAGTGAAAGACGATGGCGATGCGCGTGAAGGACGTCATGATCACGAGCGCCGCCGGGATGAACGTCAGCAGCGTGAGGAGGATGACGACCTGGAGCGGCGCCGAGACGGATCCGATCCCTTCGATCTGCACGTCGAGCCCGGGCGGGGCCGGTGCCTGGGCGAGGGCAGTCCCTCCGGCCAGTACGAGGACCATGCCTGTCGTGAGGACGGTGCGGACGGTGAACCGGGCGCGCGGGATCACGTGGGGATCCCTGAGCCTTCCTGCGGATCGAGCGAGTGATCCAGCGCGGCCTGGAACGGGGGCGCGAGCTCGGTGACCAGGCTGATCTGTCCCGGCGTGAGCCCCACCAGCAGCCGCCGTCCCTCGACGACGAGAACGACGAGGGAGCGGCGATCGCCCAGGGGCAGCGTGGTTTCCACGGACAGGAGCTGGCCGGGGCGCCGGAGCCTGGCGCTTCGCCGGAGCAGCCAGGAGGCAGCCGCCAGGATGGCGATCACCAGGACCATCACGACGATGGTCTGGCCGTCGATGGGCACGGGGTCGGCCGCGAGCGGCGACTGCGCGAGCGTGTTCATGATTCGACAGGCGCGCCCGCCGGGGGCACGACGCGGTTGATCCGGAGGGCGGTGTTGTCGTCCACGACCACGACCTCGCCGTGCGCCAGGGACTGGCCGTGGACGCGGAGTTCGATGTCCGATCCCGCCGCCTGCTCCAGCCGGACGACGGTCCGTGATGCCATCCCCACGCAGTCGCGCACCTTGACGGTGCCCGTTCCGAGGATGAAGTCCACGGTGCAGGTGACGTCGAAGAGCGGGAACAGCGGCTCGGCCGCCGGCAGCGGGGCGGCCGGCGCTTCCGGCGCCTCGGCCGCGTCAGAACTGGACGACGAAATCGGAGAAGAGGACATCGACGACCTCGGAGGGCGTGACGACGGCGGAGACGCGCTCGACGATGGCCGCGCGCAGCGCGGCCTTGCCTTCGGGCGTCACCAGGGTTTCGGACTTCTGCATGGTGAGCAGTTCGAGGATCGCGGAGCGCGCCTGCATGAGGCCGACCTTCGACTCCGCCAGGTGGGCCGCCTGCGCCTCGGTCGCGACGACGAGCTGCAGCGAGACGCGAAGGAAACGGGAGACGTTCGTGTCCGCGAGGTTCACGACGAACGGATCGAACGAGACGATGCCGCGTTCGACGTGGACGGGCGCCGCGAGCGCGGCCGGCGCGGCCGGCCGGTTCGACCACCAGTAGTAGCCGCCCGCCGCCAGCACGGTGGCCAGGCCGAGGATCAGCAGTGTGTTCTTGCGGGCGGGCCGGGCCGCCTTGGGGGAGGGTGCGGTGTCGCTCATGTATCAGCCTTCCGGACTGTCATGAGCAAGGGCGATGCCGGGGCGGGTGCCGGCGAACCGACGTGTTTTCGGCGGGAAACCGGGTCTGTGGGGTCGGGGCGCCGGACCGTGGTGTCGGTCCGGCGGCACCTTCCGGACTAGGCCAGGTACACGGGCAGCCACTGCCACGCGTCGCCGCCGCCGGGGCGGCTGTTGAGGATCACGTCGATCGGGCCGAAGCCGTCGCCGAAGTCGATCTTGTCGTGATCGGTCTGGCGGGCGTTGATGCCCTGCGCGCGGAGGCGGTCCACCACGGCCGGCAGGCTCTCGGGCTGCGGCGGGTAGTCCTGGAAGATGCGCGCCGCGCGGTACTTGCTCGTGTTCGCGTCCGAGATGGACGGGTCGTCGATCTTCCGGTGGTCGAAACCCGCCAGCATGGAGCGGTACTGGCCGGTCGGGATCCGCTGCGGCATGGGATCCACCGGAGCGCCCGCGCCGGAGAGCCCGGCGCCGGACAGGAGGCCCGTCAGGAACTGCGTGAACTCCGTGTTCGAGAGCTGCCCGTCGCCGTTCGTGTCGTACCGCTTGATGACGCGCGAAATGAGCTGGCTGATGTCCGTGCCCGCCTGCGTCGTGTTGTTCGTGTTGATCGCCATGATGCTGTCTCTCCTGCAAGGATCGGGAATCTAGAGAACGACTTCGAACCGTTCGTGTGCGGAACCCGGATCGTCACGGCGCGGCCGCTGCTGCCGCGGCCGTTCGCCGGGCTCGCGCGAATCGTCGCCGGCCTGCCGCTCCGGGGTGGACGGCCGGACCTCGGCGTCCGACACGGTGAGCTGCTCGAGACGGAGCCCGTGCGTGCCCAGGCCCTGGCGCAGCGCGTGCTCGTTGGCCTCCGTCCACTGGCGGACGGCGGGTGAATCGGCCCGCACTGACGCGCTGACGGCGCCATTGACGACCTTGAGGACGATGACGACGTCGCCCAGGTACTCGGGCTTCAGCCGCACGCGCGCCTCACCGCCGCCGTCGGCGGCCAGCAGGCGCATGGAACGCACCATCTGCGACGACACGTCGATGTCGGATGGCGCTTCCGCCGGGCTTCCCTGCGCCGGCGCCGCCGGAGCGACGGACGCCGATGTGGAGACGCGCGGCAGGTCTGTCATGGCCGGGAGCGGCGCATCCACGGCCCGCGCGCCGGCTGGCCTCGCCGCCACCGGCGGAGCCTCTGTCGATTCGTCCGCGTGGTCGCCGGTGGGCACGGCCCACGAGCGCGGCACCGCACTCATGCGGCCGCTGTCAGCGTCGGCGGCCTGCTCGACAGCACGGAAGAAAGAGGGCGGCACGGGTCGCGCGGCGGCCTCTTGTGGCGGCGTGTCCGGTTGAGGGCCGTCTTCGGCGCCGGCAGGGATGTCGTGGCGCGCACCTGCGCGCGGCGCGGTCAGCGCCTGCACGTCCGGTGTGTCCGACGGTGCCGCCTGCGAGGTCGGTACGCCCGGCAGCGGGTCCGTGGGCGGACCATCGGCGGCCGCGGGCAGCGCGAGCGACGGCGCCGGCGGGACCACGAAGGTCGATGATTCGGGCGCCGGCATCGGCGGATGAGGGCCCGCTGTCGGCACGGCGGCCGCGTTCTCCGGCATCGCGAGAGCCGCCATCGATGGTCCGGTATCGGACGTCACGGCAGCCGGCATGGAGGCCGCAGCCGGGATGGGCATCACATCCGCCCTGGCGAGCGCCGCCTCGCCTGGCACGGTACCGCCAGTCGTACTGTCGGAGGTCGCGGGGAGCGCGGCCCCGACGGGAGGGACCTGTGCGGGCGGCATCGTGACCGCGCCGTCCGCGCACAGAAAGGCGAGCAGGGCCTCTCCGTCCCGGACGGCGTCGGCCTCGTCCGCGCTGTCGCCATTCGTCGCGCCCGGCGGAGCGTGGCCCATCAACTGCCGCAGCACGTTCCCGAAGGCCGGCGCTGCCGCGTCCGCCGCAGAAGGCGGCGGGACGCCGCCGCCCGCGGGAGCGGCGGGTGGCGGCGTCGAGAGCGTGAAGTCGAGAGAGATCACCGGCGGCTCAGCGCTTCAGGTTGAGGGTTTCGAGGAGCAGCTCGTCGGCGACGGTGATGCTCTTGGAGTTCGCCTGGTACCCGCGCTGCGCGAGGATCATCTGCGTGAACTCCTGCGCGATGTCCACGTTGGACTGCTCGAGCGAGCTCCCGATGAGCGAGCCGCGTCCGCCCGTGCCGGCCACGCCGACGTTGGCGGTCCCCGCCGCCTCGCTCTCGCCGAACCGGTTGGCGCCGAGGCGCAGCAGGCCCTGCGGGTTGTTGAACGAGGCCAGCGCGATCTGCCCGACGACGACGCTGGCGCCCGTGCCGAACGTCGCCTGGATCTCGCCGGAGGCCGTGATGGTGATACCCGATACAGACCCGGCTGGGGAGCCGTTCTGCGTGATCGAGGACGTGGCGGACGGACCGGCAAACCCGGAGAGCGTGGGGTCGCCGTTCGCGTTGACGAGGTCCCACGTCAGCGGGCCGGCGGTGGCGCCGTTGGCCCAGGCCGGGCCCGCGATGACCACGTCCGCCGCGGCGGCGCCGTTCACCTGGTCCAGGCGCCCGTTGCCGTCGAAGCTGAGGTTGCCGTTGCCGATGACCGACGGCGTGCCGGCCGTGCCGCCGGCGATGTCCTCGCCGGGCACCGTCACCTCGTAATCCCATGCACCCGCGCCGGTGTTGGTGTAGGTGATGGTCGCGACGTGCGACGCGCCGAGCGAGTCGTACACCTCGACCGTCGCCGTGAACGTGTCCCCGACCGCCGCGTTCGCATCCAGGTTGCTCATCGTCGCGAACTGGTTGGTGGCCGTGGGCGGACGCAGGACGCCGGGCGGCACGACGATGTTGCCGATGGGGCCCGTCGTGATGATGGCGCCCGTGACCGGGTCCGTGGCGGTGTAGCCCTGGACGGGAAGGCCGTCCGGGGTGATGAGCGTGCCGTCGGGCCCGAAGGAGAAGTCGCCCGCGCGCGTGTAGGACCGGTTGTCCAGCCCGCCGACGACGAAGAAGCCGTTGCCCTGAATGGCGACGTTGCTGGCCATGCCCGTGTTCTCCACGCCGCCCTGGCGGAAGTTGGGCGAGATGGACCCGATGGCGACGCCGAGGCCGACCTGCATCGGGTTGACGCTGGAACCGCCGACCATCTGGCTGACGAGATCCGTGAACTGCACGGAGCTCGCCTTGTAGGCGATGGTGTTGATGTTGGCGAGGTTGTTGCCGATGACGTTGAGCTTCTGCTGGTTGGCATTGAGGCCCGACAGGCTGGCGGAGAATGACATCTACTGGCCCTCCGTCGCGGCGGCGGCGCCGCCGGACTCGATCTGCGTGAAGAACGCGGCAATGGTGTCGAGCTTCTGGTTCATCTGTTCGAGCTGCTCGAGCGTGCTGAACTGCGCGAGCTGCGCGAGGAACTCGCCGTCGGCCTGCGGCTGCGTCGGGTCCTGGTGCTGCAGTTGGGTGATCAGCAGGTTGAGGAACGCGTTGCGGCCGAGCGAATCGGCCGGCGCGGCGCCGGCCCGGCCCGTGTCGGCCGCGACGGCGGGGATGGTGCTGGTTGGGTCAATCGTCACGGTGCTGTCCTTCCTTCGCCGCCTTGCCGGTCAGGTACCGGATATTGGCCAGCAGGTTCATTTCCTTGCCTTCGTGCCGCGCGGCGTCGGCCTGATGCCGCGTGTGAGCCCGATCGCGCAGCCGCTCGAGCGCACGGCGCCGCTGCCGGGCGGCGTTCATCGATGCGGTGGCGTGGGCCACGGCCGCGGCCGATACCGCCGCGGCCTGCCTGGTCGCCTCCGCATGCTGCTGCTGTCTCGCCATCCAACTTCGGTGCCAACCGAGGCGCCAGGCTTCGCTGCCTTCGGCATGCGCCCGATCGAGATCGTCGCGGGCGGTGCGCGCGGCGTCCGCGGCGCCCTGTACGCGCTGCTCCGCGTGCTGCAGATCAAGGCGTGCGTGGGCCAGTCGCTCGCGCGCGCGCGCTTCCTCGGTGGCACGCAGTTCCAGGACGACGGCGGCGCGGAAGCGGAACGGACGCATGGGATCAGAGCGCCTCCAGCGCGGCAATCGACTCCGGCAGCGCCGGGACCGTGTCGGCGGGCTGACAGAGGAACGACGAGATCGCGTCACGGCGCTCGATGGCCGCGTCCACGCGCGGGTTGCTCCCGCGCACATAAGCGCCCACGCTGATGAGGTCGTCGTTGTCGCGGAGCGCGGCCATCCAGTCCCGCACCTCGGCCGCCTTGCGCCGGTGCCCGGTGCTGGTGACGGCCGGCATGGTCCGGCTGATGCTCGACAGGATGTCGATGGCCGGGTAGTGATTGCGCCCGGCCAGGTCCCGGGAGAGCACGATGTGCCCGTCCAGGATGCCGCGGACGCTGTCGGCAATGGGCTCGTTGGTGTCGTCGCCCTCGACGAGGACGGAGTAGACCGCGGTAATGCTGCCGCGGCCGCGCACGCGGCCCGCGCGTTCGAGCAGGCCGGGGAGCAGGGCGAAGACGGACGGTGGATAGCCCTTGGCCGTCGGCGGCTCACCGGCGGCCAGGCCCACCTCGCGCTGCGCCATGGCAAAGCGCGTGACCGAGTCCATCATCAGCAGGACGTTCCGGCCGGCATCGCGGAAGTGTTCCGCAATGGCTGTCGCGCCGTACGCGGCGCGCAGGCGGACGAGCGGGGGACTGTCGGAGGTGGACACGACGACGACGGCGCTGGCCAGGCCGCGCGGGCCCAGGTCGTGCTCGAGGAAGCTCCGCACCTCGCGTCCGCGCTCGCCGACGAGCGCGAGGACGACGACGTCGGCTTCCGTGCCGCGCGCCATCATGCCGAGCAGCGTGCTCTTGCCGACGCCGCTGCCGCCGAAGAGGCCGATGCGCTGGCCGCGGCCGCAGGTGAGCAGGGCGTCGATGGCGCGGACACCCGTGCCGATGGGCGCCGTGATGGCCTCGCGATCGAGCGGGTTCATGGCCGCGGGCCGGAGCGGCACCCGTTCCCGCACGCGGAGCGGTCCCAGGCCGTCGATCGGCTGTCCCAGCCCGTCGAGCACGCGGCCCAGCATGGCGTCGCCGACGGGCATGGACGGCACGCCGCCGCGCGCGACGAGCCGATCCCCGGGCTGGATGCCGGACGTGTCGCCGAGCGGCACCGACAGCAGCCGGCCGTCGCGGAACCCGACGACCTCGACCGGGACCGGCGCGGTGTGGGCACGCCGCACCTCGCACACGTCGCCCACGCGCGCCTGCGGGCCAATCGACTCGATGAGGAGCCCGACGACGCGCGAGACGTGTCCCATCACCGGGGCCGGCTCGGCATCGCGCAGGCGATCGAAGTAGGGGTCCAGCGAAACGGTGGCCGCGTCAGCAATCACCGGCGGCCTCCGCAGGTGCGAGCGCGGCCGGGCGATCCCCGAGGAGCGCCGTGCCGATCTCGTCGATCTGTGCGTCCAGGCTCACGTCCACGAGGCCGAGGTCGGATTGGACGAGGCACCCGCCGCGCCGGACCATCGGGTCCGCGACGAACTGCGCCACGCCGTCCTGATCGATGTCCGTGCGCCCGTGGGTCACGGCTGCAAGGTCGTCGGGGTGCAGCCGAATCGTCGCCGTGGCCGATCGGCCGAGCCGGTCGAGCGCCACACGCGCCATGGTGGCGACCAGCTCCCGATCGAGCGAGGCCTCACGGTGCACGATACGCCGGGCGATCGCCAGCGAGAGCTGCACGACCTGCTGCTCCGTCCGCTGCAGGATGTCGGTCTTGAGCTCCTGGAGCTCCTGGATCGTGCCGGACAGGCGCCGCAGGACGAGCTCGCTCCGCGCGGCGGCGGCCTCGAGACCGGCCCGCTCACCCTGCGCATAGCCCTGGCTGAACGCCTCGCGCTCGATGGCCGCGGCGTCCACGGCGGGCCGATGGTACGCGAGGGTGCCGGCATCGTCGGGGCCGGGGTCGGTGGTCACGTCAGCCGGCAGCGGTGGGGGCGGGGCAGGAGCCTCCACCGATGCCGTACGGGTGCCGTGCCAGTCGAACGCCCGGACGACGACGCCGGCCGGAAGGCGGCGTGCCCTAGACGACATAGGGCTCCCCGGCGCCGGCGCCGGTCGTGATGAGCCCTTCCTCTTCGAGCTTCCGCGTGATGGCGACGATCTCGTGCTGCGCCTTCTCGACCTCGCGGAGACGCACGGCGCCCATGATCTCCATCTCCTCCTTGACGAGCTCGGAGGCACGCTTGGACATGTTGACGAAGAAGCGCTGGCGGATGTCCTCGCTCGCGCCCTTGAGGGCAATGGTCAGGAGCTTCTTGTCCGCCCGGTTCACGATCTCGCGAATGCCCGTGTCCTCCACCGTGAGGAGGTCGTCGAAGACGAACATCAGGTTGCGGATCTGGACGGCCAGGTCCTGCGACGCCATCTCGATGCGCTCGAGCGTGGCCTGGCTGACGCTGCGATCCAGGCGGTTGAAGAGTTCGGCCACGGCGCGGAGGCCGCCGTGCTGCTCGCGCGAGGGGCCGCCGAGCGCCTTGAGCCGCTGATCGATCACGCCCGAGATGCGGCTGATGAGATCCGGCGGGATGTCCTCGATGCTCGCCATCCGCATCAGCACGTCGGCGCGCATCTCGTCGGGCAACTGGGCGACCAGCAGCGCGGCGCTGCCGGCGTTCAGCCGCGCGAGGATGAGCGCGATCGTCTGCGGGTGCTCTCCCAGGATGAACTTGGAGAGCTGCAGCGGGTTGGCCTTCTCGAGCGACTGGAACCCGGCCGTCTTGCTCTGGGACTGGAGAATCCGGTCCAGGATGCGGCGCGTGGCCTCCGGCGGCAGGGTGCGGGACAGCAGGCGGCGCGCGTGCTCCACGCCGCCGCTTGTCACGTAGTCCGCGGCCTCGGCCATGTCGTGGAACTCACTCAGCACTTCCTCGCCGAGCACCGGCGCCACGGCGCCGATCGCCGCCACCTCGCGCGCGATCTGTTCGATCTCGTGCTCGTCGAGGTGCTGGAACATCTTGGCGGCCGCCTCTTCGCCGAGCGTCATCATGACGATCGCGGCCTTGCGGGCGCCGGACATCGGCTTGGGGGTCGGAGCGGCGGTGGGCGGCATGGCGGGTTACGACTCTTCCTCGGCCAGCATGGACCGCACGAGACGGGCCAGGTCCTCCGGCTGCTCGTCGGCACGCTGCGCCAGACGGCGGGTCAGCGAGGGCAGCCGGCGCACCTCGCCCTCGGCCGCGTCGAGCGCGCCCTCGAGATCGGCGACGGTACGGACGCCGTCATGGCCGGCCGCCACGGCCGGCAGGGTGGCGGCGGGCAGCGCGAAGCGGACGACCGGACGGAGCACGGTCGTGAACGCCACGATGGCCAGCGCCAGGACGGCGGCCACCCTCAGGACGGCCGGGATGTCGATGCCGTAGCGCGGCCCGATGTCGCGCCACCAGCCGCCCGACGGCGGCTCGTCGGCCATCGGCGCGTCCTCGAACGTGATGTTCTCGACGGTGATCTGATCGCCGCGCGCCGGGTCCAGGCCGACGGCCGCGGAGACGATGCCCCTGATGCGCTCGAGGGTCTCCGCGTTCCGCGGCGTGCTCGAGGGCTGCGCGTGGCCCTCCGCATCCTTCGACACGGTCCGCTCATCGTCGACGATGACGGCCACGGAGAGGCGGGCAAGCTGGCCGCCGGGGGCGATCGTGTGGCGGGTGAGCTTGCTGACCTCGTAGTTGGCGGTCTCCGTCGTGCGCCCGGCCATCAGGGGCGCCGCGGGCGCGGGAGCGGTGGCCCCGGTGGACGTGTCCGGCGGCAGGTTCGCGCGCGCGCCGGCGACGCCCTGCGCCGCGGATACGGCAGCCTGGTCGGTGGAGGACTGGCGACTCCGGAGCACGTTGACCGGATCCCACCGCTCCTCGGTTTCCTCCTGCGACTGGTTCTCCAGCCGGGCGGAGATGTTGACGCGGACGCGGCCCGGACCGACGACGGGCTCGAGGAGGGCGACGACCCGGGCGGTCATGCTGCGTTCCAGCTCCTGCTGGCGTTCGAGATGGAGCCCGGAGAGCGGATCCTCGTCGCGCGGCTCCTCGGAGAGCGGGCGGCCGAACGTGTCCACGATCATCACCGACTCGGGGCGCAGTGACTCCACGCTGCCGGCCACGAGGCCCGCAATGCCGGCCACCGTCGATGGCGCCAGCGGCCGGTTGTTGCGCAGCTTGAGGACCACGGAGGCCTTGGCCTGCCGCGTGTCCCGCGCGAAGAGCGAGTCGCGGGCGAGCGCGATGTGCACGCGCGCGCTGGCCACTTCCGTGATGGTCCCGATGGTGCGGGCCAGCTCGCCTTCGAGGCCGCGCTGGTAGTTCACGTGCTCGAGAAACTCCGTCGTGCCGAAGGCCGTGCGATCGAAGACCTCGAAGCCGATGCGGCCGGTGGTGGGCAGTCCCTGCGACGCGAGATCCAGCCGGAGCTCGTCGATGCGGGACTCGGGCACGTCGACCGAACGGCCGCCGGCCCCGAGGCGGTACGGGACGCCCGCGCCCTTGAGGCGCGCGACCACGGCGTTGGCCGACTCGGGATCGAGATCGGTATAGAGCAGCGTGTAGGACGGCGCGTTGACCCAGTAGGCAAAGCCGACCACCACCGCCACGACGGCGGCGAAGGTGGCGCCGAGCGTGACCAGCTGGCGCGTGGTCAGCGTGGCGGTCAGGCGCCTGACGCCCGCGAGGAGCTGCTGCGGATCCACGGGTCAGGGTCCTCAGATAGGCATGCGCATCACGTCCTGATAGGCCTGCACGAGCTTGTTGCGGACCTGGACGGTGAGCTGCATGGCGGTCTCGGCGCGCTGGAGCGCGAGCATGGCTTCGTGGACGTCGCCGGTGCCCTGCACCATGTTGGCGATGGCGCCGTTGGCGGCGCCGGCCGTGGTGTCCACGGAGGCGAGGAGCCCGGCCAGGGACTCGCCGAAGGCGGCGGCGTCGTCCGGCCCCTGGGCCGCGGCCTGCGGCCGGAGCGCGGCGGCGCCCGGCGTCCCGGTGCGGCCGATCGCGGAGGCGAGGGCATCGATAGGCATGGCTAGCGTCCGAGCTCCAGCGCCTTCTGCACGGTCTCGCGAATGAGCCCGATGGCGGTGAGGTTGGCCTGGTAGGCGCGTGCCGCGCTCAGCATGTCGACCATCTCCTCGGGGACGTCCACGTTCGGCATCGCGACGTAGCCTTCCGCGTCCGCATCGGGGTGCGAGGGCTCGTAGCGCCGGCGGAGCGGCGCCGTGTCCTCGATGACCGCCGCCACGCGGACGCCCACGGCCGTGGCGCGGCCGAAGGCCTGGTCGAACGTCTCGCCGGGGTCCGAGGCCAGCACGACATCGCGCCGCCGATAGGGGAGGCCGTCGGCGCCGCGCGTCGACTCGGCGTTGGCAATGTTGGAGACGGCCACCTCGATGCGGGCGCGCTCGGCATTCAAGGCGCTCGCGCTGGCGTCGATTGCTCCAGAGAGGGTAGACATGATCAGCGTCCTTCGTTGATGGCGTACCGCACGAGGCGGAATTTCGCGGCCAGGGCCGTCTGCGCGGCGCTGAACTCGCCGGATGCCCGCGTCAGGGCGAGCAGCTCGCGATCGAGCTGCACGGTGTTGCCGTCACGGCGCGCCGCGAGGCCCTGCGCCTCGCGCGTCCCGGCCGTGGACGGGGCGGCGCTTCCCATGTGCCCGTCGCTCGTCCTCGTGAGTGCGGCCGTATCGAGTTGCTGCTCCAGCGCCTCGGCGAACGTCGCCTCGCGCGCGCGGTAGCCCGGCGTGTCGATGTTGGCCAGGTTGCTGGCCGCCACCGTCTGTCGCTGGACCACGTTGTTCAACTGCCGGCCGAGCGCGGCCAGGATGGCGCTGTCTGGGATGTCGCTCACGCCGGCTCGACTGAGCAAGTCCCGTGCCCGGCGTGTTCACGGGCCGCACAGAGGGAATTGCCCGGCGCTGCCGCCGTCACGTGTCGGCGGACCGGCACTTCAGGGTCGGAGAGGTGTCGATCGCGCAAGGTCCGCAAGCCCCGCTTCGATACGCGCGAGCGCGGCCTCGATACCCGCAAGACGCTCGAGCGCCAGCGTGCGGCCGTGCACGTCGCCCTGGAGTGCCCGCCTGTCGTGCTGCACGAGGCGCCGGTTCTCTTCCTCGAGTGCCGCGCGGTCCGAGATGCGCTGGAGGATCACGTCGAGTTGTCCGAGCGAGAACGGCTTGGGCAGGTAGTCGTAGGCGCCGCCGCGGACGGCCAGGAGCGCGGAGTCGAGCGACGCGTACCCCGTGATGATGACGACATAGCATGACGGGTTGACGCGCTTTGCGACTTCGAGGACCGAGAAGCCGTCGGCGCCCGGGAGTTCCAGGTCCGTGACGACCATGCCGATGCGCCCGGCGGAACGTTCGAGCGCCGCGATCGCGCCGAGACCGTCCTGCGCCGCGACGACCGGCACCCGGCGGCGATTGAAGTGCGACACGATCAGGTCGCGGACGTCCTCGTCGTCATCGACGACGAGCACTTCCCATGGGAGGAGATGGGGAGATATCGGCATGTGCGAGCGGGCAATCAGCCCCGTTGCACAGGTAATCGGCATCCGGCGCAGTCCCTCAAGTCCCGGACAATCGTCGAGCGCCTTCAGGACAAACGTCACACCTCCGTGGGACTTCCTGTTCCATTCGCGCGATCCGCATGCGGTTTTCCGTCGTCACTGTGCCGTTCATGAACAACACGCCGTGAAAATGGTCCGCAGCAGGACGACATCGTTCGCGCTGGTGGATGCCTGCGAACAAGCGGTGTTTCGGGAGAAATCGGCGCGAGACGCGCACGGCTGAACTGGCTGGCACGGCCGTTGCCCCTCTGGGCGGCAGGCACTCCCCCGGAGCACGTCTCGGCCGTCACAGTCTCGTGAACGATCGGTGGTGCGTGGAGTTGCGACGGATCTGGACCACGATGCATCGACCATCACAACCCACAGTTCTCGTTGTTCAAGACGATTCGGCGCTGCGCGAGGTCATCGCCGAGTTCCTCGACGCGCGCGGCTTTGCCGTCGCGCAGGCG
This sequence comes from uncultured Bifidobacteriaceae bacterium, assembly GCA_964619705.1. Classification (GTDB taxonomy): domain Bacteria; phylum Acidobacteriota; class Vicinamibacteria; order Vicinamibacterales; family UBA2999; genus VFZN01. The sequence goes on from CAZUGF010000015.1 coordinate 38,064, forward strand.
CACGATGCCGACGACGCGCTCTCGCGCCTGGAAGGCTTCGCCTACGACGGCCTCGTCGTCGACGCGCAGCTCGGCGAGGTCAGCGGCCTGGAGGTGCTGGACGCCGCGCTGACCCGCTACCCCGAGATTCGCTCGCTGGTCGTGGCCGGACAAGGCGGCGTGGAGGACGCGGTGCGCGCCATCAAGCGCGGCGCGATCGACTTCCTCGTTCAGCCCCTCCGGCTCGAACAGCTCGCGCAGCTCCTGCACGTCGCCATCAGTGAGCGGCGGCAGCGCGCGGAAGGCAAGGCGCCCCCGTCGAGACCGGGGGAGCGATTCAATTGCGCGGCCGTCATCGGCCAGAGTGCCGCGATGAAGCAGGTGTTCTCCTCCATCGAGCTCGTCTCGCCGATGAAGAGCACGGTGCTCATCCACGGAGAGAGCGGCACGGGCAAGGAACTCATCGCGCGGACCATCCACCAGAACAGCCCGCGCCGCAATCACCCGTTCGTGGCGTTCAACGCGGCGGCCATCCCCGAAGGCCTCATCGAGGCTGAACTCTTCGGACATGCGAAGGGGGCGTTCACCGGCGCCGTGAGCGCGCGCGTCGGGCGGTTCGAACTGGCGGACCGCGGCACGCTGTTCATCGACGAAGTGGCGTCGATGTCGCTGCCGTTCCAGGCCAAGCTGCTCCGCGCGCTGCAGGAGCGGGAGGTCGAGCGCGTCGGCGAGTCCCGGCCCTACAAGTTCGACACGCGGCTGATTGCCGCGACCAACGTGGACCTGCGCAAGCTGGTCAAGGAAGGCCTCTTCCGCGAGGACCTCTTCTACCGCCTCAACGTCGTGCCGATCCTGCTGCCGCCCCTGCGCGCGCGCCGCGAGGACATCACGCCGCTGGCGCAGCACTTCCTGCGGCTGTCGTGCGAGCACAACGGCGTGCCCATGCGCGTGCTCTCGCAGGAGGCGCTGACCGTCCTCATGGACTACGCGTGGCCGGGCAACGTCCGCGAGCTGGAGAACGCCGTCGAGTACGCCGTGGCCGTCAGCGGCCAGGAGCGTCACCTCGGACCGGCCCTCCTCCCCGAGGACATCGTCGCGGGCGGACGGGGCGCGACCGACGTGCCGCTGACCATCCCGGCCGAGGGGCTGGACTTCAGCGCCGTCATGTCACAGGTGGAGCGCAACCTGATCCTCGGCGGGCTGGAGCGGACGGGCGGCAACAAGCGGCAGGCCGCGCGGCTGCTGAACCTGAGCCGCACGACGCTCATCGACAAGCTGCAGCGGATGGGCGTGCCGGCGGCCTGATGGGCGGCCGGTACGGTCAGGCGATGCTGCGGGGCAGGGAAGAGGCGGCAGCCGGCGCGGCGGCCGCGTTGCCGCTGTCCGGCGTCACGGCGACGCGCTGGGCCGGCATCCGGATGCCGTCGGCGTCGAAGGCTTCCTTGATCCGCCGGCGGAACGCGCGGGCAATCGTCCACTGCTGCAGCGGCACCGTCTTGAAGCGGACCTTGATCGTGACCGCCGGTCCGCGGAGATCGTCCACGCCCAGCACCTCGAGCGGTTCGAGGATGGACGCCGCCAGCGCCGGGTCCTGCCGGACGGCTTCTCCCGCGCGTACGATGGCGGCAATGGCCGCGTCCACGTCCGTGTCGTAGTCGACCGACAGCTCGAGCACCGCGTAGGAGAAGTCCTTCGTGCGATTGGCGAGCGTCTTGATCTCGCCGTTCGGGATCACGTACACGACGCCCTCGAGATCCCGCAGCACCGTCGTGCGCAGGTTGATCTGCTCGACGAGGCCGCCGGTGCCGTTGAGCACGGCGACATCGCCCACGCGGACCTGGTCCTCGATCAGCATGAAGAAGCCGGCAATCATGTCCTTGACCAGCGTCTGCGCGCCGAAGCCGACCGCCAGCCCCACGATGCCCGCGCCCGTGAGCACGGGCATGATGTTGATGTCGAGCGCCTGCAGGATCATCAGCAGCCCGGTCAGCCAGATGATCGACGTCAGGAAGCCGCGGGACGTCCGGCCGATCGTCTGCGCGCGCTTGAGGCGCTCCAGGTCCCGGACGCTGCGGCCGGCCACGACCTCCCGCTCCGCGCGGCCGACGAGGGCCGTCACCAGCCGGCTGGCCGCCGTCGTCAGGAGCAGGATGACGCCGATGCGGAGGCCGGTGCGGCCGAGCCACCGCGTCAGGTCCTCGCCCTCGAGCCCCACCGCCATCCCGACGCCGGCCATGTCCAGCGCGGGGAACGCGACGAGCGCCACGACGATGATGAAGGTCATGGCCCGGACGACGCGCACGGCGGCCCTGGCCATGTGCGACGGCGGACCGTCGCCCTCGATGCGGCGCAGGAACCGCTGCATGAGCCGCCCGGCCATGATGGCGAGCGCGCCCGCCACGACGAGCGCCAGCATGAGCGCGGCGACGATCTCGAGGGCGTTGTCCGGGAGGAGAGTACCGGTGTCGGCAGCAGCAGGCATGATGGGGGCGCCCTGTACCTAGCGTACCTAGCGGGAGCGCGCCGGCCGGCGCGGCTGCTGCTTCTCGACGGGGACGGTGAGGGTCGAGGCCTGCCCGTCGCGCAGGTAGTCGATCCGCACCGAGCTGCCGATGGCGCTGTCGGCGATGACGCGCACGAACTGCGAGGCGTTGGCGATGGCCTGGCCGTTCACCGCCCGGACGATGTCCCCGGGCCGGAGGCCCGCGCGATAGGCGGGCGAGGACCGCATCATCTGCGTGATCACCGCGCCGTCCGTGTCGGGCGCGCGCAGCTCGCTCGCCAGGCGTGTCGTGACGGGCGTGACCTCCACGATCCCGACCGAGCCGCGCCGGACCTCGCCGTACTGGCGGAGGTCGTCGACGATGCGCCGTGCGAGGTTACTCGGGACGGCAAACCCGATGCCCTGGTAGCCGCCGCTCTGCGAGAAGATGGCCGTGTTGATCCCGACGAGCTCGCCGCGCCCGTTGATGAGCGCGCCGCCGGAGTTCCCGGGGTTGATGGCGGCGTCGGTCTGGATGAAGTCCTCGTAGGTGGAGATGCCCATGCCCGCGCGGCCGAGGGCGCTCACCACGCCGATGGTCACCGTCTGGCTGAGCGAGAACGGGTTGCCCACCGCCATCACCCATTCCGCGACCTTCAGCCGCGACGAGTCGCCCCACGGGATGACGGGCAGGTTCGTCTCGTCGATCTTGAGCAGGGCCAGGTCCGTCCACGAGTCCACGCCGACCACCTCGGCCCGGACCTCGCGGCGATCCCCGAGGGACACCGTCACGTTCGACAGGTTCTGGCCGACCACGTGGTTGTTGGTGATCACGTAGCCGTCGGCCGAGACCAGCACGCCCGAGCCGAGGCTCGACTCGTAGCGATTGCTGTAGCCGAACATCTCGCCCGGGTCGCCGCCGAAGAAGTACTGGAAGAACGGGTCGTTCGCGAAGGGCGAGTTGGCGCGCCGTGAGACCTGCACGGCGGAGATGTTGGTCACCGCGCGCACGGTGTCCTCCGCGACGCGCGTGAAGTCCGGCCCGGCGGCGGCCGCAGGGGCCGCGGCGGTCCGTGCGGGCTGCTCGACCTCGGCGGCCGGCATCGTGCCGGGGTCCGCCGCAGGTGCGGTGACGATCTCGTCGGCCGTGTCGCGCTGGTTCATGGCGCGCCCGGAGACGACCAGGCCAGTCACGAGGCCGATGACGAGGAGCAGGAGCGAGAAGGCGAGGCGCTTGAGCATGGCCGGATCCGGGGTCAGGACACCGCCACGCGCCTCGGGCCCGTGCCGGCCGCCTTGGGCACCACGACCGTCAGGATGCCGTCGGCCAGGTCTGCCGTGATCGCGTCGGCGTCGGTGGAGGAGGGCAGGGCGAACGTCCGCGAGAACTCACCGTGGCCGCGTTCCACCTGGTGGTAGTGCTCGCACGCCACGCGGGCCTCGCGCCGGCCCTGCAGCGTCAGCCGTCCTTCGTGCACGTTGATGCGCACCTGCTCGCGGGAGACGCCGGGGAGCTCGGCCCGGATGATGAATGCCTCGGCTGTCTCACAGAGGTCGACGGCCGGCGCCCACCCGTGCGGGCCGGCGGCCGAGAGGCGCTCGATCCGGTGTTGAATGGCGATCAGGTCGCGGAACGGGTCCCAGCGGGCAAATGCCACAACACCGCATCGTAGCATGTAGGCCGGAGCTGTAGGGCGGAGCTTCAGCTCCGCCTTTGAGTGGCGGACCTGAAGGTCCGCCCTACGCTCCGGCTCCGCCCTACGTGCTAGGATCGACAACTTCTCATTCCTGACAGGAAAGGCATCATGGCAGACACGCTTCTCGCGACCCAGCTGCGGAAGGGCATGATCATCAAGCTCGACAACGAGCTCTACCGGATCCATGACCGGCAGCATGTCACCCCCGGGAACCTCCGCGGGTTCGTCCGCCTCAAGATGCGCAACCTCCGGAACCAGACCATGTCCGAGCACAAGGCGCGGTCCGAGGACGTGATCGAGCGCGCCACCCTGGACGAGAAGAAGATGCAGTACCTCTACGCCGATGGCGAGGGGTACCACTTCATGGACACCGAGACCTACGACCAGATCCACCTGTCGGAGGAGGTGCTCGGCGACTCGGTGGGCTTCCTCAAGTCCGAGATGACGATCCACGTCGAGTTCTACGGCGAGGAGCCGGTCGGCATCGAGCTGCCGCCGAGCGTGGACCTGGAGGTCAAGGAGACCGTGCCCGCGATCAAGGGCGCGACCGCCACCAACCAGCTCAAGCCGGCCACGCTCGAGACCGGGATGATCGTGCAGGTCCCGCCCTTCATCGGCGAGGGCGACGTCATCCGGGTGAGCACGGTCACCGGGGAGTACCAGGCCCGGGCCTGATTCCGGACGTCTCCACGCGCGGATCTCGCGGCGCCCCTGGGAGATAATCGGCACATGGACGTCGTGCGCACGCCATCCATCGGATGGATCGAGGTCGTCGTCGGGAGCATGTTCAGCGGCAAGAGCGAGGAGCTGATCCGGCGGCTCCGCCGGGCGCAGATTGCGCGGCAGCGGGTGCAGATCTTCAAGCCGGCCGTCGACACGCGCTACGCGGAAGACCACATCGTCTCGCACAGCGCGCTCCGGATTCCGTCGGAGAGCGCCACCACGGCGCGGGACCTGCTGGCGAAGGTCGGGCCCCAGACGGAGGTCGTCGGCATCGACGAGGGGCAGTTCTTCGACGCGGAGCTGCCGGCCGTGGCGACGCAGTTGGCCGAGCGCGGCGTCCGGGTCATCGTCGCCGGACTGGACCAGGATTACCTGGGCAAGCCCTTCGAGCCGATGCCGCAGCTCCTGGCCATCGCGGAGTACATCACCAAGACGCGCGCCATCTGCATGGTGTGCGGCAACCCCGCCAATCACACGCAGCGCCTGGTCGGGAACCGGGACCGCGTGCTGCTCGGGGCGCAGGGCACGTACGAGGCGCGGTGCCGCCGGTGCTTCGATCCGCGGCTGGGCGAGGTCTCGCCGGAGGCGGGGAAGGCGGCGGCGGACACGGAGGCCGTGTGAACATCGACGGCCTCGCGCGCGGGCTGGAGATCAGCCTGCTCGCCCTCGGCGGGCTGTTCCTGATCGTGAACATCCGCGTCGGCCTGGAGCTCTTCCAGTGGTGGCGCCGGCGGTCGCAGGCGCTGCTCGTGTGGCTGCCGCCCAAGCCGCCGTACTACGGCCTCAACCTGGCCATCGGCGTGATGATGGGCCTCATCCTGTTCGCGACGGTGTTCTTCGTGCCGCGTCCCGCGGCATCGGCCTTCGGCGAGCTGATGATGTTCGTGTTCTACGGCTACCTGACGCCGCTCTCCACGCGCATCGCACGCGGCCTCTACGAGGACGGCGTGTGGACGGACTCGGGCTTCATGCCGTACGCGGACATCGGCGGGCTGTCCTGGAAGAGCGGCGCGGACTCGACGCTGGTGGTGGCGTCACGCCTCAAGGCGTTCGCGCGCACGCTGTACATCCCCGGCACCATGCTCGGCGAGGCGCGCCGGCTCCTCCGCGAGAAGATCGGCGAGCACGCGATCGAGCTCGACAGCGGACCGGGCCTGCACCTCGGCACCCGGGACACGCGCGAGAGCGTGTAGCAGGGAGAGGCGACCCTGAATGACGTAGGCGACCCTGAAGGGTCGCCTCTACGGTCCTGTGGCGGAACTGAAGTTCCGCCCTACGGCCGACAGGCGAAACCTGTAGAGGCGACCCTTCAGGGTCGCCTACCCCTTCAGGGTCGCCTACCCCATCAGGGTCGCCTACCCCTTCAGGTCGCCTACCCCTTCAGGGGCGCCTACCCGCCCTCGCGGAACGCTGCTAAGCTGTCGGGAGAGCCGCGACAGGGG
>CAZUGF010000015.1:44486-54186 GCA_964619705.1 uncultured Bifidobacteriaceae bacterium
CGCCTACCCGCCCTCGCGGAACGCTGCTAAGCTGTCGGGAGAGCCGCGACAGGGGTCGCGGCGGGCGCCATCCCCGGTGCTCACGTTCCGGTGACTCGTGCCGATACGAGGTAAGCAGATGGCCGCACGTCCCACGTGGAAGGGCTATATCAAGGTGAGCCTGGTCACGATTCCGGTGCGGGTGTACCCCGCCACGGAGTCGAGCGCCACCATCTCGTTCAACCAGCTCCACGCGGAGTGCCGGACCCGGATCCAGCAGAAGAAGTGGTGCCCCCACTGCGAGCGCGAGATCACCTCCGCGGAGGTGGTCAAGGGGTACGAGTTCGAGAAGGGCCACTGGGTGGTCGTGGACGAGGAGGACATCGCCAAGGTCCGGACCGAGTCCACCAAGATCATCAACCTGGTCCAGTTCGCCCGCGACGATGCCATCGACCCGATGTACGTGGACAAGTCGTACTACCTGGCGCCGGAGGGGCCGATGGCCGCCGACGCCTATGCCGTCATGCGCGACGGTATGCAGGGCAAGGCAGGGATAGGCAAGGTCGCCATCCACGGGCGGGAGTACCTGGTCGCGATCAAGCCCCACAAGCAGGGCCTGGTGATGTATACCCTGCACCACGCGGCGGAGATTCGGACCATCGATCAGATCGACGAGCTCCGCGAAGTTCGTGGTAAGGTCAACGCGGCCGAGATGAAGCTCGCCCGGCAGGTCATCGAGAGCATCGAAGGGGACCTGAACCTGGCGGACTACAAGGACGAATATCAGCAGGGCCTGCGGGCCCTCATCGACGCGAAGGTGGCGGGGCAGGAGATTGTGGCGCCCGTCGAGGAGGCGCCGCCGAAGGTCGTGGACCTGATGGAAGCGCTCCGCAAGAGCCTGGAGCAGGTGAGCGGCGGCCGGAAGAAGGCCGCCAAGGTGGAAGGGCCGGGGACGCGCAAGGTGGCGTCCATCAAGACGGCGGCCAAGAGCGCCGCCCGCAAACGCAAGGCGTCCTGAAGGGGGAGAGACATGGCACGCAAGGCTGTCTGGGGCAACTGAGCCCGCCAGGTTCGAATCGTCGCCGGAATCAGATCGTACGCGAGAGGCCGCTTCCCCCGGCCTCTTGTCGTGTACGGGGCCCGACGGGCATCAGCGGCCGATCAGCCACCCGAGGATGCCGAGTCCGCTGGCCGCCGGATCGCGGATCCAGTCCGGCGGCGTGAGCCACACGAAGGCCAGGATCGCGATGACCCAGATGTCGTAGGGCAGCGTCGCGCGCTCGTCCCGCCAGAAGAAGAACCGCCAGAACGTCCCGGCCGCCCCGGTCGTCGCCGGCAGGGGCCGATCCTCGAGCACGAGATACGTGTAGTAGATCCGGTTGGCCACCGTGACGATGGACAGCGTCAGGATGACCCACAGGACGGCGGCCATGCGGTCGGTGAACGCGCCGATCATGAAGAGGACGATCCGCTCGGGACGTTCCATGAAGCCGACCTTGCACTTCTCGATCAGCGACTCGGCGCGCGCGCGCGCGTAGCTGGTCATGATGGCGAAGATCAGCGTCAGCGTGGCGATGAGGACGTAGTCCTTGCGCCCGAGGTCGGCGTAGAGCCAGATGAGGCCCGTGAACAGCGCCAGGTCCGAGAAGCGGTCCAGCGTGGAGTCCCAGAACGCCCCGAACGCCGACTGCTTGCCCGTGATGTGCGCCACCTTCCCGTCGATGAAGTCGAAGATGTTGGCGACGATCATGATCACGCCGGCCGCGGCGAAACGGTCCACCGCCAGGGCCCAGGCGGCGCCGACGTTGATGAGGACGCCGATCAGCGTGAGGACGTTCGGGTGAATACCCAGCGCCACCGAGGCCGCGATGATGGCGCGGAGCGGAAACATGCAGATGGCGCCAATCGCGCCCGTGAAGGTCATGTGAGGTCCGCACTAGCCTAGCAGGTTGCCGAAAACCGCCGCAAATGGCAGGCTTGAACGGAGGGCGCCGCTCGTCCCCCCGCCCGGACCGATGCCGATTCAGAATCTCAGGGAACAGATCGCACGCCTGCCCGAGCAGCCCGGGGTGTACCTGTACGCCAACGCGGCGGGGGAGACGATCTACGTCGGCAAGGCGCGGAGCCTCCGGGACCGCGTGCGGAGCTACCTGGGCGCCGGCGGCGTCAACCCCAGGACCGACGCCCTCCTGGACGAGATCGCCGGCCTCGACGTCATCGTCACCGACTCCGTGGTGGAGGCGCTCGCCCTCGAGAACAACCTGATCAAGCAGCGGTCGCCGCGCTACAACATCCTGCTGCGGGACGACAAGAACTACCCCTACCTGCAGTTGACGACCGGCGAGGCGTTTCCCCGCGTGCTCGTCGCCCGGGCGGTGGCGCGCGACGGGCACTACTACGCGGGCCCGTTCCTGCCCGCGCGCCTGGCGCGGCGGACCATGAGCCTGACGCACAAGCTGTTCGGCATCCGCTCGTGCAACGAGGTGATCACCGGCCGCCGGGACCGGCCCTGCCTGGAGTACGACATCAAGCGCTGCCTGGCGCCGTGCGTGGAGGCCCTCTGCAGCCCGGAGCGGTACGCGCTGGCCGTGTCGGACACGCGCCTGTTCCTGGAAGGCCGGAACGAGGAGCTGTCCGGTGAGCTGCAGCAGCGGATGACGGAGGCGGCCAGGGCGGAGCGGTTCGAGGAGGCCGCCGCCCTCCGGGACGCGATGCGGACCGTCCAGGCCATCGGCGAGCGGCAGCAGAAGATGGCCACGTCCGAACTCGGCGATCGCGACGTGTTCGGCGTCAAGGCCGGGCCGAGCGGCGTGGTCGTGCAGGTGTTCCAGGTGCGCAGCGGACGCGTGGTGGAGCGCGTCGAGTTTGCGGCGGAGGCCGGCCTGGACACGCAGACCGAGGCGCAGGTCGTGGAGGCCACGCTGCAGCAGTTCTACACGGATGTCGCGCCGCCCCCCGACGTCCACGTGCCCGTCCTGCCGCCCGAGGCGGAGGCGGTGGAGAAGTGGCTGAACACGCGGGCGGGCCGCAAGGTCCGCCTGAGCGTGCCCCGGCGCGGCGACAAGCGCGGGCTCCTGGACCTGGCGCGGCGGAACGCCGAGCTGGGGTACCGCACCCGCTTCGACGCCAACCAGACCGCGCACTACGAGGCGCTCGAGATCCTGCAGACCGTGCTCCGGCTGCCGGAGCTCCCGCGCCGCATCGAGTGCTTCGACATCTCCACCAACCAGGGCGCCGAGACCGTGGCGTCCATGGTGGTCTGCGAAGACGGCCGGATGAAGCGGAGCGAGTACCGGAAGTTCCGCGTGGCGAGCCCACGCGGCGCCGGGACCGCGGACCGGTTCCTCGACGACTTCGCGGCCATGGAGCAGGTGGTGCGCCGGCGCTACGCCCGGGTCGTGGAGGCGGGCGGGCCCTTTCCGGACCTGATCCTGATTGACGGCGGCATCGGGCAGTTGAACGCCGCGTATGCCGCGCTCGAGACCGTGGGCCTGTCGAACCTCGTCGCGATTGGACTGGCGAAGCAGGAAGAGCTGGTCTTCACCAGGGACTCGGCGCAGCCGATGGCCATCGACCCGCACAGTCCCGCCCTGCGGCTGCTGCAGCGCGTCCGCGACGAGGCGCACCGCTTTGCCGTGACGTTCCACCGGCGGGCGCGGGCCATGCGCGACCTGCGATCGGAACTGGATGCGGTGCCGGGCGTCGGCGTGCGGCGGCGCAAGACGCTGCTCACGCGCTTCGGCAGCGTGACAGGCGTCCGCCGCGCAACGCGCGAGGAACTCACCGCCGCCGTCGGCGCACGGGCGGCCGACGCCCTGGTGGCCTACTTCGCGGCGTCGTGACGGCCGTCGTCGCCCATGACGTGAACGCCGCATCCGTGCCGCCGCCGCGCGCGGCGCCATCGACAGGCGCGGGCCACGCCAGCTCATGTGTCGTCGATGTCACACCGATGGCAACACCGTGCAGCCAGTCGCGACCCTTCGTCATCGCAGGTATGCTGAAAGGCTCATGACGAAGAGCGATGCCGGGACACAGGACCGGACCGAGATCCCGCGCGCGATCCGGGCCGGGTGGGCGCAGTCGTGGCGGCGGGAAGGGAACACGCTGGCCGCGACGCTCTACGCGCAACAGTTTGCGGCGGAGGTGCGCGGCCGCTATCCCAACGAGTTTGCCGATCAGGCGGCGCGCACCGATGTCGAGAGCCAGTACTTCGGACCGCTCGTCGAACTGCTCGCCAGCCATGCCGAGAGCGACGACCCGACGCTGCGGGATCTCTATCTCGGCGAGTGGCGCCGCTACGCCCCGCACCGGCTGGGCCTGACGGTCCTGAGCGACTACTACCGGGAGGTCCTGCCGCTGCAGGAACAGGCCCTGGCGGCCGCGAGCGGCGGGGACGCGGCGGACGTGCGGTCGTGGCTCCAGGCCGTCCACCGCCCCCTCGTCGTCCCGCCGGATCGGGTCTTCCGCCTGCTGATGGTCGGCGACTGCCTGATGGGCGAGATCCAGACGTTCCTGACGCCGAAGGCGGCGGCCGAGGGGCTGGCCGTGGACTGCCGCTACTTCTACTTCAGCAGCCTGATCGGTGCGGACATCGAGTCGGATGGCATCAAGCGGGCCATCACCGACGGCATCGATGCGATTGGCCTCAGCTACCTCACATACCAGGGCATCCCGCTGTACCGCTCGCTGCTCGAAGGGGCCGAACGCAGCTCCGCGGCGGAGGTGTCGATGCTGATCGACGGCATCGTCTCGTTCATGGCCGAGCACCTCCGCCAGATCCGCGAGCTGACCGTGGCGCCGATCCTCCTCCACAACGCGTCGGGACTGCCGCTCACGCGGTGGCGCCGGCTGCTGCCGATGCTGCCGCCGCTGTCGGCGGCGCGGCAGCGGGCCCTCGCGGATCTCAATCGCGGCATCGCGGAGCTGGCCGCCTCGGTCGAGAACTGCAGCGTCATCGATGAAGTGGCGATTGCGGCCGAGCGGGGACTGCGCCGGGCCGGCCAGCCGATGGTCAGCCGGGCGCTGGCCGCCCGGGCCAACTTCCATCATTCCTGGATCGCCAGCTTCCTCGCGGATGCGTACCTGCCGGTCGTGGTCGACATGGCCCGGCTGCAGAAGGCGAAGGCGCTGCTCGTCGACTTCGACAACACACTGTGGGACGGCGTCATGGCCGACGGACCCGTCACGCAGTTCCACGACCGGCAGCAGCTGCTGCGGTCCCTTGCCGAACAGGGCGTGCTGCTCTGTGCGGTCAGCAAGAACGACGCGGCCAACGTGCGCTGGGACGAGATGACCCTCAAACCCGAGGACTTCGCGGCCCTCAAGATCAACTGGAACCTCAAGGTGCAGTCCGCCGCCGAGCTCGCCACCGAGCTCAACCTGGGACTGGATGCCTTCGTCTTCCTGGACGACCACCAGTCCGAGCGTGCGCTGATGGCCCACGAGCTGCCCGCGGTGGTCGTGCTCGATTCCACGCGCGACGACACCTGGCGCGCGATCGCCCGGTTGTCGTCCATGCCCAATACGACCCGGACGGCGGAGGCTCGCGAGCGGACGGCGATGTACCGCCAGCAGGCCGATCGGACACGGGCGATGGATACGGGCCGGGACTATCCGGCCCTGATGCGGTCCCTGGGGCTCAAGGCGCGCATCGGCCGGGCCCGCGCCGCGGATCTCGACCGGCTGACCGAACTGGTGCAGCGCACCAATCAGTTCAATACGACGACCATCCGCTACTCCAGGGGCGAACTGGAGGCCATGCTGCGCGACGAGGCGCGCGTCATCCTCGCCGGGGAGCTCGAGGACCGGTTCGGCACCCTGGGCCTGGTCGGGGTCGTCGTGGTCGGACTCGACGGGTCGACGTCGACGGTCGACAGCTTCATCATGAGCTGCCGCGCGATGGGCTTCGGCTTCGAGCACGCGCTGATGGCCGCCGCCGTGGATGCGGCCGGCGCCCGGGCGATCCGCGGGCGCTTCGTCCCGACCGATCGCAACGAGCCGGCCTCCAACCTGTTCCCCGCCACGGGGTTTGCCGCCGCTGAAGGCGGCCACTGGCACCTGCCGGCCGGCAGCACGGTGGAGCGGCCGGCGTGGATCGAGGTCGCGGCACGCTGATGGTATATTCCTAGGCTTGGCCGGTCTGGATTTCACCGGGATCTTTGTCCTCATGGCGGTGCTGATTGCCTCCCTGTCCGTGCATGAGGCGGCGCACGCTTGGACCGCGAACCAGTTAGGGGATCCGACCGCACGGTTGCTGGGGCGCCTGTCGTTGAACCCGGTGGTTCACGTGGACCTGATTGGCACCATCCTGTTTCCGCTGGTCGCCATCTCGACGGGCGTGCCGCTGATCGGCTGGGCGAAGCCCGTGCCGGTGGACTTCCGGCACCTGAAGGCCCCGCGCCGGGACTTCGCGATCATCGCGGCCGCGGGGCCCATCAGCAACATCCTGCTCGCGCTGGCGGGAGCAGGCGTGTTTGCGGCGTTCGGCGGGGCCGAGGCGGCTGTCGGCAGTCTCCTGATGGGATCGCTCCGGTATTTCGTCCTGCTCAACGTGCTGCTGGCCGTGTTCAACATGATTCCCGTCCCGCCGCTCGACGGCGGCAACGTGCTGATGGGCGTGCTCCCGCACTCCGCCGCGGCGACGGTCGATCGCCTGCGGCCGTACGGGTTTCTGCTCCTGTATCTCCTGATGTTCTCCGGTGGGCTGGTCGCGATCACGCGTCCGGTCCAGCGGTTCGTGCTGGGCTGGCTCCTGTGACACAACGGCAACGCGTGGTGTCGGGCATGCGCCCGACCGGAAAGCTCCACCTCGGCCACCTGGTCGGGGCGCTCCAGAACTGGGAGCGGCTGCAGTCGACCTACGACTGCTTCTACTTCGTGGCGGACTGGCATGCGCTCACGAGCCACTTCGCCGACACGGCGGACATCGTCCAGGACGCCTACGACAACGTCGCGGACTGGATTGGCGCCGGCCTCGATCCCGAGCGGAGCGTCTTCTTCGTCCAGTCGATGGTGCCGGAGCACGCGGAGCTGTACCTGCTGCTTCAGATGGTGACGCCCATTCCGTGGCTCGAGCGCGTGCCCACCTACAAGGAGCAGGTGGAGCAGCTCACGGACAGGGATCTGTCCAGCATCGGCTTCCTCGGCTACCCGCTGCTCCAGGCCGCCGACGTGACCATCTACGGCGCGGACGTCGTCCCCGTCGGCGACGACCAGGTCCCGCACCTGGAGCTCACCCGCGAGGTCGTCCGGCGGTTCAACAACTTCTACTTCCCCTCGACCGGCGAGGGAGGGTCCGCCACCGGACTCGTCGAGCCGAAGGCGCTGCTGACGAAGACCTCGCGCCTCCCGGGCCTCGACAACCGGAAGATGAGCAAGAGCTACCAGAACGCCATCGATCTGTCCGACACCGCGGAGACGGTGACGAAGAAGGTCCGTCAGATGTACACGGACCCCAAGCGGGTGCGGGCGGACATCCCCGGCACGGTCGAGGGGAACCCCGTGTTCATCTACCACGACGCGTTCAACCCCGACGTGGCGGAGGTGGAGGATCTCAAGGCGCGCTACCGTGAGGGCACGGTCGGCGACGTCGAGGTCAAGACGAAGCTGGCGGCCGCCATCAACACGATGCTGGATCCCATCCGGGCGCGCCGGGAAGCGGCGCTCGCGCGGCCGGGCTACCTGCGCGACGTGCTCGTCGAGGGCTCACGCCGGGCCCGCGAGATCGCTCAGGAGACGATGGAACGCGTGCGCGGCGCCGTCCGGCTCAGGTACTGATGGGACGGACGCGATGAGCGACCAGCAGCCGGGCGTGCCGCCGCAGGAGGAGCCGTTCGAATCGCAGCTCGATGCCATCCGCATCAAGCTGCAGTCGTTCGAGGGGCCGCTGGACCTGCTCGTCCACCTGATCCGGAAGCACAAGGTGGATGTCTACGACATCCCCATCGCGCTCATCACGAAGCAGTATCTCGATTACCTCGACCTGATGCAGGAGCTCAACCTCGACGTCGCGAGCGAGTTCCTGGTCATGGCGGCCACGCTCATTCACATCAAGAGCCGCCTGCTGCTGCCGCGCCCCGAGACGGCGGCGGGCGAGGCCGTGGACGACGAGGACCCGCGCGATGCGCTCGTGCGCCGGCTGCTCGAGCACGAGCGCTTCAAGGCCGCGGCCGAACTGCTGCACGAGCGCGAGACGCTGCGCAACGCGCAGTGGACGCGCCCCGACGAGCGCGTGGAGGCGCTGGCCGGCGAGGACTACGAGCCGGAGCTCGAGGTGGACCTGTTCGGCCTGCTGTCCGCGTTCAAGCTGGTGCTCGAGCGCGCGCGGGAGCGCCCGCCCGTGCCGCTGCCGCCCGAGGAGATCTCCATCGAGGCCCGCATCGCGCAGATGCTGGACCGGCTCTCCGAGACCGACGCGTGCGGCTTCGAGGACCTGTTCGAGGATGCCGGCTCGCGCGGGGCGCTCATCGTCACGTTCCTCGCGCTGCTGGAGATGATCCGCCTCAAGCTCGTGCGCGTCTTCCAGGGGACCGGACTGGGCGCCATCCGCATCTACAAGCGGGCCCGGCCGCAGGATGCGCCGCACCCGATTCACGATCCCGAGGACGAGTACCGGACCCACGGCGCACCCGCCCCGGCCAGCCCGGCGGAGCCGCATGAGGCCGGCCCATCTGAGGCCGCCGGTCCGGCCGCGGCCGCGGAACCGGAAGCATCCGCCGAGGCGGCGCCCGTGGCCACGGCCAGCGACGACGAAGGACACGCAGAATGAGTGAACGCGACGAGCAGACGAACCCGGATGAGGCCGAGGCGCCGGAGGCCGCTGCGGAACCGTCACCCGCGCCGGAGTTGAACGCCGGCGGTGATCCTGGTGAGTCCAGCGCACCCGATGAATCGAGTGCGCCCGTCGAGGACGGCGAGCCCGCCGAGGCCGGCGAGCCTATCGAGGCTGGCCAGGCCGGTGACACGGGTGAGCCTGTCAGCGAGACGGTGGAGGAGCGTCCCGGCATGGACCTCCGGCAGCTGATGGCGGTGGTCGAGGCGCTCGTCTTCGCGTCGCCGGAACCGCTGACGCCGAAGATGCTCTTCAAGCTGCTCGCTGACGAGCCGCGCGAGGACGTGATGGCGGCCGCCGAGGCGCTCAAGACGGAGTACGCCGAACGCCCGGGACTGCAGCTCGCGGAGGTGGCGGGCGGCTACCAGATCACGACGCGGCCCGAGCTCCACGAGTGGGTGCGCCGGCTGTTCCACGAGCGCACGACGCAGAAGCTGTCGGTCGCCTCGCTCGAGACGCTGTCGGTCATCGCCTACAAGCAGCCCATCACGCAGGCGGAGATCGGGGAGATCCGGGGCGTCAACGCCTCGGGCGTGCTGTCCACGCTGCTCGAGCGGCACCTCATCAAGATCGTCGGCCGCAAGAACGTCATCGGCCGCCCGTTCCTGTACGGGACGACGCGCGAGTTCCTGATCCGCTTCGGCCTGAACGACCTGAACGATCTGCCGAAGATCGAGGACATGGCGCAGCAGCTCGGGTTCGAGCCGCCGGCGGTGCTGATGGAGCGCAGCGTGCCGGATGAGATGCTGCCGCTCGAGGAAGAGGGCAATCCTGAAGGGTTGCCCCCACAAGACCCGTAGAGGCGACCCTTAAGGGTCGCCTGCGGGGTTGGCGGCGGGCGACCCTGGTTAGCGGTGGGCGACCCTGACTAACGGTGGGCGACCCTGAAGG
>CAZUGF010000016.1:0-53540 GCA_964619705.1 uncultured Bifidobacteriaceae bacterium
CGGCTCACGCACGCAAGACGGGCGGCACACGCGTGCCGCCCGTCTTGTGTACCGCCCGCGCTGTGCCTGGTGCCAGGGGTGGGAATCGAACCCACACGCCGCTTGCGCGGCCCGGGATTTTAAGTCCCGTGCGTCTGCCGGTTTCGCCACCCTGGCCCACTCCGTCTATCGCTGGAGCCTCTTCAGCAGTTGAATCTGCCCCGCGTGATACAGGTCGTGCGCCGCCGCGCCGCGGACCATCGCCCCGTAGGTGAACACGCCCCTGGCGCGGCGCGTCCATCGGGCCGCGGGGAACCCCTGGATCGCGGCCACCAGTTGCGCGTGCTGCTCCGCGAGCAGGCGGACATCGCTGGCCCACTCGCGCTTCCACGCCGCGGAGACACGGCCGGACGGCCGCTCCCAGAAGTCGCTGCCCTCCAGCGGGAAGCCGCCGCGCGGCCCACCCGTCAGGGAACGGCGCACGGCGTACTTCCAGTACGCGGCGTGCACGACCAGTTCCCAGATGTTGTGCCGCCCGCGACCCGGACGCCACGCCGCCTCGGCCGGCGTGACCCCACGAATCGCACCGGACAGGTTGGGGCCATGCCACGAACGGCGTCGAAAGGCCTCCTCCACGGCGGCCAGCAGCAGGTCCCTCATCGCATCCTCCTCGCTCCGGGTGCGCGCCGGATCGATCGCGCCCGCCAACCTCGCACGACGCTTCACGACGCGCGCATGCGGCCCATGCCCTCCGAGCGACGCCGCAGCGCGATGGTATACTGCGCCCGCTTTTCAAGGAGGCCCGTATGATTCGTCACGTCCTGCCGCTCGCCATCGTCCTCACCCTCGCCTGGTCCGCACCCGCCGACGCACAGGCCATCGGGACATTCCGCTGGCACCTGGCCCCGTTCGGGAGCGTCATGGTCCTGAACGTGACACAGCAGGGGGCCATCTACACGCTCCATGGCTACGAGGAGCAGTGCAGCAACCCGCGGCTTCCCGTCTTCGGCGTCGCCGTGCCGCAGGCCAACGGCAGCGTGACGCTCGGCCTCACGACCATCATGCTGAACGGCTGGGGGCTCCACACGGAAGCCTCGATCTCGCCCGAGAACTTCAATGGCACATGGCGCGACAACGCGAACGAGTCCGGTGCCCTGACGTTCAGCCCGGGTAACGTCTGCCCCGGCGGCCCGCGCGTCAACCCGAACCACCCGGATCCGACGCCGCAGGCCGGGACGCTGCAGGACCTGCTCGACGAGATCGCCGCGCTCCGCGCGCGGGTGACGGAGATCGAGGGCCGCAAACAGTAGGCGCGCACGCACCGACCGGGCCGCTCGCCGGCCCGGTCCGCGTCCGCATCCCCGTCAGTGCACGCGGGCCGCGGTGTGTTCCGGCCGGGCGACCACGCGCGTGATCATCCCGGACAGGCGCGCTTCGTCGATCGCGAACGGGCCCGCGCTGGCCGTGCCTGTCTGCATCTCCAGGTGCACGAGGACGCCGTCCGCTTCCGGGCTCACGATCCAGCTGAACCCGTGCAGGGTGACGGGCGGCGGTTCGCCGCCCGGGTTCTTCTGACGCTCGATCGCCAGCAGCATCTCCGTCAGCAGCGCACGGACGTCCTCGTCCGTCCAGGCCGCGGCATCCCCGGACACCTGGATGGCCTCCGTCGCCGCGTGGTTGTTGCCGCGCAGCCACACGTCGACTTCCGTTCGCGTCGTCATGGGACCAGTCTACCGGTCTTTCCAGGCCGGCGCGCGGATCCCATCCCTATCCACAGGCCCTCGATCGCATCCTCCCGTGCCGGCACCTTCCCGTAACCGCGGGCGACATCACGCCACGGCCTCCGGCTCCGTCACCGGCGCCTCGCAGACGAAGTCGCGGCACACGTACGCCGTCGCCTGTCCATCACGCATGCGCATCGCCCCGATCCACGGGATGAGTTTCGCCAGCGCCTCCTGGCGATCGCCCGGCTGCACGGGCAACAGGATGGTGAACGGCCGATAGCGGCGCTGCGCCTGCCGCCACATCGCGACTGTATCCGCGCGCCCGCGCGGACCCACCACCACGACCTGCCGCGGCGCCGACAGCGCCGTGGCCAGGGCGGCAGCCATCAGCGGCACCGCGCGCCCCTGGGAGGCGAGCCGCGGTCCCACGCTGGCCATGCCGCGCTCGGCACCCTGCCGGTATCGGGCCTCGCCCGTCAGGTGCGCCAGCGTCAGGAGGTTGAGCACCGAGACCGATGCGGCGGACGGCTCCGCCCCGTCGTAGTCCTCCTTGGCCCGCACCAGCACCGACGGGTCCAGGCCCGTTGTCGAGTACCACCCGCCGTGCTCGGTATCGCCGAAGAGCTCGTCCTGGCGCGCCTGGAGGTCGATGGCCCAGGCCAGCCATCGCGCGTCGCCGCCGGCCTGCACGAGTTCCAGCAGCCCGGCAATCAGGCAGGCGTAGTCGCCCGCAAACGCATCGATGGCCGTGTGACCCCGGCGATGGCGGCGCCGGAGCACACGCGCCTCGCCGTCCCACATCGTCTCGTGGAGGAAGGCCGCGGCCCCCTCAGCGGACGCCAGGTGACGCGCGCCGGGATCCTCGCCGGGGAGTGCCTGTCCGAGCGCGGCCCCGCCGTCCAGCACGCGCGCCGCCCGCGCGAAGGCCCCGATCATCAGGCCGTTCCACTCCACCAGGATCTTGTCGTCGAGCTCGGGACGCGGGCGCGCCGCCCGCGCGGCAAAGAGCGCCACGCGCGCGTCCATCAATTGCGTCGCGACGGTCCCGGGCGGCTCGCCGACCTCGCGTGCCACGTCCGCGATCGAACGCGCGGTGTAGAGAATGTTCTTCCCCGTGAACTCCTCGTGCGGATCCGACGGGGCGTTCCCATTGGGCAGCACGCCGTATCGCAGCTCGAACGCCCGGCTCGCCGGGCCCAGCACCTGCCGGACCTCGTCGGTCGTCCACAGGTAGAACGCGCCCTCCATCTTCCGCGCCCCGGCCACGCTCCCCTGCTCCGGCGGCACGCTGTCGGCGTCCTCCGCCGAGCGGAAGGCGCCGCCCGGGTCCGTCATCTCGCGGGACACATACAGCAGCGTGTCCTCGGCAATCTGCGCGAAGAACGGATCGCCGGACACCTGGGCCGCCTCGAGATACGCCACGACGAGCTGTGCCTGGTCGTAGAGCATCTTCTCGAAGTGCGGGACACGCCACGCCCCGTCGACCGAGTACCGATGGAACCCGCCGCCGATGTGATCGCGCATGCCGCCCAGCGCCATCGCGCGCAGCGTCTGCAGCACCATGTCCCGGGCGGGCTCGTGTCCGGTCCGCTCGTGCTCCCGAAGCAGGAACAGCAGCTCGGCCGGCCGCGGGAACTTGGGCTGGTCGCCGAAGCCGCCGCGCCGCACGTCGAAGGCCTGCTCGAACTCGCCGCGGATCCGCGCGAGCGCCTCCTCTCCGGGCACCGCGCCGCTGCCCTGCCCCTGCGCGAGCGCCGACAGCCGTTCGACGATGCCGGCGGCGGACGCGACGATCTGTGCGCGCTCGTCACGCCAGGCCCGCGCGATCTCCGCGAGCACGTCCTCAAAGCCGGGCCGTCCCCACTGGCTCGTCTTCGGATAGTAGGTGCCGCCGTAGAACGGCTGCAGGTCCGGCGTGAGCCACACGCTCATGGGCCACCCGCCGCTTCCGGTGGTGGCCTGCACGAACGTCATGTAGACGTGGTCCACGTCGGGCCGCTCCTCACGGTCCACCTTGATGGGCACGAAGTCCCGGTTGAGCCGCGCGGCCGTGGCCTCATCCTCGAAGGACTCGTGCTCCATCACGTGGCACCAGTGGCAGGTGGCGTACCCGATCGAGAGAAAGATCGGGCGGTCGGAGCGGCGGGCCTCCTCGAAGGCCTCTGTCCCCCACGGCCGCCAATCCACGGGATTGTTCGCGTGCTGAATCAGGTAAGGGCTCTGCTCCGCTGCCAGCCGGTTGGACATCAATCGATCATACAATCGAGGGATGCTTCTCTCCGGCGCGCGCGTGGCGATCCTGGTCGAGGACCTCTTCGAAGACACGGAACTCACCTCGCCGCGCGACGCGCTGATCGCCGCGGGCGCCAGGGTCATCATCGTGGGGCCCATGGCCGGCAAGGCGCACGCCGGCAAGCACGGCGGGCTGGTCACGGCGGATCTCGCGGCCGGGGCCGCCGCGGCCCGGGACTTCGACGCGCTCGTCGTCCCCGGCGGCTTCGCGCCGGACCGCATGCGGCTGCGCCACGCGATGGTGGACCTGGTGCGGGATCTGATGGAGGCCGGCAAGCCGGTCGCGGCCATCTGCCATGGGCCGCAGGTCCTCATCAACGCCCGGGCCCTCAAGGGCCGGACGCTGACCTGCTGGCCGTCGATTGCCGTGGACGTCAAGAACGCGGGCGGCCGCTACGTGGACAGGCCCGTCGTCGAGGACGGCAACCTGATCACGTCCCGCAAGGTGGACGACCTCGCCGCGTTCACCGATGCGCTCATCCGGCAGATTGCCGGACGCCTGGCTCGCTAGCCTTCCTCGCCCGCCGGCCCCGGCGCGTCGACCGCCGTTCCCTCGGCGGAGTCCTGCAGCCGCGCCAGCACCGCCGTCATCTCGACGCCGTAGAGCAGGATCACGGCGCTCACGTAGATCCAGATCAGGAAGATCACGACGGCCGCAATGGACCCGTGGATCACGTTCCACGTCGCGAGGTCGCGTGCGTACCACGAGAACACCGCCAGCGCGCCGCGCCACAGCAGGCCCACGAGGATGGCGCCCGGCCAGACGTCGCGGAAGCGCACGCGCGTGTTGGGGATGAAGTAGAAGATGAGCGCCACGCAGCCGACGAGCAGCAGCGTGGCCATCTGGTTGGCCAGGGCCCCGGAGATCCAGTCCAGCCAGGCGCTCTGCACGTCGAGCGTCCCGAACCAGTTCGTCTGCGCGATCTTGACCGCGCTCACGAGCGCGATCGCGAGCAGCAGGACGCCTCCGGCGGAGAGCAGCATCAGGAACCCGACGAGGCGGTGCTTCAGGAAGCTGCGGCGCTTCTCCACGCCCCACGCGTGGTTGACGGCGGAAGTCACCGCGTTGAAGAACCCCAGGGACGCCCACACCAGTGCCGCCGTGCCGCCGAGCCCGATCCGCACGGTCGACGCACGGAACGCGTCGAGCTGCCCGGTGATGAACTCGAACTGCCGCGGGAAATAGTGCAGCACGAACGCGACGACGGCATCGCGGTCCGACGCGTCGGCGGTGACCATGCCGATGACCGAGAGCATCAGGAGCACGAACGGGAACAGCGACAACAGGGCGTAGTAGGCGATCGAGGCCGCGTGCGTCAGGCCGTCGCTGTCGTAGAGCTCGTTCACCCCGCCCCACGCCGCCCGGCGGACGAGATCCAGGTACTCCGTGACCGTCACGGGTCCTCGACCGCCGCCTCGGCCCGCGGGTCCCGGATCTCGTGCTTGCGCATCTTGCTGTACAGCGTCGGGCGATAGAGCCCCAGGATGCTGGCCGCCTCCTGCTTGTTCCAGTTCGTCCGCTGCAGCGTCTGGAGGATCGTGAGTCGCTCGATCTCGGCCAGCGTGTGGTGCGGCGGCACGGAGAAGGCGTTGGCCGCGCCCTCCTCGCGGATCGACTCGGGGAGATCCGCCACCTGGACCTCCGTCCCCTTGGCCACGAGTACCGCCCGCTCGATCGCGTTCTCGAGCTCGCGGACGTTCCCCGGCCAGCGGAACCGCATGAGCAACTGGTAGGCGGCGGGCGCAATGCCCGTGACGGCCCGCTCGTACCGCTGGTTGAACTTCTGGAGGAAGTACGAGCACAGGAGCGGGATGTCCTCCGCGCGGTCCCGGAGCGGCGGCACGGCCAGCGTGATCGTGTTGACCCGGAAGTACAGGTCCTCCCGCAGCCGCCCGTCGCCCAGCGCCAGGTCGACGTCCACGTTGGTCGCACAGATCAGCCGGAAGTCCACCTGCACCAGGCGATCGCTGCCAATCGGGCGGAAGTCGCGCTCCTGCAGGACCCGCAGCAGCTTGGTCTGCAGCATCGCGGGCATCTCGCCGATCTCGTCGAGCATCAACGACCCGCCGCTCGCCAGCTCGAGCAGCCCCACCTTGTCCGCCGTGGCTCCCGTGAAGGCACCCTTCCGGTAGCCGAACAGCTCCGACTCGATCAGGTCCTTCGGCAGCGCCGCGCAGTTGATCTTGATGAACGGCCCCTGGGACCGGTGGCTGCGGTGATGGATCGCGTTGGCGAAGAGCTCCTTGCCCGTGCCGTTCTCGCCCTGGATGAGCACGTTGGCCTCGCTCGCGGCCACCGCGTCCACGAGCTCGAAGAGCTGGAGCATCGCCTTGCTCTTGCCCAGGATGTTGCCGAAGGAGTACTGGCTCCGCAGCCGATCCTGGAGCCAGTGGTGTTCACGCCGCTCGTGGACGAGCTCGGTCGCCCGCTCGATCAGCCCGATCAGGCCGGACGGATCGAGGCCGGACTTCTCGATGAAGTAGAACGCTCCGGCCTGGCCGGCCTCGAGCGCGCGCTTGATCGTCCCCTGTCCGCTGATGACGATGACCTCGAGACCGCGGTCGATGTTCTTGAGGGACTTCAGCACGTCGATGCCGTCGGCATCCGGCAGCATCAGGTCGAGCAGCACGACGCCGGGCTGATAGGTGCGGCACATCTGCTCGGCACGGAACCCCGAGTTCGCGGTCACCACCTTGTATCGGGGTGACCGCGTGGACTGGGCGATGACCGTCCTGAGGAAGTCCACGACCGCGGGATCGTCATCGACCACGAGGACCGTTGGCTCCATCCGACTCTGTAGTTCAGCCGATCGTGAAGGCGACATACCCCGACGTCCGAAATCGATACAACTTTATCATCGGCCTCTATCGTGATCGGGTTCGGAACGGCGGGGTGTGTCTCATGGTATCGGGTTGCGCCCCTGGATGATGCGGATCAGGAACACGGCAATCGCGAGCACCAGCAGCAGGTGAATGAACCCGCCGAGGGTGTACGAACTGACCATGCCCAGCAGCCACATGATCACCAGCAGGACCAGGATCGTGTTCAGCATGCAGTCTCTCCTCCTCCTGTCGTGTCAGACGCCTCGTGCTCAACACGAGCCACGCGTCACTGGCTCAACCAGAGCAGGGTTCGTGCCAGCCAGAGAACGGGACACACACCCCGCAAGGGGAAGGTCCCTACCGCGAAGTGGCACCGAACTGCTCAGTTCGGGAGGGGCGCCGACGGCGTGGCGGACAACAGGCGCTGGATCTCCACCACGAGCGCATCCGGCTCGCAGGGCTTGACCACGACGGCGCCGAAGCCCAGCCGCCTGGCCTCCTCGATCTGCGCGCCCTGCGAGTAGCCGGTGACGGCAATGAGGGGAATGGCCTGTGTCCCGGGCTCGGTCCTGAGCGTCCGGGCCACCTCCAGGCCGGAGAGGCCGGGCAGCTCGATATCCATGACAATCAGGTCCGGGCGTGACTCGCGCGCGGCGGCGAGCGCCGAGGGGCCGTCTGCCGCCGTCAGCACCGTGAATCCCACGGCCGTCAGGTACATCGCCCAGACTTCCAGGGCGTCCGGGTAGTCGTCGACGAGAAGAATGGTCGAGGCGGCAGCCATTGGTATAGTGGACTCCCCGAAGCACGTCAGCCACCACCCGCGACGGCGTCTTCGGGGTGCCACGGACCATGACCGACAGCGAGAAGGCGTTGAACCTGCTGATTCACGACCTCCGCGCGCCATTGAGTGTAGCGCACGGCTACCTCCGCCTGCTGCAGGAAAGCCGCCTGCCGTCGGAGGAGGATCGCCGACGCGCGTTGACGCAATCCATCGATGCGCTCGGACGCATGACGCGCGCGCTGACGGAGGCCGAGGCGTTCCTCGGATCGGACGCCGCGCCGGACGCGGCCGGCGCGAGCGTCCCCGCCACCGAGCTCGTCCGCCGCATCCACACGGCCCTGCCGGCCATGGCATCCACGTCCTTCGCCTCGCCGGGCCGCATCCGCGTGGCCAGCCTGGATCGAACGGCGGAGGCCATCCTCACCATCGCAGCCGCCGTCGAGCGCGAACGGCCGTCGCACCCGCTCGGCCTGCGCGTGGTCGCGGACGACCGGGAGATGCGACTGCTCTTCGGCCAGCCGGACGAAGTCGCCCGGCTGGCGGAAGGTACGGGAGGCGCATTCGACCCGTGGCACGGCGGCCACGGACTGGCGCTGCCACTTGCCTGCCGGACGATCGTGCGTGCGGCGGGCCGGATCTGGACGCTCGCCGGCGTTCGCGGCGCCATCGGGCTGGCGCTTCCCCTGGAGACATCCACGGCATGACTGCCCGCCTCGCCATCGTCGACGACGACCAGGCGTTTACGGAGTACCTCCGGACCCTGCTCGGGACACGCGGCTACCTCGTGGATGTCTACAACAGCGGCAGCGCGCTGCTCGAGGGGCTCCGCGCCGGGGCCCTGCCCCACGTCGTGCTCCTGGATGTGCTCATGCCGGACCTCGACGGCCTCGAGACCCTCCGGGCCATCCGCCACGCGCACCCGGCCGCGCAGGTCATCATGCTCTCCGGCCGTCGCGCGCCGGCGACCATCGTGGAGGCCGTGCGGCTGGGCGCCGCCGACTACGTGCTCAAGCCGGGCGATCCGGACGGCGTCGGCGAGGCCGCGCTGGAGGCCGCCATCCGGAACGCACTGGAGCGCGAGGCGCTCAGCGCGGAGGTCGCGCGGCTCGGCGCGCAGATGACCGAGGACCCGGAAGGCGCGCAGCCCTGCTGGAGTTCCGGCGCCGCCATGCAGCCCGTCATGGCCATGGTCGAACGCGTCGCGGACAGCGATGTCGGCGTGCTCCTCCGCGGCGAGAGCGGAGTCGGCAAGGAGGTCATCGCCCGTGAGCTGCACCGGCGGTCCGATCGACGCACGCGCGGGTTCGTGAAGGTCAACTGCGCGGCGCTCCCGGCGGACCTGCTCGAGAGCGAGCTCTTCGGGCACGAGCGCGGCGCGTTCACCGGCGCCGGCCACACGCGGATCGGCAAGTTCGAGTTCGCGCAGGGCGGCACCATCATGCTCGACGAGATCGGCGAGATGCCGCCGGCGCTGCAGGCCAAGCTCCTGCACGTGCTGCAGGACCGCTCGCTCACGCGCCTCGGCAGCAACCGCCCCGTCGAGGTGGACGTCCGCGTGATCGCGGCCACGAACCGCGACCTCGAGAGCATGATGCGCCTCGGCACGTTCCGCGAGGACCTCTACTACCGGCTGCAGGTCATCGAACTGCGGATCCCGCCCCTGCGCGAGAGGCCCGACGAGATTCCGCCGCTCGTCGAGTTCTTCCTCGGCAAGTACGCCAAGGTGTATCGCCGGCCGCCCGTCAGGGCCAGCCGCGTGCTCCTGGAGTCGCTGTCCGCGTACCACTGGCCCGGCAACATCCGCGAGCTCGAGAACATGATGAAGCGGTTCGTCGTCCTGCAGGACGAGAACCTGATCCTCGGGGAACTCGTCCGCCTGCGCCAGGCCGCGCCCACGGCCGCGGGACAGGCCCCCGCGGCGCCGGCCGCGGCCGGCGATGCCGGCGCAGCCGGTTCCACTGTGCCCGCTGACGTGCCCGCTCCAGCCTCGGCCGACCGGCAGGCACCACCACCCACCACGCCCCCGCCCCTCTCGGCCGACACGCCCGATGACGCGGCGCCGGACGATGAGGCGGGCATCGATCTGCAGGGACTGGCCCGCGCCGCCGCGATGCGCGCGGAGCGCGAGGCCATCGAGATGGCCCTCACGCGCTTCCGCTGGAATCGCCGCAAGACGGCCGAGTACCTGAACGTGAGCTACAAGACTCTGCTCAACAAGATCAAGGAGTGCGGCATCAGCGCCGCAACGCAGCCCTGAACGCCGGCGTCCGCCGGCCGCGGCCGCTCCGTCGCGAGCCGCGATCATGCCGACACTGGGCAGCCCGGCGCCCATTCGATCCCGGATCGTGCCATCCGGATCGCGATCCGGCTGGCTGGAGATTTGCTCCCACAGGTTCCCATGCCCGGACCTACTGATCCCGTCACCCCGCACGGACCGAATCCCACGCCGCCGGAGTCCCCGGAACAGCCCATCGTGCCGCCGGACGATCCGAATCGGCCGGATGTGGAACGTGAACCCAGCATCGACCCGCCTTCCACGGAACCGCCGCTCGAGGCGCCGTCCGAACGCCCGGTGATTACAGAGCCCCCTGCACCGCGTGCCTGAAGCTCTGCGGCACGTGCCGCTGTCCGGATAAGGAACACCCGAGCGCTGGCGGGGTTGTTGCACTGAGGCGGCCTGGAGGGTGTTATGAAACCAGTGTTCGACTGGCTCCTTCGCGGGCGCTGCATGCGGCATGCGGAACCGTTGTTCGACCGAGACGAGCACGGCCACGCCATCTTCAGGTGCCCGCGGTGCCTTGTCACGTGGGAATACCTGCCGGAGTTGCAGCCCGCGGCCGAGGAGCGCGCGCCGATCGTCTTCGCGCGGCCGGCGGAACGGGACCGGCGGCGTGCCGCGCAGGCGCCTCGCCTGCGCCTGGCCCGCCCGGCCTGAGCGCGCGTCCGCCACCTTTGGTCATCCTCGCGGCAGACTTCAGGGACAGCTGTCGGCGACCATCTTCAGCGCCTTGACGGTGAACGTGGGGATCAGGCTCATCAGGTCCGCCGGGGCCTCCGGGGTGGACGGGGGCGCCGGCACCGTCAGGTCCCCCTCGGACGGATCGGATGGAGTGGGCACGGGCGAGAACAGGTTGCGCTTGGCGCTCTGCGCCAGGCCCGTGACCTGGACCTTGTGGTTCAGGTGACTGGCGAGATTGATCGTCGCCTCCGCCGTGAGCAGGTAGTGGCGTGACACCATCGCGTGCCCGGCGGCCGGTGTGGTCGCGCCGGGCGCATCGCTCACGGCCTCCACGTGGCTGAGCATGAAACGCGTGGCCACCGCGCCCGCGGGCGCGCCGGCCGTCACGCCGGGTGCGGCCACGTCGGCAGCCGGAGTCGTGGCGCTCGTGTCCCAGGTCTTCAGGCAGCCGGTCACGGTCAGGGGCTGCCCGGTGCGCTCGGCGACACCCGGCTGGCTCCCCGGCGTCTGCGCACCGAAGCCCGACAGCGCAATCTGCGCCGACAGCGCAAAGCCGGCGACGACAAGCCCCCCGCAGAGCACAGCAATCTTGATCGGCATGACCCACCTCCTCAGACGACCCGGGGGAGGGCCGTATGGGAAACCTGCGCCGTGTCAGTGCAGGTTCCACGCCAGTTGCAGATCCCCGAAAACCCGAGACAACACGCGATTTCCCGTCGTACACGTGCGATGTAACTCTGTCCGCGGTGAATGGTGTGCGGACACACCCGATCGTTCCATCCCGGCAGTCCCGGCGGGATCCGACGCCCGCGGACCCGGCCCGCGCCTTGCAGTCCCCCACGCGGGAGCACTGATGACGAACCTGATCTGCATCGATGCGCGGCACGAATTGAGTGAGATGGCGAGCCGGTTCAGGATCGCGATGATCGGCGAGCCCCGCCACGAGCGCCGGACGGGCGTCCCGTTCGAGACGCGCGCCTCCCGCGGCAGCACGCGCGGCATCATCGGAAGCCGGCGGCTCTACCGCCGGTTCTCCGGCTGGCCCGGCCACTGCAGGATCACGGCACTCGCCCCCAACCTCGGTTGACCCGGACAGCCGCGCGTCCTCGCGTGGTCAGGCCGGGTCGTGGCTCACGCCGTTCACGGGAGATTGATGTATGACGCTCAGACTGTTTCGCACCGTCGTCCTCGTCGCCGCCATCGCCGCGCCCGTGGCCATCACGACCGCCGCGTGTGGCAAGTCCATCGGCAACACGATCGACGATGCGACGATTACCGCGCGGGTCAAGACCGCGCTGCTGAACGACCCCGACGTCGCGGGTTTGAAGATCGACGTGGATACCTTCAAGGGCATGGTCACGCTCTCCGGCGCGGTCCGGAGTCAAACGGAGGCGGCCAGGGCCGTCGCGATCGCCGAGCGCACGCCCGGCGTCACCGAGGTCAAGTCCACGCTGCAGGTCAATCCCTGACCTGGCGCCGCCCATCCGGCACCGGGCGACACCGCACCTGAGCCCGTGGCTTGTGCCAGGGCCTGCCGCGCGCAGGGCACCAGCCGTCCCCTGACTCGTGGAAGGCGGCTGCTCCGCCGGCCTCCGTGACTACCGAAACTGGGCAGGACACTGCCCACAACGCCACGGATGCGCTGGCATCGTCCTTGCTCCTTGCAAGGCGACCCTGAAGGGTCGCCTCTACAAGAAGAGGCGAGGCGACCCTTCTCAGGCTATGTAGAGGCGACCCTTCAGGGTCGCCTCTACAAGCAATACCGGGCGACCCTGAGGGGAGGCGACCCTGGAGGCGATCTTTCGCGTCGCCTGACATCGTCATTGTTCTACTCTCGTAGAGGCGAGCCTTCAGGGTGGCCCAGCCTCTTCGTAGAGGCGACCCTTCAGGGTCGCCTGCCCCTTCGGGGTCGTCTGACGCGTGTGCGTTGCTGGAGGACACTCGATGAAGTACGGGATTGCGTGGTTACTCGGCGTACCCTTCTCGCTGATCGTGCTGTGGTTCATGGCAAACCAGATCGGCTGCGGCCTGTGATCGCGGACGCGATGACGGGGACGCTCACGCCTGCTGCTGAACGGAGGACGCGATGAAGGCCCTGGCAGTGCTGCTCATCATCGTCGGGATCGTCGGAATCGTGTACGGCGGGCTCTCGTGGACGCGCAAGAACACGATCGTCGACGCGGGCCCGATCGAAATCACGGCCGACAAGACCGAGACGCTGCCCATCCCGCCGATTGCGGGGGGCCTGCTCCTGGTCGCGGGCGTCGTGCTCCTCCTTCGAGGGGGAGGACGCCGATGACACCGATGATTCTCGTGGGCGCGGTGCTCGTAATCATGGGCATGGCCGGCGTGGCCTCCGCGTGCCAGATGGGCGCCGAGGACCGCGACATGGTCGTCGCCGTCCTGGCGGGCCTGTCATTTGCCATCGGCCTGGGCTGCCTGGCGCTGGGGGCCGCCCGGCACGGCTATCACCGCCGGCCGCTGGGCTCACCGCCCGGCGATATGGATCCGGACAAGGCGCGCGGCAACCGCCCCGACGTCTAGTCCTTCGGAAACGCCCGCGACCGGCACGGCACAGGACGCGTTCACGGTGCCGCGCCGCCGCGCCACACATCACCGCGGCCTGCTGGCCCTATAATCGGGAGGTGGCCCAGCAGCCCCTTCCCAAGCCGATCGTCGTGACACCCGTCGTGTCGGCGCTCTCGCGCCGCCCGGCGGCCGCGCCGGAGGCTCCCACGCGCTGCGAGCGGTGCGGCGCCGAGATGTATCGCATGCACGCCGTGTGGCGCTGCCCGGCCTGCCGCTACAAGACCGATTGTTGCGGGTGGTAGCCGCGCGTCTTCCCCTCTCACCCACAGGTCAAAGTCCCAGTCGATGGATCAGCTCGAGTCGCATGTACAGCCCACGTCACCGGAGTTCCGCGAGAACCAGGAGCGGATGCGCGCGCTCGTCGCCGAGTACCGCGGCCATCTCGCGCGCATCGCGCAGGGCGGCGGGCCGCGCTACATCGAGCGCCATCGCCAGCAGGGCAAGCTCCCGGTCCGGGAGCGCATCGAGAAGCTGATCGACCCCGGCTCGCCCTTCCTGGAACTCTCGGCGCTCGCCGCCATCGGCCTCTACGGCGACGATGCGCCGGCGGCCGGCGTCATCACGGGCATCGGCCGGGTCTCGGGACGGGACGTGATGATCGTGGCCAACGACGCCACGGTCAAGGGCGGCACCTACTACCCCACCACGGTCAAGAAGCACCTGCGCGCGCAGGAAATCGCGATGCAGAATCGCCTCCCCTGCGTCTACCTCGTCGACTCGGGCGGCGCCTTCCTGCCGCTGCAGGCGGAGGTCTTTCCGGACCGCGACCACTTCGGGCGCATCTTCTTCAACCAGGCGCGCATGTCCGCCGAGCGCATCCCGCAGATCGCCGTCGTGATGGGCTCCTGCACGGCCGGGGGCGCCTACGTGCCCGCCATGTCCGACGAGACGATCATCGTCAAGGGCACCGGCACGATTTTTCTGGGCGGGCCGCCGCTCGTCAAGGCCGCCACCGGCGAGGAGGTGACCGCGGAAGAGCTCGGCGGCGCCGACGTGCACACACGCCTGTCGGGGGTCGCGGACTACTTTGCCGAGGATGACGATCACGCCCTGCACCAGGCGCGCACCGTCGTCTCCACGCTGCACACCGTCAAGACGCTGCCCGCGGACATGACGACGCCCGAGGACCCCGCCTACGATCCGGCGGAGCTCTACGGGATCGTGAACCACGACGGACGCAAGCCGTACGACGTCCGCGAGGTCATCGCGCGCCTCGTGGACGGCTCGCGGTTCGACGAGTTCAAGGAGCGCTACGCCACGACCCTCGTCTGCGGCTTCGCGCGCCTCCACGGGTTCCTCGTCGGCATCATCGCCAACAACGGCGTGCTGTTCTCCGAGTCGGCGCTCAAGGCCACGCACTTCATCGAGCTGTGCAACCTGCGCGGCATCCCGCTGGTGTTCCTGCAGAACATCACCGGGTTCATGGTCGGCCGGCAGTACGAGCGCGGCGGGATCGCCAAGGACGGCGCCAAGATGGTCCACGCCGTCGCCAACTCCACGGTCCCGAAGTTCACGGTCATCATCGGGGGCTCGTTCGGCGCCGGCAACTACGGCATGTGCGGCCGCGCCTACGATCCGCGCCTGCTCTGGATGTGGCCGAACGCGCGGATCTCCGTCATGGGCGGCGAACAGGCCGCCGGCGTGCTGACCACGGTCAAGCGCGACCAACTGGCCCGGGCCGGCACGCCCTTTCCGCCGGACGAGGAGGCCGCGATCCGCGAGCCGATCCTGCGCAAGTACGAGGAGGAGGGATCGCCCTACTACTCGACGGCCCGCCTGTGGGACGACGGGATCCTGGACCCCGTGGAGACCCGGTCCGCCCTGGCCCTCGGCGTGTCCGCGTCATTCAATGCCCCGACTCCCCCGGCGAAGTTCGGGATCTTCCGGATGTAGGACGAGCGTCATGAGCTACGAGTTTCTGTCGGTCCGGCGTGAGGGCCCCGTCGAGTACGTCACGCTCAACCGGCCCGACGTGCGAAACGCCTTCAACGAGCAGGTCATCGCCGACCTTACCGCCTGGGCCGGAGCCGCGCGCACCAGCCCCGGCCTGCGCGTGGTCGTGCTGGCCGGCGCCGGCAAGGTCTTCAGTGCCGGGGCGGACGCCGGCTGGATGGCGAAGATGGCCGGCTACACGCACGACGAGAACGTGCAGGACGCCCGGACGGCCGCGGCGATGTTCCGCGCCATCGACGACCTGCCGGTTGGCGTGATCGGACGGATTCACGGCGCGGCGCTCGGTGGCGGATCCGGGCTGGCCGCCGTCTGCGACGTGGTGGTGGCCGCGGAGAACGCCGTGTTCGGCTTCACCGAGACGAAGCTCGGCATTCTGCCCTCGATGATCTCGCCGTTCGTCCTGCCGAAGATCGGCGTCTCCGCCGCGCGCGAGCTGTTCCTGACGGGGATGCGGTTCGGCGCCGCGCGCGCGCGGGAGATCGGGCTCGTGCACACCGTCGTGCCCGAGGACGGCCTCGACGCCGCCGTCCAGCGCTACGTCGCAGAACTCCTCTCCGCCGCGCCCACGGGCGTGGCGGCCGCCAAGGGCCTGATCCCGAAGGTGTGGGGCAGGCGGCCGGAGGAGGTGGCGGACCTGACGGCGGCCACCATTGCCGGCCAGCGCGTGTCGCCGGAGGGTCAGGCCGGCCTGCGCGCGTTCCTGGAGAAGCGCAAGCCGGAATGGGTCGTGGAATGACCGGACGCCGCTCCATCGGGCGCCTGCTCATCGCCAACCGCGGCGAGATTGCCGTGCGCATCGTCCGCGCGTGCCGCGAGATGGGCATCGCGACCGTGGCGGTGTACTCCGACGCCGATGCGCGCGCGCCGCACGTCCTGGCCGCCGACCGGGCCGTTCGCCTCGGGCCGGCGCCGCCGCGCGAGAGCTACCTGGACGTCCAGGCCATCCTGGCCGCCGCGCGCGAGTCCGGGGCCGACGCGATCCATCCGGGGTACGGCTTCCTGTCCGAGCGCGCCCACTTCGCCCGGTCCTGCGAGGAGGCCGGCGTCATCTTCGTCGGCCCGCCATCCGCCGCGATCGAGCGCATGGGCTCCAAGGTCGGCGCCCGGCGATTGATGCAGGAGGCCGGCGTGCCCGTCGTACCCGGCGAAGCGCCGGCCGACCAGTCGGACGCGGCCCTGGCAGCGGCCGCGCTCCGCGTGGGCTTCCCGATCCTGCTCAAGCCCTCGGCCGGCGGCGGCGGGATCGGCATGAAGGTCGTGCGGGAGGAGGACGCCCTCGCCGGCGCCATCGCGCAGGCGCGCCGCGAGGCGGTCGCCGCCTTCGGCGACGGGACCCTGTACGTCGAGCGCCTCGTCGAACGGCCGCGGCACGTCGAGATCCAGGTCTTCGCGGATGCGCATGGAGACGTCGTCCATGTCTTCGAGCGTGAGTGCTCCGTGCAGCGGCGCCACCAGAAAGTGATCGAGGAAAGCCCGTCGGTCGCCCTCTCGCCGCCCGTGCGTGAACGCATGGGCCAGGCCGCCGTGGCGGCCGCGCGCGCCGCGGGTTATCGGAACGCCGGCACCGTCGAGTTTCTTCTCGAAGGGGAGGGTGACGCGGCCAGCTTCTACTTCCTGGAGATGAACACGCGCCTGCAGGTCGAGCACCCCGTCACCGAGCTCGTCGCGGGCGTGGACCTCGTGCAGGCACAGCTCCGCGTCGCCAACGGGGAGCCCCTGCCGTGGACGCAGTCCGCGCTGGCACAGCACGGCCACGCCATCGAGTGCCGGATCTACGCCGAGGATCCCGGCGCGGGCTTCCTGCCGCAGGCGGGACCGCTCCTGCTCTACCGGGAGCCGCAGGGCCCGGGCATCCGTGTCGATAGCGGCGTCTCGGAGGGCGGCGAGGTCTCCGTCCACTACGACCCGATGCTCTCCAAGCTGATCGTCTGGGCCGAGACCCGCGAGGCCGCCCGGCGGCGCGCCGTGGACGCGCTGCGCCGCTACGCGCTGCTCGGCGTGCGCACGAACATCCCGTTCCTGCTCGCCATCCTCGCGCACGAGCGGTTCGTCGATGGGCGCGTGGACACCGGCTTCCTGGAGCGGGAGCTGGACTCGGTCCTGGCGGGCATGCCGGGTGAGCTGCCGGATGCCGCCCTGGCCGCCGCGGCGGCGTTCCGCGATGCCGACCGTGCGGCATCCTCCGGCAGCACCACCGCCGCCAGGGACGCCGGCGTCGACCCGTTCGCGAGCCTCACGGGATGGAGAGGCTGATGGCGATCCTCCTCGAACATGGTGAGCGCCGCGTCGAGGCTCACGCCGACGCGGATGGAGCCATCCGGATCGGCGACACGACGTACGCCGTCACACCGGCCGGACCGGGCCTCGTCGTGGTCTCCGACGGTGAGCGGCGCTGGCACGTGGCCGTCGCCGGCACACGCGATCAGCGATGGGTCGGCGTGGACGGCCAGGTGGCGGTCGTGGACATCGTCCGCGGACCCTCAGGCGGCCGCCGGACGCGCACCCCGCCGGGAGGCGGGATGAGCGCGCCGATGCCGGCCACCGTGGTCAGCATTGCCGTGGCGCCGGGCCAGGACGTTGTCAAGGGAGACGTCGTGGTCGTGCTCGAGGCGATGAAGATGGAACTGCCCGTCCGCGCCCCGCGCGACGGACGCGTGGCGGCCGTGCACTGCACACCCGGCGAACTCGTCCAGCCGGGCGTCGCCCTCGTCGATCTGGAATGACCATGCGTCCCGCTCCCGTCCCCCCACGCGTCACCATCGTCGAGGTCGGCCCCAGGGACGGCCTGCAGAACGAGAAGGGCCTCGTCCCCACCGCCACGAAGATCGCGTTTGTGGACGCCCTCTCGGCGGCCGGCCATGCGGTGATCGAAGTCTCCGCGTTTGTCTCCCCGAAGTGGGTGCCGCAGATGGCGGATGCGGCGGACGTGTTTGCGGGCATCACGCGCCGCGACGGCGTCCGCTACACGGCGCTCGTGCCGAACATGGCAGGCCTGGCCCGCGCGCAGGCCGCGGGCGCGACCGAAGTGGCCATCTTCGCCGCCGCCTCGGAGACGTTCAGCCGGCGGAACATCAACCAGACCATCGACGAGTCGCTCGCGACCTATGCCGCGGTCTGCGACGCCGCACGCGCGGGGGGACTGCGCGTCCGCGGGTATCTCTCCACGTGTTTCGGGTGCCCGTTCGAGGGGCACGTGCCGCCGGCGCGGGTGGCCGAGATTGCCGCGCGCCTGCTGGAGATGGGCGTCTTCGAGGTGGTCGTCAGCGACACGATCGGCGTCGCCCACCCGGCACAGGTGTTCGAGGTGCTGGACGCGGTGACGGCCCGCGTGCCGCTGGCCCAGGTGGCCCTCCACCTGCACGACACGCGCGGCACGGCGCTCGCCAACGTGCTCGCCGGCCTCCAGTACGGCGTCACGACCTTCGACAGCGCCGCCGGCGGTCTCGGCGGCTGTCCCTACGCGCCGGGAGCATCCGGGAACCTGGCGACCGAGGACCTGCTTTACATGCTGGACGGCCTCGGCATCGAGACCGGCGTCTCGCTGGCGGGCATCGTCGCGGCGTCCGGGGTCCTGCGCGAGGCCATCGATCACCCGCTGCCGTCACGCTACCTGCAGGCGCTGCAGTCAGGCAGGCGACCCTGAAGGGTCGCCACTACACTGTTGGTGTTTCGTTCTTCAGCAGAGGCTCATGCCGTGAGTCCGGCACTCCTCGAGCCTGAAGCCTGACGACCTCGGGCCGTTGTACTCTACTGTCATGGTGACCCGCCGCACGTTTGTTGCCCTTGCCTCGGCTGCCACAGCCGGGCTGGCCGTGACCGGCGCCACCGGCGCGGCACAGCCACGCGCCGGGCGGCCGCGTGCGCATGAGTTCGTCTTCGCGCGGCTGCGCTACGACTCGGGCGACTGGGACTACAACCCCAAGGTGGCGGCCAACCTCCTCAACTCCGTCGTCGAGTACACGAGCATCCCCGTGTACCCGGAGGAGGTGGTCATCACGGCGGACTCGGAGGAGCTGGGCGCCTTCCCGTTCCTGTTCATGACGGGCCACAAGCTCGTGCGCTTCAGCGCGAAGGAGCGCGAGCGGCTCCGCCAGTACGTCGAACAGGGCGGCCTGCTGTTCTCCGACGACTGCAACCACGACATCGCCGGCCTGTACGCCACGTCCTTCGAGGAGGAGATGCGCCGCATCTTCCCGGAGCCGGGCACGCTGGACAAGCTGCCCAACACGCACCCGCTCTATCGCGCCTACTTCGTCTTCGAGGACGGCCCGCCGCAGACGGCGCACGAGCTGAACGGCTGGGGCGACGACCTCGTGCACGACTACCTGCGCGGCGTCGAGCACGAGGGCCGGCTCGGGGTCCTTTACTCGAACAAGGACTACGGGTGCGAGTGGGACTACGACTGGCGGAACAAGCGCTTCCAGCGTGACGACAACACGAAGTTCGGCGTCAACGTGGTGGCCTACGCGATGACGGCGTAAGGGGCGTCGCGGCCTGCCGGGCGGCGCAGCCGCCCGGCCCACCGAACCGCCGCGCAAGGGACGAGGCCCCCCGCGCGAAGCGCGGCCTACGTATACGCCGCGCCGACCATCACGCGCCTGATGCGGCACCACGGCGAACCGTGCGAGGGGTGGTTGATCTGCACCGGCTGGCCCTTGGCGTCACCCGTCGTGCCGAACATCTCCCAGTGCTCCTTGCCCGTGATGGCGTCCAGGTTCTGCCAGAAGTCGGTCGTGATGGCGTTGTAGGTGACGTCGCTCACCATCCGCGTCTTCTTGCCGTCCTTGATCTCCCAGAACGCGTCGCCGCCGAACTGGCCGTTGAAGCGCTGCTGGTCGATCGAGTAGCTTCCGCGGCCGTCGATCAGGACGCCGTCCTTCGTGTCCGCGATGATCTCCTCCGGCGTCGGCGATCCCGGCGGGCCGGCGTCCACGTGGACGTTCGGCATGCGGAGGAACGGGTAGTTCCGCCACGAGGTGGCAAAGGTGCACCCGCGCGACTCCGTCTCGCCGATGTAGTGCGCGGTCTCCCGGTTGGTCTGCAGCCCGACCAGCGTGCCCTCGCGGACGAGCGGCCACGACTGCGACTTGACGCCGTCGTCGTCGTATCCCACCGTGCACATGCCGCCGTCGATCGTGCGGTCCGCGGTGACGTTGAACAGCTTGGAGCCCATCACGCGCTTGCCGATGTCGTCCATCTTGACGAAGCTCGTGCCGGCGTAGTTGGCCTCGTACCCCACCACGCGGTCCAGCTCCGTCGGATGCGCGACGATCTCGTGAATCGTCAGCATCGCGTGGTTGGGCGTCATGATGATGTCCTTGAGGCCGACGCCGACAGGCGGCGCCGTGCAGTGCTCGATCGCCTCGGCGCAGATGCGCTCCACGTTCTCGAGCATCTTGCCGCCCGTGACCACCTCGTACCCGGCGGTGCGCGGCGCCACGCCGAAGGTGCGCGACTTCATCTTGCCGTCCTTGAACGCGGAGACGGTGAAGCCGGGTGCGGTGCGCCAGATCTCCTGCTCGATGTAGGACCCTTCCGACGTCGCCAGGTACTTCCACTCGTAGTCGAAGCCCATCGACGACTGCACGCGGATGATGCCCGGCACCTTGAGCGCCGCCTCGTTGATCGCCATCAGGAAGGCAATCTTGTCGTCGAGCGGCACGTCGTCCGGCTTGACCTCGACGGGGACGGACCAGTACTCCGTGTAGGCCGGGACCGGCGCCAGCTTGACCTCGAACCGCTTGCTGATGGCGCTCGCCTTCGCGACGTCGGCCGCCTGCGCGGTGATCTTCCGGATCTCGTCCTCGGTGACGAAGGGGCTGCTCGCGAAGCCCCAGACGCCGCTATGAATGACGCGGACGCCGAAGCCGGCGCTCTCCTCGCGCCCCCCGCCGCCGAACCCGAAGCCGTCGGTGACGATGCGATCGCGGACCGCGACGCTGTCGTTGATGTTGCGCGTGAACCGGACGTCGGCGTAGCTGCAGCCGAGCCGCTTCGCCTCACCGAGGACGATGTCCGACAGTCCCTTGAAACGCGACTGCAGCACCTGTCCCGCCGGGGACTGCGCCACGAGGTCGCCGACGAGGTCGCTCGCGTAGAGCGCCAGGCCGGCCGCGCTGAGCGTCTTGACGAAGTCGCGTCGCTCCATGGCTACACCGCCGGCGAAATGGACGTCATGGTGAAATCCTCGAGCTTCATCGGCGGCACGAGCGCCGTCCCGGGATTGTCGTAGGCCTCGCCCGTGTGCATCGGCACGGGGCGGCCCAGCATCGAGATGTTGTTGAAGCTCACCGCCGGCGACTCGTTCCACCGGAAGTTCTGCACCGGACCGACGACCTCGCCGTTCTCGATCAGGAACAGCCCGTCGCGCGTCATGCCCGTGTTGAGCAGCGTCATGTTGTCGACGCCGCGGATGTACCAGAAGAACGACACCAGCAGCCCGCGCTTGGTGGACTTGATCATCTCGTCCACCGTCGCCGTGCCGCCGTCCATCACCAGGCTCATGTTGGGCTGCGTCCCGGTGGCTTCCTTCTTCTGCCGATCGGCCCAGTACCGGTCGTAGAACAGGTTCCGGACGACGCCCTTCTCCACCCAGGTCACGCTCTTCGCCGCGAGGCCGCCCTGGCCGATGGGCGTCTGGCGAAGAATCGGGTTGCCGATCTCGCTCCGCAGCGTGAAGTTGTCGCCGAAGAGCTTCTCGCCCAGGCGCGTCTCGCCGCGCTCCTTGCCGCTCATGAAGCTGCGGCCTTCTTCGGCGGCGCGTGCATTGAGGGACTGGAGCATCAGGGACAGGTAGCGCGCGGCAGGACGCGGCTCAAGAATGACCGTGTAGTTGCCCGGCTCGATGGCGCGCGGCTTGGCGGACTTGAGCGCCTTGTCCGCCGCCACGTTCGTCAGCATCTCGGCATCGATGTTCTTGATGTCCTTGACGCCGGTCGTGCCCGCCCAGCCCGATCCCGTCTGGTCCGGCGTCCGGCACGTCAGGATGAAGCTCGCATCCGCGTAGTGGAAGTAGTTGAACAGGCCCTCGGAGTTGGCGCTGGCCGTCACCCAGTCGAACTTGGGGATGTACCCGGCGCCGAGCACGCCCTTCTTCTCGCAGATGTCGGTGCTGACCTTCACCATCTGCGCGCGCTCCGCGGGTCCGAAGTTGACGGCCGACGGCAGCGCCGCCTCCACCTCCACGTAGGACTGCGGCGGCTTGACGAGCGGCATCACCTCGGGGTTGTCCGGCTTGCGCTGCGCCAGCGCCTGGACCGCGTCGATCGTCCGCTTGAGCGACGCGTCATCGAACTGGTGGGTCGAGGCCGTCGCGGTCTTCTTGCCGTAGTAGACCGTGATCTGCACTTCCTGGTCGTGCTCGATGAGGTTGGCGGTGATGCTGGAGTTCGCAAACCTCGTCGCCGACCGCTCGCCGCCGGTGAAGTCCACCTGCACGGCGTCGGCCTTGCACATGTTGAGCACCTTGTCGGTGATCTGCTTGATCTCGTCGCGCGAATAAGCCATCGGTTCGGTCCTCGGGTTGGCGGCTCCGGACACCCGGCGCCAGGCCTCTTGGGTCGTGTGACTGCGGGTGCGTCCTACGTGTAGGCGGCGCCCACCATGATCCGCCGGATGAGCATGGGCGCGGACCCGTGCGACGGCCGGTTCGACTGGACCGGCTGCCCCTTCGCGTCGCCGCCCATGCCGTGGTGCTCCCAGGTCTCGGGCGGCCCGACGGCATCGAGGTTGGCGAAGAAGTCCGTCGTGATCGCGTTATAGGTGAAGTCCGTCACCATCCGCGTCTTCTTGCCGTCCTTGATCTCCCAGAAGGCGTTGCCGGCAAACTGCCCGTTGTAGCGCTGCTGGTCGATGCTGAAGCTGCCCTGCCCGTCGACGAGCACGCCGTCCTTGACGTCCGCGATCATCTGGTCCACGGTCGGCGATCCCGGCGGCCCCGGCTCGAACTGCACGTTCGGCATCCGGAGGAACGGGTAGTTGCGCCAGTGGTTCGCGAACGTGCAGCCCCGCGACGTCGTCTCGCCCATGTAGTGCGCCGTCTCGCGGTTCGTCTGCAGCCCCACGAGGACGCCTTCCCGCACCAGCGGCCACTTCTGCGCCTCGACGCCGTCGTCGTCGTACCCGACCGTGGACGCGCCGCCCGGGTAGGTGCGGTCCGCGTTGACGTTCATCAGCTTCGTGCCGTACTTCAGCGAGCCGACGTCCTTGAGCGTGATGAAGCTCGTGCCCGCGTAGTTCGCCTCGTAGCCGACGATGCGGTCCAGCTCCGTCGGGTGGGCGACGATCTCGTGAATCGTGAGCGCGGAGTGCGAGGGCATCAGGATGAGGTCCTTGAGCCCCGTCCCGACCGGCTTGGCCATCGCGTGCTCCACGGCCTCGGCCGCCACACGCTCGGCGTGGCCACGCATGTCCTTCTCCGTGAAGAACTCCCAGCCGCGCGTTTCCGTGCCGGGGTTGTAGGTCCGCGACTTCACCTGCCCGTTGCGCCGTGCCGTGGCCGTCATGTTCGCGGCCGTGAAGTAGGTGACCTGCTCGATGAACGACCCTTCGGTCGTCGCCAGGTACTTCCACTCGTAGTTGAAGTTGACCGCAGCGGTCGCCAGGAACACGCCCTCCGTCTTCTGCATCGTCTCGGTGATGGCGACGAGCTCCGCCACCTTGTCCTCGAGCGGGATGCTCCACGGATCGACCTTGATCGGCGTCTCCCAGAAGGTGTCGTAGGCCTTGACGGGCGTCAGCCGGACGTCGAACTTCTTCGCCATGGCGCTCGCCCGCGCCACGTCGGTCGCCAGGGCGACAATCCGCTTGATCTCCTCCGGCGTCACGATGGGGCTGCTGGCAAAGCCCCACACCCCGCTGTGGATGACGCGGACACCGAAGCCGAACGTCTCCTCGTCGCCGAACTGCCCGAAGCCGATGTTGCCGCCGGAGGCAATCTCGCCGTTGCGGACAGCCACGCCGTTGGAGCGGTTGAACGTGAACCGGATGTCGCCGTACGTGCAGCCCAGGCGCCGGACCTCCCGCAGCGCGTCTTCCGACCACGTGCGGTACTTCGGGTCCTTGAGCTGCGGCACCGGCCCCGTCGACTGACGGGCGTAGATCAGATGGGGAGTCAGGCCGAGCCCCACGGCGCCGAGCCCGACGGTCTTCGTGAAATCGCGGCGGGTGATCATCGTGTGTAATGTATCATCGCCGGCCGCCGCGGCGGCGCAACCACCACTCGCCCCCCAGGCATCCGACGAACGGCAGCAGCCACCAGGCCGAACGCATCGGATACTGCGGCACCGGCTCCCCGGTCTCCGGCCGCAGCGCCCGGATGGCCCGCGCGAGCGCGCCGATGTCGGCAGTCGCCACGCTGAGGCCGCCGGTGCGCTCGACGGCCTCCGTCACCGTGTCTCCTGCGGTCCCGCCTGGCGCGTCCGCCCCGATCACGAGCGGCGCCGTTCCCGCGCCCAACCCCTCGACCGCCGCCTCAATCACGCAGGCGTGTGCCGCGGCGTCAGGGCGGGCCGTCGCCACGAACGTCCCGGGCGCGTCTCCCGGCCAGAGGCGCAGCGGCACATCCGGCCGGCCCGCGCACGCCAGCCGCGCCGATGCGGTCCACGCCGCCACCGCGCGGACGGACCTCGCGGACACGGTCACCGTGACAGCCTCACCCGGACGGGCCCAGGCCGGCGCCGTCCGGACGTCCACGGGAGGACCGGAGGCCTGCGCGAGCTCAGCGACCGTGCCCTGCCAGAACCTGTCGAAGGCCGCGTTCCGCCCCCGTTCCCGCCAGGCGTCCATCGCGCCGACCACCACCAACCGGCCGGCGCCCATCGGCTGTCGAACGACCGTCGGGCTGTCGTCCGTCCTCACGTCCACCTCATCCATCTCCCCGACCTCATCCGCGACGAGCCATTCGCTCGCCGTGAGCGGTCCCGCCGTCGTCGGCGACGGCTGCACCCGCTCGCTCCAGCGGCTGGGCAGCAGGCGGGTGATGGGCCCGGCCGGCAGGCGGTCCGGTACGAGCACCAGCGTGCCTCCCCGCTGCCGGAGATAGCGTTCCAGCCGCGCGACATCGTCGGCGGTCAGCGCTTCCAGTCCGCCGGCCACGACCACGCGCGCCCGATCCAGCCGGGCATCGTCCAGCCGCGCGGACGTCGTGCCGGCCGTGACCGCGGGCGCGAGCTCCGTACGCACGTCCACCTCCAGGCGGGGATCGGCCTCGATCGCACGCCGCGCGAACGTCACCGCCCAGGACGGCCGCCGCTCGTACACGAGGACCGGCCACCGGACGTCGTCCACGGTGGCCAGCATCCGCCGCGTGTTGTCGAGCGTCGTCTGCTCGTCCACGCCGTCCGTGACAGCCGTCACGTCCAGCGTGCGCGTGCCCTCCGCAAGGGGCCACCACGACAGGTCGATCGCCGCGATGCCGTCCGCGGCCCACTCGTGTACGGCCTCACCGACCACCGCCGCCCCGTCGCGGATCTGCACGCGCGTGCTCCGCCCGATCACGCCACGTCCGTCCAGCGTCACGCGCGCGGAGCCTTCCGCTCCGGTGTGGGACGCGACGGCACGGCTGGACACGACACGTACGTTCGGATCCAGCCGCTCACCGACGTGCACGACCGACGTCGGCGCCGTCCGGTCCGCGGGCACATATACGGGCAGCGTCCCGTCCGTGACGATGACGCAGGGCGTGCCCTGGTCACACGGCAGGCGTCCCGGATCGTCGAAGGTCCGGACCGTGACGGCCGCATCGCCGCCGAGCGCGTCGACCACCTGGGACGCCGCGGCGTCAGCCGCGTCTGCGCGCGTCCGCGCGGCGCCGTTCGCGGCGGGTGCCGCGTCCAGCGCGGACCGGGCGACG
The DNA here is from genome assembly GCA_964619705.1 of uncultured Bifidobacteriaceae bacterium. GTDB lineage: Bacteria > Acidobacteriota > Vicinamibacteria > Vicinamibacterales > UBA2999 > VFZN01. Next base: position 25,953 of record CAZUGF010000016.1, read on the forward strand.
GCAATGTCCACCGGCAGCGGCGCCCGCGACGCCACCTCGACCGCGGGGTCGAGCCAGGCGAGGAGGGCCACGCCGATGGCCGAGAGGCGGAGGATGCGGGCCAGCCTCATCGCGGAGGCCGCCCGCCGCGGATCTCGTCCGCCAGCCATCCGTCGAGGGACCCGGCCGCCGGGCCGCCCGGGCCGGTCGCGGGCGCCAGGCGGGCCCGCGCGCGTTCGGCCAGCGCCGCCATCGCGGCGCCGGCCGCCGCGCGCCGCAGGTCAGCCGTATCGGCCGCGGAGAGCGCGGCGCCGAGCCGCTGCCACTCCACAGACGACGAGTCGAGCGATGCCAGCCGTGCGGCAAGCAGGCCCGGTGCCGCGGAGCCATCCGCCGCCACGCGCGCCAAATCGGCCATCAGGTCCCGCTCCGTCGCGAGCGCGTCCTCCTCCGCCGGGATCGGCGCCCGGCGGCTGGACTCCGCCGTGGACCTGTCACCCGTCAGCCTGCGCGAGAGATCGATGCGCGACCGCTCGGGCATCGTCCGCAGGAAGTAGCGCCGCCGATCGAAGGCCTTCTGCAGCGCGGCCAATGCCGCCCGCTCGAAGACCAGGGCCCCGGCCGTGTCGCCGTCGTTCAGGCGGGCCTCCGCGCGCGACATCTCGTTCATGGCGCGGAGCATCTCCGCGCGTCCGGAGTTCTCCAGGCGTCCCTCCTGCAACTCGTGCGAGTGGGCCGCCTCCTCCACCTCATCCTCGATCTCGCCGCCGCTCAGGAACACGACCTCGGACCGCACCATGCGCTGCTCCATCGCCAGGAAGCGCGTCTCGGTGGCCCACTCTTCCGCGGAGTGGGTGGCCCGCTCCGCCTCGAGCCGCTCGGTCTTGACGATGACCATCTGCTGGCTGATGGCGTAGCGGCGATCCTCGTCGGGCACGGCAAAGCCGGCGCCCGCAAACTCGAGGCGGGCTCCGATGTCGATCGTGAAGGACTCGGACGCCACCGGATCGCCGGCCGGGTTGCTGTCGCGCACCACCGCCCGATAGACCACCGAGTCCCCGTCGTCGAGCCCGATGGAGGCCAGGGACCACCGCGCGCGCGCGCGCCACGCGGTCCCGCTGGTCCGCGTGATCGCAATCGGCACGCGCCCCTCGGCAAACGTGAAGGCCTCACCCGACCCCGATAACCTGACGAACCGCAGGTCCAGTTCGCGCAGGCCCTCGGCGTCGTCCGCCTCGATCTCGATCTCCACGTGCTGATCGGGCGTGGTAAAGGCCAGGTCCCGCCCCGGCGCGACAATCCGGATCGCCGGCGGCTGGTCGGGCACGACGTGCAGCGTCAGGAGGCGCGACTCCTCCGGCGTGTCCGGGCGCTCGCCTGTCGTGATGGCGACCGTCCGTGACGCATCCGGCACCCACTCGGTCCGGAAGTCCGCGCCCTCGCCGGTACGCTCCAGCGTCCGTGGCGCCCCGAGGGGGTCGGCTATCCACACGAGGGCGCGCCCCGACGCCACTTCGAGCAGCACGGTGCTGCCGGCCGGGACGTCCACCGCGTCCGGGTTCTCGATCCGGACCGGTTCCCGTCCGAGATACGCCGCAGGCGTCACCGTCACGCTCACGCGCTGCAGTCCAGCGGTCGCGGCCGGTGGGCGCGTGCCGTCGAGCACGCGCGCCGGACCGTCCGACACGCCGCGGAGTGCGAGCACGGCGCCAATCGCCGCCATCGCGCAGATGACCAGCGGGCGCCCATAGGGCACGAGTCCCGCCGGCGCAATCGCCTGGACGCGCGCCGCGGCCTGCCGCGCGACGGCCTCTCGAATCGCCGGCGACCCCATGGCCGGCGCCGACTCCATCGCCACCGCCGTCACGACCAGGTTGTCCAGGCCGCCGACGCGCGCCTCGAGCCACTCGGCCACAGCCACCGGTGTCCAGCGCGCACGCGCCTGCCGCACGCCGGCCGCCACCAGCCCCGCCGCCACCAGGACGCCCGCCGCACCGGCCGCCGCCTGTTGTCCGGCGACGGCGCCGCCGGCGACGACAATGGCGGCAAAGGCCACGAGGGCGGCCCCGATCGACCAGAACAGGTGGACGCGCCGCAGGCGCTCCGCCGTGCGATCGACGACGACGCCTACGTCCATGCCCCACCTCGCCGGACCCACGTCTCGAGCGCCAGGAGCACGAGCGTCATCCCCCAGAACGGGCGTCGATCGCCCTCGTCCACGGGCACGCCCTCTCCCTCCGCGCGTACGGGCCGTTCAATCGCGGCCATTTCGGTGCCCGTCAGCCGCTCCGGCTCCCACGCGTCGAGCGGTGCCGATAACTCGCGCGCGATGTCCGCGGCCAGTACGTCGATGTCGCCGTTCCAGGCCACCTCTACCGGCTTCAGCAGCCCTGCCGGCGGCAGCCGGACCCCGCGCCTGAGCACCGCGCGCAGCGCGGCATCCGCCATCGCCCGATCCTCCGGCGCCGCGGAGACGACAATGGGCGTGCCATCCACGCGCTCCGCGGACAACTCCGTGAGCGAGGTGTCGGCGGGATTCAGGCCCAGGCGCCCCGTGACCCGCACGAGCTCCGTCCCCCGGAGTTGCAACCGCGTGATGTCGCGCTCCCGGACGGCTGGCGGCTCCCCGGTGGAGACGAGCCGGATGCCGATGTCCGCCGGCACGTCCGCGAAGTCCGCCGGATCCACCACGCCCCGCTGGAACGACGACAGGACGACAATCTCCTTCTCAGACGGCGTCTGCTGCTGCAGCCAGCGCGTGGCGTCGCGCACGCTGTCCCGGATGCGGGCGCGGGAGAACACGGCGCCAACACGGGCGGACCGGAGTTCATCCTCGGCGGCCGCGCCTTGCTCTCCCGTCACCACGGCGCGGGCCACGTGCGACGCCCATGCGGCCTGCCGGCCCGGCGTGATCAGGATCGGCCCGGCCAGCGCCGCCACGGCCGCGAGCACGATCCCGATGCGAAGCGCGAGCAGCAGCACGTCCTGCAGCGTGCGGCGGCTGACGGCAGAGAGCGGCGTCGGCTCGACGAAGCGCAGGGAGGGAAACGGCCGCTGGATGCTGCGATCGCGCGCCAGGAGGTGAATGGCGATCGGCACGGCCACCGTCACGGCGCCCAGCCAGACCCACGGGTTGAGCCAGGTCACGCCCATCTCAACCAGCCTTCCGCCGCGCCACGAGGAACCGGCGCAGGTCCTGCTCCAGCGGACGGCCCGTCGTCAGGCGCAGGTAGTCGAGCCCCTCGCGCATCACGGCCGCGCCGAAACCGCGCAGCCAGGCGTCGACGCGCGCGTTGTACGCCGCCTTCGCGGTCTCCGGCTGCACGACCCGGCTGCGGCCCGTCTCGAGATCCACCAGTTCCGCGGCGCCGGACAGGTCGAGGCTCACTTCCTCCGCGGCCAGCGTCTGGATGACGACGACCTCGTGTCCCATGCGGGACAGCCGCCGAATCTCGGCCAGGGCCGCCGCGTCGTCGTAGAAGTCCGAGATGATCACGACGAGGCCGCGCCGTTTGATCAGCGCGGCCGCGCGGGTCAGGCCCTCCGCAATCGAGGCGGTGCCCGCGGGCTCGAGCCGCGCGAGGTGCGACAGGTACACGCGCAGGTGATGGTGCCCCGATCGCGGCGGGACATACGCCACGCGCTCCCCGACGGCGAGCAACCCGGCGGCGTCTCCCTGGTCGAGGACCAGCGTCCCGAGTACCGCGGCCACAGCGCGCGCGAGCGCGAACTTGCCGCCGAAGTCCATCGAGCGGGACACGTCCAGGACGAACAGCGCGGCCATGTTCGTCGTCTCGCGGAACTGCCGGGTGTACAGCCGATTCGTGCGGCCGAACACCTTCCAGTCCACGTACTTCAGGTCGTCGCCCGGCCGGTAGTGGCGATACTGGCTGAACTCCGCGTTGTAGCCATGGAACGGGCTGCGATGGAGGCCCTGCCGCAACCCCTCCACCGTCGTGCGCGCCATCAGCTCGAGGTCGCGCAGCGACGAAAGCTCTGTGGGCGTGACGACGTGGGGACGGGCCATGGTGGAGCCGGGAACGCGCGCAGGAGTGCTCGGCGCCTAGCGCATCGGAACCGCATCCAGGAGGCGCGCGACGATCGCCTCCGCATCGATGCCGTCGGCCTCCGCCTCGAAGTTGACGAGTACGCGGTGCCTCAGCACCGGCGCGGCCACCGCGCGGACATCGTCCAGGGACACCGCCGGCCGCCCGTGAAGGACGGCCCGCGCCTTGCCGGCGAGGAGCAGCGCCTGCCCGGCACGCGGCCCCGCGCCCCACCGGACCCACTGGCGGACGAAGTCCGGCGCTTCGGCATCGCCCTCGGCCGCCGCCAGCGGCCGGCTCGCACGCACGAGCCGCGCGGCGTAGTCGACGACGTTGTCGGCGGCCGCCACGTCGCGCACGAGGAGCCGCGCGCGCTCGATGTCCTCCCCCGTCGCCACCGGCCTCGGGCGGGGGGTGCGCCCGGTGGTGGTCTGCGCGAGGATGGCCCGTTCGTCCGCGGCGGAGGGGTACCCGATCACGACGTTGAGCATGAAGCGGTCGAGCTGCGCCTCGGGCAGCGGATAGGTGCCTTCCTGCTCGATGGGATTCTGCGTGGCCAGGACGAACAACGGGCGCTCCAGCGGATACCGCGTCCCGCCGATCGTCACCTGGTACTCCTGCATCGCCTCGAGCAGGGCCGCCTGCGTCTTGGGCGGCGTCCGGTTGATCTCGTCGGCCAGGATGATGTTCGCGAAGATCGGTCCCGGGATGAAGCGGATGGTCCGCGCGCCGGTGGCGCGATCCTCCTCGATGACCTCGGTGCCGAGGATGTCGGACGGCATCAGGTCCGGCGTGAACTGGATGCGGTTGAACCGCAGGTGGACGGCATCCGCCAGGCTCTTGATGAGGAGCGTCTTGGCCAGGCCGGGCACGCCGCGCAGCAGGCAGTGCCCGCCGGCGAGAAACGCGGTGAGGATCTCCGTGACGACGGCGTCCTGGCCGATGATGACGGTACGAAGCTCCTGCTGAATCCGGCCGACGAGGCTGGCGGCTTCGTCGAGCGTCATCGGCGCGGTCGAGGCGGGCATGTCGATCTCAGGCACGATTCCGCGATCTTACCTTCTCGCCTCGTACTTCTCACGCCGCCGCCCGCCGCGCCCGCCTGTCGCCGCCCGTGCCGGCCTGCCCGTACGGGTGATCCCGCCGTGGAATCGCCCCGCTACTGTGAGGTCATGAACAACCCGATCACCGCCCTCTCCGATCAACTGGCCCGCAGCGCCGAACAGGCTGCCGCCTCCGTCGTCCAGGTCCACGCGCGCCGCCGGCCGGTGGCCGGCCTGGTCTTCGGTGAAGACCTCCTCCTCACGCCCGCCCGCCACATCGACGACGAGGTTGTGGTCGTGCGGCGCGGCGACGGGCACACCGTCGAAGGCACCGTGCTCGGCCGCAGCCGTGGCACGGGCCTGGCCGTCGTCCGGGCGCCGGGCCTGGGCGTGCCGCCGGCGCGTCAGGCCCCCGAGCCGTCCGTCGGCCACCTGGCGATGGCCGTCGGCCGCACGTGGAGCGGCGGCGTCTATGCCCACCTCGCCTCCGTCGCCGTCGTCGGGGGTCCGCTCCGGACCGGACGCAGCACGGAGCTTGCGCGGGTGATCCGCATTGCCGCCGAGCCGCACGGCGCCCTCAACGGAGGGATGCTGGCCGACGGTGACGGCCGTGCCCTCGGCATCATCACGCACGCGGCCATCCGGCAGACGACGGTGGTCATCCCCATCGGCCTGGCTGTCGCGGCCGCGGAGGCCGTGGTGGCGCACGGCGGATCGCGCCAGGGATTCATCGGCATCAGCACGACGACCGTGAACCTGCCCCCCCGCCAGCGCGGCGATCGCCCGCAGGAGTACGGCCTGCTCATCACGGGTCTCGTCCCGGACAGCCCGGCGGAAGCCGCCGGCCTCCTCGTCGGCGACATCATCGTCGGGTTCGGCGGGACGGCCGTGCAGGAGCCCGAGCAACTGCTGACGCTGCTCAGGGGCGACCACGTCGGCGCCGCGGTGCCGTTGACCATCGTGCGTGGCACGACCGTCCAGGAGATTGGCGTGACGGTGGGCGAACGCCAGGGCACGGAGCGCAGGTAAGCTGGGGACCGTGAGCCAGGAGGGTCCGCCGGCCGGCGACACGCGGACGCGCGTCTTCGTTGCCGGCGATACCGAGATGGAGCGGCGGGCGGTGGCCGCGCGCGTGGCGGGCGATCCGCGATGGGTCGTGGTGAGCGACCCCGCCCGTGCGGACGTCGTCGCCGTCAGCCCGGAAACGTGGGCGCGGACGGGCGGCGGGTCCGCTCAGGGGGCGCCGGACCTCCGGGCGGTGGCCGTCGAAGCGCTGACATCGCGCGAGCGCGAGGTGCTCGTGCTGGTCGCCGACGGCCTGCACAACCGCGAGGTCGCCGAGCGCCTTGGCGTCAGCGAGCACACCATCAAGTTCCATCTCGGCGCCATCTTCGGCAAGCTCGGTGCCTCGACCCGGACGGAGGCCGTGCAGAAGGGCCTCCGGATGGGCCTGATCGCGATCTAGCCGAGCAAGAGGCGCGCTGGGCGACCCTGAAGGGTCGCCCCTACGCAGTGGTCAGGGGCGTTACGTCACGGATCCAGAACTCCCGTAGAGGCGACCCTTCAGGGTCGTCAGTCCGTTGTCGTTCCTCCCGTAGAGGCGACCCTTCAGGGTCGCCTGTCCCTTCAGGGACGCCCGTCCCTTCTACGCCGCCGGCCCCTGGTCGTTCTCTCGTAGAGGCGACCCTTCAGGGTCGCCTATTCTTCAGGGTCGCCTGTCCCTGCAGGGGCGCCCCCCGCACCGTGGCCAGAAACCTCTTCGTAGAGGCGACCCTTCAGGGTCGCCTGTCCCTTCATGGTCGCCTGCCCCTTCACGCGTCACGCACATCGAGGAACAGCCGGACGCGGCCCTTACTCGCCGAGGGCCACGACCGGGTCCGTCTTCGACGCGCGCCGGGCCGGCACGATGCACGCGACAAGTGCGACCGCCAGGAGCACGGCGCCCACGATGGCCACGACAAGCGGATCCATGGCCGCCACGCCGTACAGCTCGGACTCGATGGTCTGCCGCAGGAGATACGCGCCGGCGAGGCCGATGAGGGCGCCGAGGCCGACAATCGCGGCGCCTTCCCACAGGACCAGGCCGAAGATCCGGGGCGCGCCGGCACCGAGCGCCATCCGAATCCCGATCTCGCGCCGCCGCTGCGAGACCTGGTAGGCCAGCACGCCGTAGATGCCGATGGCCGCCAGGAAGAGCGCCACCACCGCAAACCCGCCCGCGAGCAGCGTGGGCGTCCGCCGATCCACCAGCGATTCCGATGTCCGCTCCTCCATCGTGCGCACGTTGTAGAGCGGCAACTCGCTGTCGATCGCGGCGAGTGCCCGGCGGACGGACCCGGTCATCGCGGCCGGGTCGCCGGCCGTCCGCACCGCCAGCCCCATGCCCCGCTGCGGCCGCTGCCGGTACGGGAAATAGTACGCGCCCGGCCGCTCCGCCCCGCCCGCATCCACCAGCCCCCGCGTCCGCATCTCCGCAATGACGCCGACGATGGTCAGCATGTCGGCGTCCGGCGGCGGCGCCATCATGTTCTCGGGGCTCGCGGGCTGGTACATCCGCCGGCCCACCGCGTCGCCGTCCGGCCAGAACCGGCGCGCCAGCTTGTCGTCGATGACGATCACCCGCGGCCGCTCCTCCACGTCGTCCGCGGTGAACAGCCGCCCGCTGATCAGCCGCGCGCCCATCGTCTCGAAGTAGCCGTCCGTCACGCTCGCCAGCGCGGGCGAGATCACCGACTCCCCGGGCGACATCTGGTACCCCTCGGCCAGGATCACGCTGTCGCTGACGCTGCCGCTGAAGGGGATCGAGGAGGAGAGCCCGGCGGCCTCGACGCCCGGGAGCGCCCGGACGTCGTCCAGCAGGCGCGCGAAGACGCTGCGAAGGGCCGGTGCGCCCTCGTAGCGCGACGCCGGGGCGCTGATGAGGCCCGTCAGGACGCGCTCGCCGCGGAACCCCGGGTCAACGGAGAGGATCCGCTGCAGACTCGCCACCATCACGCCCGCGCCAATCAGCAGGATCAGCGCGAACGCCACCTGGCTCGTTACCAGGAGCCGCCGCGCCACCCGGGACGAGCGGCTGGCGGTGCCGGACCGGCCCTCCTCGCGCACCACCTGCGCGATGTTCGTACGGCGGATCGCGGCCACCGGCAGCATGGCCATCACCGCACCGACCAGGCCCACGAGCGCCACGGTGAAGCCGATGACCCGGCCGTCGATACTCACCTCCGTCCCGCGCGGAAGCTGATCCAGGCCGACCAGCGGCGAGGCCGCCAGCGCCCACGAGCCGAGACCGAGGCCCAGCACGCCGCCCGCAGCGGACAGGACCGTCATCTCCGTCAGGCTCTGGCGCGCCAGCCGCCCGAACCCCGCGCCGAGCGCGTGCCGGGTCGCCATCTCGCGGCTGCGCGTCGTCGACCGCACGAGCACGAGGTTGGCCATGTTCACGCAGCCGATGATCAGGACGACGATGACGCCGCCCCAGAGGATGGCGAGGGTACGGCGGACGCCGCCCACGAGGTGATCCTGGAAGCCCACTGCGACGGACCCGAACCGCGCGTTCCGCAGCACCTCGCGGAAGTGCGGGAACCGCTCGTCGTTCGCGGCGTTGAGGGCGTCGAGCTGGCTCTGCACCTGCTGGATGCTCGCACCCGCGCGGAGGCGGCCGAGTTGCTGCCAGTTGTTGCTGTGCCGCTGATCGTCGGCGCGATCCTCGGCGGAGAACGCCACGGGGCGCACCACCTGAAGGTCCGGGTCGACGAAGCGGAAGCCCTGCGGCAGCACGCCGACAATCTCGAGCGGCACGCCGTTGATGCGCAGGGTCTCCCCCAGTGCGGTGTCGCGTCCACCGAACGTCCGCTGCCAGAAGCCGTAGGTCAGGACCACCGTGTTGTCCTGGCCGACCTCGGCGTCCTGCGGACCGAACAGGCGCCCGTGGAGGGGCTGGACGCGGAGGACGTCGAAGAAGGACGGCGTGGCCTGGAGGCCGAGGATCCGCTCGGCGTCGGCGCCCGCCCCGCCGCCGATGGTCATGCCGTTCTGGCGGTACATGGCGAGGCCGTCGAGCGCGGTGAGGGCCTCCAGCCGATCGTAGTAGTCCGGCACGCCGTTGTCGGAGACGGCCACGCCGGCGCCCGGATACTCGTTGTGAAGGGTGACAAGCCGATCGGGCTCGTCGAACGGCAGGGGCCGGAGCAGCACGCCGTTGACGACGGCAAAGATCGCGATGTTGGCGGCCAGGCAGAGCGCCAGCGTGGCGACCGTGGTGAGGGTGAAGCTCCGGTCCTTCCACAGGACGCGAACCGCCAGCCGAAGGTCCTGCCAGAGTCTGTCCATTGGGACTTGGACGGTCCCGGCCCGTGTATTGTTTCTCCGCGGCGGACGCCGCCGGCGGAACCTGCCGCGTGTCGGGCGTCGCCGGGCCAGCCCCGACCATCCATACCCGGAGACATCCCGCCGGGCACGGCGATTGCAGCCTCCAGCCCGGCACTGGACCGCAGGGCGGCCACGTGCCAGGACTGGGTAGACTGGTGCCAGGTACGGGAGGGATGTGATGGCCACTGAACGGCGGGACAAGACTCAGACACAGCCGGTGACGCGCGCGCAGCTGATCGAGCACCTCAACGAAGATCTCGCCCGTGAGTACCAGGCGATCATCGCGTATACCGTCTACTCGCAGGCCCTGACGGGCGCGCAGTACATGAACATCGCGGCCGAACTGGAGGTGCACGCCGCCGAAGAGCTCGCCCACGCCATCACCATCGCCCGGCAGGTGGACTACCTCGGCGGCATCCCCACGTCGGCAGCGCTGCCCGTCGAGCCGCCCACCGATGCCGAGTCCATGCTCCGCGCGGACCTGGCGAACGAGGTGGAGACCATCAAGGCCTACCGCGAGCGCGTCAGGGAGTGCGAAGCACTCCACGAGTACGCCATCGCCGAGGACATCCGCGAGATCCTCCGCCAGGAGCAGGAACATCTCGTGGACCTGGCCACCGCGCTCGGCGAGGACGCTCCGGACGTCTCGACGGCATAGGCGCGGGCGACTCGCCAACCAGGGCGTTCTGGCGCATAATGAAGGGGCCTGCCAGAAAAGGGTGCGCATGCCCCGACAGACAGAGGTACGCCTCTCATTGACGAGCTGGGTTTCGGCCGCCGCGCTCTGTGCCGGACTGGCGGTGTCGCCGGCGTTTGCCCAGCCGCCGCCCCCCGTGAGCATGACGCAGGACCTGCCGTCCGCGGACTTCCTGTTCGGCCGGCCCCGGGCCACGCTGGGCCTCCGCGGCGCGTTGGCCATGCCGACCGCCGGCAGTGACCTGTTCGACTTCATCCGGGACGAGCTCACCATCGGCCGGCGCGCGTTCAACGGCCCCGCCTTCGCCTTCGAGGTCGGCCTGCCCGTCACCTCCCGCGTGGACGTCGTCGTCGGGGCCGACCTGGCCCGCGGCAAGGTCCTGTCGGAGTACCGGGACTTCGTGGACAACAACGAGCTGCCGATTCAGCAGGAATCCGTCCTCAAGCAGAACGGGCTGAACGCGAGCATCCGGCTGCTGCTGACGCCGCGTGGACACGCCGTCGGACGCTTTGCCTGGGTGCCGTCGCGGCTGACGCCGTATGTCGGCGCCGGCGGCGGCCTGCTGTGGTGGGACTTCCGGCAGACGGGGGACTTCGTGGACTTCCAGAACTTCGAGGTCTTCCCCGAGACCTTTCAGTCCGGCGGCACCACGCCGACCGCACACGTCCTGGGCGGTTTCGACGTACAGATGTACAAGCGTCTGCTGCTCTCGATCGAAGGCCGCTACCAGTGGGCATCGGATACGCTCGGCGTCGACTTCATCGACTTCGAGCCGATCGACCTTTCCGGCTTCCGTCTCGCGGCCGGGATCAACCTGATCTTCTGAAGGAGACATGTCATGACCTTTCGGACCGTCGTCTTCGTGGCCGGCCTCGCGGTCGTGCCGCTGCCCTCCTCCGCGCAGGCGCCGCCCGCCACCGACGCCCGATGGGCGCCGTACCTGGGCTGCTGGGATCTCCGCACGGAGAACCTCACCGATGGCGACGTCGATCCCATGGTCGCCGCCGCACGCGTCGCACTGCCCTCGACGCGGTCCGGAGGCATCCGCATCTGCGTGACGCCGGCCGGCGCGCCGGGCGCCATCCGGCAGCAGACGATCGTCAACGACGAGACGGTGCTGGAGGAGACCATCGCGGCGGACGGACAGGATCACGCGGTCGCCGAGGCCGCGTGCCGCGGCACACGCAGCGCGCAGTGGTCCAGCACCGGCCGGCAGCTCTTCATGCGCGGCACACTCTCGTGCGAGGGACAGCCCACCCGCACCATCTCGGGCCTGACGATGATCGTGGCGGGACCGACGTGGGTGGACGTCCAGCTCGTGGAGGTCGGCGGCCAGCGGAACGTGCGCGTGCGCCGCTACGGCATGTCGCGTGACCAGTCCGGCACGGCCGGGCGCCGGACCGTCACGCCCGGCAGTTCCAGCGGCATCGTCACGCGCCTGGCGATCGAGGAGGTGACGGAGGCCAGCCGCGAGGTCGCGCCCGAGGTCGTCCAGGCCGCGCTCGTGGAAGTGGGCACCAAGTTCCCGCTCAACGCGGAGCGGCTGATCGCCCTCGACAAGGCCGGCGTCCCGGGCAGCGTCGTCGACGTGATGGTGGCGCTCTCCTTCCCCGAGAAGTTCGTCATCGAACGCCGCGCCAGCGGCGGCTACGCGCCGATGTGGGGCGGCGGCGGGCCGGACCCCTGGGCCGTGTCGAGCCCCTATGGCTGGGTCGGGATGTACTCGCCGTTCGCCTATCAGTACTACGGGTTCTACGATCCGCGGTTCGGCCCGGGCTACGGCTGGATCACCGTGAATCCCGGGCCCGGCGCCGGCGAACCGGAGGAGGCCCACGGCCGTGCGGTCCGCGGCCAGGGGTACACGCGCGTGAGCCCGAGACAGCCGGACCCGGTGCGCGTCAACGCCGGCGGCGTCGTGGACCGCTCCGGCGCGGGTGCGCCGAGCGGCACGGGCGGATCCGGCAGCAGCGGCAGCGGCGGCGATTCCGGCGTGAGCTCCGGCGGGTACTCGGGCGGCGGCAGCAGCGGCAGCGGACGCACGGCCCAGCCTCGCCCTCCCGGCGGCCCTGGCATAAACTAGGGGACGCCTTTCGCAATTCCGCGTTGCACGTTCTCCCTGGAGGTCATTTCATGTCTGGTCCCCTGCCCATCGGCGCCAGCGCGCCCGACTTCGAAGCCCAGACCACGGAGGGACCCATCCGGTTCCACGAGTGGCTCGGCGAGTCCTGGGGCGTGCTCTTCTCGCACCCCAAGGACTTCACGCCCGTCTGCACGACGGAACTGGGCTACATGGCGCGGATCAAGCCGGACTTCGACCGCCGCGACGTCAAGATCATCGGCCTGAGCGTGGACCCGGTGGAGAGCCACAACGGGTGGGCCCGGGACATCGCCGAGACCCAGGGCCACGCGCCCAACTACCCGATGATCGGGGACTCGGATCTCAAGATCTCCAAGCTCTACGGCATGCTCCCCGCCGACGCCGGCGAGAGCTGCGAGGGCCGCACGCCGGCCGACAACGCCACGGTCCGCAACGTCTACGTCATCGGCCCGGACAAGAAGATCAAGCTCCTCATCTCCTACCCGATGAGCACGGGCCGCAACTTCGACGAGGTGCTGCGCGTCATCGACTCGCTGAAGCTCTCCGCCCGGCATCAGGTCTCCACGCCCGCCAACTGGAAGAACGGGGAGGACGTGATGCTCCAGGCGTCCGTCTCCGACGAGGATGCAAAGAGGCGATACCCGGGCGGCTGGAAGAGCCCGAAGCCCTACATGCGGATCGTCCCGCAGCCACAGGACTGAGGCACCATGCGCACACGACACGTACTCCTCGCCATCTCCGCGGTTCTGTTCCTCGTGGGCGCCGGTCTCGGCGCGCTGCGCGCCCAGCCGGCGGCCGCCGCCGAGAAGGTCATGGTCTACAAGACCGCGACCTGCGGCTGCTGCAGTCTCTGGGTCGAGCACCTGGAGGCCAGCGGCTTCCAGGTGGAGGCGGAGAACGTCAGCCAGGAACGGCTGACGGCCATCGCCACCGAAGCCGGCGTCACGAACGACCTCGCGTCGTGCCATACCGCCAAGGTGGGCCGCTACGTGGTCGAGGGACACGTGCCCGCCACGGACATCCGGCGCATGCTGAAGGAGCGTCCGGACATCGCCGGCATCTCCGCGCCCGGCATGCCGATGGGCTCCCCGGGCATGGACCAGGGCGGCGTCAAGCAGCCGTACGACGTGGTGGCGTTCACCAGGAGCGGCCAGCGCAGCGTCTTCGCGAAGCACTAGTCAACCAACCGGACCGGGAGTCACACATGCAGCGTCGCCAGGCCAGTGAGTTCGACCAGGAACTCCTCAACATCTTCGATCAGTACGTGCACGGCGCCATCGACAGGCGCGGCTTCCTCGACCGGGCCGCCAGGTTCGCCGCGGCCCCGGTGACGGCGGCCATGCTCCTCGAGGCCCTCAGTCCGAACTTCGCGGAAGCCCAGCAGGTACCGGCCAACGATGCGCGGCTCCGCACGGAGTACGTGGAATACCCGTCGCCGGCAGGATCGGGCACGATGCGCGGGTATCTGTGCCGGCCGGCCAGGTCCGAGGGCAAGCTGCCGGGCGTGCTCGTCGTCCACGAGAACCGCGGCCTGAACCCGCACATCGAGGACCTGGCCCGCCGCATGGCGCTCGAGAACTTCGTGGCCTTTGCGCCGGACGCGCTCTTCCCGCTCGGCGGCTACCCCGGGGACGAGGACAAGGCGCGCGAGGTCTTCCCCAAGCTCGATCAGGCCAAGACCCGCGAGGACTTCGTGGCGGCCGCCGGCTACCTCAAGGCCCTGCCCGACTGCACGGGGACGATCGGCGTCACCGGGTTCTGCTACGGCGGCAGCATCGCCAACATGCTGGCCACGCGCGTCCCGGATCTCGCGGCGGCCGTCCCGTTCTACGGCGGTCAGGCGCCCGCGGCGGACGTTCCCAACATCAAGGCCGCCCTGCTCATCCACTACGCGGAGAACGACGAGCGCGTCAACGCCGGCTGGCCCGCCTACGAGACGGCGCTCAAGGCCAACAACGTCCGCTACACCACGTATTTCTACCCGGGCACGCAGCACGGGTTCAACAACGACACGACGCCGAGGTACGACGCCGACGCGGCGAAGCTCGCCTGGCAGCGGACGGTGGACTTCTTCAACACGCACCTCCGCGGCTGATCGGCACGCCGCGTCCGCGCGGTATCCACCAACATCCGAGGTCCCGCCTCCCCTGCCGGGGAGTGGGACCTCGCCTCTCTCCCTCTTACCCGTCCTGCCCTATCGCGGCCTGATCTCCTCGAGCACCGCGGCCATGTCCTCCAGCAGCGCGTCCACCTGCGCCTGGTGCGTCCGGAAGCTGAGCACGCACACCCGGCCGATGTACCGCCCCCGCGCCGTGGCCCCGGTGACCATCACCCGGCCGCGCTTCGTCGTCTCGTCCATCAGCGCGCGCGTGGCGGCGTCCTCGTCCCGCAGGCTGGCGCCAGGCCACGTCACGTGGAAGGCGAACAAGGACAGTTCCGGTTCCGCGTCCATGACGATGCCCGGGAGCGCGGCGATGCGCCTGGCCGCGTCGAGCGTGAGCGCGCGCTTCTCCGCAATGGCCGCGCGGAACGCCGCGGCGCCGTAGAGCTTGATCGACAGCCAGACGCGCAGCCCGGGAAAGCCGCGCGAGAGCTCCGGTCCGTGCTGGCTCGGGTCGTAGAAGTCCTCCGGGTGCGGCATCGCCGGCAGGTAGTCCGCCGTCGCCTCGTGGGCGGCCCTGAGCGCTGCGCCGTCGCGGACGAGCAGCGCGCCCGTGCCGTAGGGCAGGAACATGCCCTTGTGCGGATCGAGCGTGAGGGAATCCGCGCGGGACAGGCCCTTCAGCGTCGGCCGCAGGTCCTCGCAGAGATGGAAGAAGCCCCCGTAGGCGCCGTCGATGTGGTGCCACATGCCCTCGGCCGCGCACAGGTCCGCCACCTCGTCGAGCGGATCCACGGCGCCCGTGTTGGTCGTGCCCGCACTCGACACCACGGCAAACGGCACGAGCCCGTCCCGGCGATCCTGCTCGATGGCACGCCGCAGGGCGTCCATCGGCAGCCGATAGCGCGCGTCACACGGAATGCCGCGCACGCGGTCCGGCATGATGCCCGCCAGCTTGGCGGACTTGACCACCGAGTGGTGCGCCTGGTCCGACGAGTAGAGCACGCCGGGGCGGATGTCCTTGCCCAGGTGCCGCTCGCGCGCGCACAGGATCGCGTTGAACGTGGCCATCGAGCCGCCCGTCGTGAACAGCCCGCGGGTCGCGGCGGGAAAGCCCATCCATCCGGCAATCCACTCCAGCGCGTTGGTCTCGAGCTGCACCAGCGCCGGCGCGGCCTGCCACACCCCGGTATAGCGGTTGGTCGCGGCCGAGATGAAGTCCGCGAGCGCCGCGGGATAGATGCCGCCGCCCGGAATGTAGGCCATGTACCCCGGCGAGGGCGCGGTGAACGAGCGCGGGATGCACTCGTCGAAGAGGTGGTCCAGCAGCGGCGCCAGCGGCGTCCCGTGCTCCGGCACGGGCTCGCGGAGCGACAGGCAGAAGTCGGCAGCGTCGACGTCTCCGCAGACGGGTTGCACCGGGAGGCTGGCGATGTGTTCGATGGAGCGCGCGACGACGAGATCGGCCATCGCGCGCATGTCCGAGGGGGAGTATTCGAGGTCCACGGCGTCATTCTCCGCGAACGCATCGACACGCACAAGCCGCGCGGCGCCACGCGGCGCGCCGGATCACGGCCGCGTGCGCGCCACCCGGAACCCGTAGTCCGTGTACCGCAGCGCCGGCGCGATACGGCTGCGCGCCGACGTGCGGCTGATCGTGATGGCGTGCCGCCACGCGCCCCCCCGCGATGCCTTGCGCTCCCCGCCTGGTGGGCCGGCGGGGTTGTCCACCGGCGACCGTGCGTAGAAGCCGGCATCGTGCCAGTCCGCGCACCACTCGTGGATGTTCGCGCCGATGCCGTGCAGGCCGTAGACCGTGGGCGGTCCCATCGTCACCGGCCACGGCGACGCGAGCGGCCCGCGGCCCCCCTCCGGGAGCCAGGCCGGGATCTCCTCGCCCCAGGGGTACCGCACGCCGTCCACGCCGCCCCTCGCGGCACGCTCCCACTCGGCTTCCGTCGGCAGGCGCACGATCACGCCGTCGCCGCTCCGCCAGTCGCAGTACGCCACGGCATCCAGCCAGCTCACGCCGGTGACCGGCAGGTCCTCCCCGGCGCCTACGCCCGTCCAGTCCCGCGGCACGTCGTGCGCCGTGGCGTCCAGGAACGCCGCGTACTCGGCCTGCGTGACGGGATACACCGCGAGGTCGAAGGCATCCACGCGCACGCGGTGCGGCGGACGCTCGTCGTCCTGCCCTTCGTCGCTGCCCATCAGGAACTCGCCGCCCGGGATCCTGACGAAGGCCGCGCCCGGTGCCGTCACGGGGAGGGCGGACCGAGCAGGGCCAGCGCGGCCAGCGGATCCACGCGCGCCCCGCCCACACGGAGGCTCCAGTGCAGGTGCGCGCCCGTCACGCGCCCTGTGGCGCCGACCAGACCCACACGATCACCGGCGGCCACCGTGCTCCCCTCCTTGGCGTCCAGGCGCGAGAGGTGCGCCAGCAGGGAGAACATGCCGAGCCCATGGTCGAGGACCACGGTTCGCCCGCTGAAGAACAGGTCGCGCGCCACGACGACCCTCCCGCCAGCCGGTGCCTCGACAGGCGTGCCGGCCGGGCTCAGGAAGTCCGTACCCGAATGCGGGTTCCGCGGTTCGCCGTTGAACACGCTGCGGGAACCGAACCGGCTGTTGGCGCGGTGCGGCACCGGGCGGACAAACGGCGGCCGCCACAGGCGCTCCGGCGCCGGGTTGTCGAAGGCCGTCTGGAGCAGCCGGGACTCCTCCGCAATGCGTGCCTGCACGGCGCGCGGAGGGTTGACGAACTCGGGCGCTACCTTGAGTGTCCGCGTGGTGAAGCGCTTGTCCACGACGGTCACGGACGTCTCCCCGGACGCCGTCGCGCCCGCACCGACGCCCTCGGCCACCAAACGGTAGCTTCCCGGGACGATGTCCAGGTCGATACCAATCAGGGCCTGCCACGCGCCGGCCGCCCCCTCCGCGGGGTACGCGGTCGCCCGCTGATCGAAGCCCGTCACCGTCACCGCGCCTACGTCCGGCGGCGCGGTCAGCGACACGACCACGAGTTCCCCCGGCTGCAGGCTCCGTGCGTCCACGGTCATCCGGATGGCGGCCGGCTCCTGGCCGAACGCCGCAGGCCCGAGCCACAACAGCGCACACAAGAGGCCGACAACGGCCCTCATCACAGCAGCCTCGTGACAAGGCCCGCCGCGGTTTCTCCCAGCCGTCCGAACCACGACCGCTGCCGGAATCGCTCCAGCGTCATCTCCTCCGCATGGCGGAGGTCGTCCCGGAAGATCTGCTCCATCTCTGCTCCGATCGCCGGATCCAGCACCATCAGCGTCGCCTCGTCGTTGAGCGCCAGCGAGCGGTTGTCGAAGTTGATCGATCCGATCGTCGACCACTCGCCGTCCACGACGAACGTCTTGGCGTGCAGCACCGTGGGCTGCCACTCGTAGACGCGCACGCCGCTCGACAGGAGCGTATCGTACCAGCGGCGGCCCGCCAGCCGCACCACCTGCACGTCGGTGTTCGCTCCCGCCGTGAGCAGGCGCACGTCCACGCCGCGCCGCGCCGCCGCGCCCAGCAGCTCGACGAAGTTCCGGTCCGGCGCGAAGTACGCGTTCGTGATGTAGAGCGTCTTCTGCGCCGCGGCAATCGACAACGCCATGAAGCGTTCGGCGGCCGTGCTGCCGAGCGAGGGCTGCGTGAACAGGAGGCCTGCCGCCACCACGCCGTCCTCGTGGACCTCGACCGTGGCACGCCCGGTCATCAGGGTGCCGGTTGCCTCGGTCCACGCGGTCGCGAAGGCGGCCTGGATCTGCCGGACGGCGGGCCCCTCGAACCGCACGTTGGTCTCGCGCCAGGCACCGTTCGTGCGCCCGTCCCCGAACCACTTGTCGTCGATCCCGAAGCCGCCGGTCCACGCGATGCGCCCGTCCACCACGATGCCGCGGACGTGGGACCGGTTCTGCACGAGGTGCAGCGTCGACAACCGGATCGGCCGGAACGGCTCCACGGTGATGCCCGCGGCACGAAGGGACTCCACGTGTCCGGCCGGGATGTCGATGGATCCGAACGCGTCGTAGAGGAGGAAGACGCGGACGCCTGCCGCGGCCCGTTCGACAAGGATCTGCCGGAGCACGTCCGCCATCCGGCCCTGGTTGCCGTAGTAGAGCTGGAGGAGGATCGACACGCGCGCGGATCGGAGGTCCGCCCACAGGCGCTCGTAGGTGCCATCACCGTCCAGCGCGATCTCCACGCGGTTCCCCGGTGCAATCGCCGCACCGGTCAGCATCGCAACGCTCAGCGGAAACTGCGGCTCGCCCGTCCCGATCGGCGTGCCGTCCGCCCCGACACCCTGTACGTGCCGGACCGCCGTTCCGCGCGTCAGCGTCAGGAACCCCACCAGCGCGAGCAGCGCCACGACAATCAGCGCGATCCATCGTCCGATCAGAATCAGGCGGCGTGAGAGGCGGCGTACGGGCAAGTCGTTCACGGAGGCTCCATGTCCAGTCTAGCCTGCCCCTCCGCCGCGCCCGCCTGTACGCACAAGGCGCGCATCCTGGGACAAGATTGGAGGGATGGGCAACGCTCCCCCGCTCGGTCCTGCGCACAGTCAGGACGTCCGCGACGTGGCCGCCGCGCTCGGAACCGACGTCGTCCGCGGGCTGACGAGCGACGCCGCACGGGAGCGCCTGGATCTCCACGGGCCGAACGAACTGACCCAGGAGCCGCCCGTCCCCGCCTGGCGGCGCTTCCTCGCGCAGTTCCAGGACGTGCTCGTCCTCCTCCTGCTCGCCGCCACGGCGCTGTCGGCCGCGCTCTGGCTCTACGAACGCGACGCCGCCCTGCCGTACGAAGCCATCGCGATCATGGCCGTCGTCGTGCTCAATGCCGCCATGGGCTACGCACAGGAGTCGCGCGCGGAAGCCGCGGTGGCCGCGCTGCGGGCGATGTCGGCCTCCGACGCGGCCGTGGTGCGCGACGGCCAGCGGCAGCGCATCCCCGCGACACGACTCGTCCCCGGCGATCTCATCCTCATCGAGGAGGGGGACACCATCCCGGCCGATGGTCGCATGCTCCGGTCCACGGCCCTGCAGACGGCCGAGGCCAGCCTGACCGGTGAGAGCCTGCCCGTGACCAAGGACGTGGCGCCCGTTCCGGACGAGAGCACGCTGGGCGACCGGAGCAGCATGGTCTTCAGCGGCACCTCCGCCACCTACGGGCGCGGGGCCGCCATTGTCACCGCGACCGGCATGCAGACCGAGATGGGCCGGATCGCCGGCCTGCTCGGCGACACCAGGGACGAACAGACGCCGCTCCAGCGGGAGCTCGATCGTGTCGGCAAGGTGCTCGGGATCGTGGTCGTCGTCATTGCCGCCGTCATGATCGGCACGATCGTCGTCGTGGATGGGGTTCGGGACCTCTCGACCCTGATCGACGTGCTCATCCTCGGCGTCGCGCTCGCGGTCGCGGCAGTGCCGGAGGGCCTGCCAGCCGTGGTAACCGCGGTCCTGTCGATCGGCGTCCAGCGCATGGCCCGGCGCCATGCGATCGTCAGGCACCTGGCGGCCGTCGAGACGCTCGGCTCGGCGAGCGTCATCGCGTCCGACAAGACGGGCACGCTGACGAAGAACGAGATGACCGTACGCGTGGTCGTCACGGCCAGCGGACGGGTGACGTTCGGCGGATCCGGCTACGCGCCGGACGGCGAGGTGCAGCGCGAGGACGGCGGCGCCGTCGACGGGCCGCTGCGGCTGGAGATCCGACACGCCCTGGCGGCGGCCGATCGGGCCAACAACGCGGCCGTCGTGGAGAGCGAGGGCCGCTGGACGGTGGCCGGCGATCCCACGGAAGGCGCGCTGCTCGTGGCGGCCCGCAAGGCCGGCCTCGAGTCCGGCGTGCTCGACCGGGAGCTGCCCCGGGTCGGCGAGGTGCCGTTCTCCTCCGAGCGCAAGCTCATGAGCACCATTCACCGCGACACCACGGAGGACCACGGCGGCATCGTCTTCACCAAGGGCGCGCCGGACGTGCTGCTGACGCGGTGTACGCACGAGGTGGTCGGCGACGATCGCCGTCCGCTCACGAGCGAGCGCCGTGCGGAGATCCTCGCGGCCAACGACGTCCTGGCCGACGCGGCGCTCCGCACGCTCGGCGTCGCCGCGCGCCGCCTGCCGGACGACCGGGAGCTGACCCAGCCGGCCGCTGCCGACGGGGGTGTGGAGCACGATCTGGCGTTTGCCGGCCTCATCGGCATGATCGATCCGCCGCGTGCGGAGGCTCGCGGCGCGGTGGCACTCGCCCGATCCGCCGGCATCCGGCCGATCATGATTACCGGCGACCACCCGCGCACGGCGGCCGTCATCGCACGCGAGCTGGGCATCACGCACGACGGACGGACGATGACCGGAAGCGAGATCGAGGCCCTGTCGCCCGAATCCCTCGCGGTGGCCGTCGGAGAGGTGTCTGTCTACGCCCGCGTCAACCCCGAGCACAAGCTCCGTATCGTGGATGCCCTCCGCCGGTCCGGCCTCATCGTCGCCATGACGGGGGACGGCGTGAACGATGCGCCCGCGCTCAAGACGGCGGACATCGGCGTGGCCATGGGCATTACCGGCACGGACGTGTCCAAGGAAGCCGCCGATATGGTGCTGGCGGACGACAACTTCGCGTCCATCGTGGCGGCCGTGGAAGAAGGCCGCGCGATCTTCGCCAACATCCGCAAGTTCCTGCGCTACCTCCTCTCGTCCAACATCGGCGAGGTGCTCACGATGTTCTTCGGGGTGCTGCTGGCGGACCGGATCGGGCTCGTGGCGGATGACACCGGGCTCATGCTGCCCCTGCTCGCCACGCAGATTCTCTGGATCAACCTCGTCACCGACGGGGCGCCGGCCCTGGCCCTCGGCGTGGATCCCCCGGACGAGGGACTGATGAGCGAGGCGCCGCGGCCGGCCGCGGAGGGCGTGCTGACGCCGCGGATGTGGCGCGGCATCGCCTTCGTCGGGATCATCATGGCGGCCGGCACGCTGGCGATCATCGATGCCTCCCTGCCCGGCGGCTTCATCGAGGGCGCCGGCGACCAGCGCTACGCGCAGACGATGGCGTTCACCACGCTCATGCTCTTCCAGGTCTTCAACGTCCTCAACGCGCGATCGGACGAGCGCAGCGCATTCGTCCACCTGTTCGCGAACGCCTGGCTGTGGCTGGCCATCGCGTTCTCCGTGGTCCTGCAGGTGGCGGTCGTCTACCTGCCGTTCCTGCAGGAGGCGTTCGGCACCGTCGGCCTGAGCGGCCGGGACTGGATGTTGGCAACGGCGACGGCCAGTTCGGTGCTCTGGCTGCGGGAGGCGGGCAAGCTCGTCACCCGGGTGCGCGCCAGACGGCGCGGCTGACACGCCTCACGATGCGTCTGTCTCGACCGGTGCGGCCGCCATGTCGTCCGCGCCGGCGTGCTCGCGACGGGCCAGCCAGAGGAGCGGCAGGGCGCAGGCCTGGATGGCCGCGCAGCACAGGTACGAGGCCGGGTAGCTCCACACGTCCGCCACGCGGCCCAGCACCGGCTGAGCGATCACGGCGCCGCCGGACCCGAGGAGCGAATCGAACGACAGCACTGTCGCGCGATGGCGTGACGGGATGAGCCCGTTCAGGAAGGCCTGCCGGATGGGCGTCAGCGCGGCAAAGACCAGGGCCCAGAGCACCAGGAGCCCGATGGCGGCCCAGAACACCGGCACGAGGCCGATCAGCAGGAGGGTCCCGGCGCTGACCGTGGTCCCCGCGAGCAGCACCGTCGTCCGGCGGGCGAAGATCCGCCGCGCGTGAGGGACCAGCAGTCCGCCCGCAATCTGCGCGCCGGCAACGATGGCGGCCGCGAGACCCGCGATGGCGTACGCGCGCTCGTCGCCGTAGAGCTGGAGCAGGTAGGGCTGCATGGCGTAGAAGGCGTAGATCATCACGCCGGTGGAGAACGGCGCCGCCAGCATGAGCCAGCGCACGGGAGGCTGGCCGAGGCCGTGCTGCAGGGAGCCCAGCAGCACACGCTTCATCGCGCGCAGCGGATGCGCGTCGTGCGTGGGGGTGAAGCCGGTGTCCCGCATCACGAGCCACGCCGTGATGAACGTGACGACGAGGACGCCCGCGCGGATGGCATAGGGCACGCCGAGGTTGGTCGCCTGCGCGATGACGCCGCCCGCGATCGATCCGGTGAGCATCGCGACGCCTTCCACGATCTCGCCGCGCGCGAACACCGCGTCCAGGGTTCCGCCTTCGCGCAGGTAGCCGCTGTCGGCCAGCGCGTCCACGAGCCACGCCTCCACGGCCCCCGAGAAGAACGTGAAGCCGAACCCGATGAAGACGGAGGTCAGCGCCCAGGCCCAGAACGGCGCCGCCGCCGCCCACATCCAGAGGTAGAGCAGCGTCGAGACCGCGAGCGACAGCGTGCCCAGCAGGTAGGACATGCGCCGGCCCCGTGTGTCCGCGACGACGCCAGTGGGGATCTCGAAGACGACCATGCCGGCGGTGAAGAAGGCGTTGGCGGCGAACGCCTCGGTATTGCTGAGCCCGGCATCGAGCAGGAAGAGCGTGTTGATGCCCCAGATGAAGGACGCCGCGAGCGTGTGGAGCAGGAGCAGAAGCAGGTAGGTACGCTGGATCCGTCGGGCCGCCGCGTTCACGTGGTCCATCGATCGTGGCCGGCTGCCCTCATCCTGTTCAGCCCTCGATCTGCCGTCCGTCCTTGAGCCGCAGCCACCCCCTGGCAATCCGGTAGATCGCCCAGATACCGAGGACGAGCAGGCCGAGCACCCAGATGGCGAACCCGATGATGACGATGGCCAGGATGAGCCCGGCCAGGAAGATCGCCGTGGCCCAGAACAGGGCGAGCCAGAACGTGCGGATCTGCCAGTCGAAGTGCGACGCGAGCCACGTGCCCTGCGCGTCGCCGCGCTTGATGTAGTTGAGGATCACCGCGATGATCGAGGGCCAGCCGAACAGGAACGAGCCGATGACGGTGGACGCGCCGAAGGCGCCGATGGCCAATCCGAGCGCGTGCAGCGCGTAGGTCACGTGGCACAGCGTGACGAGCGACGGCGCCGGCGCGGTCGGCTGCGGGCCTGTCGCGTAGGGACCTGCCGGCTGAGGGGGGTGCGGGATCGCGCCGTTCATGGCCGCCTCCCCTCCTCGCGGCCTGCGTCCGCCGCGGGTGCGGGCGCGGCGGCCTTCGATCCCGGACCCGGGACAAACCAGTCCGGGTCGAAACTGTCGGCGTATTCCGCCGCGGCGATATCCACCTCGTAGACCCCGTCGGCGGCGATCATGCGGTTGTTGTAGTAGCCGAGGAAGAACCAGCCGTAGCCCTCCGGCGAGAACGTCAGCCCCCTGGCGGCGCGCGTCGGGCGCTCCTGATCGTTGGTGTTCAGCCAGATCCGGAGCCCTGGATTGCCGTCGAAGCGCGTCTCCCACTGGAGGTGATACCAGGTGTCGCGCCGGAGGTTGTCGACCTTGAGGTTCCCCTCGCCGTTCCGGCCGACCTGCAGTTCGAACGTACGGCTCGCCACGTCGCCGTGCAGCGAGACGATGGTGCGCGTGGGATTGCCGTCGGCGACGATCGCGATCTTGTGGATGACCTGCGAGGCCCCACCCTTTCCGGAGTCCACCGCCTTGAAGTTGGACGCCGCCGAGACACGAAAGCGGATACGTCCGAATCGCGATCCGCCGGCGGCCGGCGGGTCGAGACGCGTGACGACCCAGCCGAGGTAGTGCTCGCCGCCATACGCGGCGGGGACCGTCAGCTGCGTCGCATCGTGGCGGAAGCTGAAGCGGTAGACGTCCTGCCCCGCAGGGCCCGCCCCCGCCACCCGCGCCCGATCGACGACACGGCCGAGCTCATCGTCGCCCTTCGTCTCGTCCGCGCCCGCCAGCGGAGCGGCCGCCTCGCTGGTATCCAGGCGCCAGAGCACCTGAGCCGCGGCCGGCAGGGGCAGGATGACGCACAGCAGGCCGATCGCGCAGAGTCTGATCATTCCGGTTGCTCCCGGGCTCGTGGGCCCCTGTCCCGCACACTCAAATCTACTCGATCGTGCCTTTCGGGCGGTTGGAGCCGGCGAGACCTTCGGCCTACCGGCCTCAGCGCGTCCGAGCAACGCCCCGACCACGGTGAGCCTTCCGTGTCCGCCGGCGCAGGCATCGGCTGCTCCATCGAAGACCACGCCGATTCCACCGAAAGCGGCGCCCTACACGGTGCCGTGGCGCGGCGCTACAGTCAGGACATGAATGACGCGCTCCTGGACGTCCTGATTGTGGGCGGCGGGCCGGCCGGGCTTCAGGCGGCCCTCACGCTCGGGCGCGCGCGCAAGCGCGTGCTCGTGGCCGACGGCGGCCCACGCCGTAACGGGACGGCCGTCCACGTGCACAACTTCGTGACCCGCGACGGGATCGCGCCGGCCGACTTTCGCCGCGAGGCACGGATGCAGATCGCGCAGTACCCGAACGTGTCGTTCCGTGACGAGCCGGTCGACGCCATCGCCGGCGCGCGCGGTGACTTCCGGGCGGGAGCCGTTCGGGCGCGGCGCATACTGCTGGCGACGGGTGTGCTCGATCAGCCGCCCGCGTTCGAGGGGCTCGCACCCCTCTGGGGACACTCCGTGTTCCAGTGCCCGTATTGCCACGGCTGGGAGGCGCGCGGGCGCCGCTGGGGGTACTACGCACCCGATGCGACCACCGCCCACGCCGGCCCGTTCGTGATGCAGCTGCGCGGCTGGTCCCGCGAGGTCACGCTCTTCACCGACGCCCTCGGGG
Source organism: uncultured Bifidobacteriaceae bacterium (assembly GCA_964619705.1). Lineage (GTDB taxonomy): Bacteria > Acidobacteriota > Vicinamibacteria > Vicinamibacterales > UBA2999 > VFZN01. Next base: position 51,037 of record CAZUGF010000016.1, read on the forward strand.
ACGACATGCGGCGCCGCCTGCTCGCCGCGCAGATTCGGATCGAGAGCGCCGCGGTGACGCGGCTCGTCGGCACCGGCCATCAACTGGAGGCCGTCGAGCTGGCCGGCGGACGGCGCGTGCCCTGCGAGGCGCTGCTGATGCACCCGCCGCAACAGCAGGTGGCGCTCGTGCGTGCGCTGGGCGTCGCGCTCGACGACGAGGGGTTCGTGAAGGCCGATCCGATGACGCGTGAGACGTCGATTCCCGGCATCTACGCGGCCGGCGATCTCGCAACGCGGGGCCAGGCGGCCATACTCGCGGCCGCCGCTGGTCTGCAGGCCGCAGCGGCCATCAACGCCGAGGTCACGGCCGAACTCGTCACCTCGGGGACGCTGCCGTGACGCCCTGCGCCGGGCATCGCCACGACCACGGCGGCACCGCCGAACAGTGGGCGCACCTCGACGAGCCCGATCGCGACGAGTGGCAGAAGCCCGCGCTGGTCGTCGCCGCAGCGGGCATCGCCGCCGGCCAGGTCGTCGCCGACATCGGCGCCGGCACGGGCTACTTCGCGGCGCACCTCAGCCGCGCCGTCGGCGCCCGCGGGACGGTGCTCGCGCTCGACGCGAACCCGCGCCTCGTCGAGCACATGAGGCAGCGATTTCACGACGCGCGGTTGCACAACGTCGAGGCGCGGGTACTGCGGCATGACGACCCGGGGCTCGACCCCGGCAGCGTCGACCGTGTGCTGATGGTCGACGTCTGGCACCATCTGCACGCTCGCGTCGCGTATGGGCGACAGCTGCTCGCCGCGCTGCGCCCTCAGGGCCGGTTGCTGGTGATCGATCGGGGCGCTGACTCGTCGCACACGCCTCCCGTCCACAGGCAGATCAGCGTCGAGGCCGTGGTGGAAGAGCTCGAGGCGGCGGGCTTCTCGACCTGCGTCCTGCCTCCGGCCCTGCCGCGCCAGTTCATGGTCGAAGGATCCGCGCCGTCCGCCACGCCGCCGGCGTCGCGCCGTGTTCGCGGCGGAACATCCGGATGAAGTGGGTGGCATCGGCGTAGCCCACGTGCTCCGCGATGCTGTCGATGCGCTCGCCCGAGTGCAGCAGGCGCCGCCGTGCTTCCGCCATCCGGCCGGCGATGATCCACTCGCCTGTGCTTCGCCCGGTCGCCTGCCTCAACGCGGTGGTGAGATAGGCCGGGCTGCGCTTCACGGCCGCCGCCACGTCGCGCGGCGTGACGGGTCCGAGGCAGTTGTGCTCGATGAAGCGCAGGGCATCCACGACGACCCCGCCGCGGGCCGTCCGGTGCCCGTCTTCGCGCGTCGCGCGCTCGACCTCGGCGAGAATGAGCGTGGCCAGGCTCCGCTGCACGACGTCGTGTGCGTCGCCGGGTTTCAGGGTCTCGAGCTCGCGGAAGAGCGACACCAGAAACGGGCGCCGTTCGCGGGGAATTCGGACGACGGCCGCCCCTCCATCGCGCACGCGCTCGAAGGGCGCCAGCAGCGACGCGGCGCCGGCGGCGGCGAAGCACGGCACGCAGAAGGCCAGCGTCCACACGGCCGCCTTGTCCCGCTCCAGTATGCGGTGCGGCGCTCCCGGCGGCACGAGCAGGACATCTCCGGCCTTGAGCGTCCACTCGCCGTTCAGCTCGAGGCGCGTCTGTCCACCCGTGAAGAACGCGAGCGCGGCGTATGAATGCGTGACGGGCCGGCGCGTCCGGCCTGTCGAGCTGCGGTCCCCCTGATGACCGACGACGATCATCCCGCCGCCGGGGCTGTCACGAGCGAACGGGTGTGCCCTGGCGGCCACGGAGTGTGTCCTCCTGATCACTCATCCCAAGGCCGATCGCCGCGCCAGTCCGCCGCCAGCGCCGGCGCCGGCGAGGGCGATGTGTACCGCCTCCTTGTCCGACAGATCGACGAGCGCCTTCATCGGCCGCGGTCCAACGACACGCCGGCCGCGTGCGACGCCGGGCCAGCGCATCTCGTGGATCGCCTGACCTCTCGGAGGCTCGGGTCGTCGATGTCGACCGTGGTTCGCATGATGTTCGATGATGGCATATCTATTGTCTGATGATGCAGGGCACGCGCTGGACGCATGCCGAACCGCCGAACTGTTCGTGAGAAGGGGCGAATGATGACCATGGAATGGTGGCCGGCGCTGATCTTCGGATGGGCAGGGCCAATCGTGGCCATCCTTCTCTCGATCGCCGGGGTCACGACATCGCGGCGCACCTGGCTGTTCGCCGCCGCAGTCATTCTCGGTCCGTTTGCGTCCTTCGCCTCGAGCCATCGACCCGCAACCAGTCGAACGCCCATGGCCCGCAGATAGTCGTGGCTGACCGCGCGGATGTGTGGGGTGTATCACAGCGATCACGCATCTCATTGACCGTTCACAGTCGACAATGCTGGTGCAGTCGCCGACGCTCGGACAACTTCGCCGTCAATGATTGGCCGACGCCGAAATGGGCTGCGCCAGAGTCACGGCTGCGCCGTTACCCGAGGTAGCGGCTGAGCGGGTCCT
>CAZUGF010000017.1:0-53164 GCA_964619705.1 uncultured Bifidobacteriaceae bacterium
GGACGCTGTGGTACCATGACGGTTCCCCCTGCGCGAGTCATGCCGTCTCTCCACGATCGCTTCACCCTTGCGTCCGATTTCGAGCTCCGCGGGGACCAGGTCCACGCCGTGCCGGAGCTCGTCGACGGGCTGAACCGCGGGGACCGCCACCAGGTGCTGCTCGGCGTGACCGGGTCCGGCAAGACGTACTCGATGGCGCAGGTCATCGCGCGCGTGAACCGGCCGACGCTGGTCATGGCGCACAACAAGACGCTGGCGGCCCAGCTCTTCCAGGAGTTCCGGCGGTTCTTCCCGGAGAACGCCGTCGAGTACTTCGTCAGCTACTACGACTACTACCAGCCCGAGGCCTACGTCCCCGCGAGCGACACCTACATCGAGAAGGAAGCGACGATCAACGACGAGATCGATCGCATGCGGCTCTCGGCCACGCGCTCCCTCTTCGAGCGGCGGGACGTCATCATCATCGCCAGCGTCTCCTGCATCTACGGGCTGGGCTCGCCGGAGGCGTACTACGGCCTGGTGCTGCCGCTCGAGCGCGGCCAGCGCATCGGGCGGGACCAGATCCTCCGGAAGCTCGTCGAGATCCAGTACGAGCGGAACGATCACGACTTCGGCCGCGGCACGTTCCGCGTGCGCGGCGACATCGTGGAGGTGTACCCCTCGTACGAGGAGTCGGCGCTGCGGATCGGGCTGTTCGGGGACGAGATCGACGAACTGGTGTCGTTCGACCCGATGACCGGCCGGCCGTTCCGCCGCCACGACCGGATCGCCGTGTACCCCAAGTCCCACTTCGTCACCAGCCGCGACCGCCTCAAGGAAGCCGTGGTCACGATCAAGGCGGAGCTCGAGGAACGGCGGCCCCAGCTCGAGCGGGAGGGCAAGGTGCTCGAGGCCCAGCGCCTGCACCAGCGCACGATGTTCGACCTGGAGATGATCAAGGAAATCGGGTACTGCCACGGGATCGAGAACTACTCGCGGCACCTCACGCAGCGCGCGGCGGGCGAGCCGCCGCCGACGCTGCTGGACTACCTCCCGTCCGATGCCCTCGTGATCGTGGACGAGAGCCACCAGACCATCCCGCAGGTCCGCGGCATGTACCACGGAGATCGATCGCGGAAGTCGGTGCTGGTGGAGTACGGCTTCCGCCTCCCCTCGGCGCTCGACAACCGTCCGCTGGACTTCGCGGAGTGGGAAGCGCGCGTCGGGCAGCTCGTCTACGTCTCCGCCACGCCCGGTCCCTACGAACTGGAGAAGGCGGGCGGGGTGGTCGTCGAGCAGGTGATCCGGCCCACGGGCCTGATGGACCCGCCGATCGACGTGCGTCCCGTGGCCGGGCAGGTGGACGATCTCCTCGGGGAGATTCGCGACCGGGCCTCCCGCGGCGAGCGCGTGCTCGTGACCACGCTGACCAAGCGGATGGCGGAGGACCTGACGCAGTACTACCAGGAGCTCGGCGTGCGGGTGCGCTACCTGCACTCGGACATCGACACGCTGGAGCGCGTCGAGATCCTGCGCGACCTGCGCCGCGGTCTCTTCGACGTGCTCGTGGGCATCAACCTCCTGCGCGAGGGCCTCGACCTCCCGGAGGTCTCGCTCGTGGCCATCCTTGATGCCGACAAGGAGGGCTTCCTCCGATCGGGCGGGGCGCTCATCCAGACCTCGGGCCGGGCCGCGCGCAACGTCAACGGCCGGGTGATCATGTACGCGGACGTCATGACGCGATCCATGACGATGGCCATCAGCGAGACCGAACGCCGCCGGGCCATCCAGGCGGCCTACAACACGGAACACGGCATCACGCCGACCTCGATCGTCAAGTCGATCGACGACCTGCTGACCAGCGTCTACGAGCGGGACTACATGGGCGTGCCGGAGCCCGCGCGCGATGGACGGCAGGCGTTCCGGACGCAGGCCGAGCTCGACAGCCACGTGGCGGGCCTCGAGCAGGAGATGCGGACGGCGGCCGGCAACCTGGACTTCGAGAAAGCGGCGGCCCTCCGGGATCGGATTCGCACCCTCAAGACCCAGGAACTCGGGCTCGGAGCGCCCGCCCTCTCTTGAGCCCGACGGGATCCCTGCTGCCGATCGAGCGGATCAAGAGCGCCCTGCTCGAGGTGCAGGAGTACGTGCGCCTGTGCACGGCGGCGCTGCGGGGCAGCGTCTCGCGTCCGTTCTACGCGCGGGACCTCGTCGAGCAGCTCGAGGTGATCGGCCTCGGGTCGCTGACCGTCGTGCTGTTGACCGGGTTCTTCACCGGCGCGGTGCTGGCGCTGCAGTCCGGCATGACGCTGGACCAGTTCGGCGCCCGGCCCTACGTGGGGCGGCTGATCAGCGCGTCGATGATCAAGGAGCTGGGGCCCGTGCTGACGGCGCTGATGCTGGCGGGCCGGGTCGGCTCCGGCATCGCGGCGGAGCTCGGGTCCATGGTCGTCACCGAGCAGATCAGCGCGCTGCGCGCGCTCGGGACGGACCCGATCCGGAAGCTCGTCGTGCCGCGCGTCCTCGCCGGCTTCATCATGTGCCCGATCCTGACCGTGGTCGCGAACGCCGTGGGACTGCTCGGGGGCTGGATCATCGCCCTCACGCAGTTGCGCGTCGCCTCCTCCGTCTACTGGACCTCCGTCGTCGACGGCCTGTACATCCAGGACGTCTGGATGGGGCTCATCAAGCCCTTCTTCCTGGGCGTGGTGATTGCGACGATTGGCTGTCATGTCGGCCTCCGGACCAAGGGCGGCACCCAGGGCGTCGGGCGCGCGACGACCAACGCCGTCGTGGCCGCCTCCGTCACCGTGCTCGTCGTGGACTTCTTCCTGACGCGCCTGCTCATCTCGATCCTCTTCTGATGCGACAGGAATCCCTGGCCAACGCCGGCCTCCCCGTCGAGCTGATCGAGCCCCACGCCCCCGTGGTGCTGTTCGATCGCGTGTGCCTGGCCTTCGACGAGAAGGTGATCCTGGAGAACGTCACCTTCTCCGTCCGGTCGGGACACACCAAGATCTTCCTGGGCGCCAGCGGCGCGGGGAAGTCCACGATCCTCAAGCTGATGCTGGGCCTCCTGCGTCCGGACTCCGGCACGATCTGGGTGCTCGGGCACCGCGTGGACGAGCTGAGCGAGACCGAGCTGATGGGGGTGCGCCATCATATGGGCATGGTCTTCCAGGAGGGCGCGCTCTTCGACTCGTTCACCGTCGGCGAGAACGTCGGGTACAAGCTCTACGAGGAGACCCGGCAGCCCCTGGACGAGGTCCGGCAGCGCGTCGAGGAGGTGCTGGGCTTCGTCGGGCTCTCGGAGCACATCGACCGGATGCCGTCCGAGCTCTCCGGCGGGCAGCGCCGCCGCGTGGCGATTGCGCGGGCGATGGCGGCGAGGCCGACGCTGCTGCTGTACGACGAGCCCACGACGGGGCTGGACCCCATCACGTCGCTCTCGATCGATGCCGAGATCATCAAGCTCCGCGACTTCGAGAACGTCACCTCCGTCATCGTGACGCACCAGTTGCGCGATGCGTTCTACATTGCGACGCACGGCGCGGCGCGATCCGCCGCCGGCGACGTGCTCATCACGCCCGCCGCCGAAGCCAAGCTGGAGCAGGCGGACTTCGTCATGCTCCGCGACGGCGGGATTGCATTCGAAGGGTCGGCGCACGAGCTGCGCGCGTCGACCGATCCGTACCTGAAGGACTTTCTTTCGTAGCGAAGGGACGACTGTCATGCCCCGCACACGCTCACTCGCCTGGGCCGAGCTCAAGATCGGCCTCATCGCCGTCTTCGCGCTCGTCATGGCCGCGCTCCTGATCTTCGCCGTGGGCGGCGGGGGCTTCTTCTGGCAGCGGTACCCGCTGAAGACGACCTTTGCCAACGTCGCGGGCATCAAGGAGGGGTCGCCGGTGCGCCTGGCGGGCGTGGAGGTGGGCAGCGTGACGGCCGTCCGCTTCTCGGGCAACGGCGTCGAGATCTGGTTCGAGGTGGGCCGGGACATGCGCCCGCTCGTCACGTCCGAATCGATGGCGACCATCGGGTCCATCTCGCTGCTCGGCGAGGGCGCGATCGACCTGACCGCGGCCCAGGAGGGCACGCCGCTCGAGGACTGGTCCTACGTGCCGTCGGGGCGGGCGCCGGGGAGCATCGCGGAGCTCACGGAAGAAGCCGCGGCGGGCATGAGCGAGGCCAAGCTGCTGATCCAGGACCTGCGCAACGGCAAGGGCACCGTGGGCCGGCTGTTCACAGACGACTCGGTGTACCGCGAGGTGGACGGCTTCGTGCGCGCCGCGGAGCGGGTGGCGCGCGCGATTGCGGACGGAGAGGGCTCGCTCGGCCGCCTCACGCGCGATCCGAAGATCTACAACGAGCTCGAGTCGGCGCTGACCAACCTCAACGCGCTCACGACGGCGCTCCGCAGCGGGGAGGGCAGCCTGGGCCGCCTCATGAACGATCCCGCGTTCGCGACAAGCCTGACGGCGACCACGCAGAACCTGGAGGGGATCAGCGAACGGCTGAGCCGCGGTGACGGGACCATCGGGAAGCTGCTGACCGACGAGGCGCTCTACACGCGGCTGGACCAGATGACGGGCCGCCTGGATGCGCTCGTCGAGCGGTTGAACAGCGGCCAGGGGACGGCCGGGCAGTTGCTGCAGGACGCGCAGTTATATGAGAACATGAATCAGGCCGCCGCGGAACTGCGCGGCCTCGTCGGGGATATCCGCCGGGACCCGAAGAAGTACCTGAACGTGAAGGTCAGCATCTTCTGACCGGACGAAGTGAGAGGGCACATGTCGAGAGACAACAACTCGGGGGCGGGCACGGTGATGCTGGCGTTCCTGGTCGGCGCCATGAGCGGCGCCGCGCTGGCGCTGCTGTTTGCGCCGGCCGCCGGCGAGGAGACGCGCGACTACCTCGGGCAGAAGGCGCGCGACAGCCGCGAGAAGGCGCGTGACGCCGTCGATCAGAGCCGGGACTTCTACCAGCGCCAGCGCGAGAACGTGCACACGGCCATCGAGCGCGGACGGGATGCGTTCCAGCAGGCGCGGGAGCGAGGGGACGAGGCGTGAGCGGTACGGCCGAGCTGCTCCTCGGTGTGATTGCGGTCTCCGTCCTGGTGATGGCCGCCATCCAGGTGGGTGCCATCATCGCGGGCATCCGCGCGGCCCGGCACGTCAACCAGCGCGTGGAGCAGATCGGCCGCCAGCTCGACCACGACATCAAGCCGCTTCTCGCCAACATCACCGCCATGTCCGAGGAGGCGGCCCGCGCGGCGGCCACGGCCTCCCGGCAGGTGGACCGCGCCGATCAGCTCTTCAGCGACGTCGCGGCCCGTGTCGACCAGACGCTCGCCACCGCACAACAGCTCGTCCAGGGGCCCGCCCGCCAGGGCATGGCCATCCTGTCGGGCGTCCAGGCGGCCGTGTCGGCCCTGCAGGGCATCCGCGAGTCCGGCCGCCGCCGCCGCAACATGGGCCGCGGCGCGGACGACGAAGAGTCCCTCTTCATCGGCTGAGATTTGACGCGGCGTCGCCCCCGGTGATAGATGAGGGGCATGAAACTCCCCGTCTCATCCGTTCTGACCGCTGCTGTACTCTGCGCCGCCCTGGCGTCCCCGGCCCACGCGCAGGAGCCGGCGTCCGCCGCGCCCGCACGGGAGCTGGCCGGGCTCCTGAGCGCTCAGAAGCTCGACAGCATTGCCACCCGCATGCCGGGCAGTGACGATGAGTTTGCCGCCGCCCTGGCGTTCCCCGGGCAGCTCGTGGTGGTCTGGGGCCGGTTCGAATCGCCCGCGTACATGAACGAGCGCATCCTCAAGCGTGAGTTCCGCGACGCGTACATCGACCTCAACAGCGCATCGATCGTGGAGTCCCGCCACTTCGTGACGGACCTCGGCGCCGACGGCCTGCAGCGCGGCGAGCGGAACGAACCGGGCGACTCGCACGACCTCGGCACGCGCAGCATGCGCTTCGACGGCAACTGGCGCGCGCAGAAGATGTCCGAAGCCGACTACAACAAGGCGCACGCGGAAGGTGACGCCGCCTACGCGAAGGTGCTGCAGGCCCTCATCGCCAAGCTGCAGGCGCCGAGCTGAGCCCCCGTTCGCGCGCCTGACGCGCCGGCGCGCTGTCCGCCATGCTGTTCACGACCACTGTCGAGATCGACGCGCCCCCCGCCCGCGTGTGGGCGGTCATGCAGGACGTCGAACGCTGGCACGAGTGGACGGCGTCCATCACGAGCATCACCCGGCTGGACCCGGGCCCGCTGGACGTCGGCACGCGCGTGCGGATCCGCCAGCCGCGCCTGCCGGCCGCGGTCTGGCGCGTGACCGCGATGGCGCCCGAGCGTGGCTTTGCCTGGGTATCCCGCGCGCCCGGCGTTCACGTGACGGCGCACCACGACATCGAGGCGGTGGGGGAGGGCAGCCGCGTAACCCTGACGTTGACCTACGCGGGCCTGCTCGGCCCGCTCATCGGCCGGATGACGCGCACACTGACGACGCGCTACATCGGGCTCGAGGCCGCGGGGTTGAAGGCGCGCGCGGAGCGCGGCTGAACGACAGGAATAGCGGAAGGTCCTACCGGGACGACAACGGGAACACGCCGGCGATCGACCCGCGGCCCATGTCCGTCTCGAGGTGCGCGAGCACGTCCGCCGGCGAGGCTCCCGCGCGGACGTAGGCGACGTAGATGGCGCGCTGCGTGTCGCTCAGGGCGGCCTTCCTGGCCTCGATCGTACGATCGGCCGTGACGGTGCGTGTGTCGTCCGGCGCGGCGCTGGGAGGCATAGGAGTATCCTACCTCGGCGCGCGTGCGAGGTGAGTGCGGATTGGCCTGATGGTGCCCGATGGGTTGTGGAGGTGGTGCGCGCTCCAGGATTCGAACCTGGGACCCCCGCCGTGTGAAGGCGGTGCTCTACCGCTGAGCCAAGCGCGCCCTGAGGCGAACACAGATCTTAGCACGGGTGGAGGATGGCCACGACGCTGACCCTCTCGCTCCGCGGCGACGCGCCTCCGCACTTTCCGGACCGGTGCGTGGGATGCGGCGGCCCGCATCAGACGGCCTCCGCGCTCGCCGTCTCGGGGGCGGCCCCGGCGGCCGGCGGCACCCGGCGCCGGGTCGCGCGGCGCTTCCAGGTGCCGCACTGCGACAGGTGTGCGCGGAGCACGAAGGTGGTCTTCCTGGCCCAGTTCCTCCCCTTCGCCCTGGGCTTCCTCATCGCCGGCGGCATCGGGCTGGCGGGAGGCCTCTACGGCAGTCATGTGCTCGGCGTGGACGTGGCGCAGACGAGGCTCGGCGACGGGCCGTTCTCGCTCGTCCTCGCCGGGGCCGCGGGACTGCTGGCCGGGATTGCCGGCGGGTTCGTCTTCGAACTGGCCGGCCGGCTGGTGCTGCTGCCGTACTACGGCGCCGCGCTGTGGAGGGCGCCGCTCCTGGTGCCCTCGTTGTTCACCGATGCGGATTACGTGGCCGGCCTGACGGCCCGGCCCAACGCCGACGTGTCGGAGGTGGCCTTCGTGTTCCAGCGCGAGGATGTCGCGCAGGAGTTCGCGAGGCTCAACGGGGTGTCGGCGGAGTGAGGATGCACGTGGCGGAAGGCGCGTGGCGGACTGCACGTGGCGGACCTGAAGGTCCGCCCTACGAGGACGTGGAGTCACGTGGCGGACCTGAAGGTCCGCCCCACGAGACGCTACGTGGTGCCGTACAGGCGGTCCCCGAAGTCGCCCAGGCCGGGGACGATGAACTTGTGCGCGTCCAGTTCCCGATCCACGACCGGTGTGTAGATGGGCACCTGCGGGTAGTGACGCTCGACCAGCGCCACGCCCTCCGGCGCGGCCACGATGCACACGAGCGACAGGTCCCGGGCGCCCGCCTCGACCAGCTTGTCCAGGGCGGCCACGGCACTCCCGCCGGTCGCCAGCATCGGATCGATCAGCATGACGTGGCTGTCCTCCAGCCGCGGCGGCAGCCTGGCGTAGTACTGCGATGCCACGGCGGTCCGCTCGTCGCGCTGCAGCCCGATGTGGCCCACGCGCGCGTCCGGAACCAGTTCCAGCAGCCCGGGCAGCATGCCGAGCCCCGCGCGGAGGACCGGGGCAATCACGACATCGACAGCAATCCGGAGGCCCGGCGCGGGACCGATCGGCGTCTGCACCTCCACCTCCCGCTGCGGCAGCCCCGCCAGCGCCTCGGCGCCCAGCAGGACGCTGATACGCGTGGCGAGCACGCGGAAGCGCTCCGGCGTGGTGGTCCGGTCGCGTAACTGGGCCAGGCACTCGTGGACGATCGGGTGACGGACGATGTGCAGCACGGGGACAGGATACTGTAACCGCGGCCGTGCAACCCGGACCTGTCGCGGCCGCGAGCCAGAGAGTAGAATCGCGAGTGACCATGCGTCGCGCGCACCACGTTGCCGTCATGGCCGCGGCCATCGCGGCCCTCCTGACCGGGTGCTCGCGCCCTCCCGCCGACCTCCGGCAGCCGGCCTCCCTCGTCCTCGCCAACGCCGTCGTCGTCACGATGGACGCGGCCGGGCGGGTCCTGTCACCCGGCAGCGTCGCGCTCGACGGCCGCGAGATCCTGGCCGTGGACACGCCGGAGGCGATTGCCGCGCGCTTCGCGCCGCGCGAGACCATCGACCTTGCCGGCCACATCCTCCTGCCCGGCCTCGTGAACACGCACACGCACGCGCCAATGGTCCTGTACCGCGGGCTCGCGGACGATCTGGCGCTGATGGACTGGCTGGAGCACTACATCTTCCCCGCGGAAGCGAAGACGGTCTCGCCGGAGTTCGTCCGCACGGGCACGCGGCTGGCCGCGCTGGAGATGATCCGGTCCGGTACCACGACCTACGCGGACATGTACTACTTCGAGGAGGAAGTGGCGCGCGCAACCAGGGAGGCGGGACTGCGCGGGGTGCTGGGGCAGACCATCATCCAGTTTCCCGTGCCCGATGCGCCGACCCCGGCCGCAGGCCTGGCCCGGGCGGAGGCCTTCATCCAGGCGTTCGCGGACGATGACCTCATCGTGCCGTCCGTCGCGCCGCACTCGATGTACACGCTGGACGCGGCCACGCTGATCGCCAGCCGCGACCTCGCGGCGAAGTACGGCGTCCCGCTCCAGATTCACCTGGCGGAGACCGAGGACGAAGTCCGGATTGCACGCGAACGCCACCAGACGACGCCCGCGGCGTATCTGGATCGCCTGGGCTTCTGGGCCCCGACGACGCTCGCCGCGCACGGCGTGTGGGTCTCGCCGGACGAGGTGGCCATGCTGGCCGCCCGCGGCATCGGCGTCTCGCACAATCCGGAGAGCAACATGAAGCTCGCGAGCGGGACGGCGCCGGTGCTGGACTACCTGCGCGCCGGCGTGACGGTGGGCCTGGGCACCGACGGCGCCGCGAGCAACAACGACCTCGACATGTTCGAGGCCATGCGGCAGGCGGCGCTCCTGCACAAGCTGATCTCCCGCGACCCGCGCGCGCTCTCCGCCCGGACCGCGCTCCAGCTTGCCACCATCGGCGGCGCGCGCGCGCTCGGCCTGGGCGATCGCATCGGGTCCCTGGAACCGGGCAAGCTGGCGGACCTCATCGCGGTGCGCACGGACCACCCGCGGCAGGTACCGATGTACGATCCCATCTCGCACCTGGTCTACACGACGCACGGCGACGACGTGCGGCTGACGATGGTGAACGGCCGCGTCCTCATGCGGGACGGGCGTGTGGAATCACTGGACGAGGCGGCGGTCATCCGCGATGCGCGGGCGGCGGCGGAGCAGGTGCGAGAGGCGGTACAGTGACGATGGAGCGCCCGGAGGTCCTGATTGACACGCCGCGGATTGCCGCGCGGATCACGGAGATGGCCCGCGAGATTCGGCAGGCCATCCCCGACGACGACATTCACTTCGTCTGCGTCCTCAAGGGCGCGTTCCTCTTTCTCGCGGACCTGGTGCGCGCCATGGACGGGCGGGTGACCATGGACTTCATCGCGGTGTCGAGCTACGGCGCCGGCACGCGATCGTCCGGCGAGGTCCGGCTCGTCAAGGACGTGGACAGCAGCCTCGAGGGCCGTCACGTGGTGATCGTGGAGGACATCGTGGACACGGGGCTCACGCTCCACTACCTGCAGGACATCCTGCGCCGGCGCGGGCCGCTGTCGCTCCGGACGGCGTGCCTGCTGAGCAAGCCCTCGCGGCGGCAGGTGGACGTCGCCGTGGAGTTCATCGGCTTCACCATCGAGGACCGGTTCGTGGTGGGCTACGGACTGGACTACGCCGAGCAGCATCGCCACGTGCCGTACATCGGCGTCATGAGGGACTGACCGCCTGCGATGAAGACCTTTGCCATCATCACCGAGGCCGACGCGCGCGTGCTCGATCGGGGCACGACCGTGGCCCTGGCCCCGGGCGGCCACATCACGCCGCTCGCCCGGGACACCATCCGCGAGCGCCGCATCACCGTCATCGGCGCCCGCGGCGACGACGACGGCGCGGGCCTGGCGCCGGTGGCGGACGTACGCCGTGTCGCGGTGGGCGGAGATCACACGTCCGTTCCGCTCAAGAACGCGATCCGCGACAGGCTCCGCCGGCAGGGCCTGGCGGTCACGGACGTGGGGACCGACGGGCCGGACCCGGTGGACTACCCGGACATCGCCGCGCAGGTCGCGCGGCTCGTCGCCCGCCGCGAGGCGGACGCCGGCATCGTGATCGACGGGGCCGGCCTCGGTTCGGCCATGGCCGCCAACAAGGTGGAGGGCATCCGCGCGGCCATGTGCCACACGCCGACGCTGGCGCGCTACGCGCGGGCGCACAACGGCGCCCACGTCCTCGCCCTCGGGTCCACGCTCGTCACGCCGGAAGAGGCCCACGCCATCGTCGACATGTTCCTGGCGACGAGGACCACGGAGCCGCGGTACCTGCGCCGGCTGGTCAAGATCCAGCGGCTGGACCAGGAGCGCGGACGCCAGGGCGGCGGAGGCCTGCGGTGACGGACTACCGCCGCGTGGTGAACCTGATCCTCGAGGAACTCGTGGCGGCGGGGGCGGTGGCGCCTGCCCGCTGCACGTGCCACGGGTTCACCTACGAGTGCTGTCCCGACCGCGTGCGCGGCGTCCTCGATGCCGGCGCGAGCCGGCTCGGCCTCCATGCGCGCGATGGCGGAGACGGGGGCGTGGCCGGCGCCATCGATCACACGCTGCTCAAGGCAGACGCCACGGCGGACGACATCGACGCGCTGTGCCGGGAGGCGGCCGAGTGGAAATTTGCCACCGTGTGCGTCAACCCCACATGGGTCGCGCGCGCGGCGGCGCAGCTTCGCGGAACCGGCGTGGGCGTCTGCTCCGTCGTCGGCTTCCCGCTCGGGGCCACGACGGGCGACGTCAAGCAGTACGAGGCCCGGCGTGCCATCTACGACGGCGCGCGGGAGATCGACATGGTGCTGAACGTGGGGGCCCTCAAGTCCGGGGACGTGCGGCTCGTGAGCGACGACATCCGGATGGTCGTCGGCGCGTGCGTGGAGTGTGGCGTGACGAGCAAGGTGATCCTGGAGACGGCGCTCCTGACGGACGAGGAGAAGGTCACGGCCTGCACGCTGGCCCGGGCGGCGGGGGCGGACTTCGTCAAGACCTCGACCGGCTTCGGGCCCGGCGGGGCGACGGCGGCGGACGTGGCGCTGATGCGCCGCGTGGTGGGGGCGGACATGGGCGTCAAGGCGTCGGGCGGCGTCCGCGATCTCGAGCAGGTCAAGGCCATGGTCGCCGCGGGGGCGACGCGGATTGGCGCGAGCGCCGGCGTGCGGATTGTCAGGGAGTCCCGGGGAGAAGCCGCGGCTCCGGGGAAGGGCAGCGGCTACTGATGCGTGTTCCGGCGATGACCCTGGCGGCGCTGCTCGTGTGCGCGGGCGCCGCACGTGCGCAGGCGCAGGATCCCATCGGCCCGTTCGTCGTGGACGTGCGCGGCGTGATGGGCGGCCTTCCGACCACCGAAGGCTGGACGCCCCTCGTGCCCGAGGGCACGCCGGTCCCCTCGCGGGGCCTAGGGCTGGACGCCGGCGCGCACGTGTACTTGCGGAAGACGGGACCCGTCACCTTTGGCGTGGGGGCGGACTACGCCGTGGTGCGGAGCCGGAGTCAGCCGCTCGTCGAGACCGCACCGGAGGTCACGACGCGGGTGACGACGCTCGCGCCCCAGGTGTCCTTCAACTTCGGGCACCGCCTGGGCTGGAGCTACCTGAGCGTGGGGTACGGGTGGGGGAGCGTGAGGAGCGAAGCGGCGGCGCTTCCCGGCGTCCCGGCGGCAGAGGAGGACTCCGGCTCCGGGAGCGCGCTCAACTTCGGCGGTGGCGCCCGGTGGTTCATCACCGAGCACGTGGGCGTCGGGTTCGACGCGCGCTGGCACCGGTTATCCGCCCGCACGGCCACGGCGTCGGCGCTGGCCGCCCCGAGGGCGACGCTCTTCAACATCGCCGTGGGCGTGTCGATCCGCTGAGCGTCACGTCATCGAGCTGAACAGCTCGATGTGCCCGTCCACAATCCGCCTGCGCTCGTCCTCGTTGACGTCCATCGTCCAGACGTCGCGCTCCGAGGTGCCGCCGAGGATGATGCCGTCGCTGCGCGGCATCATGTGGATGCCAATCCCCGGTTCGGCCGTCCGCACGCGCGCGCCGCCGCTGGTGGAGTACTGCACGTCCGCCTGCGGCACGAGCACGGTGAGCTGCCCCTTGAGGGGAATCATGTCGTGGTCGCCGAACAGGTCCCGGGCGCCCAGTCCCGTGCAGTTGACGATGAGGTCGTGGTCCAGTGTGGACAGCTCGTCGGCGCTCTCGAACCGCCGGACGACGATGCGGCCGCCGAACTGCCGGACGTCGCGCAGCAGCGCCTCGAGGTAGATGGAGGGCTCGAAGCGCATCTCGGGACGCTCGATGGCAAACCGCGTGGGGAAGGGGTGTTCCCCCGGACCGAGGAGGACGGAGCTGCCCTGCACGCTGGCGGGCAGCAGCATGTTCGTGCCGCCGGCCATGCGCTCATCGTCGGTGGGGGCGTAGTTGGTAATCCAGGTGATGCCGTAGCGCGCACCGACGAGAAGCTGGAGGCGTTGATACGCGATCTGGACGGCCTCCTGGAACTGGGCGGTCCACTCCGGCGTGCGTGCGGCGGCGGCGGAGAGCCCCGAGGTCGGCGTGAAGCCGGCCAGGGACATGTTGGACGTGGTGTCCGGCGGCAGGGCGGCGGCGTAGATGGTGACCTCGAAACCGCGCCGCTGGAGTTCCCGGGCCGTCGTGAGACCGACGACGCCGGCGCCGAGCACCGCGGCCCGCCGATCCGGGTGGGGCAGGGCCAGGTCCGCGGCCATGGAGGCCGTGCCCCAGGAGAGGGACATGCCGGCGCCGCCGTGGCCGTAGTTGTGGATGATGGTGCGATCGCCCGCCTTGTCCGCGCGGAGGACGAAGCCGGCGGGCCTGTGCGGCCGCAGGCCGACCGTGGTGCGGATGACGCGCTCCCAGGACGCATTGACGTGGGGAAGGACGACGCGCGGCCGTCTGGGGACGGCGGTGGGGACGGCGACGGCTGCGGACTTCGGGGCACACGCGCCGGCGGCAAGACCGAGTACCGCCAGACTTCCGTTTCTGAGCATCGAGCGACGATCCACCCTGCGACCTCCTGGACGGCGCCCATCATATGCGACCCGGCCCTGCCGTGGGGCGGCGACTTCGCGTCCGCTTGGCGCGGCGCGCGCGAGATGCGGCCCCGCGGCAGCGATGCGCGGGTGATTTCTGCTACACTTTCCGTCTACCCATCGGGCGGGAGTAACTCAGTGGTAGAGTCACAGCTTCCCAAGCTGTTGGTCGCGGGTTCGATCCCCGTCTCCCGCTCCAATCTCCGCTCGCGGCTACACGATAACCTTGGACGTGTCCCGCCGGCTGCGGTACCTCGATCCGACTGAGAACCGGGTCCACTCTGTCGCGGGGCATCGCCGTTGACGGACGGCGCGGGGAGCACCGAGACGCCGAGGTCAGAGGGCGGCACTGAGACGAACGCCGGGGGGCGCGCGTCGGCGCGGAGCGCCGACCGGCGTGATCACTGGCTCGGGTCCGCATGAGCCCGTCGCGTGAGGGAACCGCTCATGCGGACCCGGGCCAGTGGCCACGCCACGCGGCCGGTCGTTGACCGGCCGGCGCGTCCCGCGCTGTCTGTCCCGCTGTCTGGTAGCGTTGAGGCGTCTCTGAGGTGGGCTCGGGGCGGACCTGAAGGTCCGCCCTACGTACACTGGCGGACCTGAAGGTCCGCCCTACGTACGGGCCGCCTTGCACACACGCAGCGGCCGACACACCCGTGCGGGCGTGACGGCTGCCATTCGCTCTTCTCTGTGGCTCTGCGGCTCTGTGGTTATCGTTCGTCGGCGGGGCGCGCGTGATCCGGGCGGACCTGAAGGTCCGCCCTACGGCCAGCCCTTCCGGGCCCGAACATCACCCGCGAATGATGCCCAGCACCTCGTCCCGGCGCTTCTCCATGATCTCCGGCGTCGTCCCTTCCAGGTTGAGCCGGAGGAGCGGCTCGGTGTTCGAGGCGCGGACGTTGAAGTGCCAGTCGTCGAACTCCACGGAGATGCCGTCCAGCTCGTAGACGTGCCCGTGCTTGTACTCCCGGGCAAGGGCCGCCAGCTTCTCCGGGACGACGTCCATGCCGGGCACCCGGGTGTTGATCTCGCCGGAGATGAAGTAGCGCTCACGGAGCGGCTGGAGGAGGTCGCGCAGCGACAGCCCCTTCTTCGACATGAGTTCCAGGATGAGCAGGGCCGGGATGAAGCCGTTGTCCGCGTAGAAGTTGTCGCGGAAGTAGTAGTGCCCCGTCACCTCGCCGCCGAAGACGGCGTCCTCTTCGCGCATGCGGCCCTTGATGAAGGCGTGGCCCACGCGGTTCATCAGCGCGCGGCCGCCGTAGCGCGCCACGACGTCCTTGACCGCGTAGCTGGCCCGCACGTCGTAGATGATCGTGGAGCCCGGCTGCTTCATCAGGAAGGACTCGGCCAGCAGCGCGGTGATGAAGTCCCCGGCAATGAACTCGCCCGTGCCGTCCAGGAAGAAGCAGCGGTCCGCGTCGCCGTCCCACGCGATGCCGGCGTCCGCGCCCAACTCGATGACCTTGGCCGTGATGTCCTGGCGGTTCTCTTCGATGAGCGGGTTGGCCTCGTGGTTCGGGAACGTGCCGTCCACCTCGAAGCAGAGCCGCGTCGTGGTGCACGGCAGCCGATCGAACAACCGCGGCGCGACGATCCCCGCGATGCCGCTGCCGGCGTCCAACACGACATTGAACGGCTTGATGACGGACGGGTCGATGAAGCCCATGACGTGCGTGGTGTAGCGGTCCATCACGTCGCGCGTCTCGAGCGTGCCGGGCCCGGACGCCGGCGGCGGGATGGTCCCGGCCAGGATCATCTCCTTCATCTCGCGGATGCCGGACTCGCCGCTCAGCGGAAAGGCCTCCCGCTTGACCATCTTGCAGCCGTTGTACTCGCCCGGGTTGTGGGACGCCGTGACCTGCGCGCCGCCGTCGAGGCCGTCGGCCGCGACGGCGAAGTACATCTGGTCCGTGCCCATCAGGCCGTAGTCGACCACGTGCCCGCCCTGGAGGCGGGCGCCGGCGATGAACGCCGCGGCCAGTTCCGGCGAGGACACGCGCATGTCGCGGGAGACGGCGTAGCGGCCGGGTCCGAGGTGGGCGACGAAGGCGCGGCCGAGCGCGTGGAAGAGATCGGCGGTGACTTCCGACGGGTAGAGCCCACGCACGTCGTAGGCCTTGAACACGACAGGGTTGATCATAGCTTCGTGTAGTCCGTGATGGCGGTCTTGTCCCCGATGACCGCATGCCCCTCGATGGTGACGTTCCGGCCGATGTGGCAGTTGCGGCCCAGGACGGGCCCGTCGAGCACGGCGCTCTGGCCGATGCGCGCGTTCGGCCACACGATGGCGTTCCGCACCTCGGCGCTCTCCTCGACGACCGTCCCGCGGCCGATCACCGCATAGGGGCCGACCGTCGCGCCGGCCTTGATGTGCGCCCCGGCGTCGACGAAGCACGGACCGATGAGCGTCACGCCCTCGTCCACACGCGCCTCGGTGGAGACCACGGGCGTCGAGCGATCCTGGCCGTCGAAGGGTCCCGCGGAAAACCGTCCATCGAACATGTCCCGGTGGACCTGCACGTACTTCTCCGGCGTGCCGATGTCGATCCAGTACCCGCGATCCACGTGCGCGACGAACGTCTCACCGCGCTCGGTGAGCGAGGGGAAGTACGCGCGCTCGATGGAGTAGCTCACGTCCTTCGGGATGCGATCGAACGTGGACGGCTCGAGCACGTAGATGCCCGCGTTGATCGTGTTGCAGGTGATCTCGTCGTCTTTCGGCTTCTCGAGGAAGCGCACGACCGTGCCGTCCGCATCGGCCTCCACGAGCCCGTAGGCCGACGGGTTGTCGACCGGCGTCAGGACGATGGTCGCCGCGGCGTTCCGTGCGCGGTGCTGCGCGACCACGGCGTTGACGTCGACCGACGTCATCACGTCGCCGTTGAAGACGACGATCGTGTCCGTCGTGCCCTGCGCGGCGTACCGGATGGCGCCGCCGGTGCCGAGCGGGGCCGGCTCGACCACGTAGCGGATGCGGAGCCCCGTGCCGCCGCCGTCACCGAAGACTTCCTCGATGCGCCGCGGCTGGTAGTTGAGGCTGAGGATCACCTCGTCGATCTCCGGCACCTGCCTCAACAGGTCGATCTGGTAGTGGAGGAAGGGGCGATCGAAGATGGGCACGACCGGCTTGGGCGTGTGCAGCGTGAGGGGCCGAAGACGCGTGCCCTTGCCCCCGGCGAGGAGTATGGCCTTCATGACAAACTTCCATGTTACACGAGCGGGCGGTAGAATGGCCGCGAACCGCGATGAACCTGCCGAACAGCCTCACGGTCGCACGCATCTTCCTCGTTCCGGTCCTCGTGTCGGTCCTGCTGACGAAGTTCGAGGGCCGCCTCGTCCTGGGTCTCCCTGTCGAGCTGGTGGCCGCGGCCATCTTCGGCCTCGCGTCCTTCACGGACTGGCTCGACGGGTACCTCGCGCGCCGGCGGCACCAGGTGACGTGGGTGGGCCAGGTCCTGGACCCCATTGCCGACAAGCTGCTGATCTCCGCCACGCTCGTCTCCCTCGTCCAGCTCAACCTCGCGCCGGCCTGGATGGTGGCCGTCATCATCGGCCGCGAGTTTGCCATCACGGGACTGCGGAGCATCGCGTACGCGCGCGGCATGGCCATGCCGGCCTCACGCCTCGGCAAGCTCAAGATGGTGTCGCAGGTCGTGGCGATCCTGCTGCTGATCCTCGGGTGGGAACGCATGCCCGTGCTGCTGCTCCTCGGGCAGGTAGCGCTCTGGGTCGTGCTGGCCACGGCCATCATCTCGGCGCTCGACTACTACCACCGCTTCCAGATGGCGTTTCCGCGTTCGCCCAAGGTCACCGACATCGAGTCGGCGCGGCAGGCACGGCGCACGGACGTCTCCCCGCAGCGTCGCCGGAGGGTGGGGTAGGAGGGACGGGAGACGCGCCGCGGTCCGCCCTGAGCGGCCCGGTGGACCGGGCACGGACTCAGGACGAGGCGCAGGGACGAGGGGGCGACCTTACGGCGCCGCCCGCATGACGACGATGTCGCCGCCCTGGACGAAGTCCAGGACGCGCACCATCACCGCACGGGACGTATCCGCCCCGACTTCCACGATGATGCCGTCGCCGATGAACACGAGGGGGAGGCCGTTCTCCCTGTCGCGATAGACGGAGAGGTGGGTCCCGCCCACGATGCCGTGCGACGTGCCGCGGTCGATCGAGAGCAGGTCGCCGTCCGCGAACAGCTCGCGGCGATCCTTGCCGAAGAGGACCCGCGCACGATCGTCGAAGTTGGCGGCGCCGCCCGCCGCGGCCACGGCGGGGATGACGGGCAGGGTGAGGGGCTCGAGCCCGTCACCGATCTCCACGCTGTCGCAGGCCGAGTCCACGCGGGCCAGGGCAAAGCGATCGTCCACCGCCGTGATCGTGAGGATACCCGTCGGGTGCATGGCGTGCCAGCTGTCGCGTCCGGGAAGCAGGGCTTCCGGCCGGGCGTGCGCGCGGCGCGCCACGTAGCGCTGGCCGACCGCCAGCCCCTGCGACGTCCCGCCCGGGATGACCGCCGTCTCACCCGTCGCCATGCCGTACCGGGCATCGGGCGACTGCGCGCCGGCGATGGCAAGCGCGGGCATCTGCATGGTGAGCACGGGCAGATCCGTGCAGACGATGTGCAGGGGGAGGATGGGTCGGGGGCCGAGGTCCTGCGCGCCGGCCGCGACGGGAACCAGAATCGCCGCCGCCAGGGCGGCGGACGTGCACACGTGACGCATACGACCTACTTTCCGGCGGGTTCTCCGCCTTTCAGTTCCGCGATCCGCTGCTGCGCATCCACGATGTACTCGCTGGACTCGAACTCGCGGACCAACCGTTCGTAATAGGGGAGCGCCTCGGGCTTCTTATCGGTTCGGTACAGGGATTCTGCAAGATGGAAGTACACGGCGTCCCGGCGTGTGAAGCCGGGGTCCTCCTTGAGCACTTCGCGGAAACGGTCGATCGCCCCGGGGTACCAGCGCGACCGGTAGTAGAAGTAGCCCACGCCGTAGATGGACTGGCTCAGACGGTCCCGGGCCTCCCGCTCCAGCGCGCGGGCCTCGGGCATCAGGCCGCTGTTCGGATAGCGCTGCAGGAAGACCTCGATCTCCTTGACCGCCTCCCGCGTGGCCGTCTGGTCGCGCTCGGGCGCGAGCATCTGCTCGGTAAACGAGCGCGCCAGTTGCAGTTGTGCGTAATCCGCCCGCGGGTGCGTCGGGTAGAAGCTCTGGAACTCGCGGAACTCGTTGGCCGCCAGCAGCAGGGACTCGGTCGTGTGCTGCGCGAGGAAGGTGTCGCCGAGCGCCAGCTTGGCATCCGGCCGGAAGGAGCTCTGCGGGTAGTTGTCCACGATGTTGCGGAAGTACTCGCGCGCATCGTTCCACTTCCGGTCCTTGAGCGCGGCCTCGCCGCGCTCAAAGAGGAAGCGGTCCGCGTCCGCCGTGCCCGGCGGCACGATCGGCCGCCGCTCCGCGCATCCCGCCACGACTGCCGTGAGCAGGGCGATCGCCGCCAGGTTCCACACGTGCCTCATGCGTTGGTCGCTTCCATCCACTGATACATGGCCCGCAGGCCGTCCTCGAGGGTGATCGACGGTTCGAAGGCCAGGTCCGCGCGCGCCCGGCTCGTGTCCGCGTAGGTGTCCCGCATGTCGCCCTTCTGCGCCGGCTGGCGATCGATCCGGACCTCGCGGCCCGTCACCGCGCCCAGGAGGTCGAAGACCTGCCGCAGGGACACACGGGAACCGCCTCCGATATTGTAGACGCGCCCGGGGACGCCCCGGACGGCCGCCCGCGCAGTGGCCGCCGCCGCGTCGTGCACGAACGTGAAGTCGCGCGTCTGCAGCCCGTCGCCGTACTGCACCACCGGCCGGTCCGCCCGGATGGCCGAGAAGAACCGATTGAACCCCATGTCCGGCCGCTGCCGGGGGCCGTAGACCGTGAAGTAGCGGAGCGAGACGGCCGGCACGCCGTGATTGACGAAGTACAGGTGGCAGAGCTGCTCGGCCGCCAGCTTGGTGACGCCGTACGGCGAGACGGGGTGGAGGGGCTGCTCCTCGACCATCGGCAGCGTGGCCTCGTCGCCGTACACCGACGAGCTCGAGGCGTAGACCACGCGCTCGATGTCGCGGCCCACGCAGGCCTCCAGCAGGATCTGCGTCGCGTCCACGTTCAGCTCCGTGTAGACCCGGAACTCGCGGCCCCAGCTCTTGCGGACGCCGGCCTGCGCGGCCAGGTGGAAGACGTGCGTGACGCCGGAGAGCAGCGCGTCCAGATCCGCGTCGGCCAGCGCCGCCTCGACCAGGCGATACCCGGGACGCGACAGCAGCGGCGCGACGTTGGCGTCCTTGAGCGCGCGCGGGTAGTAATCCGTGAAGCAGTCGAGCGCCGTGACCTCGGCGCCCTGATCGAGCAGGTGCTCGCTCAGGTGCGACCCGATGAACCCCGCGCCACCCGTGACCAACGCCTTCATCCGAGCAACTCCTTGACGCGTGCCGGCAGCCGGACCGGACGTCCGCCCTGGCCCACCGTGGCGTGTATCGTGTGGCCCACGGCCATCACGACCTCGTCGGCGGTCCGAACCACGCGGTAGTCGAACGCGAGCCGCGCGGGGGATACCAGCCGGGCGCGCGTCCGCACTTCCAGCTCGTCATCGTACCGCACGCCCACCTTGTATTCGCAGTGCGCCTCGATGACCGGGAGGCCCAGGCCGCCGGTCTCCATCTCGCGGTAGGTCCACCCGGTCTCCCGGAGCCACTCGGTCCGGCCCACCTCGAACCACACCAGGTAGTTGGCGTAGTAGGCGACGCCCATGCGGTCCGTCTCCGCGTACCGCACGCGCACGGTCGGCCGCGCCTCGCGCGGCGTCATCCCCTCGCCACCGCGGCACGGAGCGCGCGCACGGCCGCCGCCGGGTCGCCGCCGCCGAAGACGGTCTGGCCGGCGACGAGAATCGACGCGCCCGCCGCCACCACCAGGGGCGCCGTCGTGGTGTCGACACCGCCGTCCACTTCCACCGGCGCCGGGTTCCCGGCGCCGTCGAGCAGCGCGCGCACGCGCCGGACCTTGTCCACGCTGCCGGGAATGAACGTCTGACCGCCGAAGCCCGGGTTGACGGACATCACCACGACATAGTCCACGTCGCCGGCCACCTCCGCGATGGCGCCCACGGGCGTGGACGGGTTGATCACCACGCCCGCCTGCGCGCCCGCCGCCTTGATGGCCTGGATGGTCCGGTGCAGGTGCGGGAGGACCTCGACGTGAACGGACACCATGGCCGCCCCTGCCTCGACAAAGGCGTCGATGTAGCGGTCCGGCTCCTCGATCATCAGGTGCACGTCGAGCGGCACGCGCGCCACGCGGCGCACCGCGCGGACCACGGGCGGGCCCATGGTGATGTTGGGCACGAAGTGGCCGTCCATCACGTCCACGTGGATCAGATCCGCACCGCCGTCCTCGGCCGCCGCGATATCCCGGGCCAGGTGGGCGAAGTCCGCGGAGAGGATGGACGGGGCCACGCGCACGCTCACCGGCTGACCTCCAGTGTGATCGCATCGCCGGGATGCACCTGGTACCCTCCGGCCGGCGACTGGCGCGTGACGATACCCGGGGGCAGTCCGGTCGCCGTGCTCTGGGCCGTGATGGTGACGCGGAACCCGCGCGCGCGGAGCACCTCCGCGCCCTGCTCGCCGCTGACGCCAATCAGGTCCGGCATGACGTAGCTCGCGCGATCCTCACCGCGGTTGACCAGCAGCCGCACCTCCGCCGTGGCCACGCCCGGCGGCGGGTCCTGCGCGACGACCACGTCCGGCGGGTAGAGCGCGCTGCGCATCTCCGCCACGGGGCCGAGGTTGAGGCCGTCCTGCACGATCCGGATCTCCGCCGCCCGTTGGGACTCGCCGACCAGCGCGGGTGCAATCGCGATCCGCGGACCGTCGCTGAGCCAGACGCGCACGCTGCGCTGTCGCCTGGCCTGGGAGCCGGGGAGGGGATCCTGTGCGAGCACGTGGCCGGACGGCACCTTCAGGTCGGGGCGCCGGATCTCCTCGACGCGGAGCGGCAGATCGAAGTCCGCCGCAATGGCGGTGGCGTCGTTGAGGGACTGGCCGACGAGGTTGGGGACGGCGACGTCGCGGGCCCGCACGGCTACCCGCGTGGCAATCGCGGCAAACACGACAAAGGTGGCCGCCAGGGCCCCCGCCAGCAGCAGGACCTTGCCTGCTGTCCATACTCTCGCCCGAATGGCCATCGGTAACATCCGATGGTACTACACGTTGCGGGTGATCACGGCCGCATAGAACGCGTCCAGGCCGTCGCGGAAGGGCAGCGTCCGGTGCTCGTGGACCAGACGGAAGTCCGCGTGCTCAGCCAGGAAGGCCCGCGCCACCTCGTCGTTCTCCTCCGGCTCGCTGGAGCAGGTGGCGTAGACGAGCGTTCCACCAGCCGCGACCGTCCCGGCCGCACGGCCGAGCAGCAGGCGCTGTGCCGCGGCCAGTCGCGCCAGGTCTTCCTCGCCGCGCTTCCAGCGGATGTCCGGATCGCGCCGGACCGTCCCCAGGCCCGAGCACGGGGCATCGACGAGCACGAAGTCGAACGCGCCGGGCCGGAAGGGCAGCGCGCCGCCGCCATCCACCTGCACGACGGAGATGTCCTCCATCCGCATGCGCAAGAGCGTCGACCGCAGCAGCCGCACACGGCGGGGCCGGACATCGCACGCGACGATGACGCCGCCCTCGCCCAGGCGTGCCGCGAGGCCCACGGTCTTGCCGCCGGGGGCGGCGCACAGGTCCAGGACACGTGCCTGCGGCGCGACGGTGCCCAGCCCGTGTACCAGTTGCGACGCCTCGTCCTGCACCACGAACCAGCCGTCCCGCCACGCGTCGGTCGCCAGGACGGCCCCGCTGCTCACGTGCAGGCCGTGCGGCGCACGATCGGTGGGCTCCGTGACGATGCCCTCCGCGAGGAGGCGGGCCGCCAGCTCGTCGCGCGTGCCGCGGCGCAGGTTGACCGCCAGGCAGAGGCGCGGCGGCTGGTTGTTGGCGTGCAGCCACGCGCGCGTCGACTCCTCGCCGACCCGCGCGAGCCAGCGGGCGACGAGCCACTCGGGATGGGAGTAGCGGATCGCCAGGGCGGTCGCGAGGGGCGTCTCCGGCCAGGCGAGCGCATCCTTCTCGCGCGCCAGGCGGCGCAGAACGGCGTTCACCATGCCGCCGGCGCTCGTCTTCTTCGCGCGCTTCGTCAACGCCACCGCATCGTCCACGACGGCCGCGTCGGGGATGCGCGTGAGGTGGAGCAGTTGGAAGGCGCCGAGGCGGAGCGCCGTGCGGACCTCGGCATCCAGCCGATCGACGGGGCGGGAGAGACGCAGGCCGATCTGATAGTCCAGCGCCGAGCGATGGCGCACGACACCGGTGACGATCTCGGTGAGCAGCGCCTGGTCGCGCGTTTCGTGCACGCGGCGCCGCGCCGTATCGATGGCGGCGGGGAGGTCCACGCCGCTGATCTCCATGGCCTGGAGCGCGTCGAAGGCGGCCTGCCGTGCGGGGGCGATCACCTGACGCCGAGCACGTCGCCCGGCTGGAGAGGATGACCCGCCAGGAACGCGTCCGCCGGCAGGACACGGCCGCCCTCGGACTGGATCTCGAGGAGGTGCAGATCCCCGGCACCCGTGGCGATGCTCAGGCCGTCGGAGCGGTTTGCGGTGAGGACAGTGCCGGGCGGGATGCCAGCCGTGTCGCGCAGGCCGGGGCGGGCCCGGTGCACGATGAGCCGGCCGCGCGGACCGAAGGTGAAGGCGTGCGGCCAGGGGTGCAGCCCGCGGACCTGGTTGTGGATGGCCGCGGCGGGCATGGTCCAGTCGATGAGGCCTTCCTCCTTGCGCAGGCGCGGCGCGTAGGTGCTCGCCCCCTCGTCCTGCGCTGTCTCGGCGACAGGGCCCTGTGCCAGGCGGTCCACCGTGTCTACCAGGAGGGCGGCGCCCGCCAGCGCGAGTCTCGTCTCCACATCGTGGCTCGTATCGTCCGGCCCGATCGGGACCTCCACGGTGGCGAGCATCGGCCCCGCATCCAGGGCCTTGACGACGCGCATGATGGTGACGCCGGTCACGGGATCGCCGTTGATGACGGCGCGGTGGACAGGCGCCGCGCCGCGGTATCGCGGCAGCAGGGACGCGTGTACGTTGATCAGGCCGAGACGGGGGAGGGCGATCAGCCACTCGGGCAGGATCTTCCCGTACGCCGCCACGACGCCCAGGTCCGCGCGGAGCGCCTCAACCTGCGGCGCTACGACGTCGCGCACCAGCTTCTCCGGCTGCAGCACCGTGAGGCCCGCCGTCAGGGCCAGCGCCTTCACCGCGCCTGGCACCACCTGTTGACCGCGGCCGCGCGGGCGATCCGGCTGGGTGACCACCGCCACGACCTGGTGCCGTGACGCCAGCAGGTGATCGAGCGTTGCCGCCGCAAAGGCGGGCGTGCCGAAGAACACGACGCGGAGGGGCACGGCGCCTACCACTTGCCCGATCGGGCCAGCTTCCTGACCTTGCGTACGATGAGGTCGCGCTTGATGCCGCGCAGCCGATCCACGAAGAGCATGCCGTCCAGGTGATCCATCTCGTGCTGCAGGGCGCGGGCCAGAAGCTCGGTGCCCTCGATCGTGCAGGTTTCGCCTCGCCGATCCCATCCGCGCACGACGGCCCGGGCCGGTCGCGGCACCGTGGCGGTGAAGCCCGGCAGGCTGAGGCAGCCTTCTTCCTCGAGCTGCATGCCTTCCCGCTCCACCCACTCGGGATTGATCAGCGTGAACTCGCGGCCGGCGCTGCGGCCCATGGAGAGATCGATGACAAAGATCCGCAGGGACACACCGATCTGCGGCGCGGCCAGGCCGATGCCGGGTGCGGCGTACATCGTCTCGAGCATGTCCTCGACGAGTGTGTCGATCTCCGGCGTGACGGCCTCGACAGGCGCCGCGACGGTCTGGAGGGGGTTCTCGCCGAGTCTCAGGATGGGCCTGATCATCGGCGTCAACCCGACAGGGGACGGGACACGGGCCGCCGGAGGCGCCCCGCGACGTCGGCCGCGGCGGCCTCCACGCTCCGCCGCACCTGGCGCATGGAGTCGCCGCCGAATCGTTCGAGCAGGGCGCCGGCCAGCACGAGCGCGACCATCGCCTCGCCGACGACGGCCGCTGCCGGCACCGCGCACACATCACTGCGCTCGATGGCCGCCGGCGCGGCGTCGAGCGTGTCGAGGTCGACGGAGCGGAGCGGCTTCATGAGCGTGGCAATCGGCTTCATGAAGCCGGTGACGCGCAGGTCCTCGCCGTTGGTCACGCCGCCTTCGAGGCCGCCGGCACGGTTGGTTGGCCGCACCATCGCCCGGCCGCCGGCAGCGGTGTCCTCGCTGACGATCTCGTCGTGGACCTGTGAGCCCGGGCGGCGGGAGCCCTCCACGCCGTCGCCGATGCCGACCGCCTTGACGGCGTGGATCGACATCAGGGCCTGGGCCAGGCGGCCGTCGAGCTTCCGATCCCACTGCACGTAGCTGCCGAGGCCCATCGGCACGCCGCGCGCGACCACCTCGAAGGCCCCGCCCAGCGTGTCGCCCGCCTCGCGGGCGCGATCGATGGCGGTGATCATGGCGGCTTCGGCCGCGGGATCCACACACCGCAGCTGCGTTTCCGCCGGAAGGTCTCGGATCCGTTCGAAGGGCACCGGCGATCCCGCCGGCAGGCCCGCGTCGCCGATGGCGATCACATGGCTGGCGATGGAGACACCGACGGCCTCGAGCAGTTGCCGCGCAACGGAACCGGCGGCGACGCGGGCCGCCGTCTCGCGGGCGCTCGCGCGCTCGAGCACGTCCCGGATATCGGCGTGGTCGTACTTGATGGCGCCGGCCAGGTCCGCATGCCCGGGCCGGGGACGGGTCACCGCCGCCCGGCGGGCCCCCGGCGCGCCGGCGGGCATCTCCGCCTCGACGTGCATCGTGGCCTGCCAGTTGTCCCAGTCCCGGTTGCGGATGAGGAGGGCAATCGGCGCACCCGTCGTGCGGCCACGCCGGACGCCGGCGAGGAACTCGGCCTTGTCGGACTCGATCGCCATGCGCCGTCCGCGGCCGTAGCCTCCCTGGCGCTGGCGCAGGTGGCCGGTGATCGCCTCGAACTGCACGGGCAGCCCCGCGGGGATCCCCTCGACGATCACGACGAGCCCCTGCCCGTGCGATTCACCAGCCGTCAGAAATCGCAGCATCGGTCCCCGATCTTATCCGAAGTATTTGCGCCCTCCCGTGCGGCCGCTCGCGTGCCCGGACCCGCGCATGGCCGCGTCGGGCCCGCGTTTCCGCGCGTTCGCGGCACGCGCGCGCGACGGGCCGGTACACAGGCGGACGGCGGCCCGCTTGCAGGACCACGCCACATGCTCATTGGCGATCGCTACCTGGTCGGCGGGGGCACGGCCCTCGATCTCGCGACGGCCCTGCCGGTGCGGCTCCGCCCCCGCATCACGAGCGCACACGGGGCCGCCATCTTCGAGCGGCGCCGGAACTGGCGGCTCGTGGACGTCGTCCGGAAGTCCGCCCGCACGTCGATCGAGATCTGGGAGCGGCTGGGCGAGACGCCGCTCGCGGCCCCGCTGGACATCGGCGGCGTGCGCAGCGAGCTCAGCGGAGCGCGCGACGGGCATCCGCGCTCGGTGGATCTGATCACCGAGGGAGCCGCGGAGTGGCTGCGGGCCGTCCTGGACATGGCGCGGGAGGCAACCGCCGCCGGCTTCGTCCCCGTCAGCGCGGACGTGCTCGGCAGCATCCTGGCGGCCGCGCGGTGGCAGTGGCCGCCCTGGCTGCGCGACCGGTCGCTGGTCGTGATCACCTGCGACGGCCAGCTGTCGGCACACGCCACGATCGCCCTGCTGCGGCTCGCCGGCCGCGACGCCAGGCCTCATCTCGTCGTGCGCGGCGCCACCAGCGAGCTCCGGCGGCCCACGCGCCTGGTCCGCGTCGGGACGGCCGTCCACGAGGACCACGGGTCGGAACCCTCGGCGCGCGCGCTGCACGAGGACCTTGCCGCGCGCGCGTGGGATGGCTGCGCGTCGGCCGGCGTCTCGGACGAGGCGGCCGCGCAGGCGCGCTGGGCCGTTCTACTGGCGCCGACGGCGGAGGCGGAGGCGCTCGCGCGATCGGCGCTGGCGCGCGGCCTGCTGGGGCAGGGCCGGAGCCTCGAGGCGCGGGCGGCGCTGGCGCCGGTCGGCGAGCATGTGGAGCACCTGCCGGAACCCGCCCGCCTGCGTGTGGCGTGCGTGCGGCAGCAACTGCTGGCCTCCGGGCAGCCGCGGAGGAAGGACCGCGCGCTCGTGGACGACTTCCTCCAGGTCCTGCAGGCCTGCCAGGAGATCGAGGACGAGCCCGCCGTCCTCAGCCGGGTCCTCGTGCTCCTGCGGGAGCGCCTCGCGGCGGATCGGCTGGCGTGCGTGGTCCGCGAGAGCGGGCAGGTGCGCATCGTGAGCCACGTCGGCGGCGTCCCCGAATCGGGCGCCGCGGCCGGGCGCGCGCTGGATGCCGGCGTGTCCGTGCTGCCCGATCCGCGCGAGGCGCCTGTCGAGGGCGCCTGGCCCGTACGCTACGGCGCCGCCACCGTCGGCGTCGTCTGGTGCGGCTGGCGCACCGTCCTGCCGGTGCTCGTCGAGGATGCCGACGCGCTGATGGTCCTGGCGGCCACGGCGATCGCGCCGAGGCTGTACGCGGCGGCGGAGCGATCCCGCCCGCCGGCCGCGGGGCCCGTGATACCGGAGCTGATCGGGGAGAGCGGCGTGATGCGTGAGCTGCGCGACGCCGTCCTGCGTGCGGGACGCACGGCGTTCCCCGTCCTCCTGGAGGGCGAGAGCGGCAGCGGCAAGGAGCTCGTCGCGCGGGCGATCCACAGGGCGAGCCCGCGCCGCGATCGGCGGCTCTCGGCGCTCAACTGCGCGGCCCTCGCCGACGAGCTCGCGGAGGCCGAGCTGTTCGGGCATGCGCGCGGCGCGTTCACGGGCGCCGTGGCGGAGCGTCCGGGCCTGTTCGAGGACGCGCACGGCGGCACGCTGTTCCTGGACGAGGTGTCGGAGCTCTCCGGCCGCGTGCAGGCCAAGCTCCTGCGCGTCCTCCAGGAGCAGGAGGTACGGCGCCTCGGCGAGGCGCACGTGCGGCGGATCGACACACGCATCATCGCGGCCACCAACCGGCCGCTCGGGCGAGAAGTGGAGGAGGGCCGCTTCCGGCGGGACCTGCGTTACCGGCTGGACGTCATCCGCCTGTGCGTGCCCCCACTGCGCGACCGCCTCGAGGACCTGCCGCTGCTCGTGCGCCACTATTGGGAAGCGCTCGGCTCGCGTACGGGGAGCCGCGCCGTCCTCTCGCCTGCGGCGATGGCCGCGCTCGGCCAGTACGACTGGCCGGGCAACGTCCGCGAGCTGCAGAACGTGCTCGCCTCGCTGATCGTGGCGGCGCCGGCGCGCGGATCGGTCGGGGCGCGGCAGCTGCCGGGACACGTGGCGCGGGTCACGGCCCTCGGCGAGATGCGATCGCTGGCGGTCGCGCGGCGGGAGTTCGAGACCCGGTTCGTGCGCGCGGCGCTCGCCCGCACGGGCGGCCATCCCGCGCAGGCGGCACGGGATCTCGGCCTGTCGCGCCAGGGCCTCAGCAAGCTGATCGAACGGCTCGGCCTCGAGGTGGCCCGCAGCGGCGACGTGTAGAATGACGGCCGTGCTGCGGTATGTCGCGCGGCGCCTGCTGCTGACGATCCCCGTCCTGCTCGGCGTCGCCACGCTGGTCTTTTCGCTGATCCACCTTGTCCCCGGCGATCCCGCCCTGGCCATGCTCGGCGAGGGCGCGTCGCAGGACGATGTGGATGCGCTCCGCACGGCGCTCGGCCTGGACCGGCCGATGGGGGAGCAGTACATCGGTTTCCTCGGCGGGCTGTTCCAGGGGGATCTCGGCCAGTCGTTCCGGACAGGCCAGCCGGTGACCGCGATGATCCTGGAGCGGCTGCCGGCGACGGCGGAACTGGCCATGGCGTCGATGGCCGTCGCGATTGCGTTTGCCGTCCCCCTCGGCATCATCGCGGCGATCCGCCGGCACCAGGCCGCGGATCACGCCGCGATGGCCTTTGCGCTGGCGGGCATCTCCATCCCGAACTTCTGGCTGGGGCCGATCCTCGCACTGGTGTTCGCCGTCGAACTGGGATGGTTCCCGGTCTCCGGACGGGGCACCGCCGCGAACCTCGTCCTGCCGGCCGTCACGCTCGGCCTGGCGCTGGCCGCCATCCTCGCGCGCATGACCCGCGCCAGCCTCCTCGACGAGATCGGGGAACTCTACGTCCGCGCGGCCCGGGCGCGCGGCGTGTCGCGGATGCGCGCCATCCTGCGGCACGCACTCCGGAACGCGCTCGTCCCGCTCGTGACGATCCTGGCGCTGCAGTTCGGTGCCGTGCTCACGGGCTCCGTCATCACGGAGACGATCTTCGCGTGGCCCGGCATCGGGCGGCTCCTCATCCAGTCGATCGGCTTCAGGGACTACCCGCTCGTCCAGGGCTGCATCCTCTTCATCGCCGTCGCCTACGTGTCGGTGAACCTGCTCACCGACGTCCTGTACAGCGTGGTCGATCCGCGGATTCGGTACGACTGATGACGTGGCTCACCCCGCTCGGCCGTGCCGGCGCGTGGACGCTTGGGATGGTCGCGCTTCTCGCCATCGCGGCACCGTGGGTGTGGCCCTACGACGGCGTCGCACAGGAGCTGAGCCTCCGCCTGCAGGGGCCGACGCTGCGACACCCGTTCGGTCTCGACGAGCTCGGCCGGGACATCCTGGCGCGCGTGCTGCTCGGCGCGCGCGTCTCGCTGCTCGTGGCCGCCGTCGTCGTGGGCGTCTCCGCTGTCGCCGGCACGATCGTCGGGGCGATTGCCGGGTACTTCGGCGGGCGGATCGATCAGGTCATCAGCCGCGTCATGGACGTGCTGCTGGCGTTCCCGGGCATCCTGCTGGCCATCGCGATGGTGGCGGCGCTCGGCCCCAGCCTGGTCAACGTGGTGATTGC
This sequence comes from uncultured Bifidobacteriaceae bacterium, assembly GCA_964619705.1. Taxonomy (GTDB): domain Bacteria; phylum Acidobacteriota; class Vicinamibacteria; order Vicinamibacterales; family UBA2999; genus VFZN01. The sequence goes on from CAZUGF010000017.1 coordinate 29,693, forward strand.
GCTGACCGTGATCGGCTGGGTGGGCTACGCGCGACTGGTGCGCGGGCAGGTGCTGCGGTCGCGCGAACTCGAGTACGTGGCCGCGGCCCGCGCGCTCGGCGCGAGCGTGACGCGCACGCTGGCCGTGCACGTGATCCCGACCGCCATTCCCGCCGTGATGGTGCAGGCCACGCTCGGCATGGCGGCCGTCATGCTGGCCGAAGCCTCGTTGAGCTTCCTCGGCCTGGGCGTCCAGCCGCCCACGCCGAGCTGGGGGACGATGATCAACGGCGGCCGCGCGCACCTGCTCGACGCGCCGCACCTCACGATCTTTCCGGGGCTGTTCCTCGCCGCGATTGTGCTCGCGTTCAATTTCGTGGGTGATGCGCTCAGGGACGCGCTGGATCCGAAGCGACGCGACGTCTGATGGCGAGCAGGCCGCGGTCGCCGGGGGCGAGCGCGAGCGCCTCGTCGGCCACCTCACGCGCGCGCACCGGATCGCCGCTGCGCCAGGCCGCGTCGGCCAGGCGCCCCAGGAGGGCCGCGCTCGGACCGGCCTCGTCGATCGCCCGTTCGAGCCAGCGCACGGCCAGCGTGGGCTCGCCAATCCGCACCGAGAGATCCGCGATCTGCCCCGCGACCGGCCCCACCGGATCCCGGTCCCCGACGAGGGCGACATATTGCAACAGGGCGTCGCGGGCCTCCTGCAGGCGGCCCTGCTGCTCGGCGACGACCGCCAGCCGGCGGAACGCGTCAGGTGAGGCGGGCAGCCGGGCCACGGCCTGCCGCAGGATGCGCTCGGCCCCGGCCGGATCGCCGACGAGCTGCAGCGCGTGTCCCAGGTCGCTCAGCGTCTCGCTGCTCGTCGTGGCGTGGTCGGCCGCCTGGGAGAGCGCCTCCACGGCCTTGCCGAGCGCGACGCGGTCCCCTCGCTTCTCGGCCACGCGCAGCCACACGTGCCCGAGCGTCGCGTACACGGCGGGCCTGTCGGGAAAGCGCTCGATGGCCCGGCCGAGCGTGAGGATGGCCTGGTCTTCGCGCGCGGCCTCCGCCTGCGCGAGCCCGATGGCCACCTGGCGCTCCGGGCGCGACGGCTCCAGCGCGGCCAGGGCCTCGAGCTGCTCGATGGTCCGGCGATGCTCCCCGAGGCGCGCGTACACTTCCGCCAGCGCCTCGCGCGGGTCCGGCGAGGCGGGCGTGCGGCGGACCAGGTCCTCCAGTGTGTCCCGCGCCGCGGCCAGATCTCCCGTGTCGCGGCGGCAGAGCGCCAGCAGGAATCGCGCGGCGTCCAGCGACGCGTCGATCGCGAGCGCCTGTTCGAGCGACGCGACAGCGTCGGCGGGATCGCCCGACCGATAGCGGGCCAGGCCCAGCTTGTAGAGGATTCCCGGGTTGCGATCGTCAATCGCGATGTAGCGCCGGTACTCGTCCGCCGCGCGGTCCAGTCGCCCGAGTTCGAGGTTCAGGTCGCCGAGCGCTTCCCGCGCCAGGGGCGCGGTGGGGTCCAGCTCCGCGGCACGGCGCAGGTCCCGCATGGCCGCTTCCGCCTGCCCCTGCTCACGATAGACGCTGCCGCGCTTGAGGTAGGGGGCCATCGCGTCGGGGTCCAGGGCCAGTGCGCCGCTGTAGGCCTCGATGGCCTGGAACGGCCGCTCACCGCGGACGGCCGCGTCGCCCTCGGCCACCAGGCGGTCGAACTCGCGCTCGGTGGCGTAGGCCGAGTAGGCCAGCGCCGCCAGCACGCCCGCCACGCCCACGAGGGCGACGACCACCAGCGTCCGGCGCATGGGTCGATGGTAGCAAACCCGGCGGGGGACTTTCGTGGAACTTTCGGGGCACACCGGGTTCTAATTCCTGTACACTGGCCATGAGTCCACGAATTGTCGCCGAGGAACTCGTGAAAGACGCAGGGGCGTTCGGTTGGTCCGATGTCGCCGGCAGCGAAGCGGCGTTGATTCAACGCTGCACGGCTGGCGAAGAGGTCGCGTGCGCCGAGCTGGTGGCCGGCCACGAGCGCATGGTCTACGCGCTGGCCCTCCACCTGCTGGGTGATCGCGACGAGGCGCTGGACCTCTCCCAGGAAGTGTTCCTCCGCGTCTTCCGCACGCTCCACGCCTTCCGCGGCCAGTCCGCCCTCAAGACCTGGATCTACCGCATCGTCGTCAACCAGGCGCGCAATCGCCAGCGGTTCTGGCGGCGCCGTCACCGGTCGGAGCAGGTATCCCTCGATCAGCACGTCGTCGAGCACGGCGACCTGCCGCAGCCGGGCGACGACACGTCGCCGCACCGTGCCTTTGCGCGCAAGGAGCTGGCCTCGCGCCTGTGGTCCGCGCTCGATCGGCTGCCGTTCGACCAGCGCACGGTCGTCGTCCTGCGGGAAATCGACGGCCTGAGCTACGACGAGATTGCGTTCTCCCTCGGCGTGGCCGTCGGCACGGTCAAGTCGCGCCTCACGCGTGGCCGCCAGACGCTCCGTCAGGCCCTGCGGGAGAGCCAGTCATGATGCACGCCGTCTGCTGCGAGGACGTGCAGGCCCGCCTGGACGAGTTCCACGACGACGAGCTGCCGCTCGACGATCGCATTGCCGTGCAGGGACACCTGCGGGACTGCGTGACGTGCGCGCTGGTCGCCTCGGAGCTTGTGGAACTGCGCGACTCGCTCCGCGAGATGGCGCTGGCCCTGCCGCACCGCTCGGACCCGGAAGCCGACCGCATGCCGCAGCGCGTGATCGAGCGGCTGCGCGTGGAAGAGCAGTGCTCGTGGACCTCCGAGCTGCGGGCGCGGTTCCAGGACATGCACCTGGTCTGGGCGGCGCTCGGCGCGACGGCGGCCACGCTGTTCTGCCTCGTCGGATCCATCAGCGTCATGCACGCCACCAACCAGGAGCGGCCGGATTCCCTGGCGGGCATCATCACGTTCCTGGCCAATCCCGGATCGAACCAGAACCCCGTGCGGCTCAACGATCGCATGCTGGTGCCGCGCGCGCGGACGGACGCCAAGGCCTTCCTGCCGATGTCGAACGACAACGCGGTCCTGGCGTTCTCGGCCGTGGTCACGCGTGAAGGACGCGTGCAGCACCTGGAGTTCCTGAACGATCACGCGGCCGAACTCAAGGTGCGGCCGGACGTGCTCCTCGCCATGCTGGACGCGGCATCGCGCGCCGAGTTCGAGCCGGCGCTGGCCCGCGGCACGCCCGTGGCGGTCAGCATGGTGTGGCTCCTCGCCAGCACGACCGTGACGGGACAGGCCGACGACCTGGTCCTCGTGCACCAGCCCGTGCCGGCCGAGCCCGCGCCGGTGCGGGACATCCCGACGGTGGTCGTCCCGCCCGCCCCCCTGGCACCGCCGCTCGCGCGTCCGTCGACGAGCGAGGGTGAGGCGTTTCGACTCTGACCGGCCGCGCGCCTCGGTCCGCCCCCGGCCGGGCCGCTTCAGCGCCCGGGAACCTGGACGACAACCTGTCCGGAGCCCGTGTTGTTGAGGGAGTCGGTCGCCCGGATCACCAGCGTCTGACCTGACGCCGCCTCGTCCAGCCGAATCTCGAACGCTTCCTGCCGCGCGTCAAGGATGCCGTCGCGCGGAAACGCCGTCTGCCACTTCCGCGCGTCCAGCGAGTACTCGACGCGCGTCAGCACGGAGTCCGCGTCCCTGACCTCGAGCGGGACGACGAAGCCGGTCCCGTCCCGCCTGATCGTCCCGAGCGTGACGGCCGGCGGCGTGTTGTCGATCTCGAAGCTCGCGCTCTCGAGCTCGCCGCGCAGCGCCAGCTCCGACGGGTTGGACAGCGTGTCCGATGCGACGACGCGGAGCACGTAGGTGCCGTTCGGCGCGGAGGAGGTGTCCCACACGGTCAGCGTCTCCGTCAGCCCGGACTGCAGCGGCCGCCACGCGGTCTCGCCCTCGCGGCGATAGAACACGTCGAACCTCAGCTCGTCGCCGTTCTCGTCGTCCGCCTTCCAGGCAAACGTCTGCAGGCCCTTCTGGTAGATCCGCCGCCCGAGTGCGGGGCTCGCGGCGCTCCCGGCCGTCGTGTTGCCCTGGTTGGCCAGCCGGCGGTCCTGCGGTTCGCCGTCATAGCCGGCAATCTCCGCTTCACCGGTCGAGAACGGCTTCTGGAAGACCACGCCCGGCGGGTGCACGGTGATGGACGTCACGCGCGGCCGCACGTTGCGGGGCAGGTAGGCGGCGGCCACCGACGTCAGCGTCGGGGACGTCGTCGCACTGCCGGTCAGCACCGCGCGCCACTGGAGAAACCGTGCCTTCGGGCTCGTGATGGGCGATCCTTCCGGCGTCCCGTACGCGGAAGACCAGTCGCTCCACGCCTCGTCGGGCGTGCGCGTGTTCCCCGAGCGCGTGAACAGCTCGACACGCGTGCCTGCCGGTACCGTCGCGCGCCAGGACAGGGCGCCCCATGTGGCGACGAGCCGTGCGTCCTTGACGTCGGATTCGTACGTGCCGGTCGCCGCGCGCGCGTTGGACATGGAGACGAGGAGGCCGGGGTTGGCCGTCACGAGGTCCGTGCGATCCGCGGCGCGCAGGATCATGGTCGCCTGCTCGCCCGGCACGCGCGTCACCAGCACGGGCCGCATGGGGTCGCCGGACAGGCGGAACACCTTCCCCCTGGCGCCTGTCGCCACGAGCAGCGCGTCCGGCTCGACGACGATGTCGTAGGGGGCGTCTTCGGTGGACTCCCAGATCACGTCCCACAGGCCGTCCTGCTCGATGCGATAGATGGCGCCGGCCGTGGCGCCGGACGGCTCGCTGCCGGAGGCGCCTGACGCCTGCGGCGTCACCGGGCCCTCGATGATGGCAAACGCCATGATCTCGGTGGAGACGTTCGGTACGGGTGCGGGAGTGGGCGCCGGCGGCGGTTCCGGCGTCTCGGAGCCGCCACGCGGGCTGCGGCCGTTCTGCGCGGCGGCGTAGACGCGGCCGTCGGGACCGGCCCGGATGGCCCGCACCTCCTGGTACGGCGTGTCCAGCACCAGGAAGCCCTTGCCGGCCGGGTCCACGCGGAACACCCGTCCCGGTGTTCCTGTTCCCACGAGGAGCGTGCCGGCCCGATCGAAGGCGAGCGTCATCGCGTGGGCGGCCTTGGTCTGGAAGAACGCCTCGCCCTTGCCCTCGGACGTAATCCGGTAGACCGTCCCCTTGTCGCCCGTCGCGGCAAACACCACGCCCCTGGGATCCACGGCCAGGGCCCAGATGTACTTGTCCTCCGGATCGAAGAACGGCGTGGCCGCGCCGGACGGGTCCAGCTTGTAGATGCGTCCATCCGGCGACGTCCCGGCGTAGAGCACGCCGTTCGGCCCCATGGCGAGCGCGTGGACCTCCAGTTCTTCGCTGTCGAAGAACACGGTGCCGGCCCCATCGGGCGTGACCTTGAACACCTTGCCGTCGTTGCCGGTGCCCAGGTACGTCGCGCCATCGGCCCCCCTGGCCATCGTCCAGACGACGGAGACGGAGGGATCGAAGACGCGGCGCAACTGCGGTCCGAGCGTGAGGCGCCCGTGCTCGTCGACGGACAACTGATCGACATCGCCGCGCAGGAAGTCCGCCTGCGTGGCGGCCTGCCAGAAGCCGGGCGTGGCGGACACGGCGAGTGTACAGAGACTGACAGCGAGCCCGGCCAGGAGGCCTCGGCGGACGAATGTTCGAGTCATCAGGGTTGGTCGAGGGTAATCGTCAACTGGCGCGAGCCCGTCACGGCCAGGTCGAGGGGGATGTCCCATTCGCCGCGGAGCGTGGAACGGGTACTGGAGACGCTGCCCGTGCTCCGATCCGACTCGAGCACGCTCAGGACCGACGGCGGCAGTCCGCTCATGAGCTCGCCGCTCACGACCGCGCCCGGCGCGGAGGTGGACAGGCGCACGTAGAGACGGTTGCTGCGGCGCGTGCGATTGAAGGACCGGATGATCTGCGACGCGCGCTGGAACTCACCGCCACGCACGTCCCGGCGATCCTCGGCCGACGCGCGCGACGCGTCGGCGACGAGAAGCTGGAGCGAGCCGGTGACGTTGGCGGGGAAGGTGATCGGCAGCCGCTCCACGATCTCCTCGCCGTTCAGCCCGCGCAGGGCGACGGACAGCACGGCGTCGCGGCCGGCGCGCGGCCGCGGGGTGTCGAGCCAGACGCGTTCGAGCCGGGCCGTCCGCGCCTCTTCGGACGCGTCGATCGTCAGGGTGATCCGCTCCACGTCCACCGGCTCCGTCGCGTTCTTGTAGAGCTGCGTGAGCGGACCGGCAATGTAGGCCGCGGCCGGGCCGACCGACTGGTCCCCGGTGAAGATGTCCTCGAAGGACAGGGCCGCTTCCTCGCGAATGCTCGCCGTGCCCCGGATGGTGAACGATGCCGGCCCCGTCGCCCGTTCGTAGGCGGTGAGCACGTTGGCGACGGCCAGGTAGGCCAGCAGCGGCGTGAACGTCGAGTCGCGCACGACACCGAATGAGAACGTGCGCGGGCCGAGGCGGTCCGAGTTGAGCGTCACGGTCAGCGGAATCAACGCCGGACCGGGTCCCAGCGTCCCGGCAATCGCCGTCGCGCGATCCTGCTGGAGGGTCCCGATCACTGCGCCGAGGCTGGCCAGTTTGCTCGACTGGAGCAGGCTGGGCAGGACCACCTGCACGTCGGCGGTGGTCATGGGGAAGCGCGTCGGCCCGAGGTTGTACAGCGGGTGGCCGAACGCATAGACGCGATCGCCATCCACGTGCGTGACCGTGCCCGTCGCGCCGAGCGTGAAGTCCCCGCTCAGCAGGGACACGCCGACGGCATCACCCGGCGCGAGCGTCCGGCGCGCGGGCCCTGCAGCGGCCGCGGCCTGTCCCGACACGGGCACGAAGCCGCCGGCCGTGAACGCGCCGGTGAGCGGGTCGAGGACGCCGGCCTCGAGGCCGCTGCCCACGAGCGGGACGGCGATGGGCCGGAGGGTGACGCTGCTGCCCAGGTCCGGCGCGCGATCACCCAGCGGGGCCAGCACCGCCGCGCCGATCGCCGACGAGACGGGACGCCCCCGACCGAGATCCCGCGCCCACGCCGCGGCAAGCTCCTGCGGATCGTAGGGCCACGAGAGCGAGACGGGCCGCGTCCCCGGCGCGGCCGCCCTCATCGTCGTGGCGTCGGTCATCTCGGCGATGGGCGTGATCCCGGCAATCGGTTCCGTGGCGAACTGTCCGAGCGCGTACGACACCGCGCCGATCAGGCGGCCGTCGACGTAGACCGGACTGCCGCTCATCCCCGCGATGACGCCCGTCTTGGCGAGCGGTCCGCCCGAGAGGCGGGCAAGGATCAGGTTGCGGTTGGGCGCGATGACGTTCTCCAGGACGCCGAGAATCTCGACGGAGAAGTCCTCCAGTTCGCTGCCGGCAAAGACGGTCCGCCCCACGCCGGCCATGCCGGGCCGGATCTCCTCGATGGGCATGAACGTCGTCTGCGCGCGCGGGGCGGGCAGCGCCACCAGGACGGCAAGGGCCGTGGCGAGTGCCGTAGCAAGGGCCGTGGATCGGGAAGGTCTCATGGGCGTCGGCTGCTGTCCTTGTCGTAATTCTACGTGATGTGCTACTGTTTCGACGTTCGTATGCGCTCTCGAGTCGTGACCTCGCCCGCCGTTCCGTGCACCGGCTTCCGCAGCCGCCACGAGACGGGTGTGTTCGGGGCCTGGTGGTATTGGCGCTCATCCGAAGAGGCCGCCAGGTTCATGCAGGATACGTAGAACCCCGGACAGCACGCTCGATCGAAGCGCCTCTTCAGCTCACACGTTGAAGAGGCGCTTTTTGCATTTATGGAACCAGCCAGGCTCTGCATCACCGTGACGGCCCCGACGATGGCCGAACTCCGCGCGCGGCGTGACGCCGTACCGGAGGCGGACCTCGTGGAACTCCGCCTCGACAGCGTGGACCGGCCGGATGTGGCCGGCGCCCTGGCGGGCCGCACACGTCCGGTCATCGTCACGTGCCGGCCGGCGTGGGAAGGCGGCTCGTTCGACGGCAGCGAGGAGGAGCGTCTCGCGTTCCTGTCCGAGGCGCTGACGCTCGGCGCGGAGTACGTCGACGTCGAGTGGGCCGCCGCGTCCGGCGCGATCCTGCGCGCGGACGGCGGACGCCGCGTCATCCTGTCGATGCACGACTTCTCGGGCGTGCCCGCAGACCTGCCGGCGCGCGTCCGCGCGATGCGGGGCACCGGCGCGGAGGTCGTGAAGGTGGCCGTGATGACGTCGCGGCTGGCGGACTGCCTGCACCTGGTGCCCCTGGGAGGGAGTGCGGACCAGCCGACGGTGCTGATCGCCATGGGCGAAGCCGGCCTGGCCACACGGATCCTGCCGGCGCGCTTCGGCTCCTGCTGGACCTACGCGGGCGACGGTGCGGCGCCGGGACAGGTGACGGCGCGGCGCATGCTGGACGAGTACGGTTTCCACCGCATCGGGGTGGACACGGCCATCTACGGGCTGCTCGGCAGGCCCGTCGCGCACTCCGTCTCGCCGGCCATGCACAACGCCGCGTTCCGCGCGGCCGGCATCGACGCCGTGTACATCCCCTTCGAGGCCGCGAGCTTCGACGACTTCACGGTGTTTGCGGAGGCGATGGACGTGTCCGGGGCGAGCGTGACGGCCCCCTACAAGCTGGACGCCTTCGCCCGCGCGCACGAGACCGACCCTACGAGCAGGACCGTGGGCGCGGTCAACACGCTGAAGCGGGAGGGACGGCACTGGCTCGGCGCGAACACGGACGTCGCCGGGTTCCTCGCGCCGCTGGCGCCGCTCGAGGCGTGGCAGGGCATGCGGGCCACCGTCCTGGGCGCCGGCGGTGCGGCGCGCTCGGTCGCGACGGCGCTGGCCTCCGTGGGCGCCCGTGTCTCGATTGCCGCCAGGCGCGCGGACCGGGGCGCCGCCGTGGCGGCACTGACCGGCGCCACGATCGCGGCGTGGCCGCCGCCCGCCGGGTCGTGGGACCTGCTCGTCAACGCGACGCCGATCGGCACGGCTCCGCGCGTGGACGAGACCCCGATGCCCACGGAGGCGCTGACGGGGCAGCTCGTGTACGACCTCGTCTACAACCCTCCCCGCACGCGGCTGCTCGACGCGGCCGCGGCTGCGGGGTGCCGGACCATCGGCGGCCTGGAGATGCTCGTCGCCCAGGCCCAGGCCCAGTTCGAGTGGTGGACCGGCATCCGGCCGGACGCTGCGTTACTGCGCGAGGCCGCGCATGCGCGCCTTGCAGGAATCAGACACCCATGACCCTCACGTCCTTCGAAGAGTTCGTCGATCTCGCCAGGCGCGGCACGTTCGTCCCCGTCTGCAAGGAGATCGTCGCCGACCTGCTGACGCCCGTGTCCGCCTTCCTCCGGATCGCCGAGCACTCCGACTACGCGTTCCTCCTGGAAAGCGTCGAGGGCGGCGAGCACGTCGGCCGGTACTCCTTCCTCGGCAAGGATCCCTTCCTGATCCTGCGCGGGCGCACGGGCGAGACGCTCATCGAGCGAGCCGGCGTGACCACGACGTCCGACGAGCCGTTCGTGGACACGCTGCGGTCGCTGATGAACGGCTTCCAGTCCCCGTTCGTGCCGGGCCTCCCGCGTTTTACCGGCGGGGCCGTCGGCTATCTCGGCTACGGAACCGCGGGCTGGTTCGAACCCCACGTGGCCAGGGAGGCCGCGGGGAATGGCGGCGCGGATCCCGCCGACGAGGCGGGCTTCATGCTCTTCGATACGGTGCTGGCGTTCGACCACGTCCAGCACCGGATCCTCCTGATCGCCAACGCCCGCATCACGGGCGACGAGGACCTGCAGGCGCTCTACCAGTTTGCCTGCGCGAAGATCGAGTTCCTCGAGCGCGAGCTCGAGCGCGCGCTCTCCCTGCCGCGCCGCGGCGACGCCCCGCCGCTGGCGTTCACCTCCAACGTGACGCAGGACGCCTTCGAGGGCATGGTGCGAACGGCCAAGGAGCACATCGCGGCAGGGGACATCTACCAGGTCGTCCTGTCCCAGCGCTTCGAGGCCGCCATCGAGGCGGACGCGTTCACCGTCTATCGGGCGCTCCGCCACGTCAACCCGTCGCCCTACATGTTCTTCATCCGCATGGGCGGCCGCTCCATCGTCGGATCCTCGCCGGAGATGCTGGTGCGGGTGGAAGGCCGCCGCGCCGTCACGCACCCGATTGCCGGCACGCGGCCGCGCGGACGGTCGGACGAAGAGGATCGCCGGATGGCGGAAGAGCTGAAGCGCAGCGAGAAGGAGAAGGCCGAGCACGTGATGCTCGTGGACCTCGGCCGGAACGACGTGGGCCGCGTCTGCGACGCCGGCAGCGTCCGCGTGCCGACGTTCATGACGCTCGAGCGCTACTCGCACGTGATGCACCTCGTCTCCGTCGTCGAGGGGACGCTCGCCGAGGATCGCGACCGGCTGGACGCGCTCGTCTCGTGCTTCCCGGCCGGCACGGTGTCCGGCGCGCCCAAGGTGCGCGCGATGCAGATCATCAACGCCCTCGAGGCCGAACCGCGAGGCCTGTATGCCGGCGCCGTGGGCTACCTGGACTTCGCGGGCAACCTCGACTTCTGCATCGCCATCCGGACGATCCTGCTGGAGGGCGGCACCGCCCGCGTGCAGGCGGGCGCGGGCATCGTGGCGGACTCCAACCCGACGGCGGAATACGAAGAGACGCGCGACAAGGCGCGCGCCATGATCCGCGCGCTCGAGCTCGCGCAGGCGGGACTGTAGGATCCATGGTCCTCGTCATCGACAACTACGACTCGTTCACCTACAACCTCGTGCAGTACCTGGGCGAGCTGGGCGCCACGCTGTGCGTGCGGCGCAACGACGAGACGTCGCTCGATGACATCGGGGCCATCGACCCCGATCGCATCGTCATCTCGCCCGGCCCCGGCCGGCCGGAAGCGGCCGGCATCACGCTGGATGTCATCCGCGCCTTCGGGCCGCGCGTGCCCGTGCTCGGCGTGTGCCTGGGACACCAGGCCATCGGCCTGGCCTTCGGCGGCGAGGTGGTGCGGGCGCCGCAGCCGGTCCACGGCAAGGTCACCGCCGTGGAGCACGACGGCCTCGGCGTGTTTGCCGGCATGGGGCAGGGGTTCGACGCGGGACGCTACCACTCGCTCATCGTGGCCGAGCGCGCGCTGCCGGACGACCTGCTGATCACCGCCCGCACGCGAGACGACGGCCTCGTGATGGGCCTGCGCCATCGCACGTGGCCCCTGCACGGCGTGCAGTTCCATCCCGAGTCCGTGCTGACACCGGACGGACGCCACCTGCTCCGCAACTTCCTCTCGCTCCCGGGCGCGCACGGCCCGGGTGCCGCATCCACATCGCCGGAGGGGCGCTGATCATGTTCAGGCGCCTCATCGAGAAGCTCGGACGGCGGGAGGACCTGACGGAGGCCGAGGCGGCCGCCGCCATGGAAGCCGTCATGCGCGGGGCGGTGCCGTCCGCGCAGCTCGCAGGCCTCCTGATCGGCCTCGCCATGAAGGGCGAGCGGCCCGCCGAGCTCGTCGGCCTGGCCCGGACGATGCGCGCGCATGCCGTGAGGCTGCCACAGCAGGCGTCCGCGGTCTTCGATACCTGCGGCACCGGAGGGGATCGCTCGGGCACGTTCAACATCTCCACCGCCGCGGCCATCGTCGCCGCCGCGTGTGGCGTGCGCGTGGCCAAGCACGGGAACCGCTCCGTGTCCAGCCAGTGCGGCAGCGCGGATGTGCTGGAGGCGCTCGGCGTCAACGTCCAGGCGTCCGCCGACAGGGTGGCCGCATGCCTCGACGAGGTGGGTATGGCGTTTCTCTTCGCGCCGGCCTTTCATCCCGCCATGCGCCACGCCGCGCAGACCCGCAAGGACCTCGGCGTCCGGACGGCGTTCAACCTGCTGGGCCCGCTGACGAACCCGGCGCGGCCGACGAGACAGATCGTGGGCGTGCCGCGGCCGGAGCTCACGGAGTTGATCGCCCGGGCGCTGCACGGCCTCGGCGTCGAGCGCGCGTGGGTCGTCCACGGCGCTGACGGCCTGGACGAGTTGTCCACGACGGGGCACACCAAGGTGTCCGAGTGCCGGCACGGCGCCGTGCAGACGTTCTACGTGCACCCGTCCGACTTCGGACTGGCGAAGGCGGCGCCGGAGACGCTCCGGGGCGGCGACGCGGCGGCCAATGCCGCGATCGTCAGGGAGGTGCTCGATGGCAGGCCGGGCCCCGCACGCGACGTGGTCCTGCTGAACGCCGGCGCGGCGCTCTTCGTCGCCGGCCGCGCGGACTCGGTCCCCGGCGGGATGGCGGACGCGGCGGCCGCGATCGACAGTGGCGGCGCGCGCCAGGTGCTCGCCGGCCTCTGCCGTGTCTCGTCGACACCGGCTGGAGGCCAGGCATGACCGCGTCAGCCACAGGGCCCGCGCCGGCCACGGACCTCCTGGCCGCCATCCTCGCCGCCACGCGCGTGCGCGTCGCGGAGGCCCGCCGCCGTGAGCCCGTCTCGCGGCTCGAAGCGCGCGCGTCGGCGGCATCGCCGCGCGGGGCGGTGTTCGCGGCGGCGCTCGCCGCGCGCGGCCGCCCGGCGATCATCGCCGAGTGCAAGCGCCGATCGCCATCGCGCGGCGTGCTTCGTCCGGCGTACGATCCCGTGGCCATCGCGCGCGGCTACGCGGCCGGCGGCGCGGCGGCCCTGTCGATCCTGACCGAGCCGGCGTTCTTCGACGGGTCGCTCGACCACCTGGCGGCCGTCCGCGGGGCGGTGGATCTGCCCCTCCTCCGCAAGGACTTCATCATCGACGCCTGGCAACTGCTCGAGGCGCGGGCGGCCGGGGCGGACGCCGTGCTGCTGATCGCGGCCGCACTCGGCGGCGCGGAGTTGCGCGCCCTTCATGACGAGGCCGATGCGCTGGGACTGAGCGCACTCGTCGAAGTCCACGCCGACGAGGAACTGGATCGCGCGGTGGAGGCAGGCGCGCGCATCATCGGCGTCAACAACCGGAACCTGCGGACGCTTGCGGTCGACGTCGACCTGTCCCGGCGCATAGCCGAACGGCTGCCTCCCGGCGTGGCGGCCGTCAGCGAGAGCGGACTCCGGCGCGGATCCGATCTCACGGAACTGGCCGCGCTCGGCTACTCGGCGTTTCTCATCGGGGAGCGCTTCATGACCGCAGCGGACCCCGGCACGGCGCTCGCGGCCCTGCTGGCCGAGGCGGCGCGATGACGATCAAGATCTGCGGCATTACGCGAGAGACCGACGCCCTGGCCGCCGCCGCGCTGGACGTGCACGCTCTCGGCTTCGTGTTCTGGGCAGCCAGCCCGCGCGCGATGACACTCGAGGCCGCCGGACGCATCATCGCGGCGCTGCCGCCGTTCGTGACGCCGGTCGGCGTCTTCGTCGATCCGGATGAGGACCTGCTGGCCCGCGCACGGGACGTCGCGGGCATACACGTGGCGCAGGTCCACGGATCGCTGCCGGCGCGGCGTGTCCCCGGCCTGGCCGTCCTCCGTGCCGTTCACCTGGCACCCGTGGACGCGATCATCGAGCCCGACGTCCCGGACGCCGAGGCCATCCTGTTGGATGCCGCGGACCCGGTGCTGCACGGCGGCACGGGACGGACGCTCGACTGGCCCCGTGCCGCGCTCGTGGCGGCGCGGCGGCGCCTCATCCTCGCGGGCGGGCTGACGCCGGACAACGTCGCGGAGGCCATCCGCACCGTCCGGCCGTCGGGCGTGGACGTCTCGTCCGGCGTCGAGCGCGCGCCGGGTATCAAGGATCACGACAGGCTCGCGGCGTTCGTCGCCGCGGTAAGGACAGCAGCATGACAACGGAGTGGTTCGGCCGGCGCGACCCGGATGCGCGCGGGTACTTCGGGACGTTCGGCGGGCGATTCGTACCCGAGACGCTTGTCGCGCCCATCGAACGGCTCGAGCGGGAGTACCTGGCGGCCCGGCGCGACCCGGCGTTCGCGGAGGAGCTCGATCGGCTGTTCCGCGAGTACGTCGGCAGGCCGACACCGCTCTGGGAGGCCCGCCGGCTGACCCAGGCGTTCGGTGGCGCGCGCGTACTCCTCAAGCGTGAGGACCTGACGCACACGGGCGCGCACAAGATCAACAACGCCCTCGGCCAGGCCCTCCTGGCCGCGCGCATGGGCAAGACGCGCATCGTCGCCGAGACGGGCGCCGGCCAGCACGGCGTGGCCAGCGCCACGGTCGCCGCGCTGCTCGGGCTCGAGTGCGTGGTCTACATGGGGACCGAGGACATGCGGCGCCAGGCCCTCAACGTCTTCCGCATGCGGCTCCTCGGCGCCGTCGTGGAGGGCGTCGATGCCGGAAGCCGTACGCTCAAGGACGCCATCAACGAGGCCATGCGCGACTGGGTGGCACGGCCGGAGGACACGCATTACCTCCTCGGCTCCGCGCTCGGGCCGCATCCCTATCCGCTGATGGTGCGCGAGTTCCAGTCGGTGATCGGCCGGGAGGCGCGGCAGCAGTGTCTCGCGCTGGCGGGACGCCTCCCGGATGCCGTGGTGGCCTGCGTCGGCGGCGGCAGCAACGCCATCGGCATCTTCGATGCCTTCATCGACGACCGCGCGGTGCGGCTCATCGGCGTGGAGGCCGGCGGGGATGCCATCGAGCCGGGACGGCATGCCGCGCGGTTTGCCGGCGGCGCCGCCGGCGTGCTGCAGGGGACACGCACGTGGCTGCTCCAGGACGGGGACGGCAACATCGAGCCGACGCACTCCGTGTCCGCGGGGCTGGATTACGCCGCCGTCGGTCCGGAGCACGCCTACCTCCACGAGCGCGGCCGCGCGACCTATCACCACGCGTCCGACGCCGAGGCGCTCGATGCCTTCCAACTTCTCGCGCGGCAGGAGGGCATCATCCCGGCGCTCGAGTCCGCGCACGCCGTGGCGCACGCCCGCCACGTGGCGGCGGACCTCGGTCCGGACGCCGTCGTGCTCGTCAACCTTTCCGGCCGGGGCGACAAGGACGTCGAGACCGTGCAGCACCTCATCGAAGGACGCCGCGATGTCGCGAATTGACGACGCGTTCCGTGCCATCCGGGCCCGGACGGGCCCCGGCCTCGTCACGTATGTGACGGCCGGCGATCCGGGCCTCGACCGGACGGCTGAGATCCTGGTCGCGATCGACCGCGCCGGCGCGGACGTGCTGGAGGTGGGCGTGCCGTTCTCGGACCCGCTGGCCGACGGCCCCGTGATCCAGCGCGCCACCGAGCGCGCCCTGGCCGCCGGCGCCACGCTGGGCGGCGTCCTGGACATGCTGTCCGGGGTGCGATCCAGGCTCGCCGCTCCGGTGGTCATCTTCAGCTACGCCAATCCGATACTCCGGATGGGGCTCGGCCCGTTCGTCGAGCGTGCCCGCGCGGCGGGCGTGGACGGCGTGCTGGCGCTGGACGTGCCGCCCGAGGAAGCCGGGGACATGCGCGACCACCTGACAACGGCCGGGCTTGATACAATTTTCCTCCTGAGCCCCACGACTACGCGCGAACGGATCCGCAGGGCAGCCCGGCTCGGCAGCGGCTTCCTGTACGGCATCTCCCGCCTGGGGGTCACCGGCGCGCGCGACACCGTCGCGGCGTCGGCGCAGGACCTGGCCGCGCGCGTCCGCGAGGCGACCGACATGCCGCTGGCGATCGGCTTCGGCGTCTCGCACCCCGACCACGTGCGTGCCATCGGCGCGTATGCGGATGCCGCCGTCGTCGGGAGCGGGCTCGTCTCCGTCATCGAAGCGCATGGACACGGTCCGGCCCTGCTGGACGAAGTGGAGCGATACGTGCGATGGCTGCGGACCTAGGCCTCGAGGCCCTGCGCGACGAAATCGACAGGCTGGACGAGGTCATCGTCCGGCTGCTCGATCGCCGTGCGCGATGCGCGTACGCCGTCGGTGCGCTCAAGCGGGAACTGGGACGCGCCATCTACGAGCCCACGCGGGAAGCCACGGTGATGGCCCACGTCAAGGCCGTCAACGCGAGCCTCGGCGGACCGCTGACCGAGGACGCCATCGAGCGGCTCTACGAGCGCGTGATGGACGAGGCCCGCCGCATCCAGCGCCTGGAGGCGGAGCGGCGGGCGGCAGAGCAGGAGACCGAGAGTGCCGGAGCGCCGGCCCCCTCGCCGGAACCGTCGGTGACGGATGAAAGCTGAGAGCTGAACCATGGTTGTCGTGATGAAGGAACGCTCCACGCCCGAACAGGTGGAGCACGTGATCGCCCAGCTTGTCGGGCTGGGTATGGACGTCCATCGCTCCACCGGCGCCGCCCGCATCGTGCTGGGGGTCGTGGGGAGCGGCAAGGTCGACCCGCGCCTGATCGAGCTGATGGAGGGCGTGCACGAGGTGCTGCGCATCAGCGAGCCGTACAAGCTCGCGAGCCGCACGTTCAAGGCGGAGGACACCATCATCGACGTGGGCGGCCTCCAGATCGGCGGCGACGAGGTGATCGTCATGGCCGGCCCGTGCTCCGCGGAGAACGAGGAGCAGGTCAACCAGACCGCCGCCGCCATCAAGCGCGCCGGCGCCAAGGCCCTGCGGGGCGGGGCATTCAAGCCGCGCTCCTCGCCCTACAGCTTCCAGGGCCTCGGCGAGGAGGGGCTCCGGCTCCTCCGCGCCGCGGCCACGGCACACGACCTGAAGCTGGTGACTGAAGTGATGGACATCAGCCAGATGGACGTCATCGATCGCTATGCGGATATCTACCAGGTCGGCGCGCGCAACATGCAGAACTTCACCTTGCTGCGGGAACTGGGCCGGGCGCGCAAGCCCGTCCTGCTCAAGCGCGGCATCTCCGCCACGATCGAGGAGTGGCTCCTCTCCGCGGAGTACGTCCTCGCCGGCGGGAACACCAGCGTCATCCTCTGCGAGCGCGGCATCCGGACGTTCGAGACCTACACGCGCAACACGCTGGACATCTCCGCCATCCCGATCGTCAAGCAGTTGAGCCACCTGCCCGTGTTCGTCGACCCGAGCCACGGGACGGGCCGGCGCGACAAGGTGGCGCCCATGGCGCGGGCGGCGGTCGCCGCCGGCGCCGACGGCCTGCTGATCGAGGTGCACTGCGACCCGGACCGCGCCATGAGCGACGGCGCGCAGTCGCTCTTCCCCGGCCAGTTCGATCGCCTGATGGCGGAGCTGCGGATCATCGCGCCGGCGATTGGCCGCAGCATCTGCCTGGAGCCTGTCGCGCGCCGGGGATGGGCCAGATAGGCGGGTCCCGCATGCGCGAGGCCGCACTCGGGACGCCGCCACCGGCCATCGTGGGCGATGGCCTGATCGGCCGCGCGATTCGCCTGGCGTGGCTGCGGCGCCAGCCGGACGCGGCAATCGTCAGCCTGGATGCCGGCGACGATCTCGCGGCGCTCGGTCCGGCCCGCACCGTCATCCTCGCGACGCCGGTGCACGCGATCCTGGACCTGCTGCCGCGGATCCGGAAGGCCGCGCCGTCCGCGACGCTCGTCATGGACACGGGGAGCACCAAGCGAGCCATCATGGCCGCCGCGGCAGCCGCGGGACTCACGACGTTCGTCGGGGGCCATCCCATGGCGGGCGGCACCAGCACGGGCCCGGCGGCCGCGCGGGCGGACCTCTTCGACGGCCGGACGTGGTTCCTGACCACGGCCGGTGCGGACGCCAGCGCCATCGCCGCGGCGCGGAGCGTTGCCGAGATGCTGGGCGCCACGCCGGTCGAGATGCCGGACGCTGGGCAGGCGCACGATCGGCTCGTGGCCGCGATCAGCCACCTGCCGCAGGTGGTGGCGAGCGCCCTCCTGGCCACGGTGGGGGAGCAGGCGGGGCCGGACGGCCTCCGCTGGGCCGGTGCCGGCCTCAGGGACACGACACGCCTCGCCGCGAGCCGCGCCGGCATGTGGCGGAGCATCCTCTCCACCAACCACGATGCCGTCGCCCCGCTCCTGCGGACACTCGCCGCGGATCTCGAGTCGATCGCCGACCACCTGCAGGACCCCGCCGCCATCGAGTCGCTCTTCGAACGCGCACACGCATGGCTGCCGCACGAACCGGAATAGCCGCGCGCCATCCCGGCGCCTTGCCGCACTTCCCGGACCCTCCTGTCATAATGTCTGCATGAACAAGGTGATCGACACCGCCGACGAGGCGGTTGCCGACATCCCGGACGGCGCGCGCATCATGATGGGCGGCTTCGGGCTGTGCGGCATTCCCGAGAATCTCATCGCGGCGCTCCTGCGCCGCGGCACCAAGGACCTCACCATCATCAGCAACAACGCCGGCGTCGACGGGTTCGGCATCGGCCCGTTGCTCGGCGCCCGGCAGGTGCGGAAGATGATCTCGACCTACGTCGGAGAGAACAAGGAGTTCGAGCGCCAGTTCCTCCAGAAGGAGATCGAGGTGGAGCTCGTCCCGCAGGGCACGTTCGCGGAGCGCATCCGGGCGGGCGGCGCGGGCATAGCCGGGTTCTTCACGCCGACCGGCGTCGGCACGATCATCGCGGAGGGCAAGGAAGTCCGCACCTTCGACGGGCGCGACTACGTGCTGGAGACGCCGCTCACGGCCGACTTCGCGTTCGTCAAGGCCTGGAAGGGCGATCGCGCCGGCAACCTGGCCTACCGGCGCACGGCGCGCAACTTCAACCCCGTCATGGCCACGGCCGCGGCGATCACGCTGGCCGAGGTCGAGGACCTGGTCGAGCCCGGCGCCATCGACGGCGACCACGTGCACACGCCGGGCATCTTCGTGAAGCGGATCCTCCTGGGCCGCGACTACGGCAAGCGCATCGAGAAGCGGACCACCCGTCATGGATAAACGCGAACGCATCGTCAACCGTGTCGCCCGGGAACTGAAGGACGGCGACTACGTGAATCTCGGGATCGGCCTGCCGACACTCGTCGGCAACCATGTCCCGCCCGGCGTGGAGATCACGCTGCACTCGGAGAACGGCATGCTGGGCGTGGGCCCCTATCCGACGGAGAGTGAGGTCGACCCGGACCTCATCAACGCCGGCAAGGAGACCGTGACCGAACTGCCGGGCACGTCCTATTTCAGCAGCGCGGACTCCTTTGCCATGGTGCGCGGCGGCCACGTGGATCTCACGGTGCTGGGCGCGCTCGAAGTGGACGAGCAGGGCAACCTCGCCAACTGGATGATTCCCGGCAAGATGGTCAAGGGCATGGGCGGCGCGATGGATCTCGTGGCCGGCGCCCGCCGCGTCATCATCGCCATGGAGCACACGACCCGGGACGGGGGGCACAAGATCCTTCCGGCCTGCACGCTGCCGTTGACCGGCGTCCGCGTCGTCAGCCGCATCATCACGGAACTGGCCGTGATCGACGTGACGCCGGCCGGCCTGGTCCTGCGGGAGGTGGCGGAGGACTCGACGGAGGAGGCCGTCCGTGCGGCGACCGGCGCCGCGCTGATCGTCGAGGGCGAGGTCGGGCGCTTCTGAGGCGCTGACGTGCTCTCCTCCCTGGCCATCCGGCTCAGCGAGGCGACGGAACGCTACGTACCGAGCGCCTTCGCGATTGCCATCCTGCTGACGTTCGTCACCTTTGGCCTGGCGATCGCGGTGGTCGGCGCCACGCCGGCGCGCGTCATCGTCGAGTGGGGGAACGGCTTCTGGACGCTGGTGCCGTTTGCGATGCAGATGGCCCTCGTCGTGCTCACGGGCTATCTCGTGTCCACGGCGCCCGTCGTGGACCGCGCCTTCGGCCGCCTGGCGCGGTGGGCGACGAGCCCGCGCCGGGCCGTCGTGCTGATGGCCGTCGTGTCCATGGCCCTCGCCTGGGTCCACTGGGGCCTGAGCCTGGTCGGCTGCGCGATGTTCGTCCGGCACGTGGTCCGCGCGGAGCCTCGGGTGGACTACCGGCTGCTCGTCTGCACGGCGTACTTCGGCATGGGCACGACCTGGCACGCGGGGCTCTCCGCGTCGGCCCCGCTGCTCGTCGCCACGCCGGGCCACTTCCTCGAGGAGACGACCGGCCTCATCCCGATCGGCGCCACCATTTTCAGCCCCTTCAACCTGATCCTGACGGCCGTTGTCGTCACCTTGCTCACGGTGGTGGCGGCGCTCCTGCACCCGGCGCCGGCACACACCCGTCCCATCGCGCCGGACCTGCTGGAGTCGCTGGACCGCTTCGAGCCGCCGGCCCGGCCGGCACGGCCGTCACCCGCGGCCCGCCTGGACCACTCGCGCGTGCTCACGCTGGCCATCGGCGCCTGCGGGTTCGCCTGGCTGTCGTGGTACTTCGCCACGCACGGCTTCGCGCTCACGCTGGACGTCCTCAACTTCGCGTTCCTGATGCTGGCGGTCGCCCTGCACCGGTCGGCCGCGTCCCTGATCGCGGCGGGGGAGAAGGGCGCCGGCCTCCTGGCGGGCGTCGTGATGCAGTTCCCCTTCTACGCGGGGATGTACGGCGTCATCCAGGGCACCGGCCTGGCGGAAGCGCTCGGAGAGGGAATTGCGGCCCTCGCGGACCCGGATACGCTGCCCGTCTGGCTCTACTGGTACTCCGGCCTCGTCAACTACTTCGTGCCGTCCGGCGGATCCAAGTGGGCCATCGAGGCGCCCTATCTCATCGATGCGGCGACGAGACTCGGCGTGCCGACGCCGCAGGTCGTCATGGCCTACGCGTGGGGGGACATGTCCACGGATATCATCCAGCCGTTCTGGGCCCTGCCGCTCCTCGCCGCCGCCCGCGTCGACTTCCGCGACATCATGGGCTACGCGGCGCTCGTCTTCGTGATCTACAACACGGTGGTCTCCGCCGCGTTCTGGCTGCTGCCCCGGCTCTAGTCCGCAGATTCCGTGCAACCCTGCGCAGGTGCAACGGCGGGAGCCGGTGCTACACTAGCGGGTTTGGCGGCATCCCCGGCATCCAGCCCGGGATGCGTTGCAGAGAGGAAAAGAGCGCTCCAGCCCCGCGCTGCCGAATGCCAGTCGCGTACGAAGTCCCTCGCATCACGGTCATCCATCGCAATCCCCCGCGCGCCGACGCGGACGTCATCATCATTCCCGTGGCGGAGGACGATCCCGCCGGCACCGTCGCCGAGTTCGACGCGGCGGTCGGCGGCGCGCTCTCCAGCGCCCTCGCGCGCCGCGAGTTCGTGCCGGAAGCGTGCCGCATGTTCACCACGCCGATCACGGCCGACGGGTGGACGGCCCGCCATGCGCTCTTCGTCGGCAGCGGCCCGCGCGCCGGCGTGGACGCGGAAACCGTGCGCCGCATGGCGGCCGCCGCGGTGGGCCTTGCCCGCCAGCAGCACCGCGCGCGCGTGGCCTGGGTGGACTCGGACGGCCCCGGCCCCGATGCCGCCGCCCGCATCGACCTCATCGCGGAGGGCCTGACCACGGCCAACTTCGATGGCGCCGTCCACCGCAGCCGGGGCGAGCCCCGGTTCTTCGTCAGCGACGCCACCATCCTGGCCGCCTCGGCCCCCGGCGGGGCCGCGGACGCCGGCCGGATCATCGGCGATGCCATCAACGCGGCCAGGGTCCTCATCAACGAGCCCGGGAACTACCTGCCGCCGGCACGGTTGGCGGAGAAGGCGGCGTCCCTCGCCTCGGTGGAGGGCGTGCGCACGGAGATTCTCGACGAGGCGCGCCTCGAGACCCTGGGCATGGGCCTCCTGCTCGGCGTCGGACGCGGAAGCGCGGAACCTCCGCGCATGCTCGTCGCACACTACGAGCCCGCGAACGCGCCGGCCGGGGTTACGCTCGGACTCGTCGGCAAGGGCATCACCTTCGACACCGGAGGCCTTTCCATCAAGCCGGCGGACGGCATGGAGCGCATGAAGGACGACATGGCCGGAGGCGCCACGGTCGTGGCCGCGCTGCGCGCGATCGCGCTCCTGCGGCTCCCGATCCGCGTCATCGCGCTCGTCCCTTCCGCGGAGAACATGCCCGGCGGCCGCGCCGTCAAGCCCGGCGACATCCTGCGGGGGGCCTCCGGGCTCACCGTCGAGGTCAACAACACGGATGCGGAGGGCCGCCTCGTCCTCGGCGACGCGCTCTGGTACGCGCGCCAACTCGGTGCGACGCACCTGGTGGACGTCGCCACGCTCACCGGCGCGTGCGTCGTGGCCCTGGGGAAGATCACGACGGGCCTCTTCGGGGCGCCGGAGCCCTGGGTCGAGGCCCTGCGCGGCGCCGCCGCTCGCGGCGGCGAGAAGCTCTGGCCGCTGCCGATCTACGACGAGTACAAGGAAGCCCTCAAGAGCGACATCGCGGACCTGCTGAACAGCCCGGGGCGTCCGGCCGGCTCGATCACCGCGGCGCTGTTCCTCCGCGAGTTCGCCGGGCAGGGACCGTGGGCACACCTGGACATCGCCGGCACCGCGTGGGCGGACGAGGCCCGGCCGTGGATGCCGAAGGGCGCGACGGGCGTCATGATCCGCACGCTCGTCGAACTGGCCAGGGCGGGCATTCCCGGACCGGCCTGACGGGATACACTGAGATCGTGATCCTGCAGGGCAGTCCACAGGTACCGGACTCGATCACCGCCACGATCGTCGAGACGGCCAGCCCGCCGACACCCGGGCTGAGCATGATTGACGTGGCGGTGGCCGCGTTCGGCCTGACCGGGGTCATCATGGCCGCGGCGGCGGTGGCCGGCCTCCTCGCCGGCGCCCTCTTCATCTGGTACCGGTCGCGGCGGCCCATCACGATCATCGAGGCCCGCGGCGGCCAGCACGACCTCTTCAAGGCCTGAGGACACGAACCCTACGGCCGGTCGGCGATCGTCGACTGGCGCTTGAGGGACAGGCGGTACTTCATGACCGCCTCGTGCAGCGACTCGGCAATCCGCTGCTTGTAGGCGGCCGTCCTGAGCAGCTGCGCTTCCTGCTTGTTCGTCAGGAAGGAAATCTCCGCCAGCACGCTCGGCATCCCCGCGCCAATCAGGACGACGAACGGCGCCTTCTTCACGCCGCGATTCCGTACTTCCTTGTTGGTCTTCCGGAGCCGCGTGATCATCGACTCCTGCACCATGGCCGCGAGATCGCGGGACTCGTCGAGCTTGTTGTTGAGCGCGATGGCCTTGATGATGTCGGGCAGGTTGTGCATCGCGCTTCCCGACGCGGAGTTCTCGCGCGCGGCCACGGCCTCCGCCTCCGGCGATGAGGCGAAGCTCAGGTAGTAGGTCTCGATGCCGCTCGATGCCGGGTTGCGGCTGGCGTTGGCGTGAATCGACAGGAACAGGTCCGCGCCCTCGCGGTTCGCGATGGCCGGCCGCTCCTCGAGCGGAATGAACACGTCGGTGCGGCGCGTGAGGATCACCTCCACGCCGGACTCCTTCTCCAGGAGCTTTTCCAGGCGCAGGGCGACATCCAGCGTGATGTCGGCCTCCTCCAGCCCGCGCACGTTCGTCCCCGGATCGTGGCCGCCATGACCGGGATCGATCACGATGCGCGAGACGCCCAGGCCAAGCTGGCGTGAGAGCGAGAAGCTGCCCGTCGCGTTGGACGACGGCACCACCGGAGCCGCATGGGGCGCGGCGCCTGCCGGCGCGGTCGCGGCCGTGGCGGGTACCGGGGCGGTAGCCGGAGGCGT
>CAZUGF010000018.1:0-38337 GCA_964619705.1 uncultured Bifidobacteriaceae bacterium
AGGCGACCCTGAAGGGGAGGCGGCGACCCTGAAGGGAAGGCGACCCTGAAGGGTCGCCTCTACGGGGACTGTACAGAGGAAGGGCCCGGCGGCAACGAGTACCGCCGGGCCCTCACGATTACCGGATCGTGCCGAGGCAACCCTGAAGGGTTGCTTCTACACGATCGAGGACGGGTTGCTTCTACCCGATCCTAGTACATCCCGCCCATGCCGCCGCCCGGCATCGCCGGCGCTTCCTTCTTGTCCTCGGGAATCTCCGAGACCAGGGCCTCGGTGGTGAGGAGGAGGGAGGCGATGGACGCCGCGTTCTGCAGCGCGTTGCGGACGACCTTGGCCGGGTCGATGACGCCCGCCTTGACCAGGTCCTCGTAGACGTCGGTCGCGGCGTTGAAGCCCTCGTCGCCCTTGCCGTCCTTGACCTGCGCCACGATGATGGACCCCTCGAGGCCGGCGTTGGTGGCAATCCAGCGGCAGGGCTCCTCGATCGCGCGCTTGATGATCGCGGCGCCGACCTTCTGGTCGCCCTCGAGCTTCAGCCCGTCGAGCACCTTGCTGGCGCGGATGAGCGCCACGCCGCCGCCGGGGACGATGCCCTCTTCGACAGCCGCCTTGGTGGCGTGCATCGCGTCCTCGACGCGGGCCTTCTTCTCCTTCATCTCGGTCTCGGTGGCCGCACCGACCTTGATGACGGCGACGCCGCCCACGAGCTTCGCGAGGCGCTCCTGCAGCTTCTCACGGTCGTAGTCCGAGGTGGTCTCCTCGACCTGGACGCGGATCTGCTTGACGCGGCCCTCGATCTTCGCCGCGGCGCCCGCGCCCTCGATGATCGTGGTGTTGTCCTTGTCGATCGTGACCTTCTTGGCCTTGCCCAGGTCCTCGATCTTGATGTTCTCGAGCTTGATGCCCAGGTCCTCGGTGATGGCGTTGCCGCCGGTGAGGATGGCGATGTCCTCGAGCATGGCCTTGCGGCGATCGCCGAAGCCCGGGGCCTTGACGGCGGCGGCCTGGAGGGTGCCGCGCAGCTTGTTGACGACGAGCGTGGCGAGCGCCTCGCCCTCGATGTCTTCCGCGATGATCAGGAGCGGGCGGCCGAGGCGGGCAACCTGCTCCAGGACCGGCAGGAGGTCCTTCATCGAGCTGATCTTCTTCTCGTGAATCAGGATGACCGGGTTCTCGAGCACGGTCTCCATGCGCTCGGCGTCGGTCACGAAGTACGGCGAGAGGTAGCCGCGGTCGAACTGCATCCCTTCGACCACGTCCAGCGTCGTCTCGAGGGTCTTGGCCTCCTCGACGGTGATGACGCCGTCCTTGCCGACCTTCTCCATGGCCTCGGCGATGATCTTGCCGATGGTCTCGTCAGCGTTGGCGGAGATGGTGCCGACCTGGGCGATCATGTTGCCCTTGACCGGCTTGGCCATCTTCCGGATCTCGGCGGTCATGGCCTCGACGGCCTTCTCGATGCCGCGCTTGAGCTCCATCGGGTTCGCGCCGGCGACCACGTTGCGGGCGCCCTCGCGGTAGATGGCCTGCGCCAGCACGGTGGCGGTGGTGGTGCCGTCACCGGCCGTGTCCGACGTCTTGCTCGCGACTTCACGGACCATCTGCGCGCCCATGTTCTCGAGCGGATCCTTGAGGTCGATTTCCTTCGCCACCGTCACGCCGTCCTTGGTGATGGTGGGCGAGCCGAACTTCTTGTCGAGCACGACGTTGCGGCCCTTGGGGCCCAGGGTCACCTTGACCGCGTCCGCGAGCTGGTTGACGCCGCGCAGGATGGCCTGCCGCGACTGCTCGCCGTAAATGATCTGCTTTGCCATTGTGGTGAGTCTCCGTCCTTACTGCTTGCCTTCGACCACGGCGAGCACTTCGTCCTCGCGCATGATCAGATAATCCTCGCCGTCGACCTTCACTTCCTGTCCGGAGTACTTGCCGAAGAGGATCGTGTCGCCCTGCTTGACGTCGAGCGCGATGCGCTTGCCGTCCTTGTCGGCCTTGCCGGCCCCGACGGCGATCACCTTGCCCTGCTGCGGCTTTTCCTTGGCCGAGTCCGGGATGATGATGCCGCCAACCTTCTGCTCTTCTTCCTCTGTGCGCTGCACGAGGATGCGGTCGTGAAGCGGTCTCAACGCCATGCTCTTGCTCCGTCCTGAAAGGTTCATGTTCCCGGGCGCGCGACGCGTCGAAACGGGCCGTCGGCAGGTCCTGAGGCGTCGGGCGACCGGGTCCTGGGTTCGCTGGTGATACGGGGGTGTGCCGACGTGTGCTAGCACTCGACCCCCGGCGGGGCTAGCAGTCAACGATGACGACTGCTAAGTGTAGTGGGCGGGGGCCGGGGAGTCAAGGCGGGGAGGGATTGATCCGGACCGGTCGGGACTGGATTTCGGGACCTGGGGCCCGGAGATCCGGGCGGGGGGCGGACGCGGTCGGGGTCAGCGCGGCCGGATCTTGAGCGTCGCGATCTTCCGCGTCAGGGTGTTGCGGTGGACGCCCAGGGTCGTGGCGGCACGGCAGAGGTTGCCATCGCTCTTCCGCACCACCTCCGTGATGAAGCGCTTCTCGAACTCGCGCTGCGCGTCCTCGAAGCGGATGCCCTTGTCCACCATCTCCGCGACCAGCGCCTCGAGGCGCTCACGCACGACGGGCCTCACGGCGCGGCGCCATGCGCATCACCCGCCCGTCGCCAGATCGTGACCGGTCAGCCGGCGATAGGCGTCCAGGTACTTGTCGCGCGTCCGGGCAACGACCGGCTCGGGTAGCGACGGGACCGGCGGGCGCTTGTCCCACCGGATCGACTCCAGGTAGTCGCGCACGTACTGCTTGTCGAAACTCGGCTGCGGCCCCCCGGGCGCGTACTGATCCGCGGGCCAGTAGCGGGACGAGTCCGGCGTCATCATCTCGTCGATGAGCAGCAGTTCGCCCTCGGGCGTGATCCCGAACTCGAACTTGGTGTCCGCGAGGATGATGCCGCACGCGGCCGCGTGCGCGACGCCGAACGCGTAGAGCGCGAGCGTCAGCGCCTTGACCTGCGCGAGGCGGTCCGTCCCGATGACCGCCGCCGCCGCGGCTTCGCTGATGTTCTCGTCATGTCCGGACGTGGCCTTCGTGGCCGGCGTGAAGATGGGCGCCGGCAGGCGGTCGGACTCACGGAGCCCCGCGGGGAGCGTAATGCCGCAGACGGAGCCCGATGCCTGGTAGTCCTTCCACCCCGATCCCGACAGGTAGCCCCGCGCCACGCACTCGACCGGGAGCGGCGTCGTCCGGCGCACGAGCATGGAGCGCCCGTCGAGCACGGCCGCGTGGCGGGCGGCGGCGGGCGGGTAGTCCGCCGGGTTGGTCGAGATGAGATGGTTGGGGACGATGGCGCCGGTGCGCGCGAACCAGAACGCGGACAACTGCGTCAGGACGCGGCCCTTGTCCGGGATGCCGGAGCCGAGGACGTAGTCGAACGCGGAGATGCGATCGGTGGCGACCAGGATGAGCCGATCCTCGACGGCGTACACGTCGCGGACCTTGCCGCGGGCGACGAGCGTCAGGCCATCGAGAGCAGTATCGAGAACAGGGGCGGCAGTCGGCACGGGGAACCCCGATCCTAGCGAGGGCGTGCACCGGACGCAAGACGCAGATCGCGCCGGACCGCCTCGCCGGACGAGGTGGCCGCTCGCCGCAGCATGCCGGGCGGCGCCCGGCCCCGCCACCGCCCTCCGGACGCTCTCCGTGTAACATGTCAGTGCTTTGCGACCCGCGCTGCGGACCCTTCTGGTGCTCCTCCTGGCCGGCGGCCTGGTAGGCGTCTTCCTCCGGAATGCCGACCTCTCGAACGTGTGGCAGGCCATCGGCGCGGCGCGGCTCGACCTCATCGCCCTGGCCGTCGGCCTGACGGTCCTGACCTACATCGTGCGCACGGAACGGTGGCAGTACCTCCTCGAGCCGCTCGGCCCGACGCGGTTTGCCGTGGTCCTGCGCGCGACGGTGCTCGGGTTTGCCGCCTCGGCCATCCTCCCGGCGAAGATCGGGGAGGTCCTGCGCCCCTACTGGCTGGCGCGGCGCGAGGGCCTCAGCGCGACCGCCACCTTTGCCACCATCGTCGTCGAGCGCCTGCTCGATCTGGTGGCCGTGCTGGTCCTGCTGGCCGCCTACCTGCTGATCTTCGATCCGGGCATGGCGGCGCGTGACTCGTCGCTGTTCTCGGCCATCCGGCTGGGCGGCCTGGTCATGGCCCCGGTGGCCGTGGCCACGCTCGTCGGGATGTTCATGCTGGCGGGGCACCCGGCCTGGATGCAGACGTGGCTGGCCCTGGCGGACCGGCTGCTGCCGGCGCGGCTGGCCTCCATCATCGGGCGTGCCACCCGCCGCTTCGCGGACGGGTTCGGCGTACTGCGCCGCCCCGAGCGGCTGCTCGCGAGCCTCGGCTGGTCGCTGGTGCTCTGGCTCATCATCTGCGCGGAGACCTGGGTCGTCGCGCGCGCCTTCGGCATCGACATGTCGTTCACGGGATCGTGGCTGATGCTCGCGCTGCTGGTCGTCGGCGTCGCCGTGCCCATTCCCGGGGGCGTCGGTGCGTTCCACGAGGCCTTCCGGCTCGGCGCCACCTCCTTCTTCGCGGCCGACAACGACGCGGCCGTGGCCGCGGCGATCGTCCTGCACGCCACCTCGTTCCTGCCCGTGACGATCATGGGCCTCTGGTATGCCGCCCGCGAGGGGCTCGACATGAAAGGGCTGAAGCAGATGACCCGTGATCCCGCCGAAGCCGAGGCCCGCGCATGAAGTGTCCCTACTGCGGACAACTGGGCGACAAGGTCGTGGACTCCCGCGAGAGCCGCGAGGGGGATGTCATCCGCCGCCGGCGCCAGTGCCTCAACGAGGCGTGTCACCGGCGCTTCACCAGCTACGAGCGGATCGACGAGATCCCGTACATGGTCGTCAAGAAGGACGGCACGCGCGAGCGCTTCGAACGGCAGAAGCTGATTGCGGGCCTCCTCAAGGCCTGCGAGAAGCGCCCGGTCAGCGTGGCGGCGATCGAGGACGTGGCGGACCGCGTCGAGGCCATGCTCCAGGACCGCGCGGAGAAGGAGATCTCGACGCAGGAGGTCGGCGCGTTCGTCATGGAGGAGCTGAAGCACCTCGACAAGGTGGCCTACGTGCGCTTCGCGAGCGTCTACCGCCACTTCCGGGACATCGGCGAGTTCATGTCGGAACTGAAAGACCTCCTGAACGCAAAGGAGTAGCCTGTAGGGAACGTGCCCGCGACACGACTGTCCGGCGTGACCCGAACGGCCGCCCCCGCGGCGCCGCCGCCCGCCCCTGCCCGCCGTCCCTTCCGGGACAACCCGCGCCTGATCCTTGCCGGCATCATCATCCTGCTGGCGGCGCTGGCCGGCCTGCTCGTCATCGAAGACCGCACCTCGCGCCTCGCGCCGGACTTCCTCGCGGAGGTCGTGCTCTACGCGCTCTCCGCCACCAACCTCACGATGCTGCTGGCGCTGGCATTCCTGCTGGCGCGCAACGTCATCAAGTCCGTGGTCGAAGGCCGGCGCGGGCTGCCCTTCGCGCGCTTCCGCGCCAAGCTCGTGCTGACGATGCTGGGGATGACCATCATCCCGGCGGTGCTGGTGCTCCTCGTGGGGAGCCGGGTCGTCCTCACCGCGGTGGATCGCTGGTTCAACACGCCGATGGACGAGATTCTCTCCTCGGCCAACAGCATCGCGGCGGACTACTACGCGGAGCGCCAGCGCCTCGTGAGCGATCAGGCGGCGCGTGTGGCGCGCGTGCTGTCCACCGTCGACCTGACGCGGGGCGACGTGGCGCGCGTCCGCGACGCCGTCGCGCCGGAGGTGAGCGGACCCCGTGCCGGGCTCGTCCAGGTCTACCGCATCGTCGAGTCCGCGGAAGGGGCGCCCACGGTCACGCCCATCGTGGACGTGGCGGCGCCGTCGATTCCCCAGGGGTGGGCGCGTGCGTCCGCGGACCTGCTGGCGAGCCGCGCGGCCACGGGCGGGGAGCCGGCGCCCTGGACGCTCGAACCGCTGGCCGCGGGCGGGGAACTGCTGCGCGTGGCGCAGATCGTCAAGGGCAGCGGCGGCCGCCAGACGGGCGTCGTGGTGGCCAGCGAGTACCTGGCGGGCGATCTCGCCGAGCGATCGCGCCGGATGACGCGCGCCTACGAGGACTACACGCAACTGCGCGTCCTGCGGCAGCCGCTCGCGGGCGTGTACGTCTCGTTCTTCGTGATGGTCACGCTCTTCATCCTGGTCGGCGCGACCTGGATCGGCCTGTACCTGGCCAAGCGCATCACGCGGCCGGTCCAGGCGCTCTCCGCCGCGGCGCGGGAGATCGGCGCCGGCCACTACGACCACCGCATCCAGCACGAGGCGGCCGACGAGTTCGGCGCCATGATCGACGCGTTCAACACGATGGCGGCGGAGGTCTCGTCCAGCCGCCGGCGCCTCGAGCGCGCGAGCCTGGACCTCGAGCGCAAGCACCTGGAGGGCGAAGGCCGGCGCCGCTACATCGAGGCCGTGCTCGAGCGGATTGCCACGGGGGTCGTCTCCATCGATCGGGCCGGGCGCATCGGGACCATCAACTCCGCCGCCCTGCGCCTCCTGGAGTTCGATCCGGACGCGACGGGCCGGCCGGCCGCGGCCGTGTTCGGGCGGGCGGACCTGGCGCCCATCAACGACCTGCTGGACCAGTCCGCGCGTGCGCGGACGGACTCCGTCGCCCAGGAGCTCGCGCTCGTGCGCGACGGGCGCGAGCGCCACGTCACCGCCGTGGCCACGCGCATCGAGGGTGCGGACGGCAGCTTCGACGGGACCGTGCTCGTGGTGGACGACGTGACGCCGCTCATCCGGGCCCAGAAGGTGGCGGCCTGGCGCGAGGTGGCCCGCCGGCTCGCGCACGAGATCAAGAACCCGTTGACGCCCATCCAGTTGTCCGCCGAGCGGATGCGCCGCAAGCTGACGCATCTCGACCCGGCGCTCGAGGACCTGGTCCACGAGTGCACGTCGACGATCATCGGGGAGGTGGAGTCGCTCAAGGGGCTGGTCGACGAGTTCTCGCAGTTCGCGCGGATGCCGGCGCCGCGCGCGACGCCGACCGACCTGCACGGCCTCATCGACGAGGCGCTCGGCATCTACGACGGGCTCTTCGCCGAGGTGGCGTTCGAACGGCGCCACGATGCGTCCATCGGGGACGTGCGCGTGGACCCCGAGCAGCTCAAGCGCGTCATCGTGAATCTGGTGGACAACGCCATCGAGGCGATGGACCGCCGTGGGACGATCGTCATCGAGACGGCCCGCGACGCCGCGGCCGGCTTCGTGCGGATCATCGTGGCCGACGACGGCCCCGGGATTCCGGCCGGGGAGCGCGAGAAGCTCTTCCTGCCGTACTACTCGACGAAGGGACGCGGCAGCGGCCTGGGCCTGGCGATCGTCCGCCGGATTGTGGCCGAGCACGGCGGCTCGATCGAGGTCGCCGACAACGCGCCGCGGGGCACGCGGTTTACGATAGAACTGCCATGCTGACAGGACGCGCCTTCCGCGCCTCGTGCGTTCCCCGCTCCGCCGCCGACCGATGGCCTCGATTCTCGTAGTCGACGACGAGCCGGGCGTGCGCTCGTCGGTCACGGGCGTGCTGCGCGACGAGGGCTTCGATGTTGAGGCCGTCGCGACGGGCGAGGACTGCCTGGCGCACGTCGCCGAGCGCGCCTACGACGTCATCGTCCTGGACATCTGGCTGCCGGGCATCGACGGGCTCACCACGCTCAAGCGCCTGACCGAGCGTCAGGTGGACGCGCAGGTGGTCATCATCTCCGGCCACGGCAACATCGAGTCCGCGGTGCGCGCCATCAAGATGGGGGCGTTCGACTTCATCGAGAAGCCGCTCTCGCTCGAGAAGACCGTGCTCGTCGTCCGCAATGCCCTCCGGCAGCGCGATCTGGAGACGGAGAACCGTGCGCTCCGCGCGCGCGTGGACCGGCAGCAGCCGATGGTGGGGGAGAGCGCCGCCATGCGCCACCTCCGCGAGCAGGTCGCGATGGCGGCCCCGACGAACGGCCGCGTCCTGATCCTCGGTGACAACGGGACCGGCAAGGAGCTGGTGGCGCGCACCATTCATCAGATGAGCCGGCGGCGGAGCGGACCGTTCGTGGAAGTGAACTGCGCGGCGATTCCGGAAGAGCTGATCGAGTCGGAGCTCTTCGGCCACGTCCGGGGCGCGTTCACCGGCTCGGTGGCGGACAAGCCGGGCCGCTTCGAGCAGGCGAGCGGCGGCACCATCTTCCTCGACGAGATCGGGGACATGAGCCTCAAGACGCAGGCCAAGGTCCTGCGCGTCCTGCAGGAGCAGGTGATGGAGCGCGTCGGCGGCACCCAGCGGATCAAGGTGGACGTCCGCGTGCTGGCGGCCACGAACAAGGACCTGCCGTCCGAGATCCGGGAAGGCCGCTTCCGCGAGGATCTGTTCTTCCGCCTCAACGTCATCCCGATCTTCGTGCCCCCGCTTCGCGACCGCGCGGAAGACATCCCGCTCCTGGCCGAGCACTTCATGGCGGTGATGGCGGCGGAGTACGGGCGGCGCCCGAAGCGCTTTGCCGCCGAGGCGATGGTCCGGCTCCAGCACTATCACTGGCCCGGCAACGTGCGCGAACTCCGGAACACGATCGAGCGCATCATCATCATGGCGGCGGACGACACGATCACGGCCCGTGACCTGGCCTTCCTCGGCGATGGCGGCAGTCCCGTCGCCGACGATGAGGCGGCGGTGACGGGGACGCTGGCCGATGCGCGCGACCAGTTCGAGAAGAGCTACATCCTGCGCGCGTTCGGCGCCGCGCACGGCAACATGTCCCGGACCGCCGAGGCCCTGGGCGTGGAGCGATCGAACCTCTACAAGAAGATGAAGGCCTTCGGCATCGCGCCGAGGCGCGACGAGTAGGCGCGCCCACGCGAGCGCGCCGCCGTCCTGGTCCGGTCCGCGGACTACTCGCCGCGGAGCCGGTTCTCGAGCACCTGTTCGGGCGTGAAGCCCTCGAGCTGCAGGTAGTAGGCGGCCGCCTGCACCAGCGCGGCCTGCGGCACCAGGCCGACCACCTCGCTCTCGAGGACGGCCACACCGTAGCGCGCCGCCTCGCGCTTGACCGTTTCGAAGACGCGGAACATCGGCGTCTTCTCGAAGTTGGTCAGGTTCATCGAGACCTGCACGACAGGCCGGCCATCGAGCGCGAGGCCCATGGCCTTGACGAAGCGGAACCCGCCGCTGCTCATCCGGATGGCGGCGGCAATCTTCTTCGCCACGTCCAGCCGATCCGTTGCGAGGTTGATGTTGTAGGCGATGAGCGGCATGCGCGCGCCGATGACGGACGCCCCGGCCGACACGTGCGGGGCCGAGGGGCCGAAGTCGGGCGCCCAGCCGGCCTGCACCATCTTTGCCGCCAGGCCCTCGAACTCGCCGCGGCGGATGTCTTCCAGGTTCCGGCGCGCGGGTGTCGAGGCCGCGTCTTCGTACAGGTAGACGGGTACGCCGAATCGCGCCGCCACGTCCTCGCCGATGGCCTTCGCGAGCGCGACGCACTCGGCCATCGTCACGCCCTCGATCGGGATGAGGGGCACGACGTCCACGGCGCCCAGGCGCGGGTGCTCGCCGCGGTGTGTCCGGAGGTCGATGGCGGCCACGGCCTGCTCGAAGAGCAGCGGCAGCCCGGCGCGCATGGCGGCGGCGTCGCCCGCGAGCGTGAGGACCGAGCGGTTGTGCGTCGCGTCGGACTGCACGTCGAGGACGCGGAGCCCGGGGACCGCGCGCAGGCGGGCGGCAATGGCCTCGACCACGTCGGGACGGCGGCCTTCGCTGATGTTGGGAACGGATTCGATGAGTGGCATGCGTGTCTAGTGTCTCATCACACGCGGCGGAGGGCGGCCCGCGGCACGCGCCGGGCGCGCGACGGGCGACGGCTGACGAGCCGGCGCGTGGGGCAACGACCCCCGGCGGATCGACGCCGCGCGGGGGCGGAATGCGCGCGAACTGCCCCTCGGCTAAGTGCTATAATTGGCGTCACTTAGCCATGGCTGATCCGTTGTCCTCCCACCCGCGCACATCCGACGCGCCGGGCCCTTCCGGCGAGGACGCCCGCATCGAGCATCTGCTCGTCCTCGGGCTCGACCACTACTTCGCGGGCGAGTTCGACACGGCGATCAACCTATGGACGCGGGTCCTGTTCCTCGATCGGGCGCACGACCGTGCGCGTGCGTACATCGAGCGCGCGCGGAGCGCGCAGGCCGAGCAGCAGCGGCAGACCGAGGCGCTCGTGCACCAGGGCATCGATGCCTTCGATCGTGGTCAGGTGGAGCAGGCGCGTACGCTGCTCAGCACGGCCATCGCCCAGGGGGCCTCGCGCGATCTGGCGCTCGGCGTGCTCGGGCGCATCGATCGGCTCGATGTCCCCGGCGTCCAGCCCGAGCCGGGGCGCTCGCGCCGGCCGGCACGGATATCCCCGGGCCCCGCCCCTGCCGTGCTCGAGGCCGGCGGCCGCAGGCGTTGGCCGGGACTGGCCGGCGCGGCCATCATCATGCTCATCCTTGGCGTTGCCGGCTGGGCGGCATGGACCTGGCAGTTCGGTCCGGCGCGTCCGCCTGCCACGGCCAGCGTTTCGCCGCCGTTGGCCGCACCGCCGCCCGTGGCGCAGAACCTCCCGCGGCCCGGCGCGGCGGAAGTCTACGTGACGCGCGGCCGCCACCTCTTCGAGACCGGACGCCTGCGGGACGCGCTGATCGAACTCGAGCGCGTGCCGATCGGGAGCGCGCAGCGCGCGGAGGCCGAGCGGCTGCGCGCCGCCATCCAGCGCGAACTGCTGGCGCTCGCGCTGGTCGACACCGCCGCCGGCGCGCCACCACGGGCCGCGGCCGGGACGGGGTTGCGACCCGAATGAAGTGTCCCAAGTGTGGCTATCTCGGGTTCGAGACCACGGATCGCTGCCGCAATTGCGGCTACGACTTCTCGCTGACGCCGCCCCCGGCCTCGGCTGAACTGCGGCTGCGCACCGCCGAGCCCGGCGGCCCCTTCGCCGACCTGGAACTCCGTCACGAGGAAGAGGGCGAGGCGGCCTCCCTTGACGCCTTCGAGACGACGATCGACGAGCCGGACCTGTCGGATACGCGGGACCCGCTGGAATTGTCCGAGCCATCGCCGCTCGATCGCCTGGTTGGCGTGGACCCGGAACCCGTCGAGACCCCTGCCCCGGCCGAGGAGCCGGCGGCGCCGGGTCGCAGGGACAGCCGGGACCAGGCGGCACGCGATCGGATCCATTCCGCTGTCGCGGCCCGCGTGCCGGACTTCCCGACGGACACCCCCGCGCCTCCGCCGGCGGACCCGGACGAACTCCCGCTCTTCCCGCCGCCCGCGGGGAACCCGCTGGCCGTGCGCCGTGCCACCGTCGAGGCCCCGCGCGCGCGGCGGACCACGACGCGGCCCGCGCGCATGGAGATGCCGCCGCTGCCCCTGTCGCCGGACGTCGAGACGCCGGCGCCGTCCGGAACGGTCGGCCGCGCGCCGCGGAAGGCCGACGCGCCCATTATCGACGCCTCCGCCGGCGCGCGCCTCGCGGCCGCACTCGTGGACCTCGCCCTCCTGGCGACCATCGACATCGTCGTGCTCTGGCTCACGCTGCGGATCGTCGGGCTCGAGACCACGTGGGAGGACCTGGCGACGCTCCGTCCGATCCCGATGACCGCGTTCTTCGTGCTGCTCGGCTTCCTGTACGTGGCCGGCTTCACGCTCGGCGGGGGACAGACCATCGGCAAGATGGCCGCCGGCATCCGCGTGATTGGCGATGACGGGCGCGGCGTCGATGTGTCGGGCGCCGTCGTGCGCGGCGCCGGGTGCGTGCTGTCGGTACTGCTGCTCGGCCTCCTCTTCGTGCCGGCGCTGCTGTCGGCCGACCGGCGCGCGCCCTACGACCGCGTCGCCGGCACCCGCGTGGTCAAGGCATGAGCCGGCTCGCGCTCTTCGTCTCCACCGTGGCGTACGTCGGCTTTTTCCCGATTGCGCCGGGCACGGCCGGATCGCTGGCGGCACTCGTGCCGTATGCGGCCGTCGTCTGGATGGGCATGCCCGTGGTGGAGGCGCTGCTGATCGTGGCCGTACTCCTGGTGGGCGTCTGGGCCGCCACGCGGAGCGAGGCGCTGCTCGGCGGGAAGGATCCGGGGCCGGTCGTCATCGACGAGGTCCTCGGCATGCTCGTCACCCTCGCGTTCCTGCCGCTCTCGGCGGCCGGCATCGTCCTGGGCTTCGTGCTGTTCCGCATCTACGACGTGATCAAGCCGTACCCGGCCGGCCGGCTGGAGCACGCGCCCGGCGGATGGGGCGTGATGCTCGATGACCTGATGGCCGGTCTCTATGCCCACGTCACGCTGAGGCTGGTGGCCTGGGCGGCGCCGGCCTGGGTCCTGACATGAGCGCGCCGGGCGCCACGGCCGTGATCATTGCCGTCGGCAGCGAGATGCTCACGCCGGCGCGGACGGACACCAACTCGCTCTTCGTGACGGAGGTGCTGAACGGCATCGGCATCGACGTCGCGTACAAGCAGGTGGTGGGGGACGATCGGGTGGAGCTCGATGCGCAGATCGGCCACGCGCTGTCGCGCCATCGGGTCCTGGTGCTCACCGGCGGCCTCGGGCCCACTGACGATGACCTGACGCGCGAGGTCGTGGCGCGGCACCTCGCGCTACCGCTCGAGGAGGACGCGGCCCTGCTGGACAGCATCCGCGCGCGGTTTGCCGTGCGCGGGTGGACGATGCCGGAGGTCAACCGCAAGCAGGCGCAGGTCCCGCGCGGGGCCGTGGTGCTCCACAACCCGCGCGGCAGCGCGCCGGGGCTCCTCATCACCGACGGCGATCGCGTGCTCGCGCTCCTGCCGGGGCCGCCGCGCGAGATGCGGCCGATGATGCGCGGGCCCGTGCGCGATCGCCTGCTGGCCATGGCGGGCGGCGTACGGCTGCTGCGGCGCGTGCTGACGATTGCCGGCCGATCGGAGTCGCGGGTCGAAGAGATCACGCAGCCCATCTACACGACCTGGCTGCACCAGGCGCCGCGGATCGAGACGACCATCCTGGCGACGCCGGGCCTGGTCGAGCTCCAACTTTCCACGCGCGTGACCGACGAAGCCGAAGGCGTGGCGGCGCTGGACCGGGCGGTCGAGGCGCTGCGGGGCGGGCTCGGCGCGGATCTGGTCAGCGCGGACGGCGCCCGGCTGGAGGCGGTGGTTGGAGACCTGTTGCGCGAGCGCGGCTGGCGCGTGGCGCTGGCGGAGTCGTGTACGGGCGGGCTTGCGACCTCGCGGCTCACGGATGTTCCCGGCAGCTCGGCGTACGTCGATCGCGCGGTCGTCGTGTACAGCAACGCGGCCAAGACGGCGCTGCTGGGAGTACCGGAGGAGGTGCTCGGGGCGCACGGTGCGGTCAGCGAGGCCGTGGCGCGCGTGATGGCGGAGGAAGCCGCGCGGCGGTCGGGAGCGGACGTCGGCGTGGCCATCACGGGCATTGCCGGGCCGGGAGGCGGGAGCGACGAGAAGCCGGTGGGCACGGTCTGGTTTGCCGTGTCGACGGCCGCGTCGGGTACGCAGGCCGCCGTCTGTCGATTCCTGGGCGGCCGCGAGGTGGTGAAGCTCTGGTCGGCGGTGACGGCGCTCGATTTCGTGCGGCGCGCGATCCTCGGCCTCCCGCTGACCGTCGACTGGATCTGGCGAGCCGAAGGCGATGGGTCGGCTCGCGGCGGCGGGTGACGCGGACCCGGCCGGCGGGGCGTCCGGCCGGCCAGGGGGTGGCCCCCCTCGCCAACGGGTGCCCGAACGAGTCACCATAGGACCATGAACAGCGTCAGCGCTGCACTCATCGGCTACGCGATCGGCTCGCTGCCCCTGGGGTTCCTCATCGCGAGGGGCCGCGGGGGGATCGATCTGCGCCGCGTCGGCAGCGGTAACGTGGGGGCGACCAACGTGTACCGGAGCGCCGGGCCCGCGCTGGCTGTGCTCGTCATGCTCGTCGACGTGGCCAAGGGAGCCGGCGGGGTCATCCTGGCGCGGCTGCTCACGGTCTCGCCGGAGCCCCATACGGAGGCACTGGCCGGCCTCACGGCCGTGATCGGCCACGTGTATCCGGTCTGGCTGCGCTTCGTCGGCGGCAAGGGCGTCGCGGTCGCGTGCGGCGTCTTCGCCGTGCTCGCGCCGGTGGCCACGGCCGGTGCGGCCGTGGTCTTCGTGGTCGCGACCGTGCTGACGAAGTACGTGTCGCTCGGCTCGGTGCTCGCGACAGTCGCGCTGCCCGCCCTGGAGTGGATCCGCGGCGGCGAGCCCGCCGTGGGCGTGGCGGCCGCCTGCGCGGCGGCCCTGATCCTGTTCCGGCATCGCGGCAACATCAGGCGCCTCGCGCTCGGCACGGAACGGCGTCTCGGACAACGTGCGCCGGTGAACCCCTGAATGGAACGTATCGCCGTTATCGGATCGGGTAGCTGGGGGACCGCCCTGGCCGTACACCTGGCCAGCGTGGGCCACGACGTCCGCCTGTGGGGACGCGACGCCGCGCTTGTCGCGGAGATGACCGCGCGGCGCGCGAACCCCGTGTACCTGCCGAACATCGTGTTCCCCGCGGCGCTGACGCCGGTGGCCGGTATGGACGCCGCGCTTGCCGGTGCGTCCATTGCCGTCGTTGCCGTGCCGTCGCATGGGCTGCGCGGCGTGGCACGGCTGATGGCCGGGGCCATGGAGGCGGGCTGCGTGGTCGTGAGCGCGGCCAAGGGGATTGAAGCGGGAACCCTCGTCAGGATGTCCGAGGTGTTGAGCGCCGAACTCCCGGCCGCGGGGGACGTGGCCGTACTCTCGGGCCCGAGCTTCGCGCTGGAACTCGCACAGGGCCTGCCGACGGCTGTCGTCATCGCCTCCCCCGACGAGGCGTCCGTGCAGCGCCTGCAGCGGGAGTTCCGGTCGCCGGCACTCCGGTTGTACGGGACCGCCGACGTGGCCGGCGCCGAAATCGGCGGGGCCCTCAAGCACACGATTGCCATCGCGGCCGGCGTGGTCGAGGGGCTTCGGCTGGGGCACAACGCCCTGGCAGCGCTCGTCACGCGCGGCCTCGCGGAACAGACGCGGCTCGCCGTCGCGCTGGGCGGCCATCGCGAGACGCTGGCCGGCCTGGCCGGGCTCGGGGACCTCGTGCTCACGTGTACCGGGTCGCTCAGCCGCAATCGCCACGTCGGGTCCGAACTGGCGCGCGGGCGCGCGCTCGCGGACGTACTGGCCAGCACCAAGATGGTCGCCGAAGGCGTGCGGACCACGGAGGCCGCGCTCGCGCTCGGCGAGCGGCACGGGGTCGAGCTGCCGATCGCCGCGCAGATGGCAGACGTCCTCGCCGGACGCAAGGATCCCCCCACGGCCATTCGCGAGCTGATGGGGCGGCGCCAGAAATCCGAAGACAGCTAAGCCAGCCAGGGTGACTCGCGCAATGGGACTGTTCGACAGACTGAAGGTCGGCCTGACACGTACGGCCAGGCAGATCGCCGA
Organism: uncultured Bifidobacteriaceae bacterium; assembly: GCA_964619705.1. Classification (GTDB taxonomy): domain Bacteria; phylum Acidobacteriota; class Vicinamibacteria; order Vicinamibacterales; family UBA2999; genus VFZN01. The sequence goes on from CAZUGF010000018.1 coordinate 15,539, forward strand.
TCGATTCGACGACCTCGTCCGCACCAGCGATACGCCGGAGCAGCGGATGCGGACGATCGATCCGGACACGCTCGACGGGCTGGAGGAAGTGCTGCTGATGGCGGACGTCGGCGTGCCGGCGGCCGGCGCCATCGTGGCGGCGGTGGCCCGGCGTCAGCGCCGCGGCGAGTCCCTCCGGCAACTGGTCAAGGAGGAAATCCTGGCCATCCTCGAGGGGGCGCGCGGAGGAGAGGCACCGCGGCCGGTGCCGGGACAGCCCGAGGTCGTGCTCGTCGTGGGCGTCAACGGCACGGGCAAGACGACGACGATCGGGAAGCTCGCGAATCAGTTCAAGCGGGACGGCCGGTCCCCGCTCATCTGCGCGGCGGACACGTTCCGGGCGGCGGCCGTGGACCAGCTCCAGATATGGGCGGACCGGGCGGGCGTGGATCTGATCCGGGCGAACGAGGGCTCCGACCCCGCGGCAGTGGTCCACGACGCGATGACCGCGGGCAAGGCACGCGGGCGGGACGTCATCCTCGTGGACACGGCCGGCCGCCTGCACACGCGGGCCAACCTGATGCAGGAGCTGGAGAAGATCCGGCGGATCGCGGCGCGCGAGATCCCGGGGGCCCCGCACGAGACGCTGCTCGTCCTCGACGCGACGGTCGGCCAGAACGGCCTGGCGCAGGCGCGCGAGTTTGCGGGCGTGGCCGGTGTCACGGGCATCGTGCTGACGAAGCTCGATGGCACCGCCAAGGGCGGCATCGCCGTCGGCCTCGCGCACGATCTGCGGCTGCCCATCCGCTACGTGGGCGTGGGCGAGGGCATCGACGATCTCCTGCCGTTCGCACCCGCGGAGTACGTCGACGCGCTCTTCGTGGAGAAGTGGTGAACGACGAGGCGTTGATGCGGCGTGCGCTCTTCCATGCCCGGCGGGGCGCGGGCGCGACGACGCCCAATCCCATGGTCGGTGCGGTGGTCGTCTCCGCGGACGGCGTGGTCGTCGGGCAGGGATGGCACCCGAAGGCCGGGGCACCGCACGCCGAGACGTTCGCGCTGGACGAAGCCGGCGAACGGGCGCAGGGCGGCACGCTGTATGTGACGCTCGAACCGTGCTGCCATCAGGGCCGGACGGGCCCGTGCACGACGCGCGTCATCGCCAGCGGCGTCCGGCGCGTCGTGGCGGCGATGGACGATCCGTATCCGAGCATGCGCGGCAAGGGCATCCAGGAACTCCGCGAGGCCGGACTCCAGGTCGAGGTCGGCCTCCTCGCCGAGGACGCGCGGCGGCTCAACCAGGCGTACATCACGGTGCAGACGCTGGGCCGGCCCGAGGTCATCGTGAAGGCGGCCGTGAGCCAGGACCGGAAGATCGCCGCCGGCCCCGGCGTGCGCACGCCCATCACGTCGGCCGAGGCCGGCGTGCGGACCCACCAGTTGCGCGCGATCGTCGACGCGATCGGTGTCGGCTCGGGGACCGTGCTCGTGGACGATCCCCTGCTTACGGTCCGCGGCCCCGTGCGGTCGCGTCCACTGATCCGCGTCGTGTTCGACAGGCGCCTCCGCACGCCGCCGGACGCGCGGCTCTTCTCGACGCTCGACGAGGGGCCGGTCATAATACTGACGAGCCATGAGGGCGCGAGCACACCCGGCGCGCGGGACCTGGAGCGCGCGGGCGCGACGCTCGCGGCGGGTGACGGGTCGCTCGACTCCGCACTGAGGACCCTGCTCACGTGGGACGTGTCGGCGCTGCTCGTCGAGGGCGGCGCCATCCTCCACCGTGCGCTCTTCGACGCCGGCCTCGTGGACGTGGCGCACGTCATCACGGGGCCGTGCACGCTCGGCGCATCGGGGATTCCCGCCTTCGGCGGCGGCGATCCCCTCGACGGCCTGCAGCCCTCGCACGTGGAAACGCTCGGCCCCGACGTCTGGATGGAGTTCGATGTTCACGGGAATCGTTGAGGGCACCGGCGTGGTGACGAAGGTCGCGCCCGGCGCCGGCGGCCTGCGGATCGGCATCGAGACGATGCTGGCCGAATCGCTCGCGGCGGGGGCGAGCCTGGCCGTCAACGGCGTCTGCCTGACGGTGGTCGCACTCGACGGCCGCCTGATGTGGGCGGACATCGGCCCCGAGACGGCGCGCGTGACTACGCTCGGCACATTGAGCGCCGGCACGCACGTGAACCTGGAGCGGCCGATGCCGGCGGATGGCCGTTTCGACGGGCACCTCGTGCTCGGGCACGTGGACGGCATCGGCACGGTGTCCGGTGTCCGGGCCGAGGCGGGATCCCACTGGCTGACGGTCGCCTTTCCGCCGTCGCTCGCGCCGCTCCTGATCCGCAAGGGATCGGTGGCGGTGGACGGGATCAGCCTGACGGTGGCCGCCCTCGGGACGGAGACATTCGACGTGCAGGCGATTCCTCACACGTGGGCGCACACCACGCTTCGGGATCGGCGGCCCGGTGACACGGTGAACCTGGAGTGCGACATGATCGGCAAGTACGTACTGCGAGCGCTCGAGGCGAGGGAACCATGACGACGAAGACACCGGCCCGGCGGATCCGGATCGCGAGGGGATCGCGGGGCGTCAGTCCCTTTGCACCCATCGAGGACGCGGTGGCCGCCTTCCGCCGCGGCGAGATCGTCATCATCGTGGACGACGAGGAGCGCGAGAACGAGGGGGACCTGACCATCGCGGCGGAGAAGGTGACGCCCCAGGCGATCAACTTCATGATGACACACGGGCGCGGGCTGATCTGCCTGCCGATGACCGGTGCGCGCCTCGACGAGCTGCAGATTCCGCTGCAGGTGCCGCAGCAGTTGAACTCGACGCTCTTCGAGACGGCATTCTGCGTGGGGATCGAGGCCCGCCGGGGCACGACCACCGGGATCTCGGCGCCGGACCGCGCACGGACCGTGCTCGCGGCCATCAATCCCAAGACGCGGCCGGCGGACCTGGCGAGGCCCGGCCACACGTTCCCGCTCCGCGCGCGGGATGGCGGCGTCCTCGTCCGCGCCGGACAGACCGAGGCGGCGGTGGACCTCGCGCGCATCGCGGGTCTCTACCCTGCGGGGGTCATCTGCGAGATTGCGAGCGGCGACGGCACGATGGCCCGCGTCCCGGAACTGAGCAAGTTCGCGAAGCGGCACAAGCTGCTCATGATCACGGTCGCGGATCTCATCCGGTACCGCATGCGGACCGAGGGGCTGGTCAAGAAGGTGGCGGAGGCGAACCTGCCCACGGAGCACGGGCCCTTCCGCATCCACGGGTACGAAAGCCTCCTCGACGGCAAGACGCACGTCGCCCTGGTCTGCGGCGACATCGGCGACGGCAACGGCGTGCTGGTGCGCGTGCACTCCAAGTGCCTCACCGGCGACGTCTTCCACTCGGCCCGGTGCGACTGCGGGCCGCAGCTCGACGCGGCCATGACCCGGATTGCCGCCGAGGGGCGCGGCGTCCTCCTGTACCTGAACCAGGAAGGGCGCGGGATCGGGCTGGCCAACAAGCTCCGGGCCTACGCGCTCCAGGACGAGGGCTTCGACACCGTGGAGGCGAACGAGCGGCTGGGCTTCAAGCCGGATCAGCGGGATTACGGGATTGGGGCGCAGGTGCTCCGCGATCTGGGCGTCCGGACGATGCGGCTCCTGACGAACAACCCGCGAAAGTTCGTGGGACTGCACGGGTACGGGCTGGCCGTCGCGGAGACGCTGCCGCTCGAGATTCCGGCGTCGGATCACACGCGCCGCTACCTGAAGGTCAAGAAGGAGAAGCTGGGGCACCGCCTGAAGTCCGTTTGACGAAACCCCTGAAACTCAACTAGGCTAAGGGTTTGCGCTCAGGAAGACCGGGCGCGCAGACGGGCGCCCGCGCCCGTGGCCGGCCCCTCGCGGGCCCGGCCGGGCGGCGAGCCCCGTGCGCGTCGGTGTGTTGACCTGGCCCTGGTATTTCTGTGTTCGATCAACTCAGTCAACGCCTGCAGGACGTCTTCCAGTCGATCGGCCGGGAGACACGCCTCAGCGAGTCCACGGTCGAGCGGGCGCTCGGCGAGATTCGTCTCGCCCTGCTCGAGGCGGACGTCAACTTCAAGGTCGTCAAGGCCTTCGTCGATCGCGTCCGCGATCGCGCGATGGACCAGGCGGTGCTGCGGAGCCTGACGCCGAGCCAGCAGGTCGTCAAGATCGTCCGGGACGAGTTGCTCGCGCTGTTCGGCGACGCGAAGGGCGGACTGGTCGAGACGTCGGCGCGTCCGCGCGTCATCCTGGTGCTCGGGCTCCAGGGCTCGGGCAAGACGACGACGAGCGGCAAGCTCGCGAAGTGGCTGGCGAAGCAGGGCCGCCACCCCATCGTCGTGTCGACCGACGTGCGGCGTCCGGCGGCCATCCAGCAGCTCGCGGTGGTGGCGGGGAAGGCGAACGTGCGCGTGCACGATCCCGCCGGCGAGATGGATCCGGTGGCGCGCGCCCGCGGCGCGCTCATCGAGGCGCGCGACGTCGGCAACGACGTCGTGATCGTGGACACGGCGGGCCGCCTGCACATCGACGATGAGCTGATGGGCGAGCTGGTGGCCATCAAGGAGGCCGTCGGCCCGACGGATCTGCTCTACGTCGCGGACGCGATGACGGGGCAGGACGCCATCAAGAGCGCCGGCGAGTTCAACCGGCAGGTGGGTGTCACCGGCGTGGTGCTGACCAAGGCCGACGGCGATGCCCGCGGCGGCGCCGCGCTGTCGGTGGTGTCGGTGGTCGGCGTGCCCATCGCGTTCATGGGGACGGGCGAGCGCCTCGAGGACCTCGAGGCGTTCCATGCCGATCGGTTCGTCTCGCGCATGCTGGGCATGGGCGACGTGCTGTCCCTCATCGAGCGTGCCGAGGAGGCCGTCGACGAGGGCGAAGCGGAGCGCCTGGAGCAGAAGATCCGCAAGGGCGGCTTCACGCTCGAGGACTTCCGCGACCAGTTGCGGACGCTCAAGAAGATGGGGCCGCTCGAGCACATCCTGGGGATGCTGCCGGGCATGGGCAACATGAAGCAGCTCGCCGACCAGAAGCCGGACGAGCGTCAGTTGCGCCGCGTCGAGGCGATCATCGGGTCGATGACGCCCGAGGAACGCCGCCACGCCGAGCTGCTCGACGGGAGCCGGCGCCGGCGGATTGCGCGGGGGAGCGGCACGGCGGTCGAGGACGTGAACCGCCTGCTCAAGCAGTTCGGCGAGATGCAGAAGATGTTGAAGATGGTGGGGCAGATGACGGGGGAGCCGATCCCGTCGCCGCCGAAGAAGAAGAAGAAGAGCCCGTTCAGTCTCATGAAGTAGGGGCCAGGACCTGGCCTCGAAGAAGGATAGCGACATGCTGAGTATCAGAATGCGTCGGACCGGGTCGAAGAAGCGGCCCTTCTACCGGGTGGTCGTGACCGAGGCGCGGACGCCGCGCGAGGGCAGCTTCCTAGAGATCCTGGGGATGTACAACCCGCGCTCCAAGCCCGCCGCCGTCGAGATCGACAAGGCCCGCGTGGCCTACTGGATCGGCCAGGGCGCGCGTCCCTCGGACTCCGTGCGGACGCTCCTGGCCCGCCACCTGACGAAGGACCGCGGTGCGGTGGACGCGCCGGTGACCGCCGAGCCGACGGCGCCCGCCGCCGAGACCCCGGCCCCGGCCGTCTAGGAGCGCGTGTGGCCGCCGACCTGAAGGGACTGCTGGAAGCCGTCGCCCGCGCGCTGGCCGACGAGCCGGATGCCGTGCGCGTGCGCGAGAGCGAACGCCGCGGCATGACCGTGTACGAGCTGGAACTGGCGCCCGGCGATCTGGGCCGCGTCATCGGCCGGCAGGGCCGCACGGCCGCCGCGCTGCGCACGCTCCTGTCGAGCGCCGCCGAGGGCGAGGGCAAGCGGGTGAACCTCGACATCAGGGACTGAGATGACGGGCGCCCTCGGACCGCGTGCCGAATCGGCCGGGGCGGACAACGAACTGCCGTCCGGGGCTGCCGAGTGGGACGACCTGATCCTCGTGGGCATCATCGCGAGGACGCACGGGATCAAGGGAGACGTGATCGTCAACCCGCACACCGACTTCCTCGAGGAGCGGTTCCGGCCGGGAGCGCGGTTCTGGACGCGCACCGGTGACGGCGCACCGCGGCTCGTGGAGATTGCGTCGGTCCGGATCCACAAGGGACGGCCCATCGTCGGGCTGGCCGGCGTCGGGTCCATGGACGAGGCAGAGGGATGGCAGGGTGCGGAGCTGCGGATCTCGCCGGCGGAGCAGGCGCCGCTGCCGCCCGGGTCGTACTACCACCACGAGCTGATTGGCTGCGCGGTGGAGACGGCGGAAGGCGAGCCGGTCGGGCGTGTCACGGCCGTGGACGGCGAGATGGGCCGCAGCCGGCTGGTCGTCGAGGGCGGCCGGCGGCGCGTGGAGATTCCGCTGACCGAGGCCTTCTGCGAGGTGGATGTGTCCGGACGCCGCATCACGGTGCGGCCGCCCGACGGATTGCTGGACTTGTGAACGCAGGCGTGCGGTGAAAGTCGACATCATCACGATCTTTCCCCGCATGATCGAGGCCGGCCTGGCGGAAGGCGTCGTGGGGCGGGCCTGCGGCCGGGGGCTCCTGGACGTCGCCGTCCGGAACCTGCGGGACTACACGACGGACCGGCACCACGTCGTGGACGATGTGCCGTTCGGGGGCGGGCCGGGCATGGTGATGAAGCCGGAGCCGTTCTTCGCGGCGATGGAGGCGGTGGTCGCCGAGCGCGGGGCGCCGGATGCGGTCGTGATGCCCTCGCCGGCCGGACGCCCGTTCTCGCAGGCCGAGGCACGGCGGCTGGCGGTACTGCCGCACGTCGCGGTGCTGTGCGGCCGGTACGAAGGGATTGACGAACGGGTCCGCGAGCGCTGGGCCACGGAGGAGATCTCGATCGGGGACTACGTGCTCTCGGGCGGCGAACTGGCCGCGCTGGTGATCGTGGACGCCGTCGGGCGTCTGGTCCCGGGCGTGGTGGGTGACGAGCAGTCGGTCGAGGGCGATTCGTTCACGCGGGGGTTGCTGGACTACCCGCACTACACCAGGCCCGCGGCGTTCGCGGGACTGGACGTGCCCGGAGTGCTGATCTCGGGGCACCATGGAGAGATTCGCCGCTGGCGCCGGGAACAGGCGCTGCGGCGGACCCTCGAGCGGCGGCCGGATCTGCTGGAGACCGCGGCGCTCGATGACGAGGAACGGCGGTGGCTGCGCGAGTGGACGTCCGCCGGCGCACGCACGGAGAGAGAAGGGAGTCGGAAGTCATGACTGCGATGGAGATGGTGGAGAAGGCACAACTGGTCGAGCGCCCGCGCATCAAGCCCGGCGACACGGTCAAGGTGCACGTGCGTGTCAAGGAAGGCGACAAGGAGCGCATCCAGATCTTCGAAGGCGTGGTGATCAACCTGCGCCGGGGCGGCATCCGTGCGACGTTCACCGTCCGCAAGGTGTCGTTCGGACAGGGCGTGGAGCGGATCTTCCCGCTGCACTCGCCGACAATCCAGAAGGTGGACATCGTCCGGTCGGCCAAGGTGCGCCGGGCCAAGCTCTACTTCCTGCGGGAGCTCAAGGGCAAGGCCGCGCGCATGAAGGAAGTCCGCAAGAGCTGAGGGCGCACCCGTGCGCAAGACCCTCGCCCGGCGGACCATCGAGAACACCCTCCGTCGATATGGCTTCGTCCATATCGCGGGGGTGGATGAGGTCGGACGGGGGTGCCTGGCGGGGCCGGTCATGGCCGGCGCCGTCATCCTGGACCCGGCCCGGCACATTCCCGGGCTGGCCGACTCGAAGCTGCTGACCGCTGCCGCCCGGCAGCGGCTGCACGACCAGATCGTGGCCCGGGCCCTGGCCTGGGTCGTCGTCGGGGTTGAACCCGGCGAGATTGATCGGATAAATATTCACCAGGCCACGCTGCGTGCCATGCAGCGGGCCGTGCTGGCGCTGGCCCCCCTGCCGGACGCCGTACTGGTGGATGCGTTTCGGATTCCGGACGTCCCGATGGCCCAACGGGGGGTCATCGGGGGCGACCGGCGTTCCGCGGCCATTGCCGCGGCCTCCATCGTCGCAAAAGTAACCCGGGATCGGCTCATGGAACGCCTGCATGCCACTGATCCTCGATACGGCTTCGACCGACATAAGGGGTATGCGACGGCCGATCACCTGGCCGCTGTGGAAAAATTCGGCTATTCCGTGCAGCATCGACGATCGTTCAGGCCGCCGAGGCTGTTTGACACGACTCCCTGAGGGCTAACACTGTGCCGCCGTTCGATCGAGAAGGGACGCTCAAGAGCGCCGAAAAGGCCCTGCGACAGGGCCGGATCGACGCGGCCATCGCGGAGTACCTCAAGGTCGTCGAGGCCCAGCCGCGGGACTGGAACAGCGCCAACGCGCTCGGGGACCTGTATGTCCGCGCCGGACAGGTGGACAAGGGCCTCCTCCAGTACACGCGTATCGCCGACCACCTCGACGCGGAGGGCTTCTATCCGAAAGCCGCCGCCCTCTACAAGAAAATCGTCAAGATCCGGCCGGGCGAGGAGTCCGCGCTGATGCAGCTCGGCGAGATTGCCGCCCGCCAGGGCCTCCTTGCCGACGCCAAGCAGTACTTCAACCAGGTGGCCGAGCGCCGGAAGTCCCGCGGGGACAAGACGGGCGCGGCGGAGCTCAGCATCCGCCTCGGCACCCTGGATCCCGAGGACCTGGACGCCCGCCTGACCGCCGCACGCGCGGCCTCGGAGATGGGGGACAGCGCCACCGCGCTGCGAGAGTTCCGCGACGTGGCCACACGCTACGCCGATGCCGGCCGCGAGGACGACTACCTGTCCGTCCTGGCCGAGGTCGCGGTCCTGGACCCCGCCGACGTCGAGACGTCCGCCACGCTCGCCCAGGCCTTCGTCGCGAAGGGCGATCTCGACCGGGCGCGCCTCTACCTCTCGGCCAAGACCGCCGGCACCAACGGGACGCTGTGGCTCACGCTCGCCGAGATGGAGATGGCGGCGGAGCGCTTCCCGCAGGGGCGTGCCGCACTCTCCCAGGCCCTCACGCTGGACGCGTCGCTCCGCGAGGGCGCCGTGGTCCTCGGGAGCCGTCTCGCGGAGACCTCGGCAGAAGCCGGCTACCAGGTCATCGACGTCGTCGCCGACGGTGCGGTGGCGTCCGGCGACTTCGCCGCCGCGGCGGCCGCCCTCCACGAGTTCGTCACCCGCGTGCGCTTCCACCTCGTCGCCCTGATGCGCCTCGTGGACATCTGCGTGGACGGCGGGCTCGAAGCGACGATGTACGAGGCGCAGGCGCAGTTGGCCGATGCCTACCTGGAGGTCGGGCGCGGGCTCGAGGCGCGCATCATCAGCGAGGACCTGGTGGCGCGCGAGCCCTGGAACCGCGCGAACATCGAGCGCTTCCGCAAGTCCCTGGTGATGCTCGGCGAGAGCGACCCCGACGCGATCATCGCGGACCGCCTGAGCGGCGACAGCCCGTTCATGGCCGCCGACTTCATCGACCTCAACGAGGGCGTGGACATCGACGCGCCGGTCGATCCGCCGCCCCCGCCCGCCGCCGACGACAGGAAGAAGGCGAAGAAGAAGGCGGGTGGCGACGACGAGGCGCGCCCTAACTCGCTCGGCCAGGTGTTCAAGGACTTCCGCGACGAGGTGGGCCGCGGATCCGGAGAGGACTCTGCTGCCGAGCAGTACCGCCTGGCCATCACCTACCAGGACATGGGCATGACGGAGGACGCCATCGCGGCGCTGGAACAGGCCGCGCGGTCGCCCCGCCAGCGGTTCGATGCCGCGTCCATGCTGGGCCGGCTGCACCTCGAGCGCCAGGACCTGAAGCAGGCCATCGAGTGGTTCGAGCGCGCGGCGGAAGCCCCGGCGCCGACGACCGATGCCAGCCGCGCCCTGCTCTACGACCTGGCCTCGACGCTCGAGGCCGCCAGCGAGGGCACGAGGGCCCTGGCCGTGTTCGCCGAGATCGAATCGGAGTCGGGCGGTTACCGCGACGTGTCCAGCCGCATCGAGCAGCTGTCCAGGGTCCACTCCCGGGGTTGACCTCTGTTCAGACGGCTTCTCCTGATTGCCCTGCTGATCGAGACGGGGCTCCTGCTGGTGCTCATTCCGTGGTCGGCGTTCTGGGAACGAAACTACTTCGGCGAGCTTGCGCCCCTCGTGCGCGAGGTCATCACCAACAACTACCTCCGGGGCGCGATCACCGGGCTGGGCCTGGTGAACCTCTGGATGGCCGTGGGCGACCTGGCCGAGGTGGTGACCACCCGCGGCGCGCAGGCGCCGCCCGGGGATGTCTGAACCCGTGACGCCCCGCGTGGTCCTCGTCACCTCCCGCACCCGCCTGGTCGCGTCGCTGGGACTCCCGGCAGCCGCGTGGCCGGAGGCGCTCACCGCGCAGATTCGGGGTGCCATCGAGGGGGGCGTGGACCTGGTCCAGGTGAGGGAGCCGGACGTGCCGTCCGGCCTCCTCGTACAGTTCTTGCGCCGCCTGTTTCAAAACGTGCCACTCAGCCGGAATCTCATCGTCATCAATGACAGGGCGGACGTGGCCCTGGCGGTGGGGGCGCGCGGAGTGCATCTGCCAGAACGCTCGATGGGTGTGGGGGATGCGGTGAGGCTGGGAGGCGCAACGGGGTGGGTCGTCGGCCGGTCCGTCCACGGGCCCGGTGAGGCGGCGCGCAGCCACGATGCCTCATATCTGATGGCGGGCAGCGTCGAGGCGTCGGCATCACACCCCGGGGGTGCCCGGCTCGGATGGCCGGGACTCCGGCGGGTGGTCGACGCGGCGTCCGGGGTACCGGTCGTCGCCATCGGGGGACTGACCCAGGCATCGGCGGCGCAGGTGCGCGCGTCCGGCGCGGCCGGGCTCGCCGCGGTCGGGTGGTTCGTGCCGCCGGAAGGGGTGACAGACGTGGCAGGTTTTGTGCAGGACCGCGTAGCGGAACTGCGAATGGTGTTTGACTCGCAGGCGAGCGTTTCCTACACTCGGGAGGCTGCTCGTTGAACGGCGACGAGTCGGCGCCCCCAACAGTTTCAGAGAGCAACCTGTGGTGACTGCCACTCCACGTCCGCTTCGCGTTGCCGACCGCCTCAAGGAGGCGCGAGAACGGCGCGGTCTGTCCCAGCGGCAGATTGCGGAGGTGACGAAACTCTCGCCCCAGGTGCTCCGCGCCCTGGAGGATGACAAGGTCACGCTGCTGCCTTCGGGCATCTACCGGCGGTCGCTGGTCCGCGCCGTGGCCCGCGAGGTAGGGCTGGACCCCGAAACCGAGCTCCTGGCCTTCCTGGTCGAGCACCCGGACGACATGCCGTTGCCCGGCGAGCAGCCGGCCATCGAGCCGCCTGTCTCCCGCGGTTCCTCCTGGCGCCGCCTGCTGGCGGTGCTCGGCGCCATCATCCCGATTCTGGCCGGCGTTGCGTACTTTGCCGGCGTCCCGCGCTGGCTGAACGCGGATGTTCCCCCTCCGGTGATCGAGCGGACGCCCCCCGTGGACGCGCACGAGATTGTCGCCGTCGGCGGGATCCAGGGCGACGTGGTCCGCCGCGGCCGGTCCGTGGACGTGCTGATTACCGTGTCGGCGCGGTGCGTGCTCCAGGTGGTGGCCGACGGGCGGGAGATGATGGGCCGCGCGATGGAAGCGGGCGAGCGCCTGCACCTCGAGCTCGGCGAGAGCCTGGAACTCCTCGGTGACAATGCCGGCGCCGTGCAGTTCAGCATCAACGGCCAGGCCGGCCGGCGCCTGGGCTCCGCGGGCGAGCCCCTGTCGGTGCGGATCGATCGCAGCGACTACGAGCTCTTCCTGGCCTCCTACTGATGGACGTCGGCCTCCGCACACCCCTGCTGGACTTCTTCCGGCGCGGCGAGGTTGCGCGCGATATCCGGCTGCTCGCCGCGCAGGGCGCGGTGGCGCCGCGTCCCCTCGAACAACTCGGCCTGCTCGTCCTCCTCACGGACGACGCGGACGATGAGATCCGGGAGACGGCCGGGCACACGCTGTCGCGGATTCCCGCGGATGTCATTGCGGCCTTCATTGCCCGGGCGGACGTGCCCGCCGAGCTGCGGGCGTTCTTCGTCCGGCGCGGCGTCGAGCCCGCCGCGGCACCGTCGGTGGAGGCCGATGCGCCCCTGCTCGGCGGCGACGAGCCGGAGGAGGAGGCGGCCCCGGAGGAGGACACGGGGAGCATCGCGCAGCGCATTGCGGACATGACGGTGCCGGAGAAGGTGAAGGCCGCCATGAAGGGCACGCGCGAGATGCGCGCCATCCTCATCCGCGACCCGAACCGGATGGTCGCCGCCGCCGTGCTGAGCTGTCCGAAGCTGACGGAGCAGGAGGTCGAGAGCATCGCGCGCATGGCGAACGTCTCGGAGGACGTGCTGCGGACGATCGGGCAGACGCGCGGGTGGACCAAGAACTACGGCGTGACGCTCGGCCTCACGAAGAACCCCAAGACGCCCCTGGCGCTCTCGCTGACGCTGCTGCACCGGCTCAACGATCGGGACCTGCGCGGCGTCTCGATCGATCGGAACGTGCCGGAGCCGCTGCGGATCGCGGCGCGGAAGAAGGTCGTGCTGGGCGCGAAGTGACGGCCCAGTCGCTCCGCATCTCCGACAGCCCGTCCATGTAGACGGCCGCGCGCTCCCGCTCCTCTTCGGTGGGCACACCCTTCAGCAGCTCGATTGCGCGCAGCAGGTCCGCCTGGATGGTGGCCCGCGTGGCGGCGAAGTAGAGGCGCCTGATCTCGGCGATGGGATCGGTGGGCGGCATCGATCAGGCTCCGGACGCGGATCGCTTCAGGCGCCTGCGGAACGCGGCCAGCGGCAGCGTCGTGAGGACGTCGTCAGGCGTGGCCCAGGCGCGGCGGGCGACGAGCACGCCCCACTTCGTGGCCTCCAGCTCGCCGGTGGCGTGCGCGTCGGAGGAGATGACGAGCCCGACGCCGCGCTCGCGCGCCAGGCGGGCATGACTGTCGGACAGGTCCAGCCGGTGGGCCTGCGCGTTGATCTCCAGCGCCACGCCGTTGCGCGCCGCGGCGTCGATCACCTTCTCGATGCTCACGCGCGATGCCTGCCGGCGGAGCAGCAGCCGGTTCGTCGGATGGCCGATGACGTCCACCCACGGATGCTCGATGGCCCGGATGAGCCGCGCCGTCATCTCCTCCTCGGTCTGCGCCATCGCGGAATGGACGGAGGCAATCACGATGTCCAGGCGCGAGAGGCAGTCGTCGGAGAGATCCATGCGGCCATCCGCGAGGATGTCGCACTCGATGCCCGCCAGCAGCGTCAGGCCGGCGTGGCGGCCGTTCTCCGCGCGAATCCGCTCCGCGTGCGCGAGCGCGCGCGTCTCGTCGAGGCCATTCGCCATGGCGAGCGCGCGGCTGTGGTCCGTGATGGCGATGTACTCGAGGCCGCGGGCGGCGGCCGCCGCCGCCATGGCGGCCAGGCTGTCGCGGCCGTCCGTCTCGGTCGTGTGCATGTGCACGTCGCCCCGCAGGTCCCGCCGTTCGACGAGCGCCGGGAGCGCGCGCGCCGTGGCGGCCTCGATCTCCCCGCGATGCTCGCGAAGTTCGGGCGGCACCCAGTCCAGGCCGAGCGCCTCGTAGATACCTTCCTCCGTCTCACCGGCGATGCGCGTCTGATCCGCGGCGTCGAAGAGGCCGTACTCGTTCAGCCGCCATCCGCGTTCGAGCGCGCGATCGCGCAGGACGATGTTGTGGGCCTTGGAGCCGGTGAAGTACTGCATCGCGGCGCCGCGCTCGTGGGCAGCCACGGACCTGAGGTCTGCCTGCAGTCCGCCGCGGAGGCGCACCGAGGCCTTGGTCTCACCGCGGCCGAGGACCCGCTCGACGAGCGGGTAGGACGTGAAGTGCTCCAGCAGCGAGGCATCGGCGCCGACCGCGAGCAGGTCCACGTCCCCGCACGTCTCCGTCCCCCGGCGCAGGCTGCCGACGGGGAGCAGATCGAGCCCGGGCCGGTCCGCGCGGAGCCAGTCGGCGAGGCCGGCCACGGCCGCCTCCGCGTCGGAGAGGAGGACGCGCCCGGAGAACTGCGACCGCTCCTCGAGCGCCTTGAGGATCAGCGCTTCCTTGCGGGTCCCCATGCCCTTGAGGCCGCGGATGCGCCCGGAAGCGGCCGCGGCCTCGAGGTCGGCCAGGCACGCGATCCCGAGCTCGTGATAGAGGCGGGCGGCCGTCTTGGGCCCGACGCCCTGGAGGCCGAGCACGTCGAGCAGGCTGACGGGGAACTCCTGGAGCAGCTCCTCGCGCACGGCCGTCGTGCCCGTGGCCGCGATCTCGGCAATGCGGACGGCGAGATCCTTGCCGATGCCTGCCCACGCCCGCAGCGCCGCGGCATCCATGTCCGCCACGGACTCCGCGGCGTGCGCGACGATGTCCGCCGCGTTGCGGTACGCGCGAATCTTGAAGGGGTTCTCGGCCTTGATCTCCATGAGATCGGCGATCTGTCCCAGCACCCGCGCGACGCTGCCGTTATCCCACGTGGAGGCCATCGGTCTCGATCCGGAAGTCCAGGAGGCGGGCGCCGCCGGCGGCCAGCGCGTCGCGTACGGCCGGTACCTGCGCGGGCGCGGCCATGGCGACGAGACAGCCGCCGCCGCCCGCGCCGCAGACTTTGGCCGCGCGCGCGCCGGCCGCGCGGGCCCGGAGGATCAGCTCCTCGATGACCGGCGTGGTGACGCCGGGGGCGAGGCGCTTGCGGTTCTCCCACTCGGTGTTGAGGTGCGTGGCGGCGCGATCCCAGTCCGCGCGCTCCAGCGCGTGCCGCATGGCCGCGGCGGTGTCGCGAATGCGCTCGAAGTCGTCGAAGATCCGCGTGTCGCCGTCGAGGTGCCGACGGGTGATGTCCCAGTTGTTGGTACCCGAGGCGCGCGGCTCACCGGTGTAGCAGAGCACCAGGCGCGCCTGCAGTGCCGCCGCGTCGACGTCCAGGGCGACGCGCCGGGCCTGGCCCGGTCCCAGTTCCACGGCGGCCACGCCGCCGTAGAGGGCCGGCCGGTAGTCCTGGACGCCCGTCGGCACGCGGATCACCTGCGCCTCGATGTCCCGGGCCACGTCGAGCAGCCGCTCGTGTCCGTAGCCGGCGGACGTCCACCGGTCGAGCGCCCCGCAGACGGCGATGTTGAGCGCGGAGGACCCCGCGATGCCGGCGCCGGCCGGCGATTCGCCGCGTGTCGTGAGCGTGATCCCGCGCGCGCCGAAGTGATGCGCGAGGCGCCCGAGCAGCGGCAGCGACTCGTCGTCTCGGAGTGCGTCGGAGGTCGGGAGCACCGCCTGCCGGCCCGTGTCCTCCGACACCAGGGCGACCGCGTCATCCTCGCGGCTGTCGATCCGGGCGTAGGCCCGGAGGCTGATGGCGGCGTTGACGGTCTGGGCGCCGGGATGGAAGAGATAGAGCGGCCAGATGTCGATGGTGCCGCCCGCGAAGTCGATGCGTGTGGGCGCGGACGCGGTAATTCGCACGGCGCAATTATAATTCTCGTATCACCATGCCTCTTGCCGCCCGCCGCGACATCGGACAGCTCCTGATCGGAAGCATTCCCGGCCCGACGGTACCGGTGGAGATCGCGGCGCTCTCGCGCGAGTTCGACCTGGGCGGCGTCATCCTCTTTGCGCGCAACATCGAGGCGCCGGAACAGGTCGCGGAGTTGGCCGCGGCGTGCGAGACCCTCGGCCGCTCGAAGCCCGCCTGGGTGAGCGTGGACCAGGAGGGCGGACGCGTCGCGCGGCTGCGGGAGCCGTTCACGGCGTGGCCGCCGATGGCCACGCTCGGGCGCGCCCGGTCCGAGCCGCTGGCCGCCAGGTTTGCGGCCGCGCTGGCGGCGGAGTTGCTGGCGGTCGGCATCACGCTGGACTACGCGCCGGTGCTCGACATCCACACCAACCCGAAGAACCCGGTCATCGGGGATCGGGCGCTGGCCGAGACGGCGGCGGAGGTGGCCCGGCTCGGCCGCGTCATCGTGCGCGGGCTGCAGGCGGGCGGTGTCGCCGCGTGCGGCAAGCACTTCCCGGGGCACGGGGACACGAGCACGGACTCCCACGCGGAGCTGCCGCTGGTGGAGCACGCGCCGGATCGGCTGCGGGCGATCGAGTTCGAACCGTTTCGCGCGGCCATTGCGGAGGGCGTGGCGTTCATCATGACCGCCCATGTGCTCGTGCCGGCGCTCGACGGCAGCCGGCCATCCACGCTTTCGCCCGCCGTGGTGGAGGACCTGCTGCGGGGCGAGCTCGGCTTCGAGGGCGTCATCCTGAGCGACGACCTGGAGATGAAGGCCGTGAGCGCGCGCTACGAGGTGCCGGACGCCGCGGTGCAGGCGGTGCGCGCCGGGTGCGACGGCGTCCTGGTCTGCAGCGGCGATCTCGACCTCCAGGCGGCCACGCTCGAGGCGCTCGTCAGGGCCGCGGAGAGCGGCGCCATTCCCGCGGCGAGGATCGACACGGCACAGCGCCGGTTGCGGCAGGCGAAGGAGCGGTTCCTGGGCGGCGACCGCCGGCCCACGCGCGCACGCGTGCAGGCCATCCGCACGGTCGTGGGATGCGACGAGCACCGGTCCATCGCGGACGAAATGGCGGCCTTCCTGTGATTCGCCCGCGGCGGCTGCGCCCGGGCGATCGCATCGCGCTGGTGGCCCCGGCCAGCGCGGCGCCCGAGGACCTCCCGAGCGGCGTGGCGGAACTGCGCCGGCTCGGCTTCGAGGCCGTCTACGACGATCGCGTGTTCCTGCGGGGACGCTTCGAGGCGGGCACGGCCGATGAGCGCGCGCGTGCGCTCGTCGATGCGTGGCGGGATCCCTCCATCGCGGCCCTGCTGGCCGTCAGGGGCGGCTACGGGAGCCAGCAGCTCCTGCCGCTGCTCGAACCTGCCGTGATGCGCGAGGCGGCCAAGCTCCTCATCGGCTACAGCGACATCACGGCGCTCCTCGCCTGGTCCTGCGCGAACGGCGTCATCTCCCTGCACGGCCCGATGATCGACAGGAGAATCGCCGCCGGCCCGGCCGCCTACGACGAGGCCAGCTTCCTGCGGGCCGCCACCGAGGCCGAGCCGATGGGGGAGCTTCGGCCCCCGGGCCTGGAGGTGCTCGTCCCCGGGGAGGCGGAGGGCACCCTGGTGGGGGGGACGCTCACGCAGATCGTCTCGCTGCTCGGCACGCCGTGGGCCGCCGATGTGCCGCGCGGGGCGGTCCTGTTCCTGGAAGACGTGGGCGAGCGTCCCTATCGCGTGCATCGGATGCTGACGCAACTGGCCCAGGCGGGCCGGCTCGCCCGCGCCGGCGCCATCGTGTTCGGCGAGTGCCCCCGCTGCGACGAGCCGGGCGGTGTGCCCGCGGTCCGCGACGTGCTGCGCGACTTCGTGCGCGGCTTCCCGGGGCCGGTCCTCTTCGGCTTCCCGTCAGGGCACACCACGGGGCCCACGTGGACGCTGCCCATCGGCGTCCGCGCACGCGTCACGACGCAACCGTCCGCCCTCACCATCGTCGAAGCGGCGGTCTCCTGACGATCATGCGCATTCACCTGATCGGCGTGTGCGGGACCGCGATGGGGACCCTGGCCGCCCTGCTCAAGGGACAGGGACACGAGGTGAGCGGCTCCGACGCGCACGTCTATCCGCCGATGAGCGACTTCCTGATCCGCGAGGGCATCACGCTCCTCGATGGCTACGACGAGCGGCACGTGGCCGTGCCCCTCGACCTGGTCGTGGTCGGCAACGCCATCTCCCGCGGTAACCCGGAGCTCGAGGCGGTGCTCGATCGCCGGCTGCGCTACACGTCGCTGCCGGAAGCCGTCCGGGACTTCTTCCTCTGGTCCTCCCGTCCCATCGTCGTGGCCGGTACCCACGGCAAGACCACGACGACCGCGCTCGCGGGATGGCTGCTCGCCGACGGCGGCCAGGATCCGACCGTGCTCGTGGGCGGGATCGTGGGCAACTTCGGGGAGGGCGGCGCCAGCTACCGTACCGGCGCGGGCCGCGCGTTCGTGATCGAGGGCGACGAGTACGACAGCGCGTATTTCGACAAGACGGCGAAGTTCCTGAAGTACCTGCCGGAGATTGCGGTCATCAACAACATCGAGTTCGACCACGCGGACATCTATCAGGATCTGGAGGCCGTGCGGGTCGCGTTCCGCAGGCTCGTGAACCTGGTCCCCCGGAGCGGGCTCACGCTGATCGGCGTGGACAGCCCCGAAGCCGCGGCGCTGCTCCCGCTGGCGAAGAGCCGGGTGCAGACGTTCGGGCTCGCGGAGCGTGCGGACTGGCAGGCCACGGGCATTGCCTGCGAGGCGCGGAGCGGCGGGCCGGATGGCGCATCCACGACGGTCACGCGGTTTCGCGTGTCCCGCGAGGGGGAGGACATCGGCGAGTTCGTCTCCCCGATGCTGGGAGAGCACAACGTGCGGAACGCGCTCGCGGCCATTGCCGTCGGGTCGGAGATGGGCGTACCGCCGGAGGCGCTGCGGAACGGACTGGGACGGTTCCTGGGCATCAAGCGGCGGCTGGAGATCGTCGGGACGAAGCGCGGCGTGACGGTGTATGACGACTTCGCCCACCACCCGACGGCCGTCGCCGAGACGCTGCGCGCCCTGCGCCAGGCGGCGCCGGGACGCCGCCTGTGGGCGGTGTTCGAACCGCGGTCCGCCTCGTCCTGCCGCCGCGTCTTCCAGGCGGACTTCGCCCGCGCCTTTACCGGCGCGGATCGGGTGATCATCGCCTCCGTGTTCAGGTCGTCGCTGCCGGAGGCCGAACGGCTCTCGGAGGACAGGCTCGTCGCGGACCTCACGGCCGCCGGGGTTGCGGCCCTTCACCTGCCGGGCGTCGACGAGATTGTCGCCGCCGTCGCCGGGGACGCCCGCGACGGCGACCTCGTGGTGGTGATGTCGAACGGCGGCTTCGGCGGCATCCACCGCACGCTGCTCGAGGCGCTGTGATGCAGGTCAGGATGGCCGGCGACGCGATGATGCTCGTGGAACTCGAAACCACGATCGATCCGGTGATCAACGAGCGGGCGATCGATCTGGCGGCTCGGCTCGCCCGCCGAGAGGTGGCCGGCGTGCGCGATCTCGTTCCGGGCTACTGCACGCTCGGCATCCACTTCGACCCGCTCCGGACGGACCTGGCCACCCTCGAGCGGACGCTGGCCGAGGAGGCCGCGCAGGTGCAGGCCCGACAGGAAGTCCCGCCGCGGACGCCCATCGACATCCGCGTTGCCTACGGCGGCGCCGAGGGCCCGGACCTCGAGGCGGTGGCGGCCATGTCGGGTTGCACGCCGGCGGAGGTCATCGAGATGCACGCGGCCGTGACCTATCGCGTCTACATGCTCGGGTTCGTGCCGGGGTTTGCCTACATGGGCTGCCTGGATCGCCGGATTGTCGCGCCGCGTCACCGCGTGCCGCGCGACAGCGTGGCGGCGGGGTCCGTGGGCGTCACCGGCAAGCAGACCGGCGTCTACTCGATGGACACGCCCGGCGGATGGCAGATCATCGGACGGACGCCCGTGGTGATGTTCGACGCGGGCCGCACGCCGGCCAGCCGGCTTGCCGCCGGCGACCTCGTACGGTTTGTCCCGCAATGACCGGTACGGGAGCCCTTGTCGTGCGGCGGCCTGGCCTGCTCACCACCGTGCAGGATCTCGGGCGCTGGTCGCACCAGTCGACCGGCGTGGCCGTGGCGGGGCCGATGGACGGCTTCTCGCACCGCCTGGCCAACCACCTGGTCGGCAACGCGCCGGATGCCGCGACGCTGGAGATCACGCTGCTCGGGCCGGAGATCGAGGTCGAGGCGGACACGACGCTGGCCGTCACCGGGGCCGACTTCGACATCATCTGCGGCAGCGCGGTGGTACGGACCGGGACGACGTTCGCGGTGCGCCGCGGGCAGCGTGTGCGATTCGGCCGGCGCCACCTGGGCGCGCGGGCGTACCTGGCCGCGGCGGGCGGCGGCGTGCTGACGCCGCCCGTGCTCGGCAGCCGGGCCACGCATCTCGTGAGCCGGATGGGCGGCCACGAGGGACGCGCGCTGGCGGCCGGGGATCGGCTGCCGATCCATGATGGGGCGATGTCTCCGCCCGCCCGCGCCCGTGGCCTGACGCTGCCGACAGCCGGCCGCGCGCGGCTGCGCGTCCTGCCCGGCCCGCAGGACGCGTGGTTCGGCCCCGAGGCCTGGCGGGCGCTGACGTCGGTGAGCTTCCGGATCTCGCCGCGGTCCAACCGGATGGGGTACCGGCTCGAAGGCCCGCCGCTGCCGCGCCTCCGGCAGGACGAGCCGATCTCGGAGCCGGTCAGCATCGGCGCGATTCAGGTACCCGCGGCGGGAGAGCCCATCGTGCTCATGGCCGATCGGCAGACCACCGGCGGCTACCCGAAGATCGGCCACGTGATTGCGGCGGATCTCTGCCTGGCCGGCCAGCTCGCGCCGGGCGACTTCGTCGAGTTCGATCGGTGCACCTACCGGGAGGCCGTGGCCGCCCTGATCGCGCGCGAGCGCCAGTTGCTGGCCCAGGTGCCCACGCGCACGGCGGCGCCCGCATGAGGCCCGTCGTGACAGGCACTCGCGCTCGAGGCCGGTGCGCATGACGGCGGCAGACGCGCTGGCGGCCGCGCTCGCGGCGCGATTCGGCGAGGACCGCGTCGGACGGCAGGTCCGGCTTGCGCCGTTCACGACGTTCAAGGTGGGCGGTCCCGCGGAGACGTACCTGGAGACGCGTGACGGCGAGGAGATGGTCCACGCGGTGAAGATCGCGCGGGCACACGGCGCGGCCGTTCGCGTGCTCGGCGGCGGGTCCAACGTGCTCGTCCCGGACGAGGGGATCCCGGGCCTCGTCATCCGGCCGCGCGGCGGCGCGATCTCGCGCGTGGGCGATCGCCTCGTGCGCGCGGACGCGGCCGTGACCATCAACGGCCTCGTGCGCTGGACCATCACGCACGGCTATGCCGGGCTTGAAGCGTTTGCCGGCACGCCGGGCACGGTCGGCGGCGCTATCTTCGGGAACGTGCACTGGAAGCAGGTGAACATCGGGGACCTCGTGGACAGCGTGCGGCTGATCCGGCCGGACGGCGCGCTCCTGCACGTACCCGCTGATCGGATGGAGTTCGGCTACGACGACAGCCGCCTCAAGCGGAGCGGCGAGATGGTGCTGTGGGCCGCGTTCGCGCTCAGCCCCGGCGCCAGCCCGGACACGCTGCGCGCGACGGCGCGCGAGTCCCTCGCGTTCCGCAAGCGCACGCAGCCGCTGGCCTCGCCGAGCGCCGGCTGCATCTTCATGAACCCCGATCCCGTACGCGACCGGATGCCGGAGGGCATTCCCCCGTCGGCCGGCGCGCTCGTCGATCGCGCGGGCCTCAAGGGCGCTCGCGTGGGCGGCGCGCAGGTGTCCGCCACGCACGCCAACTTCATCGTGAACGACGGCACGGCCACGGCGGCCGATATCCGGGCGCTGATCGACCTGTGCCGGGCGCGTGTGCTCGAGCAGTTCGGTGTCGCGCTGCGGGACGAGATCATCCGGCTCTGACGAGCCCTTCCGGGATTCCCCATGTCAACCCTGGTGATACACGGCGGCCGCGCGCTCAGCGGGCGCGTGGACGTGGACGGCAACAAGAACGCGGCGCTGCCGTTGATGGCGGCGTGCCTGCTGACCGACCAGCCGTGCGTCCTCCGCAACGTCCCCCGCATCGCGGACGTGGAGGTGATGGCGCGCCTGCTCCTGGACCTGGGGGCAGAGGTGGACGGCATCGGCAGCACGACGCTGCGTATCCAGTGCCGCGACGTGCGGACCGACGAACCGGACCGCACGCTCGTCGGCCGGCTGCGCGGGTCCGTCCTCCTGCTCGGTCCGCTGCTGGCCCGCCGGGGACGCGCGCACGTGGCCCCGCCGGGCGGCGACTTTCCGGCGCGGCGATCCATCCGGACGCACCTCGATGCACTGACGGCCATGGGCGCCCGCGTGCTCCCGGGACCCGGACACCAGCTCGAGGCGCCGGACGGGCTGACGCCGACTTCGATCTATCTGGACGAAGCATCGGTCACCGGGACCGAGACGGCGCTGCTCGCCGCGGCCGCTGCGCCCGGGATGTCCGAGATCCGCCACGCGGCGTGCGAGCCGCACGTCGTGGAGCTGTGCCAGTTCCTGCGCGCCATGGGCGCCGGCATCTCCGGCGAAGGCTCGCACACGATTCGCGTGGAGGGGATCGCGCGGCTCTCCGGCGCGGAGAAGACCCTCGAGGGCGACTACATCGAGGCCGGGAGCTGGGCGGTTGTCGGGGCCATCACCGGTGGGGAGGTGGAGATCGCGGGTGCCCGCCCGGTGGACATGGAAGTGGTCGCGAGCGTGCTGCGCAAGATGCGCGTGGACTGCGTGCAGGACGGGGATATCTTCCGCGTGCGGCCGAGCGCCATCGTCGGCGCGGGCCGGATCACGACGGGCCTCTGGCCGGGATTCCCGAGCGACCTGGTGAGCCTGGTCACCGTGCTGGCGACGCAGGCCGAGGGCGCGACGCTCGTGCACGACTGGCTCTACGAACTCCGCCTCTTCGCGCTGGAGCAGATGAGCGGGATGGGCGCGGACCTCTTCCTGTGCGATCCGCATCGCATCATCGTGACCGGTCCCTGCCGCCTGCGCGGCAAGACGCTGGACAGCCGGGATATCCGCTCGGGGATGGCGCTGATCGCGGCGGCGCTGGCGGCGGACGGGGAAAGCCGCGTCGAGCCGCTCGAGACCGTTGAACGCGGCTACAGCCGGCTCGTCGAGCGGCTGCAGGGGATGGGGGCGGAGGTGAGCCGGATTTAGTCCGGCGAAGCTGGCGGA
>CAZUGF010000018.1:38437-53161 GCA_964619705.1 uncultured Bifidobacteriaceae bacterium
GCCCTACTGCGGTGGCGGCGGCGGGCGAATCGGCTTGGCGGGGCCCGTCGGGGGTGGCACGGCCGGCGCGAGTCCAGACGGCATCTGGGCATCCTCGTCCGAGCCGGGCGGGCGCACGGGCGCCTGGGCCGGGGGCGCGGGCAGCGGCGGCAAGTCACCGCCGCCTGCGGCGCCGTCACGCTCGACGCGGAACGGCGCGAGGTCGGCCTCCGTCAGGTCCAGCACGCGGACGATCCGCGGCGTCAGCGTGAGGATGATGTCGGTCTCCGTCGTCTCCTTGCGGTTGTAGGCGAACAGCCGTCCGATGACGGGCAGATCGCTGAGCCCGGGGACGCCGGCCAGCGAGCGCCGCTCCTCGTCGCGAATGAGGCCGGCCAGCATGTTGGTCTCGCCATCCTGCAGGCGGATCACCGTCTGGATGGAGCGATTGCCGAATGTCGGCAGCCCCCCGAATCCCGTCCCGGAAATGCTGCTGAGCTCCACCCGCACCGACAGCGACACCGCATCGTCGTGGTGCGTGCGCGGCGTGATGTCGATCCCGACGCCGATGTTCTCGTAGTTGAACGACGTGATGGGCTGCGTCTGGACGCCGCCGGCCGCAATGGGCGCAAAGGTCGTGACCGGCACCGGGACGCGCTCGCCGAAGCGCGCCTGCGCGGGCAGCCCTTCCGACGTGCGGAGCTGCGGGTTGGCGAGGACGCGCGTGGCGCTGTCGTTCTTGAGGAGCCGGTAGTAGAGCGCGGGCAGGTTGGTCAGGAGCACGTCCGCCGAGGTGAGCCGCGTCAGGTCGCGCAGCGTCAGCCCCTCGCGGTTCACGTCCGCCTGGCCGTTGAGGCCCGTCGGCGTGCCGCTGGTCGTCGGGGAAGCGAGCTGCAGGCCGAACTCCTGCAGGTGCGTCCGGTTGACCTCCAGCAGCTCGACGTCGATGATCACCTCGGGCCGCGCCTTGTCGATGGACGCGATAATCCGGCCGGCGGCGGCAATGCGCTCCGGCGTGTCCTTGATCGTGATCGCGTTGGTCGCGGCAAGGGCGGCAATGCGCCGCGCGTCCACGACGATGCGGAGGATGTCGATGGTTTCCTTGAGGTCGGCGTTGCTCAGGTAGAACGTCCGCACGACCTCTTCCTCGTACTCGCGGCGCTTGGCCTGCGTGTCCGGCACGATCGTCACCGTGCCCGGCGTGGTCACGCGCCAGAAGTGGCGCGTGGCGGAGGAGACCGAGTCGAGCGCCTGCTCGAGCGGCGCGTGGCGCAGGTCGATGGAGACGGGCACGTCCCGGAATCCGGGATCGAAGGCGATGCTGATGCCCGCGAAGCGGGCAATGGACGCGTAGACGTCGCGCGCGTTGGCCTCGCGGAAGACCAGGGAGTCGGGCAGCGTCACGTCGGCCGGCAGATCCTTGCCGGGCAGCGGCGCCAGGCGGCTGCGGTCGACGAGCGTTTCGAGCCGCGTCTTGCCGTCCTCGCGAATCGCGATCTGTGTGCGGAGCTGCGTGCGGATGGCCTTGAGCTCGCCGAGGACGTCGCTGTCCGTCGGGTTCAGCTCGGACGCGATCTGGTATTCGACGAGCGCCTCTTCGAGGTTGCCGATGGCAGAGAGGCGGCGCGCGCGCGCGACGTGATCCTGTGCCGCGCGCAGCTTGGCGCGCTCGAGCCCGGCCCGCGCGTCGCGATTGCCGGGGTTGTCGCGGAGGATGCGGGTGTACTCCGCGACGGCGCTGTCGTAGTCCTGGAGCGACTCGGCGTTCCGCGCGTGGGTGAGCGACCCCGCGGTGGCGCAGCCGAACGCCAGCACGGCGACGCTCAGGAGCGCCGCCAGGCGGAAGCCGGGCTCAGCGAGGCGGGCGGGCACCATGGTTGACGACATCGACTCCGCGCGGGATGCGGAACTCGAAGGACTTATCGGTCAGTCCCCGGTTCTCCTTGAGGTTGCTGAACGTGAACGCCGAGCGGCCGCCCTGCCGGTCCACGGCCACCAGGTAGCGGATCTGGAGCGAGGCCGGGTCCACGCCGATGCCGAGCCACTCGTAGTCGGGATCCGGCTGGATCGGCACGAGGCGGAGCGCCTGCAGCCCATCCGGCGCACCGGGGAGTGCCTCCAGGCTGGCCGTGAAGTCCCTGGCCAGGTTGGCCCGGCCCGCCAGGAACAGGGCCGGCGTCGTTGCCGCCTCCGGACCGGGCACGGGGCTCACGATGACCTGCTTGTCCGCGACCAGGTAGCTGTAGATACGGACGCCGTCGGAGACGAACTCCTTGCGCTCCGGCCGGGTGTAGACCCACCGCATGCGCCCCGGGCGCTTGATGGCCATGGTGCCGCTCTCGGTCGTGCGCGTGCGGAGGACGCCGCCCTCGTAGGTCTGGACGAAGTCGCCCTCGAAGTCCCTGATGGTGTCGTACCGGGCCTGGACGCGGGCCGCCAGGGCCGCCGCGTCGGACTGGGCCTCCCGGGCGCCGGCGCTTCCGCCGGAGGCGGCCAGGACCAGAACCAGGACGAAGAGGCCGGGCATGGCCGGGTGCAGTCGCATTGCAACCCCATCTTAACCACAGATGCGTATCAATCCCGCGTCATGCGGGCCCGTCTACCGTCGAGCTTGTAGCGGACGCGGACGGGTACGGCGCGCGCCGGAGGCGTACGCCAACCCCGGTCCGGCAGTACGGATCAGGCGGCGGCTTTCGCCACCTGGCGGGCCAGCGACTCGAGGAGGGACGGCGACTCGTTGAGGCAGGGCAGGTGCAGCGCGGCCAGCCCGGACCGTGCGCCGAGCGCCACGCGGCCCTCGAGTTCGCTCTCGGCGTTGTCGGCCAGGAAGCCGTACGGGTAGTAGACGACCCGGGAGTAGCCCGCCGCGGCGACCGATTCCAGGGCCGTGTCGATGGGCGGGTCGGTCCACTTCCCGCCGCGCGTGTGGTTCAGCCAGCCGTTGACGACGAGGCCGAAGTGAGGGGTGAGGCGGTCGGTGATGCCGCGGCACAGGGCCTCGGTAGCCTCGAGCCCGGTGTCGATCGGACGCGGCGGCTGGAGCAGGGTCCCGTGCGCGGCAAGCACGAGGGCGACGTCGCGGCCGCGCCACGGCGCGCTGCCGTCCGTGGCGTCGGTCCGCGCCAGCACGTGGGCGGCGGACAACTCCGCCAGCTCGTCGCAGGAGACGGCGTCCAGGACCACGAGCGGGCCGCGGCGCCCGCGGACGGCATCCGCGGCGGCGCGCGAGAGGGCGTGCGTGAACGCCGAGTCTGTCGCGTACATCGGCACCACCCAGACGGGGTCTGCATCCGGAATGGCCGCGAGCGCCTCCGCGAGCAGCGGGCGGCGGAACTCGTAGGCGACGTGTACCACCCATCGGTGGCCGGGGGCCGCCGCCTGGAGCGCATCGGCCAGCAGCCGCGCCTGCGCACGCGTCAGCGGTTCCAGGGGCGATCGGTAGTCGTAGGCGGTCCACGAACGCGTGCGCGCGACGGCGCGCGACACGGCGATGACCGGAACGAGGGGGGCCGGGATGGGCGCCACCGTGCGCGTGAGGCCGAGGAGGATGCGCCAGGAGTAGGCGAGCTGATCGAGGAAGGCGGGCGTCACCGGCTCGCCGTAGGTCACGAGCACGACGTGTCGAGCCGGCATCATCACGCGGCCCCGGCCGAGGCCGGCGCTGCGGCGTGGTCTGCGGGGACAGCCCACAAGGCGGCTCCGGCGGCCCGCGCGGCACGACGGCCGCTCACGATCGCATCGTTGAAGGAGACGCCGTCGTACGCCGTCCCGCAGACGTCGATGCCGGGGTACGCGGCGAGTTGCGCGCGGATCGCATCCCGGCGCGCCTGATGGCCGATCGTGTACTGCGCGATCGCACGCGGCCACGGCGTGACCTGCACCTGCGCCGGCCGGGCGCGCATGCCCATGACCCGCTCCAGTTCGGTGCGCGCGATCTCCGTGACGCGCGCCGTGTCCATCTCGGCCACCTCGGGCCGGCGGGACCCGCCGAGGAACACGCGGAAGAGCGCGGTGCCCTCCGGTGTCCGTCCCGGAAACAGCGAGGACTCCCAGACCACGCCCAGCGTGGCCATGGCCTCGGCGGCGGTGACGAGATAGCCGTAGCCGTCGAGAGGCCTCGGCACGTCCGCCGCCGCATACGCGAGGGCCACCACCGTCAACCCCGCGTACGGGATCTCACCGAGCGTGGCGGCCACGCGCCCGTCGAGCGAGTGGAGCATGCGGGCGGCCGCTGGAGCGGGAGCGGCGACGATCACGCGATCGGCGTCGACGGCGTCGTCGTCATTCACCGCAATCCGCCAACCCGTGCCGATCTGGTCGATGGACCGCACGGTGGCGCGCGTGCGGACGGACGAGCCGAGCGCGGCGGCCAGCGTGCTGGTGAGCACGCCGAGCCCGCGATCGAAACTGAGGAGGCGAGGCGGTCCGGCGCCGTCCGCCTTCCGTCCGCGGCGGGCCAGCATCGCGCGCAGCAGGCCGCCGTGTTCGCGCTCCATGTCGATCAGCGACGGGAACTGCGCCGGCGCGGAGAGGGCACGGCTGTTCCCGGCGGAGATGCCGGCAACGGCGGCATCGACGAGCGTGTCCGCCGCCTCGCGTCCGAGCCGGCGGCTCGCGAACTGGTGCACCGTCTCCTCCACGCCCAGCGGCGCGGCCGGCGCCAGCGGCTCGCCCAGGAGGCGGAGCTTGCCGCGCCAGGAGAGCGCGTCGGACGTGACAAGCGAAACGGGCGACGTCGGCACGAGGCGGAGGCGGCCGCGGTGCAGGATGAAGCGGCGGCGCGACTCGGGCTTGGCCTCCACCAGGCGCGGCGTGAGCCCGGCCTCCTCGATCAGGGCCAGCGTCTCCGGTTCCCGTGACAGGAACCCGTTCGGTCCGGCTTCGATCACACACCCGTCCACGTGCGCGGTCGTGGCGTGGCCGCCCGCGGAGGCCGATGCCTCGAGCAGCGTCAGCGAAAGGGGCGCCCGCCGCCGGTTCGCTTCCGCGTGCAGCGTGAAGGCGGCGGCCAGGCCGGTGATCCCGCCGCCGATGATGACCACGCGGGGCGTCGTCATACGGTGCGGCTGAAGACGGGCGTCGTGCCCTGGGTCCGCGCCCGCAGGTACCGGTCGAACACCATGCACACGTTCCGGACGAACATGCGGCCGGTCGGCGTCACGTCGATCGCGTCCGGCGAAATCGTGATCAGCCCGTCGGCCTCCGCCGCGTGCGGCGCGCGCAGCTCCGACAGCTCGTCGGCGAAGTACCGGTCGAAGCCGATGGCAAACCGGCGTTCGACCTCCGGGATGTCGAGGTGTCCGTTGCACATCAGTTCCGTGATGACGTGCCGCCGGATCTTGTCGTCCGCGTCCAGGGCGTACCCGCGCTCGATGGGGAATCGGCCGGCCTCGACGGCCTCGTAGTAGATCGGGAGCTTCTTGGTGTTCTGGACGAAGGTGCCCTGCACGTCGCCGATGCCGGACACGCCGAGCGCGACCATGTCGCGCGCGGACTGCACGGTGTAGCCCATGAAGTTGCGGTGGAGCGATCGGTCGTCCAGTGCGCGCGCGAGCTCGTCCTCGGGCAGCGCGAAGTGGTCCATCCCGATCTGCCGGTATCCCGCGCCGACGAATGCCGCCCGGGCGAGGGCGAGGAGCTCCAGCTTGAGCGCCGCATCCGGCAGCGAGGCCGCCGGCAGGTGCTTCATGTGGGCGCGGATCCACGGCACGAACGCGAACGAGTAGACGGCCACGCGATCGGGGCGGAGCGTCAGCACCTGCTCCAGCGTGCGGGAGAAGCCGGGCACGGTCTGGTAGGGCAGGCCGTAGATGAGATCGATGTTGATGGAGGGGAAGCCGAGAGTCCGGGCGTGGTCGAAGAGTTCGCGCGTCGACTCGTAGCTCTGGATACGATTGACGGCCGCCTGCACTTCCGGCGTGAAGTCCTGGACGCCCATCGAGAGCCGGTTGAACCCGAGGCCGGCAAGCGTGGCGAGCTGTTCCACGGAAGTGACGCGCGGGTCGATCTCGACACCGATCTCCGCGCGCGGCGCAAACGTGAAGTGCCGGGCCAGCCCCTCGAAGACGCGCGCCAGTTGCGCGGCGGAGTGATAGGTGGGCGTACCGCCGCCCCAGTGGAGCTGCGACACGGTCCGCCGGTGCGGCAGGTGCGCGGCCAGCAGATCGATCTCGCTGTCCAGCGCGTCCAGGTACCGGTCTGCCACGCCGCGGTGGCGCGTGATGACCACGTTGCAGCCGCAGTAGGAGCAGCGCTCCTCGCAGAACGGGAGGTGGACGTAGGCGGAGAGCGGCTCGCCGGCCGCGGCATCCGCCCGCGCGAGGCTGGCGGCGTAGGCATCGTGCTCCACGCCCTCGTGGAACTCGATCGCCGTCGGATAGGAGGTGTAGCGCGGGCCGGGCCTGTCGTACCGCGCGAGGAGCTCCGGCGAGACGGACGGCGTCAGGTCGTACATGCGCCAGACGCGGGCTGCGCGTCCCTCCACGCTCCTTCGTGCACGGCACGCACGAGCGCGTCCACGCTCGCGATCGGTGTGTCCGGCAGGATGCCGTGCCCGAGGTTCATGATGTGGCCGGGCCGGCCGGCGGCCTGTGCCAGTACGGTCTCCGCGTGGCGGCGCACCTCGTCCGGCGGCGCGAACAGCGCGTGCGGATCGAGGTTGCCCTGGAGGGCGACGTCCGGCCCGACGCGCGCGGCGGCGATGTCGAGCGGCGTGCGCCAGCAGAGGCCGAGCACGTCCGCGCCGGCGGAGGCGGCCAGTTCGAGCAGGTGCGGGCCGCCGTTGACGAAGTAGATGACCGGCACGCCGCTGCCGGCCAGGCCCTGCACGATCCGCCGGACGGCGGGCAGCGCCACGCGCGCGTAGTCCGCCGGCCCGAGGATGCCGGCCCACGAGTCGAAGATCTGGACGGCCTGCGCGCCGGCGGCGATCTGCAGGCGCAGGTAGTCGATCATGGCCGTCGCGAGCCTGTCGAGCAGCAGTTCCAGCGTGGCCGGCTCCCGGAACAGCATCGCCTTGACGGCGCCGAAGCCTTCCTTGCCTTCGCCCTGCACGAGATAGGCGGCCAGCGTGAACGGCGCGCCGCAGAAGCCGATGACCGGCGTCCGTCCATTCAGTTCCCGCCGGAGCAGGCCGATCGCCTCCGCGACAAAGGGCACGGTCTCGGCCGCCGGCCTCGCCTGGAGTGCCTCCACCTGCGCCCGCGTGCGCACGGGCTCCGCGATCTTCGGGCCGGGATCGAACGTCATCCGGCAGCCCAGCGCCTCGAGCGGCAGGATGATGTCGGAGAAGATGATGGCGGCGTCGAACGGGAACCGGCGGAGCGGCTGCAGTGAGGCTTCCACCGCCAGGTCCGGCGTCCTGCACAGCGTCAGGAAGTCCACCTTCTGGCGGAGCGCGCGGTACTCCGGCAGGTAGCGTCCCGCCTGGCGCATCACCCACAACGGTGTCCGGTCCACGGCCTCCCGGCGGCACGCCCGCAGAAAGCGATCGTTCATGCCCGTGCCTCCTGGAACGCCGCCCGCGCGGCCTCGATGGTCCGGTCGATGATGGACGCATCGTGCGCCATGGACAGGAACGCCGACTCGAACGCCGAGGGCGGCAGGAGCACGTCCCGCGCGAGCATGGCGCGGAAGAACCGCGCGTGCGCGTCACGGTCGACGCCGGCAGCTGCATCCCACGCGCGGACCTCGCCGTCGGAAAAGAACACCGTCCACATCGAGCCGACGCGCTGGACGGACACCGCCACGCCGGCCTCGCGCGCCGCGGCGCGGAGTCCCGCCTCGAGCCGCGCACCGTGCTGCTCGAGCGTGTCGTAGAGGTCCGGCACGGCGTCGATCGCGTCGAACGTCGCGAGGCCCGCGGCAATGGCAAGCGGATGGGCGGCGTAGGTGCCGGCCTGGTAGACGGGCCCCGCGGGCGCCACCTGTTCCATGAGCGACCGCCGGCCGCCGAAGGCCGCGAGCGGCACGCCGCCGCCGGCAATCTTCCCCAGCGTCACCATGTCCGGCGTCACGCCGTAGCGCTCCGCCGCGCCGCCGCGTGCCACGCGGAAGCCGGTCATCACCTCGTCGAAGATGAGCACCGCGCCGTGCGCGGTACACCGCTCGCGAAGCCCCTGCAGAAACCCCTCCACCGGCGGCACGCAGCCCATGTTGCCGACGACGGGCTCGACGATGACGGCAGCCACACCGGCGTCGGCGCCGGCGAACGCGGCATCCACGCTGTCGAGATCGTTGAAGCGCGCCACGAGCGTGTCCTGCACGGCGCCCGGCGTCACACCGGGCGAGTCCGGCAGGCTCAGCGTGGCGGCGCCGGATCCGGCACTGACGAGGAACATGTCGGCGTGTCCGTGGTACGCACCCGCGAACTTCACGACGGCCCGCCGCCCCGTGGCCGCGCGTGCGACGCGAACCGCGCTCATCGTGGCTTCCGTGCCGGTCACGACGAAGCGGATCATCTCGCAGCCGGGCACGCGCGCGGTGATGCGCTCCGCCAGGTCGATCTCGGGCGGGGAGGCCAGGCCGAACACGAGCCCGCGGCGGGCCGCGTCGACGACCGCCTGTTCCACGGCGGGGTGTGCGTGCCCGAGGAGCGCCGGGCCCCACGCGCCGATGTAGTCGATGAACCAGCGGCCGCTGACGTCACGCACGCGCGCGCCGCGCGCCTCGACGATCGCCAGGGGATCGGTGCCGACGGCGGCAAACGCGCGGACGGGCGAGTGCACGCCGCCGGGCGTGACGCGGGCGGCCCGGTCGATCCAGGCGGCGGTGTCGGTCGGGACGGTGGTGCTCACGGTGCAGCCTCCACGTGGCGCACGGCCGGCGGCGTCTCGCGGAGCGCACCCGCCAACTCGCGCGCGAAGTAGGTGATGAGCAGGTCCGCGCCGGCGCGCCGGATGGCGATGGACGTTTCCGCCATGGCGCGCGGCAGGTCGATCCAGCCGCGCTCGGCGGCGGCGTGGAGCATGGCGAACTCGCCGGAGACCTGGTAGGCGGCGACGGGGACGTCCACGTGCTCGCGAATGGCCCGGATGACGTCCAGGTAGGGCAGGCCCGGCTTGACCATCACGATGTCCGCGCCCTCGTCCACGTCCGCGCGCGCCTCGCGGATGGCTTCGCGGACGTTCGGCGGATCCATCTGGTACCCGCGGCGGTCCCCGGTCCGCGGCGTGGAGCCGGCCGCATCGCGGAACGGCCCGTAGAACGCGGAGGCGTACTTGGCCGCGTACGACACGATGACCGCCTGCTGCAGTCCCTCATCGTCGAGCGCGTCGCGGATGGCCGCGACGCGGCCGTCCATCATGTCCGACGGGGCGATGACATCGGCGCCGGCGGCGGCGTAGGCGACCGAGGCCTGCGACAGGAGGGGCAGCGTGCGATCGTTGTCCACGCTGCCGTGATCGAGGACGCCGCAGTGCCCGTGATCCGTGTACTCGCAGAGGCACACGTCCGCCCAGACCGTCAGGTCCGGTGTCTCCTGCTTGATGCGGCGGATGGCCTGGGGCACCGGGCCATCGGGATCCCACGCGCCGGTCCCCTCCGCGTCCTTGCTGGCGGGGATGCCGAAGAGCAGCACCGATCCCACCCCGAGTGCCGCCAGTTCCGCGGCTTCCTGTGCGGCAAGCTCCGGCGAGAGGCGCGCGTGTCCCGGCATCGACGGGATCGGCTCCCGGATGCCGCGGCCGGTGCAGACGAAGAGCGGCGCCACCAGGCCGGCGGCCGTGATGTGCGTCTCGCGTGCCATGGCGCGGAGTGCCGGCGTCCGGCGCAGGCGGCGGCCGCGCTGGTGTGGAAAGCTCATCGCGTGCTCCCGGCGGAGAGGGGGACATCCAGGCGGGGCGCCTTGTCGAAGGCGGCCAGGACCTCGCCGGCACCCATGCCGAGCAGGCGCGCGGCAACGGCCTCACCCAGGGCGATCGGATCGTCGCCGTGCTCGTGTACGCGCAGCGCGCGCGTACCCTGCAGCGCAAACACACCCGCGGTCAGCGCCAGCGCGGCGCCTTCGCACTCCGCCAGCGCGCCCACCGGGACCGAGCATCCGCCACCCAGCGCGTGCAGCAGCGTACGCTCGGCGTCCACCGCGCGGCGCGTGGGGGCGTCCTCCAGCGTCGCGAGACGGGCACGGAGCGCCGTGTCGGCCGCGCGGCACTGTACGGCCAGCGCGCCCTGGGCGGGCGCGGGCAGCACCTGTTCGGGCGTGAAGACCTGCGTGATGGCGGCATCGAGCCCAAGCCGCGCCAGGCCGGCCTCCGCCAGGACGATGGCGTCCAGGTCGCCGGTGGCAATGCGCTCGAGCCGTGTCGGCACGTTGCCGCGGAGCACGCGGATATCGAGATCCTGCCGGAGCGCACGGATCTGGGCCGTGCGCCGCGCGCTGCAGGTGCCGATGCTCGCACCGCCGGGCAGTTGTTCGAGCGTCAGGCCATCGCGCGCGCAAAGCGCGTCGGCAATGGGACCGCGTGCGGGGACCGCTGCCACGACCAGCCCGCTGGTCGGGCTGACCGGCAGGTCCTTGTAGCTGTGGACGGCGACGTCCACCTCGCCATTGAGGAGCGCCTGCTCCAGGGCGGCGGTGAAGAAGCCCGTGCCTTCCACCTCGGACAGCGGGATGTCCGTGACCCGGTCGCCCGTGGACACGATGTCGACGATCTCGATGTGGAGGCCGGGGTCGGCAGCCGTGAGCCGCGAGGCGATGAAGGTGGACTGCCACCTGGCCAGCGCGCTGGCGCGCGTGCCCAGCCGGACTACGGACATGGCGACGCCTCGAGCGGGCGCTCGACGCGGCCGGAGATGACTGACCTGGCGTGCCGGCGGTCGGCCCAGATGCGCAGCCGGTCGTGCTCGCGCGCGATCACGGCTTCCACGGCGGGGATCTCGGCCATGCGGCGCTGCCGCCGCGTGTCCACGTGCCCCTCGATGGACTGCAGGTCCACGCGCGTCAGCCCCGGCACCTCGCCCGGCTCGACGGCCGGCGGCATGCTGAGGTCCACGACCACCTGTGGACGCCCGCAGCGTGCCACGGCGGCGCGCTTCAGGTCGGCGTGCGTGAGGAGATAGTCCTCGCCGCCTGCCGCGCAGACAATCGCATCCGCGGACGCGGCATGGTCCGCCACCGACTCCAGCCCCACGGCCTCCGCGCCCAGCGCGGCCGCAGCGGCCTCGGCCCGGGCCAGCGTGCGGTTGGCGATGACCAGGTGTGCCATGCCCCGTGCGCGGAGATGGCGGGCCGTCTTGAATCCCGTTTCGCCGGCGCCCACCACCAGCACGCGCGCCGTCTGGACGTCCACCTTGCCGGCCAGGAGCTGGACGGCCGCGGACGCCACCGACAGAGCCCCGACGGCAATCGACGTCTCCGCGCGCGCGAAGCGGCCCGTGCGGAGGGCGGCCACGGCCACGCCGGTCAGGAACGGGCCCGCACCGGTACAGGTGTCGATGGCGCTCCGGACCTGGCCCAGAATCTCGGCCTCACCAATGACGAGCGATTCCAGCCCGCAGCACACGCGGAAGAGGTGGAGGGCCGCATCCTCGCCGGTGAGGGACACATGGGCGGGGGACCCGTCCTCGCGTACCGGTCCGCCGGTCACGTCCCTGAACGCCGCCGCCGCCATGGCATCGTCGGCCGGGCCGCGGCTCTGCCAGTAGAGCTCCGTGCGATTGCAGGTGGCGAGGACGAGCGACGCGATGTGCTGCGCGGAGAGCGTGCGATGCAGGTTCAGCGCGGCGTCGGCCGTGGCCGCCGTCCTGGAGAGCGCCTCGAGACCCGCGTGGCGAAAATTGAGAGTAATTGCGCGGAGCGAGGCCAGACCGACTGAAGTGACCGCGCCGAGATTGACCACACAATAGAGAGTAGGTGGAGGGGGACGAAGTAACAAGTCGGATCAGTACGGATCGCGTATCCGTACAACTACGGAGAGACGGGCGGTTCGAGGATGCCCTCGCGGATGGCCACCTGAATCAATAACGCCACCGACTTGACGCCGAGCTTCTGCATCAGGTTGGCCCGATGGGACTCGACCGTCCGGACGCTGATGTCGAGCTCCAGCGCCACTTCCCGGCTCGACAGACCGCGAGCCAGCCACCCGAGGACTTCCCGTTCGCGATCCGTCAGGACCTGCACCCGCGCGGGCTCGTTTCCTTCCCCGCGGAGGAGGTCCGCGAGTTGCGTCTGGACCGCGGGGCTGAAGTAGGAGCCGCCCGCCGCGACCGCTTCCACCGCGGCGACCAGGTCCTGCACGGCGGAGTCCTTGAGCAGGTACGCGTCGGCGCCGCCTCTGACCGCCCGTGCCACGTACTCCCGCCCATCGTGCATGGTCAGGATGATGACCTTGAGGCCGGGCCGGGCCTCCTTGACCGCGCGCAGGACCTCGACGCCGTCCGAGCCGGGCATCTTCAGGTCCAGCACGAGCACGTCCGCGTCCACCTCGGTGGCGATGGCCAGGGCGGCCGGGCCGTCCGCGGCTTCCGCGACGACCTCCATGCCCGGGTTGCCTTCGAGGATGCGGCGGATACCGGTCCGGACCAGCGTGTGGTCGTCGGCCAGCAGCACACGGATGCGCGGCGGCATCAGGGCGCCTCCGCGAGGGGAATCTGCGCGTCCAGCCGGACGCCGCGTCCTTCGGCCGTGCCGATCGAGAGCCGCCCGCCGAGGGCCGTGACGCGCTCGCGCATCCCCAGCCAGCCGAGGTGCGGGCTGGCGCCGTTGGCGGCGCCGCGGCCGTTGTCCTCGATCACGAGCCGCAGCGACGTTGCGTCGCTCGTGATGCGGACCCACACGTCGGACGCGCGCGCGTGGCGTGCCACGTTGGTCAGGCCCTCCTGCACCACGCGGTAGACGAGCACCTCGACGTCCGGGTTGAGGGGCCGGCTGGCGCCATCGGGTTCGAGCGAGACGGTAATGCGCGTGCGCGCGGAGAAGTCCGCGGCCAGCGCGCGGAGCGCGGCGACGAGGCCGAGATCGTCCAGGGCAGTGGGGCGGAGCAGGTTGCTGAGGTCGCGGACCTGGGACAGCGCCCGCCCGACCAGTGCGCCGGCCTGCTGTCGGCCGTCCAGCTCCAGCTCGATCTTGACCGCCGTCAGGACCTGGCCGAACTCGTCGTGGAGCTCGCGCGCGATGCGCCGGCGTTCATCTTCCTGGACGCGGAGCATGAGGCGCGTGAGCTGCTCGAGCTCGGTCGTGCGCGCCTTGAGGCGCTGCCGCTCGTTGCCGAGCAGGAGGAAGAGGAGCCCGAGGCCGATGGCGAAGAGGAACAGCACGTCGGCGAAGACGCCGTAGAGCACCGCGACGCCGAACCCGCGGAGCAGGGGGTAGTCCAGGTGGTGGAGGCCCCAGAGCACGAACGCGCCGGCGAGCAGGTGCGCGGCGCCGCTGGAGACGCGGTCGCGGCCCTGCCAGAACACGATCCCGGTCCAGATGGTCACCGACGCCAGGAGCACGGTGGCGCTGATGCCGGCGACGAGCATGCTGTCGATCCCGTAGATGGTGACCCAGGCCCAGCCGATGGCCAGCGGCACGGCGAGCGCGTGGACGGGACGCAGCACGAACCCGCGCGAGAGCTGCAGGGCGGCGGCAAGCAGGAGCAGGGCGCTGATGCCCGTGGCGGCCTGGTGCAGGAACAGCCAGAAGAAATCACGCCGGACGATGAACGCCGACATGCAGGCGAGGCGGACGACGTAGACGGCCCAGGCGGCGGACCACGTCAGGAAGTGCGCGCCGCGCTGGCGCTGCCACAGCACGTAACAGGTGATGGCCAGGATGCTGGTGAGGACGGACTGGAACCCGAGCGCGCTGCACTCGACGAAGACGCGGTCGAAGGTCTCGGCGAACTGCGGGAAGCTCATGCCGGCTGCACCCGGTCGTGAAGGCCGGCCAGTGTCCGGACGGCGGCGCGGAAGTCGGCGGTGGCAGGCGCGGCGGCGTCGATGCCGAGCGCCTGGAGCGCCTCGGTGGTCGACGCGCCGATGGCCAGCACCACCTCCAGCCGTCCGATCGCGCCGGGGCCGACGGCGGCGGCCAGCAGGCTCGCGGCGCGAGGGCTGCCGACGATGACGGCATCTGGTGCGGCGGCGGTCCAGTCGGTGGCGATGTCGTGCGGATTGCGCGGGTGCATGCGGTAGGCCTCCACGACGTCCACCACGGCGCCGGCGGATCGCAGGCCGTCGATGAGGGTGTGCCGGCCGCCCGGCGTCGTGGGCAGGAGCACACGCCTGCCGGTCCACGGGTGGCCGCGCGTCAGCGCGTCCAGGAGCCCGTCGGCGCCGTCCGCATCGGCGACGACGGGCGGGGTCCCGGCGCCCGCCTCAATCAGGGCCGCGGCCGTGCGTCGGCCGACGGCCGCGGTGCGGACGGAGGCCGGCCATGGTGCCGTGCGCGCACCGGCGATCGCCCGTACGGCGCGCGCGCTGGCGCAGACGAGCCAGTCGTAGCGATCGAGGTGCGCCGCAGCGCGGCGGAGCGCGTCCGGATCGCCCGGCTCACCCTCGACGAGGACGGGGCAACTGACGGGGGTGAACCCGTAGTCACGGAGGGCTGCGGTGAGCGGGCCGTGCGGGCCCTCGTCCCGAGTGACGCACACCCGCCAGTGCCTGGCCGGCGGCTCCAGGTTGGTTTCCACCCAGGGGTCAGTGTAGATCGGTTGAAGCGTTGCCGCCGGCGCGTGCCCGTCCACAGCCCTGATGCGGATCGCGCCGCGTGCCTGTCCACGGACGATAACGGGACACCGAGACACAGAGCCACAGAGAGATGAG
>CAZUGF010000019.1:0-11562 GCA_964619705.1 uncultured Bifidobacteriaceae bacterium
GCCGGCACCTCCGGCGCACCTACCGGCACCTCCGGGGCACCTTCCCGCACCTCCGGCGCACCTTCCTGCACCTCCCCCACACCTTCCGGCACCTTCCCCGAACCCTCCCGCACCTCCCCCGAACCTTCCCGAACCTCCCCCGCACCTCCCCGAACCTTCCCCGCACCTTCCCGCACCTCCCCAGAACCTCCCCGCACCTCCCCAGAACCTCCCCGAACCTCCCCAGAACCTCCCCGAACCTCCCCAGAACCTCCCCGCACCTTCCCGTCAATCAGCCGGCGCATTTCCTCGCGCCCAAGCGGGCCTCGCAGGTAGGACATCGTCCATCGCGTCTGGAAGAGCACGGGCTGCTTCTCGTGGACGTTGTGCAGCAGGAAGGTCCGCTTGCCCAGCGAGGAGAGCAGCCTGTCCAGCGTGGCGCGATCGAAGCCGGTCCCGCCGGCGGCGCCCTCCAGTCCGTCCAGCACGCGGGCCTTGTCCCGCTCCGTCTGCAGGCGGCCGAGCATCCAGGTGCCGCAGTTGCTGAGTGCCTTGTAGTCCAGGTCCACGGGGTTCTGCGTCGCCACCGCCAGGCCGACGCCGAACGCCCGCGCCTGCTTGAGCAGCGTCAGGAGCGGCCGCTTGGACGGCGGGTTACTGACGGGCGGCAGGAAGCCCGCAATCTCGTCGAAGTACACGAGCGCGCGCAGGCTCGATGTGCCGCGCTGGGCCCGCATCCACGCCACCAGCTCGTTCAGCAGCAGCGAGACGAAGAACATGCGCTCGTGATCGTTCAGGTGCGCGATGGAGATGACCGCCACGCGCGGACGGCCCTCCGCGGTGTAGAGGAGCCGCCCGATGTCGAGCGCCTCGCCCTCCAGCCACGCGGCGAAGTCCGGCGCCGCCAGGAGCTGGTTGAGCTGCATGGCCAACCCGAACCGATCCTTCGACGGGTAGAACGATTCGAGGTCCAGCACCCCCACCTTCGTGAGCGGCGGGCTCTGCACGGCGCCGATGAGCCCCGCCAGGTCCAGGTCGCGCCCGGCCTTCCAGGCCTCGGCAAAGAGCGTGGACACCAGGACGTGCTCGCGGCTCCGGAGCGGCTCGGCGTCGATGCCCGCGAGCGTCAGGACGCTCGTGGCCGCGGTGGCGACGCGGTCGCCCAGCAGGTCGGGGTCCGCCAGCACCTCCGGCGCCGGTGCCGCCAGGGACTTGACGATGGAGAGCGGCCGTCCCGATGCGCTGCCGGGCGTGTAGACGGCAAACTCCGCCGCGTTCCTCAGCCGCGCGATGCGCGCGCCGTCCTGGTCCCAGTCGGCCAGCCCCTGTTTCCACCGTGCGGCTTCGGCGGCCGCAAACGCGTCCGTGGTCTGCTCCGCCCGCCGTGCCTCGTCCGGGTTCACCCACGGCGCGAACTCGGGCGCGGACAAGCCGGGGAACGTCAGCAGGATGTTCGCAAGGTCGCCCTTGGGGTCCACGGCCAGCACGGGAATCCCGTCGATGGCCGCTTCCTCCATCAGGCCGATGCCGAGCCCCGTCTTGCCGCTGCCGGTCATCCCGACGATGACGCCGTGGGTGACGAGGTCGGAGGAGTCGTAGAGGATTGGCGCGGGCGTGGGCGCGTGCGTGTCCGCGTCGACCTCCCGGCCGAGATAGAAGAGACCCAGCTTCTCGTAGTCCACTACTGCCGTACCTTCCCGTCCGTCGTCCATCGGTAGAGGGTCCGGCGCCGTCCCTCGTGGTCGGTCACCGTTTCCACCTTCTCCGCCTCCCAGTCGCCCAGCGCAAAGTTGTGCGCCACGATGCGGGAGCCCGGCTTGAGTTCCCCGGTCAGCTTGGGCCGGAGCTTCAGGTTGGAGGAGGAGAGCAGGTAGAGCGTGACGACGGTCGCCTGCGACAGGTCGGTCGTCATCGCATCCTGGAGGCGGAACGTGACCAGGTGGCTGACGCCCGCCGCGGCGGCGTTGGCGTTGGCCTCGGCGATGAGGACCGGGTCGATGTCCACGCCGATGCCCCGGGCGCCGTAGGTCTTCGCTGCCGTGATGGGAATCCGGCCGTCTCCGCACCCCAGGTCCAGCACCACATCGTCCTTGCCCACGCCGGCCAGGAGGAGCATCCGGTCCACGACCTCCTGCGGGGTCGGGACGTAGGGGGCCAGTTGGGGGGCGTCGGGGCGCCGGGGGGCCGGCTGGGCTGGCTGGGTCGGCTGAGCTGGCTGCTGCGGGGCCGGCTCGGCGGCCGGGGCGGGCGTATCAGCCAGGAGGACCAGCCCCGTTACGGATGAGCTGGCGAGGAGTGTCGCGATGAGCAAAGCGGCGGGAATCCGGTTCATTCCGAGCCAGTTTACCCCCGGAAGGGCCGCCGCCGGACGTCCGCCGTCATCGTGGCGGCGGGCCCCGGAGCGACAGGCGGACGGGCCGGGTGCCGATCCGCGAAAAGCGCGATTTTTCGGGCTTTTCCGTTGATTTTCGGTGCGTGCTCGGCTATACTGAACTTGCCTTTCGGGCACCCCGATCCCTGCCAACCACGCGTCGAAACGAGGGTCACGTGTCATTTCAGATCGGTGACAAGGTCATCTACCCCAATCATGGACTGGGCGTCGTCGAGAAGGTCGAAGAGAAGACCATTCTCGGGACGACCACTGGATTTTTCCACCTGCGCATCATCTCCAACGAGACGACGGTGCTCGTGCCGGTCGCCAACGTGGACAACGTCGGCCTGCGCCGCGCGATTACCGATGAGGAAGTCGAACGCCTGTTCAGCCTGCTCGGCGACGGCAAGATCGACAACCACCAGAACTGGAAGGGCCGGTTCAAGGACAACTCGGACAAGATGCGCACCGGCTCCATCTACGACATGGCGGACGTCCTCAAGAGCCTGACGTTCCTGGCCAAGTCCAAGAGCCTCTCCTTCCGCGAGAAGCGCATGCTCGATCGCGCCAAGGCGCTCATCGTCTCGGAGATCTCCGAGGTGATGTGCCTGACCGCGGCGGTCGTCGAGGAGCGCGTCACCCAGGCGCTGGAGAAGTGCTTCGTCATGAAGGCGCGCGCCACGCAGCGCGCCCAGGCGCGTGCGACAGCCAAGCCGGCGCCCGTCAAGGCGGCGGCGAAGGCCACGCCCGCCAAGGCCGCGGCTGCCCGCGTCACCGCCACCAAGCAGGCCCGCGCGAGCTGACGGCCTCCCACCGTCCAGGTCTGACGTTCACGGGCCGGCGAGCGTGCACACGTTCGCTGGCCCGTTTTGCGTACGGCTTTGGGTATCATCGTTCGGCGTGGAGGGACTCCCTGTGACGAGATGCGTGCGACTGGCCGCGGCGGCGGCACTGCTGTGGACCGTGCCGGCGGCGGCCCAGACGGCCGTGCCACAGGTGTCGGTCGAGGACTATCAGCGCGCCGAAGGCTTCATGCCGTACAACACGACGCCCCTGGTGCTGGGCGCCGGCGTCCGCGCCAACTGGCTGCCCGACGGCCGCTTCTGGTACCGCACGCTGCGCGAGGCCGGTCCGGAGTTCGTGCTCGTGGACCCGTCCGGGCCGGGACGGGCGCCCGCGTTCGATCACGCCCGCATGGCCGAGGCGCTCTCGACGGCCGCGGGCCGCACGTGGGAGCGCGAGCGGCTGCCGTTCCAGACCATCGATCTCTCCGCCGATGCCCGGCAGGTGTCGTTCAACGTCGGTGACCGCCGCTACACATGCGACGTCGAGGGCACGGCCTGCACCGCGCAGGACGTCCCGGCACCCACGCCGGAATCGATCTCGCCGGACGGGAAGCGCGCCGTGTTCATCCGCGACTGGAACCTGTGGGTGCGTGACATCGCCACGGGACGCGAGACGGCGCTGACGACCGACGGCGTGGAGGACTTCGGCTACGCCACGGACAACGCCGGCTGGCGCTACAGCGACAGGCCCGTGGTCAAGTGGTCGCCGGACTCGCGCAGGGTCGCCACGTTCCAGCAGGACCAGCGGGGCGTCGGCGAGATGTACCTCCTCAGCACGGGCGTCGGGCGCCCGCGGCTGGACGCGTGGAAGTACCCGCTGCCCGGCGACAAGGTCGTCACCACCATCCAGCGCGTGGTCATCGACGTGGAGGCGCGGACGGTGGTGCGCTTCAAGATGCCGCCCGACCAGCACCGCTCCACGCTCTGCGACGATGTGATCTGCGGCGGGGATTGGGTCGACGTGCAGTGGGCGCCGGACGGACGCGCGCTGGCGTTCGTGTCCTCCTCGCGCGATCACAAGCTCGCGGAGCTGCGCGTGGCGAACGTCGAGACCGGTGAGATCCGCGACGTGATGCACGAGCTCGTCGGGACGTTCTTCGAGTCCGGCAACGGCCGCGCCAACTGGCGGTACCTGCCGGCGTCGAACGAGGTCATCTGGTTTTCGCAGCGCGACGACTGGGGGCAGCTCTACCTCTACGACCTGGCCACGGGGCAGCAGACGCGGCAGATCACCACGGGTGAGGGGAACGTGACGCAGCTCCTCCGCGTGGACGAGACGGCGCGGACGCTCTACTTCGTCGCGGTGGGGAAGGAGGCGGGGCGCGATCCCTACTTCCGGCACTTCTACCGCATCGGCATGGACGGGCAGGGCCTGACCCTCCTGACGCCCGAGGACGCGGACCACGACGTGTCGCTGGCGGCGGACGGAT
The DNA here is from genome assembly GCA_964619705.1 of uncultured Bifidobacteriaceae bacterium. GTDB lineage: Bacteria > Acidobacteriota > Vicinamibacteria > Vicinamibacterales > UBA2999 > VFZN01. The sequence goes on from CAZUGF010000019.1 coordinate 4,626, forward strand.
CGGTGTTCGTGGACACGCGGGCGACGCCGGACACGCCGCCCGTGTCGGTGGTGCGCGACATGACGGGCGCGGAGGTGCTGGCGCTGGAGCAGGCGGACATCTCCCGGTTGACCGCGATCGGGTGGCAGCCGCCGATGCGCATCACGGTGAAGGCACGCGACGGGGTCACGGACCTCTACGGCCTGCTGTACCGCCCCACACGCTTCGACGCGTCGCGGCGGTATCCGATCATCAACCAGATCTATCCCGGCCCGCAGACGGGGAGCGTCGGCAGCCGGCAGTTCTCGCCCTCGCGCGGGGACACGCAGGCGCTGGCCGAGCTGGGATTCGTCGTCGTGCAGATCGACGGGATGGGCACGCCGTGGCGATCCAAGCGGTTCCACGAGGCGTACTACGGGAACATGGGCGACAACACGCTGCCCGACCAGGTGGCCGGGATGAAGGAGCTGGCCGCGCGCTTCCCGTGGATCGACATCGACCGCGCCGGCATCTACGGGCACTCGGGCGGCGGTTTTGCGACGGCCGGGGCGATGTTCCGCTATCCCGAGTTCTTCAAGGTCGGCGTGTCGCAGGCCGGCAACCACGACAACCGCAACTACGAGGACGACTGGGCCGAGAAGTGGCAGGGGCTGCTCGAGAGCCAGGCGGGCGGCGGGTCCAACTACGACAACCAGGCCAACCAGCTCGTCGCGCACCAGCTCCGGGGCAAGCTCCTGCTGGCGCACGGCACGATGGACAGCAACGTGCCGCCGTCGAACACCCTGCTCGTGGTCAACGAGCTCATCAAGGCGAACAAGGACTTCGACCTGATCATGTTCCCCAACCGCGGCCACGGGTTCGGCAACGAGCCCTACATGGTCCGCCGCCGCTGGGACTACTTCGTCACGCACCTGATGGGGGCCACGCCACCGCCCGGGTACGAGGTGAAGCCGCCGGCGCCGCCGCACTGACCGGCGTGTCCACCGTCATCCTGGCCCTCCGGTCGGCCTTCACCTACGTCGTCACCGCGCTGTACCTGCTGGTGGCCGGCCTGTTCGCGCTGGTCGTGTGCGTGCCCCTCAGGCTCAAGGGCGCGATGTACGAACTCGGGCACGCGGGCATTGCCCTGGCGCTCGGGTGCGCGGGCATTCGCTATGCCGTGCGCGGGCGGGAGCACGTGCCGGCGGACCGGGCCGTCGTGTTCTGCGCCAACCACCAGAGCAACGTCGATCCGCCGGTGCTCTACCGCGCGCTCCACCGGCGGCTGCACATCCTCTTCAAGGCGGAACTCCGCCGCATCCCCATCCTGGGCATCGTCATCGAGGCCGGCGGGTTCATCCCGGTGTCGCGGGACCAGAAGGAGGCGGCGCTCGCCGCCATCGACAAGGCCGCGGCGTCCATCCGGAGCGGCAACTCGTTCCTGATCTTCCCCGAAGGCACGCGCAGCCGGACAGACCACCTCCTGCCGTTCAAGAAGGGCGGCTTCATCATGGCCATCAAGGCGCAGGCGCCGATCGTGCCGGTGGCCATCACCGGGGGGCGGAACGCCATGCGCAAGGGGAGCGCGATCATCCGGCCCGTCAGGATGACGGTCCGCATCGGCGAGCCGGTGCCCACGGCCGGGTACACCGTGGCCCAGCGTGACGCGCTGATTGCGATCGTCCGGGAACGGATCGAGGCGCTGCTCGCCGAGGGTCGGCCGGCCACGGACGGATGAACCGGGGCGCCTGACGGCGCGCCGGCCGATCGCGCGCCGAACGCCACGGCTCCGGCAGCCGCGGCGTCGCGGAATCTGCCTCTTGTATTCCGGGCGGTTTGTCTGCATTCTGCCAATGGTGGACGCGCTCGTGACCCTCGGACGCACGCTCGGCTTCTCGCTGGCGGCGGGCGTCAATCTCTACGCGACAGTCGCGCTCGTCGGCCTGGCCGCGCGCTACGAGTGGGTCGTGCTGCCGGAGCAGTTCCGGGCCTTCGACAACCCGTGGGTCATCGGCGGAGCCGTGGCCCTGTACGTGGTGGAGTTTGCGGCGGACAAGATTCCCTGGGTGGACACCATCTGGGATGCCGTCCACACGTTCATCCGCCCGGTGGGCGGCGCGCTGATTGCCGTGGCGGCGCTCGGTGAGGCCTCGCCGGGCCTCGAGGGCATCGTCGCCCTGGTCGGCGGCGCCGTTGCGGCCAGCAGTCATGCCACGAAGGCGGGCACGCGCGTCGTCGCCAACGCGAGCCCGGAGCCGTTCTCGAACTGGGCGCTCAGCCTCCTGGGCGACGGGTTCGTGCTCGGCCTCGCGCTCATCACGCTCAAGTACCCACTGCTGGCGCTCGGAGTCAGCGTGGCCATCCTCGTCGCCATCGTGCTCGTCGCGCGATGGATCTGGCGGCGGTTGACGGCGGCGCCGGCACTGCGCGCCTGAGGAGTCCACATGTCCCGTCGAGGTCTGCTGCTCGCCGCCGGTGTGCTCTCGGTCGTCACCGTGTCGGCGACGCAGCCCGAGGTGCCGCTGCCGCAGTTCCGCGCGGGCGCGAACCTCGTGCGCGTGGACGCGTACGTCAACATCGGCGGCCGGCCGGCCACGGGCCTGACGGTCGAGGACTTCGAGGTCTTCGAGGACGATCAGCCGCAGGCGGTGGAGCACTTCGAGCTCGTCCAGGCGCGCGGTCCCGCCGCCGGGCAGGCGGCTGTCGACGGGCCGGTGACGGCGGGGAACACGCGGGATCAGCAGGCGTTGGCGCAGGACCCCTCCGCGCGCGTCTTCATCCTCTATCTCGACCTGTGGCACGTGGGCCTCGACGGCTCGGCGCGGTCCGCGGCGCCGGTGGCGGCGATGCTGAATCAGGTGATCGGGCCGAACGATCTGGTCGGCCTGATGACGCCGGAGATGACGCCGCAGAACATCACGCTCGTGCGGCGCGGCCAGGGGCTCGACGCGCTCCTGCGCGACAGTTGGACGTGGGGCGAGCGCGACCGGATGACGTCGTCCGATCCGCGGGACGAGGACATTCGCGTGTGCTACCCGGAGGTGGGCGATGGGACCGGCATCGCCCGGGAGATGATCGAGCGCCGGCAGGAGAAGAAGACGCTCGAGTCGCTCGACGGCACGGTCCGCTACCTGGGCGACCTGCGCGACGAGCGCAAGTTCCTGATCCTGTTGTCCAGCGGCTGGGTGCGCTTCAGGCAGAACGACAGGCTCGCGCGGGTGATCGGAGGCGGCGGGCCGGCTGGCCCTCCGCCGATCGGCGCGGGCTTCGACGGCAAGGTCACGACGGCGGCGGATCCCCGGCGCGGGAACGGCACGTCCATGGACTGGTGCGAGCGCGAGCGGGTGATGCTCGCCTACGTGGACCACGAGCACGAGGTGCGCGAGCTGGCGCAGCGGGCCAACCGCGCCAACGTGTCGTTCTATCCCGTGGACCCGCGCGGGCTCGCGGCGTTCGACGAGTCCCTGGGCGCGTACACGCCGCTGATGCCGGCCGAGGACGCGGCGCGCATGCACGCGCGGCAGACCGGCCTCCGCGAGCTGGCCGAGCAGACCGATGGCGCCTGGGTGCTCAACACCAACGACACCGCGGGCGCGCTCACGCGTATCCTGCGCGACACGGGCTCCTACTACCTGTTGAGCTACTACTCCACGAACCGGAAGCTCGACGGGCGATTCCGGCGCATCACCGTCCGCGTCAGGCACGAGGGCGCCGAGGTCCGCGGCCGGCCCGGGTATCTCGCGCCCACCGAAGCCGAAGCACGCGCGGGCGGGGTGATCACCTCAGCCGTGGGCACACGTCCGGCAACGCCTCCCGGTGTGACGCGCGCGCTCGGCGCGATCGGGCCCGCGCGGGGCAACCTCCCAATGCGCGTCCAGGCGTCGGGCCTCGACGACAGGATCCGCGCCGTCGTGGAACTGGACCGCGCGACGCTCAAGCTGCCGCAGTGGCAGGCCGGCGCCACCGTGACCATCACCGTCGAGCCCGGCGGGAGCCAGCCGCCGCGCAGTTGGGAGGACGCGATGGCCGCGGGCCAGCGAAGCGTGCTCGTGGAAGGACCGGGCGGCGACGCCCTGCCCGCGGGGCGCTACACCGTGCGCGTGGAGGCGCATCCGATCAACGGGACGGGCAGCGTGCGTGCCTCGGCCAGCGCCACGGTGGATGCGGACGGCGGGGCCATCTCGCCCGAGCCGCTCGCCCTGCGCCGGGGCCCGACCACGGGTCTCGCGTACGAGGCGACCGCCGACCCGCGCTTCAGGCGCACGGAGCGGCTGCGCGTGGAGGTCCCCATCCTGGTCAGCGGCGCCGTGAATGCCGTGGGCCGCGTCCTCACGCGCGAAGGACAGCCGCTCGAACTGGCGGTGGCCATCACCGAGCGTGCCGACGAGGAGAGCGACCAGCGCTACCTCGTGGCGGACACGACCCTCGCGCCGCTCGCGCAGGGCGAGTTCGTGCTGGAGGTGGCCGTCGGCAGCCTCTCGGCGACCTACGGCTTCCGGATCGTCCCCTGACGGGCGAACGCCGAAGGCCAGGCCCCGGTCGTGCGATCAACTGCCTCCCGTCATGAACGACAGGCGGAACGGTACGGCCGCGCGTCCATCGGTGCTGCGGATGCCGTTCCCGAGCGTCAACTGCACTTCGCGGAACCGCTGCCAGGGCTGCGCCGGGCGAATCGTCAGCGCCCGGTCCGCCGGGTCGTAGGCCGTCTCGAAGGCCACGGGCGGCGGCTCGGGCTCGCCGCGCGCCTGCGAGTCCTCGACGGCGTAGCCGAGGACCACGTGTCCATCGATGGTCGACACATCCAGGTCCGCCGAGAACTGCAGGCGGATCGGCGTGGTCAGCCGCACGCCGGCCTCGTCCTGGCCCGGCGCGTGGAACACGACGGTCACGGGCGTATCCTGCGCCGCCGTACCGGGGGCGACGAGCACGGCCATCACCATGACGGCAACTGTCGCGCGCGTCACCATCCGTGGGCTCACGCCTCCGTTCAGTCCATCCGCCGCTGCGCGTAACGGACCAGGATGACGGCCAGGGAGAAGAACAGCAGGCCGCCCGCGAACTGTCCGAGCAGGCCGTCCCCGTGCAGCGCCGGCAGGATCTCGCCGATGCCGGTGAACCCGTCGATGTAGCCCGTGCCGACGAGCACCGCGTACAGGATCCCCGCCAGCGACCCGCCGGCGATGAGCCCGGAGCTGAAGAGCGTCCCCGCGCTCAGGTCCGAGTCGCTCTTCTGCCCCGTCCGGCGCTCCACCCACCACCGCACGAGACCCCCGGCAAAGATCGGCGCCGTCGTCGCGATGGGCAGGTAGGCCCCGACGGCAAACGAGAGTGACTGGATGCCGCAGAGCTCCAGCGTGACGGCGACGAACATGCCGACGAGGACGAGCCCCCAGGGCAGGTTCTGCGAGAGCAGGCCCTTGATGAGCGTCGCCATCAGCGTGGCCTGCGGCGCCGCGACCGCGGCCGATCCGATCGTGAAGACCTCGTGCAGGTAGAGCACGGTCCATCCGATGACGAACGAGGAGGCCACGACGCCGATGACGAGGCCGAACTGCTGGTAGATGGGCGTCGCGCCGACGATGTAGCCGGTCTTGAGGTCCTGCGACGTGTTGCCCGCGTTGGCGGCGTTGATGCAGACGATGGCGCCGATCGAGAGCGCGATGGGGCCGTAGGCGTCACCCGTCCAGCCGAGCGCGACGAAGATGATGCACGTGATGATCAGCGTGGCGATCGTCATGCCCGAGATCGGGTTCGACGAGGATCCGATGAGCCCGGTGATGCGCGACGACACGGTGGCGAAGAAGAACCCGAAGACGATTACGAGGACGGCGGCCAGCACGTTGCCCTGCGTGGGCAGGCCCGGCATGACGGCCAGGAAAATCGCGAGCAGGAAGGAGCCCGCGATGACGACCGTCATCGGCATGTCCCGCTCCGTCCGCCGCTGGACGCCGGAGGCGCCGCCGCCGATGCCCTTGAGGCCCTCCCGTGCGGACGAGACGATGGTCGGCAGCGTGCGGGCCAGGGTGATCAACCCGGCGGCCAGCACGGCGCCCGCGCCGATGTAGCGGATGTAGGCGCTCCAGATCTGCCCCGGGCTCATCTCGCTGATCAGGAACGGCTGGCCCGTGGCCGGGTTGTTCGCGAAGTCCGGGTGAATGGGCGGGAAGGGCACCGTGATGTAGGCGCCGAGAATCGACAGCAGCGGCAGCAGGACCAGCCACGACAGCACGCCGCCCGCGAACATCGTCCCCGCGATGCGCGGCCCGATGACGTAGCCGACGCCCATGTACTCCGGCGAGATGTCCACGTTGAGCGTCGCGTTCGGGAAGGCCGATGTGCGAGCGAAGGAGTGCCCGACCTCCTGGCGGAAGAGGTTGAACGTCCAGGAGAGCGACTTCCACAGGGCGCCGATGCCGAGGCCGCTGAAGACCAGGCTCGCCAGCTTGCCGCCGCGCTCGCCGGCAATCAGGACCTCCGCGCAGGCCGTGCCCTCGGGGTAGGGGAGCACGCCATGCTCCTTGACGATGAGCGCGCGCCGCAGGGGCACCATCATCAGCACGCCGAGAATCCCGCCGGCGAAGGCGAGCATCGTGATCTTGGTGTAGTTGAAGTAGCCGGGATCGTCCGGGACGAGAAAGATGAGGGCCGGGATCGTGAAGACGACGCCGCCCGCCACCGACTCGCCGGCCGAGCCGATGGTCTGGACGATGTTGTTCTCGAGGATGGTGGACCCGCCGAGGTGCTTGAGGACGGAGATGGCGAGGACGGCGATCGGGATGGACGCGCTGACGGTCAGGCCCGCGCGGAGCCCGAGGTAGACCGTCGAGGCGCCGAAGATCAAGCCGAAGAGCACGCCGAGGAAGATGGCCTTCGCGGTGAACTCGGCCATCGATGTCGAGTCGGAGACGAACGGCTGGAACGATTTCGGGGTGTCCGCCATATGGCGGGGATGATAGCAGGGAAGGTTCGGGGGAGGTTC
>CAZUGF010000019.1:11662-39745 GCA_964619705.1 uncultured Bifidobacteriaceae bacterium
CGGGGAGGTGCGGGGAGGTGCCGGGAGGTTCAGGGACGGTTCAAGTTTGCTATCCTGAGGTTCCTTGTGAATCGTGCGAACAAGCGGAAGGCCGCATCGGACCAGGTCTCCGAGCTCACTACCAACCGTCTGTCCGTCTACCTGCGGTGCCTCAATCAGCTCGAGGCCGCCGGGGTCGGGACGATCTCCTCGCAGGCGCTCGCCGAGCAGTTCCACCTGAATGCGGCACAGATCCGGAAGGATCTCGCCTACTTCGGGGAGTTCGGCGTGCGCGGCGTGGGCTACTACGTCGAGGATCTCAAGCGCCACCTGCGCCAGATTCTCGGCCTCGACCGCAAGCTGCGCGTGGCGGTGCTCGGCGCGGGGAACCTCGGGCTCGCGCTCGCGGACTACCCGGGCTTCCGGCGCGAGGGCTTCGAGATCATGGCGATGTTCGACATTGCCGACGGGAAGATCGGTGACGAATCGCGCAGCGGCGTGCCGATCTACGACATCCGCGACCTGCGCCGGGTCGCGCGGCGCGAGCACATCGACATCGGGGTGATCGCCGTGCCGGCCGAGTCCGCCCAGCCCGTCCTGGACATGGTGGTGGCCGCCGGCGTCAAGGCCGTCCTCAACTTCTCGCCGGGGGCGCTCAAGGCGCCGGCCGGGGTCAAGCTGAAGAGCGTGGACCTCACCGTCTCGCTCGAGAGCCTGTCCTTCTACCTGGCGCACGAGGCCGGGAATGACACGTAGGACGCCGGACGGCGGCGCGCGTCGAGCGGGGACCGGCCGCACGCTCTCGCACGTCGACCGGCAGGGACGCGTCCGGATGGTCGACGTGGGCGACAAGCCCGCCACCCGCCGCGAGGCCGTGGCACAGGGCAGCGTTACCATGTCGGCCGCGGCCCGCCGGCTGATCCGCGCCGGCGAGGTCGCCAAGGGCGACCCCCTCCAGGCGGCCCGCCTGGCCGGCATCATGGCCGCCAAGCGGACGAGCGACCTGATCCCGCTCTGCCATCCGCTCGCACTGAGCCATGTCTCCGTGGACCTGACGCCGACGCGGACCGGTTACCGCATTGCCGCGCGCGTCGCGACGACGGGACCGACGGGCGTCGAGATGGAAGCGCTGACGGCGGTCGCCGTCGCGGCGTTGACGATCTACGACATGCTCAAGGCGGTGGACCGCACCATGGTCATCGGCGAGATTCGCCTCACCGAGAAGCGCGGCGGCCGGAGCGGCGACTATCGCCGCCCGTCGCGGCAGGCCGGAAAGCCGTAAGAGGGGACTAGCGTCCCGGCAGGTCCGCGCCGCGTGCGGCCGGCGGCGGCTCGATGTGGATCACCGCGTCCTTGATCTGCGGGAAGCGTTCCATCAGCCGGTCCTTCACGACGTGCGACAGGCGGTGCGCCTCGTCCAGGCGCAGGCCCGCATCGAGCCAGATGTGCAGGTCCAGGAACGCGAAGTCCGCCGAGCCGCGCGTGCGGATCTGGTGGCAGCCCTGCACCTGGGGCACGCCCTCGACCACCGCGCGGATCTCCTCCTCCGGTACGACGATCGCGTCGGACAGGATCCGGGTCGTGGCGGTGAAGATCTCCCAGCATGCCATGCCGATGAAGCCGGCCACGAGGAAGGCCACGAGCGGGTCCAGCACGGGCCATCCCAGCTGCACGCCCGCCAGCGCGCCGATGACGGCGATCGACGTCATCACGTCGCTCATCGTGTGGTGCGCGTCGGCGGCGAGCACCTCGCTCCCGAGCCTCCGGGCGGCCCGCCGCTCGTACCACACGACGCCCACGTTGACCGTGAGCGTCGCGGCCATCACGACGTAGCTGATCGCGTCGACGACCGGCGCCTCGCCCGACTGCAGCCGCGCCCACGCGTGCGAGACCACCTGCTCGAGCACCAGGATCAGGAAGACCATGATGCCGACCGAGGCCATGGTCTCGAACTTGCGATGGCCGTACGGGTGGTTGTCGTCGGCCGGCCGGCGCGCGATACGCACGCCCACGAGGGCGACGAGGTTGGACGCCGTATCGGTCAGCGAGTGGTAGCCGTCGGAGAGGACGCTGACCGCGCCGGTGAGGAGGCCCAGCGTGATCTTCGCGGAGGCGACCGCGAGGTTCAGGAAGAAGACGCGGATCAGGACCCGCGAGACCGCCGCGTAGCGATCGGCGGCGGCCGTATCCGTCGGGGCGGGGGGCGTCAGAAGATCGTGGCGTTCGGCACGGGCCACCACCGCAGCTGCACCTTGCCGATGATGTACTTCTTGGGGACGAAGCCCCAGTGGCGGCTGTCGGAGCTGTTGTTCCGATGGTCGCCCATCACGAAGTAGTACCCCTCCGGAATCACCTGCGGGCCCCAGTCGTCGTGGCTGCGGTACTCCGGCGGCACCTGGTTGTCCGGCACCGGCACGTCGTTGACGTAGACGCGCCCGTCGACGACGCGCACGGTGTCGCCTTCCTCGGCGATGACGCGCTTGACGAACGACTTGTCCGGGTTGAGCGGGTAATACAGCATGACGATGTCGCCGCGCTGCGGGTCCGCCAGGCGATAGGCCAGCTTGTTGACGATGAGGCGGTCCTGGTCGGCGAGCGTGGGCGCCATGCTCTGGCCCTCGACGCGGGCCACCTGGAACCCGAAGGTCACGATCAGCGTCGCGTAGACCGCGGCGGAGGCGAGCGTCTTGATCCAGGCCACGAACTCGTCGCGCCAGATCTCGACCCGCCGGCGCATGGTGTCGCGCGGGAGGGGCGTGTAGCTCGGCAGGGGGGCGGCGGCCGGCGTGAGCGGGGCGACAGCCTCGAACACGAAGCGCGGCGGCGTGTCCTCGTCGCCGGGGTCGCCGAAGGCTACAGTTTCAGGTACTCCCGAAGCCGGCGTGTGTGGGACCGGCTGACCGGGATCTCGGTCGCTTTCGCGTCCTTCATCCTGAGGATGTAGTTCCTGCTGAACCAAGGGACGATCTCCTTGATCTTGTTGATGTTCACGAGGTGCGACCGGTGCACCCGCCAGAAGACGGCGGGATCGAGCCGGGCGTGCAACTCGTCCAGCGTCCGGTCGTTGGACGTCCCGGATATCTGCCCAGTCACAATAGTAATCGAATCCTCGATGACCGAGGCGTGGATGATCTCGTCGGCCTGGACGAGGACGTAGCGCTCGTTGACCTTGACGGCCACCTGGGCGGGGCGTGTGGGCTGGGCCATCAGGCGGACGAGACGGTCGAGCTGGGTGGCCATGGGCTGGTCGCCCGCTCGCCGGGACCGCGCCCGGAGCACGGCCTGCTGGAGCCGGCCGGCCTCGACCGGCTTCAGCAGGTAGTCCACCGCGTTGACCTCGAAGGCCTCCACGGCCCGCTGATCGAACGCGGTGACGAACACCACTGCCGCCGTCGACCCGGACTCGACAAGCCGCCGCCCGACCTCGAGCCCCGTCAGGCCCGGCATCTGGACGTCCAGGAAGGCCACGTCCGGCGCCAGGCGTGAGATGGCCTCCACCGCCTCCACGCCGTCGGCCGCCTGGCCGACCACCTCCAGCCCCTCGATCTGGCCCAGGAGGTAGCACAGCTCCTCCCGCGCAAGCTCCTCGTCATCGGCGACCAGTGCCGTGAGGCCCGTCGTCATGACGCCATCTGCCTCGCCGCGGCGACAGCGGGAATCTCCACGCGGGCGCGGGCGCCGCGCCCCGGCGATCCGGTGAGTGTCAGGCGTCCCATCACTCCGTATAGGACGCGCAGGCGCTCGTTGACGTTCGACAGGCCGATCCCGCTCGACATGGCCTGGTTGAGCCGGTCGTCGGAAATGCCCACCCCGTCGTCTTCCACCTCGATGATCGTCAGGTCCGCGTCGCGCCACGCGCGGAGGGTGATCGTGCCGGGACCGACCTTGCGCGCGAGCCCGTGCTTGATGGCGTTCTCGACGAGCGGCTGGAGGAGGAGGCTGGGCACGACGACCGGGAGCGTGTCCGGTGCGATGGACTTGGTGACCGTGAGCCGGGGGCCGAAGCGGACGACCTCGATCGCCAGGTACTCGTCGATGGCTTCCAGTTCCTCGCGCAGGGTGACAAACTGCTCGTCGCTGCGCATCAGCTTGCGGAGCAGGCCCGAGAGCTTCTGGATCACCATGCGTGCCGTCTCGGGCTGGGAGCGGATCAGCGAGGAGACGGACGCGAGCGTGTTGAACAGGAAGTGGGGGTTGATCTGGCTCTTGAGCGCTTCCACCTTGGCGGCCAGCAGCAGCGTCTCCTGTTCCTGGAGCCGGTGCTCGATGCGCGCGTTGTTCCAGATCTTGATGGGCGTGGAGACCGTCAGGACCGTGGCCACGTAGACCGCCACCATGGGCCAGAACCCGGTGGCGGGCATATGGAACAGCCGCGCCTCGCCGAAGCGGGCGCCGACGGCCTGGCGGATGAACTCCAGGCCGATGGCCAGGAGCAGCAGGACGACGTGCCAGTTGATCGTCGCCCGGGCGAGCATCTCCCACACGTGGCGGGGCAGGCTGAAGAAGACGAACGGCGAGAAGTTCCAGATGGCTTCCTTGGGGCACGCCTCCCGCAGCCCTCCGCCGGCAAACCCGCAGCCGATGGCGAAGGGCAGGGCCCCGTACTCGCCGGCCGCCAGGGCCGGGATCCCCATGCACGCGCCGACGAGCCCGCCGGTGTACGGACCGGCGATGAGCCCGGCCAGCAGCGCACCCTCGAGCGTGAGGTCCGCGGCCTCGTAGTTGAGAAGCAGCCGGGCCACGACGCCTGTCGTCAACGGGACCACCAGGCCGAGCGCGAAGACGAGCCGATCCGGCCAGTTGCGCTGTTCGAAGATGAGGATGTGCCGGAACCGGCGGTAGCGCGCCAGCATCGTGGCCAGCGCGGCCATCACACCCAGCTTGACGATCAGCGTCGTCAGGAGGAACTGCTCGGCGGACAGGAACTTCGGCTCGAGTGGCACCGTATAGAGGGCATGGTAGCACCCCCGTGCGGCCTGCCGCCGGTCGGGCGCTGCACGCGCGGTGAGCGCCTGCGGGCACGCTCGCGCACGGGCCATGCGGGCACGCCGGAAGGGAAGTCAGGTATAGTGACGAGGCGCTTGTCCAACGCCGCCACGCTCCAGGAACACAAGCTTCTCGTTTCCCGGTTTCTCCGGAACCCGCGAAGCGTCGGCGCCCTTGCACCGAGTTCTCGGGGGCTTGCCGAGGCCATGGTCGATCAGCTGCCGATCGGGCCGGATGCCGCGATTGCGGAACTGGGACCCGGCACCGGCGTCTTCACCGCCGAGTTGCTGAAGCGGCTGGGGCCCGACGCGCGTTTCCTGACCGTCGAGATCGACCCGATGTTTGCCGCCGCGCTGAGCCGCCGGTGGCCGGCGCTCGACGTGGCCTGCGCGGCCGCCGAGACGCTCCCGGCGCTGCTCGCGGCCCGCGGCATGACCCACGTGGACCACATCGTGTCCGGCCTGCCCTTCGTCAGCCTCCCCCCTGTCGTCGTCGGGCGCACGCTGGCGGCGATTGCCGAGTGCCTCCGGCCGGGGGGCACGTTCACGACCTTCCAGTACGCCCACTGCTACATGTGGCCGTCGGCGGTCTCGTTCCGGCGGCAGATGGGCACGGTGCTGGGCGCCGGGGCGCCCTGGACGCGCCTGGTCATGCCGAATGCCCCTCCGGCGCTCGCCCTCCGCTGGCGCCGCCCCTGACCGGGCCGGCCGCGGCCGAAGTGCTATGATCCAGGTATGATTCGACCGCTCGTCGAGGGCTTTGCCCTCACGTTCAAGCACCTGTTCCGCAAGCCCATCACGATCAACTACCCGGACGTCAAGATGCCGATGTTCCCCAAGTACCGGGGGAAGCAGGTGTTGATGCGGGACGAGAACGGGCTGGAGAAGTGCGTGGCCTGCGGGCTGTGCGCCGTGGCGTGCCCGGCGGACGCGATCTACCTCGAGGCGGCGGAGAACGACGGCACGGTCATGGCGGGCCCGCGCTACGCGTCGGTCTACCAGATTCACAAGACCCGCTGCATCTTCTGCGGGTACTGCGAAGAGGCCTGCCCGGTCTCGGCCATCTTCATGGGCAAGGACTACGAGCTCGCCGTCTACAGCAAGGACGACTTCATCTGGGACAAGACCGAGCTGCTGGTCCCGCCGGCCGCGGATCAGAAGGCGCCGGTCACGGCCCCGTAGGACCGGACCCCGCCGTGGACGGGCCGCGGCCGCCGGCGCCTCGCGGCCCGGCACGCGCCCGTCGCATCCATAGTCCGACCCCGACATGTCCAGGCCATTTCTCGACGCGCTCCGGGAGCGCGTGCTCGTCAGCGACGGCGCGATGGGGACCATGCTGTACGGCCGGGGTGTCTTCATCAACCGCTGCTTCGAGTCGCTGACGCTCAACGAGCCGGACATGGTGCGGGACGTCCACGCGCAGTACCTGCGCGCGGGCGCGGACCTCATCGAGACCAACACGTTCGGCGCGAACCGCGTCAAGCTGCGCGGCTTCGGCCTGGGCAACCGCGTCGTGGCGATCAATGAGGCGGCCGCGCGGCTCGCGCGAGAGGTGGCCGGCGAGCAGGAGGATCGGGCCTGGGTGGCTGGCGCCATCGGTCCGCTCGGCGTGCGTGTCGAGCCGTGGGGCCGGACGGGCGTCGACGAGGCCCTGGACGTGTTCCGCGAGCAGGCCGAGGCCCTCGCGCGCGGCGGCGTGGACGTGTTCGTCCTCGAGACGTTCCGCGACGTCAACGAAATCGGCGCGGCCATCAAGGCCGTGCGCGCGGTCAGCGACAGGCCCATCGTGGCGCAGATGACGACCGAGGAGGACGGCAACAGCCTGGACGGCACGCCGCCCGAGCAGTTTGCCCCGGCGCTCGTCGCCCTCGGCGCGGACGTGATCGGCCTCAACTGCAGTGTGGGTCCCGCGCCGATGCTGGAGACGATCGAGCGCGTGCGCGCGGTCGTCGACGTGCCGCTCTCCGCCCAGCCGAACGCGGGCCGGCCCCGGGACATCGAGGGCCGGAACCTGTACCTCTGCTCGCCGGACTACATGGCCTCCTACGCGCGCCGCTTCATCGCGTCGGGCGTGCGCCTGGTCGGCGGCTGCTGCGGGACCACGCCGGATCACATCCGGCAGATCAGCCTGGCGGTCAAGGCCATGGCGCCGGGGATGGCGCGGCGCGAAGGCGTGGCGGCGGCCCGCGTCTCCGCCGCGAGCCAGGCGGATGCGCAGGCGCCGGTGACCCGCGCGGAGAAGTCCGGCATGGCGCGCCGGCTGGCCGAGGGCCTGCCCGTGACCAGCGTGGAGGTCGTGCCGCCCCAGGGCCACGATGCGGCCAGCGCCGTCGCCGCGGCGATCAGGCTCGGCGCCCGCGGCGTGGACGTGGTGACGATTCCCGACGGCCCGCGCACCGGCGCGCGGCTGAGCGCGCTCTCCCTCGCCGTGATCATTGCCAGGGACGGCGGGCCCGAGACCCTGCTCCAGTACTCCTGCCGGGACCGCAACCTGCTCGGCATCCAGTCCGATCTCCTCGGTGCCCACGCGCTCGGCCTGCGCAACGTGCTGGGCATCACCGGCGACGTGCGGAGCCTCGGGGACATCCCGGACGCGACGGCCGTCTTCGACGTGGACTCCGTCGGCCTGGTCAACGTGATTGACCGCCTGAATCACGGGCTGGACATCGGCGGCCAGTCGATCGGCCAGCCGACCGGGTTCCACGCGGGCGTGATGGCCAACCCCTCGCGGGAGCTCGACCTGGAACTGCGGCGCCTCGCCTTCAAGGTGGAAGCCGGCGCCGAGTACATCATCACGCGGCCCATCTTCGACGTGGCGGCGTTCGAGCGGTTCCTGCACGGAACGGCGTCCTTCGGCATTCCGATCCTGGCCGGCGTCTGGCCGTTCGTGAGCGCGCTGCAGGCGGAGTTCATGGCCAACGAGGTGCCCGGCGTCACCGTCCCGGATGCGCTCGTGACGCGGATGGTGCGGGCCCAGGGTGAGCAGGCCGCGGCGGCCGAAGGCACCGCGATCGCACGAGAGCTGCTCGCGGCCCTCCGGCCCATGGCGCAGGGCGTCCACTTGTTTACCGTCGCGGGCGGCGTGGAGCGCGCCTTTGATGTGCTCGCGTGAGATTGCGCGAGCACGGGTTCGCGGTGATGGTATAGTCCGTCGTCGGCCTCGGAGGGCGCATGGCCTTGTTCGAGCACCACAGTTCAACTGATCACGAGTACGTCGGCGGCGGAGATGCGGCGACGCGAGCCTTGTCGGTCGCGCCCGTGGAGAGCGTGTTCGTCGAGCGCGTCTACCAGAAACTGGCCGGCGTCTACGACTACACGTTCGGGCCCACGCTGCACCCGGGCCGGATCGAAGCCATCGGGAAGATGCGGATTCGCCCCGGCGACGCCGTCCTCGAGGTGGGCGTCGGCACCGGGATCAACCTTGCCCTCTATCCGCCCTCTTGCGGCGTGACGGGCGTGGACCTCTCCTCCCGCATGCTCGAAAAGGCGCAGTCGCGCATCGTCTCCAAGGACCTGACTCACTGCCGCGTGATGGAGATGAACGCCGAGGCCATGGCGTTCCCGGACGACACCTTCGACGTCGTCTACGCGCCGTACGTGATCAGCGTCGTCCCGGACCCCGTCAAGGTGGCCCGGGAGATGTACAGGGTCTGCCGTCCCGGCGGGCGCGTCGTCATCCTGAACCACTTCCAGAGCACGCATCCGCTCGTGTCGCGCATCGAGCGGGCGATCTCGCCGATGACCGTGCACATCGGCTTCAAGATGGACCTGGACCTGGCGGGCTTCCTCACCCAGGCGGACCTGAAGCCGATCTCCATCGAGAAGGTGAACGTCCCGAAGATGTGGACGCTCGTCACCTGCGTCAAGGACGGCCCGCAGGCCTGACCTCACCTCCGTCGATCATCCCGAGCACCAGGCCGGCGGCGACCTCCGCCCCGTCCGTGCGCACGGCCTCGCGCGGGCGCGGCGCCGCCAGCAGGCGATCGAGATACCCGCCCCAGCGGCCCGCGAACAGGTCCGCGTGCCCGATGTACTCGGCCCTCACATAGTCGCCCATCCCCGCGACCAGGACGTCGTACTCGATGAAGTGCCCGCGTGACGTGTACAGGATGGCCGTGTCGTTGGCCGCGCACTCGGCGATGATCCCGTAACCGGGCTTGGTGACCACCACGTCCACGGCGCGAACGATGTCCTCGTAGCGGTATCCGCGTTCGTACATCGCGGGCTCGTCAAGGGGGATGAGGCTCCCCTGGCGTCCGGCATCGCGGAGCCGCCGCCCGCTCGTGCCGATTGCCGCGCGGTCGCTGACGAGGATGCCGTAGCCCTCGATACGCGCGAGCGCGTCCAGATCGATGCCGTCGACGCCGTAGCCGCCGAACGAGACAAGGGCCAGCCGCTCGTCCGGTCCGAGGCCGAAGGCCTTGCGCGTCTCCACGGGATCGCGCCGCGATCGGCGTGCGATCAGCGGGATGTCCACGACGCGCGGGAACGCGTCGAAGCCGCCCCAGAGCGGCAGGCGGAGCGCGACGTCCGCCGAGGCGTACTCGCGCGCGATGGCGGCCACGACCTCCCCGGCGCCCGCGTACGCGGTGTAGGCCCAGTCCCAGGAGAAGTTGCCGAGGGCGACGGCGGGCACGCCGGCCTCGCGGGCCGCGGCCATGCCGAGGGCCGGAATGTCCGAGACGACGAGCGCCGCGCCGTGGCGGCGGATGATGGCCGCCTCGTCACGGGCGCGGGCCGGAAGGCCGCGCATGAACGCCGACGCGCGGGCGACCGTCTCCTGCGCATCGAGGTGCAGGCTGTCCACCTGCACGATGCCCGTGTCCACCTGGACGGGCTCGAGCGTGATGGCGGGCCTGGCCGTGGAGCTCACCAGCCACGGCGCCACCTGCGAGCGGATGACGATCGGCACGTCGGGCCGGCGGTCGGCGATGGCGTTGAGCACCTCGATGGACCGCGACGCGTGACCGAAGCCGTGGCCGGAGATGTAGCAGACCAGGGCAGTCACGAGAGGGGCGCAGAATCGGGCATGTTGAACGCGCGTTATGGAAGGAGGGGTACGCCGGGCGGCTGGATAATCGTATACTCCCTGCGCGCTGTTTGCGCCCGGCCGCTGCACACCGGCCCGGGTATCTGGCACGCGAATGGCTGCGATACGCAGTTTCCGGCAGTCCCGGAGGTCGAATTCCGTTAGAGTGTCGTCACACCGGCGGCACCGGGGCGTTCGCTCTCCCGTACGAGGGTTGCCCGCACGGTCGATCTGAACGGTTGCTCTACCCACGTTGAATGTTGCTGTCACCCAGGGGGAACCATATGGTCAGTTTCTGGCGCCTGCCCGCGAGGGCGCTTTGCCTGTGTCTGTTGACTGCGTCTCTTGCCGGCGCGCAAGTGCAGACGGGTTCGATCGTCGGGGTCGTCGCCGACTCCAGCAACGCCGTGCTTCCGGGCGTCCTTGTCACGCTGTCCGGCGACCGCCTGATTGGCGGCACCGAGACCTACACCACGGACACCACCGGCGCGTACCGGTTCGACCGCCTGCCTCCCGGTGACTACAACGTCAGGTTCGAGCTGCAGGGCTTCAAGACGGTCGATCGGGAGGCCATCCGCATCAACGCCTCGTTCGTGGCCACGGTGAACGCGAAGCTCGAAGTGGGCAACCTGAGCGAGACCATCACGGTGACCGGGGAGTCCCCGGCCGTGGACGTCCGCTCCAACGTGCAGCAGACCGTCATGAGCCAGGAGATCCTGGAGGGCGTGCCGACGGGCCGCGACCCGTGGTCGCTGGCCAAGATCATCCCCGGCGTCCAGGTGGCGACCTACGATGTCGGCGGCACGCAGTCGATGCAGCAGAGCAGCCTCTCCTCGCACGGTTCGAGCACCAACGACGTCAGCTACAACATCGACGGCGCCACGGTGAACTGGCCGGGCGGCGGCGGCGGCGCGACGATGATCTACTACGACCAGGGCATGTTCGAGGAGGTCAACTACATCACCTCCGCGGCCCCGGCCGAGATGCTCACCGGCGGCGTCAACATCAACATGGTGTCGAAGGTCAGCGGCAACACGTGGCGCGGCAACGCCCGCTACAACTTCTCGAACGACAGCCTGCAGTCGGAAAACTGGGCAGCGGCACAGGCCGCGCGTCCGGCGTTTCGCGGCAACCCGACCCTGAAGACGTACGACTTCAACATGGCCGGCGGCGGTGCGATCCTGCAGAACCGCCTGTGGTTCAACGGCACGGTGCGCAAGTGGGTCGTGAACAAGCTCGTCAACGCCACGAATTCGGACGGCTCGCAGGCGCTGGACGACAACGACCTGAAGAACTACTCCGGCAAGATCGTGGCGCAGATCACGCCGAACCAGCGCGTGCACGCCTCGTACTTCTGGAACGACAAGATCCGCGGTCACCGCCGCGACAGCGATGACCTGATCCCGGACATCGCCTCGGTCGTGCAGACCAACCCCGTGCAGACCACGCAGATCAAGTACACGGGCATCCGGAACCGCATCGTGTGGGAGTCGAACTTCAGCGTGATGGACGGCCAGACCAACTACACCTACCAGCCGGACACGCTGCCGGATGCGATCCGCAAGTGGGACGTGGTGACGACCGAGGTCTGCTGCGCATCGACCCGCGAGGAGCACCAGCCGAACTCCCGCCACCAGTTCGACAACGTGTTCAGCTACAGCACGAGCGGCCTGGGCGGTGAGCACCTGATCAAGGGCGGCGTCCAGTGGGGACGTCTCTACTACGCCTCGGACTACTCGGTGCGCGGCGACCACTGGCTGCTCTACAACAACGGGGCGCCGACGACGGCCCGCCTCTACAACGCGCCCTCGTACTCGAAGAACGTGGCCAACGTCATGGGCATCTTCTTCCAGGACTCGTGGACGATGAACCGGCTGACGCTGAACATCGGCGGACGCTGGGACCGGTACGTCGGCACCCTCCCGGATCAGGAGAGCACCGGCGGGACCTTCGCCGATCCCCGGCGCGTCGACAAGCGCGAAGTGATCAACCAGTCGATCGCCGTGTGGCGTGCCGGTGCCACGTATGACCTGACGGGCAGCGGACGCACGGCGGTCAAGGCCAACTTCAGCCGTTACGCGCTGCAGGTGGGCATCGATCGCGTGACCAACGTCAACCCGCTGACCGTGGGCACGAGCGACTGCCCCTGGACCGATCCCAACGGCGACGGCCGCCTCCAGTTGAACGAGATCAACCGGGCGCAGTGCTCCGCCTTCACGGGCGGCACGCTGACGCTGTATGCGGACGACGTCGCCTGGCCGTACTCGGACGAGGCCACCGTCGGCTTCGAGACGCAGCTGCCCGGCGATGTGCGCTTCGGAACGATGTTCTACTACCGCACCAACCGCAACCAGATTGGCCAGAGCAACACGCTGGTGCCGTCGAGCGCCTACACCGCGCACACGGTCAACATCCCCAACGGCCCGGGCGGCACGGTCGCCAGCCCGCAGCCGACCACGGCCACGCTCTACAACCTGGACCCGGCGTACGTCGGCATCGCGAACAACCTGCGCGACAACCAGGACTTCCTCGACACCACCTACAAGGGCATCGAGTTCACGGCGACCAAGCGGTTCAGCCGCCGGTGGCAGATGCAGTCGGGCCTCACGATCGGCCGGAACAGCGGCGGCATCAACGCCGCCGGCGGCCAGTCGGCGACGGCGGACCTGAACGATCCCAACAACACCGTCTCCACCGACGGCATCGTCGGGAACGACTCGCGCGTGGCGTTCCGCCTGTCGGGCAGCTACGAGGTGGCGTGGGGCATCAACGTCGCCGGGTCCATGGTGTCCAACAGCGGCTACCCGTACCTGTCGACGTTCGCGATGTCGCGGGCGCTGGCCGCGCAGCAGGGGATCTCGCTCACACGGGCGAGCCAGACCATGCTGCTGAGCCGCCGCGGCGACGAGCGGTTCGAAGCCGTGACGATGTTCGACATCCGCGTGTCGAAGTCCATCAGCCTCGGCGGCGGCCGCAGCATCTCGCCGCAGATTGACTTCTTCAACATCGGCAATGCGGACACGACCGTCGCTCACACGGTCGCGGTCGGCGGCAGCTACAAGGCCCCGACCGAGATCCTCTCGCCCCGCATCGTTCGCGTGGGCTTCAGTCTGAACTTCTAAGGGGGACGGGCTCTGGGACTTTGGGCTTTGGGCTTTGGCCCAGAGCCCAGAGCCCAGAGCCCAGAGCCTGATAAGATCCCCCTCGTGGCCCTCGACGAACGCGCCTTCTTCACCGACAAACCCGAACAACGTCCCGGCCGCTACGCGTGCCCGCGCTGCCGCCGCGAGAACGACTACGCCATCCGCTGGGTGCGCCGCAGCAAGAAGGACCGGCTGCCGCCCAACGCGGACGAGTCCGATCGGGCCCGCTTTGCCAAGCTGCGCGACCACCTCGTCCGCCTGGACGACGAGGTGACCTGCAAGACCTGCGGCAAGAAGTTCGAGATCCCGTCGCTCCACTCGCTGCTGTTCGTGGATCAGCTCGAGGGACTGCCGAGCGACGAGGACCTGGATGCCGAGATCGCGGCCGCCGCCGCCGCGGATCAACCCGACACCGCTGCCGCCGCCCCGCGCGCGCCGCTCCCGGCGCGGTTCACGCGCCCGTCACGCGGCTGGAAGTAGGCCCGCAAGGGCGGCCCTGCGGCGTCGCCAGGGCCTGGCGGGCCGCCGTGAGCCGCCACGACCCGGCGCCTACCAGATCCCCGGCAGCAGTCTCCACCTCACCTGGCGCTGGTAGCGCCGGTAGTCCTCGCCGTGCGCCTGCACGAGCGATCGCTCCTCGAGCGGAATGGCCACTACGAGGTAGAGCGTGCTGATCCCGGCAAAGAGCGCCCGGCCCGCCGTCATCGCCGGCGCCGCGCACACGATGAGCACCCACCCGAGGTAGATCGGGTGCCGGAGCCAGCCATACGGGCCGGCGGTCTTGAAGATCACGGGGACCGTCCCGGCCGGCTGCCCGGTCCGCGACACCTGCGCCACGCCCGCCAGGTCCCAGATATCGATGAGCGCCGCGGACCTGAGCGTCAGCACGACGCCCGCCGCCTGCACGGCATAGAACACGAAGCGGAGGGGACCGTGGACCTCCCACGCCACGCCGGCCATCGGCTGCCACAGCGCGCACACGCCGATGAAGAGCAGGCTCGCGATCCACACGTAGCTCGAGCGTTCCAACGGCGGCGGGATGAGGCGGCTCAGCCGGGCCTTGATGCCGCTGCGCGCCAGCACGGAGTGATGGAGGGCGAAGACGGAGAAGAGCGCGATGTTGAACGCGATCGCCGCGGGATCGGGGACCGCCGAGGCGGCGGGCGGCGCCGCGCGTCCCAGCACGACACCGAAGAAGTACGCGAAGCCGGCCAGCGATCCCGCAAAGAGCAGCGCGCCCGCCCAGGCGATGGACCGCATGGGACTAGTATAGGAGTCGCATGCGTCCGCGCGTCGCGATCACGGGTATCGGCGTCGTGTCCGCCTTCGGCGCCGGCCGCGAGACGTTCTGGGATCACGTGCGCCGCGGCGTGAGCGGCACGCGCGCCATCACCGCATTCGACGCCTCCACGTTTCCGTGCCGCGTGGCGGCGCCGGTGCCGCCGATCACCGCCGACGCGCTCCCCGCGCTCGACGGGGAGGACGGGGCCGGCGGCCAGCGTGCGGATCCGAAACGCTACTCGCGCGCGGCGCTCTTCGGCGTCCTCGCGGCGCGCGAGGCGTGGAACGACGCGGGCTGCCGCTTCGGCGAGCCGCGTGCCGGCGTGCTCATCGGGTCCGGCGGCGGCGGCATCGACGTCGGCGAGCGCCAGTACGAGGACTTCTTCACGCAGGGCGGCCGGCACGTCACGCCCTACGCGATTGCCATCGGCATCTGCGGCATGGTGGCGAGCGAGATTTCCATCTCGCTCGGCCTGCACGGCATGAGCCACGTACTGTCGACCGGCTGCACGAGCTCGACGGACGCGATGGGCTACGCGCGCCTCCTGCTGCAGCTCGACGAGTACGACGTCGTGCTCTCCGGCGGCACGGACGGGTGCGTCCTCCCCGGGATGATCTTCGGCTTCTCGCGGATGCGTGCCGTCTCGACCCGCTACAACGATCGGCCCGCCGAGGCGTCGCGGCCGTTCGACGCGGGGCGCGACGGGTTCGTGCTGGGGGAGGGCGCCTGGATGGTCACGCTGGAGCGTGAGGATCGCGCCCGCGCGCGCGGTGCGCACATCTACGCGCTCATCGAGGGCTACGGGTCCACCTGCGACGCCTATCACCGCGTGCAGATGGCGCCGGACGGCGTCGAGATCGTGCGGTGCATGCGGCTCGCGCTCGAGACGTCCGGACGCGCGCCGGAGGAGATCGGGTATGTCAACTACCACGGCACCTCCACGCAGCTGAACGACGCGATCGAGTCGCGCTGCACGCGGGAGGTGCTCGGTGGGGCCGCGGACACGGTGCCGGGTTCGTCCACCAAGTCCATGATCGGCCACCCGCAGGGCGCCAGCGGCGCGGCCGGCGTGGTGACGGCGGCCCTCGCGCTGTCGCGCGGGTTCCTGCCGCCGACGATCAACCTGGAGCGCCAGGATCCGGCGTGCGACATGGACTTCATCCCCAACCAGGGACGGTCCGTGCAGGCCGGCGCGGCGCTCTGCAACTGCCTCGGGTTCGGGTCCAAGAACTCGGCCATCGTGCTCGGCGCGGCGTAGCCGCCGCGACAGGCGATACCTGGACCGCGCGCCGCACGCCGGCCGCTCCACCGGAGATCATGTCCCACGACGTCGTCATTGCGGGAGGCGGACCGGCAGGAGCGCTGGCGGCGCTGATCCTCGCGCGCGCCGGGGCGCGCGTGGCCGTCATCGAGCGTGCACGCGTCCCGCGGCCCAAGCTCTGCGGCGACACGCTCAATCCCGGTGCGCTCGCCATCCTCCGGCGCTACGTGGACCTCGCGCCGCTCGCGGCGCGAAGCCGGCAGGTCCACGGGATGATCCTCACCGGGCCCGGCCCGGTCGTCGTGCGCGGCGGGTACGGGACGGGGCGCCATGGCCTGTGCGTGACGCGGGACGTCCTGGATCAGTGGCTCATCGAGCAGGCGGCGGCCGCGGGCGCGCACCTCGTGGACGGCACGACCGTGGCCGGCCCGCGGCGGGACGCCGCCACGGGCGAGGTCACCGGCGTGGTCGCGCGCGGGATGCGCGGCGGTGAACGCGTGTATCCCGCCCGCGTGACGATCGGCGCGGACGGACGGCGATCGCGGCTGGCACTGGCGTGCGGCCTGTCACGGCTGGCGCCGTGGCCGCGACGCTGGGCCGTGGGCGCGTACTTCGAGGGTGTGGACGGGCTCACCGATGCGGGGGAGATGCACGTCCGGCCGGGACACTACCTCGGCGTTGCTCCGGCGCCGGGAGGGCGCACGAACGTCTGCCTCGTGCAGCCCTTCGACAACGGCGAGCGGTGTCCGGATCCCGGCGGCCTGCTGGAGTACCGCGTCGCGCACGACGCGCTGCTGGCGCCGCGTTTTCGGGACGCGCGCCGCGTGACCACGCCGGAGGTGCTCGGCCCGATGGCCGTGGACACGGCGGTGCCCGGCTGCGCGGGACTGCTGCTCGCGGGCGACGCCGCGGGCTTCGTCGATCCGATCACGGGAGACGGCATCCGCCTCGCGTTGACCGGTGCGGAGCTTGCGGCGGCGGTCGCGATGGACGTGCTCGACGGGCGGACGCCGTCCGCGGGTGCGGCCGCGCGGCTGGCCCGGCTCAGGCGCGCGAGCCTCGGCCGCAAGCACGCCGGCAACCGCGTCCTCCGGCGCCTCGTGGCGTCGCCGCGTCTCATCGCCACCGCCGTCGCGGCCGCCACTGTCTGGCCGTCCGCGTTCGGTGCGCTGATCCGGTATGCTGGCGACTGCAGCATCGAGGAATGAGGCTCCGGCTTCGTCTTCCATCTCCCACCGCATGCGCGTCATCATCCCGGTTCTCACGCTGACGGCCGTCCTCCTCGTGATGGCGGGGGAGGCCGTGCTGTCGCGATTCAACGAGGCCCTGCTGCGGAAGAAAGGCGCGATCGAACCGGACGGCGACGTCTACCGGACGATGCAGTGGGCGTATCCCGTGAGCTTCGTGGCGATGGCGATCGAGGGCGCGCTGACGGGGCCCGCGCCGCCGCAGGTCCTGCTCGCGGGGCTGGCGGTCCTCGGCTTTGCGAAGGCCCTCAAGGTGTGGGCGATCGGTGCGCTTGGAACGCGCTGGTCGTTCCGCGTGCTGGTGCTGCCGCAGGCACCGCTGGTGGCCGCCGGCCCCTACCGGCTGATGCACCACCCGAACTACCTGGCCGTCATCGGCGAACTGGCCGGCGTGGCGCTCATCGTCTGGGCGCCCGTCACCGGTGTGGCTGCCGTGGCCGGCTTCGGCATGCTCATTCGCCGGCGCATCCGGGTCGAGGACCGGGCGCTCGGGAGAGGATAGCGCCCGCCCGTGGAGCAGCGCCCGCATCGAGATCCCGCGTCCGGCCGCGACGTGCTGCCGGCGTGGGCGCGCGCCGTGGACGCCGTGTCGGTCGTGCTGCTGCTGCTGGGGTTGTCCGTCCTGGTGTTCGGCGGTTTCCGTGTGTGGCTGCTCGGCGCCCGCCTGTCGGTGACCGACTGGATGCGCCCCGCGTTCCTGGCGCTCGTGCTGATCGCATTCCGGCACGTGCGCGTGCGGCAGGCGTCACTGCCGGCACGGCTTGCCGGCGGTGTCCGGCGCTGGTGGCGCGCACCGGACACACGCGCGATCCTGCCCATCTACCTCGCGACACGGCTGGGGGTGCTCGCTGTCGGCTTCCTGGCCGTTGCGCTCATCGGGTTCCCGCCGGACTACGAACATCAACTGGAGATCTACCGGAACGCGTTCCTCGACCTGCCCGCGCGCTGGGACACGGGCTGGTACCTGACCATCGCGAACGAGGGGTACCGGTGGTCGCCGGAGAATCCGCAGGCGCAGCAGAACATCCCCTTCTTCCCCGCGTATCCCCTCCTCATCCGCTACCTGTCCATCGTCCTCGGGCGGCAGCCCATCTGGACGGGCGTCGTCATCTCGTTCGCGGCGTTCTTCTGGGCCGCGGTCTACCTGCTCCGCCTCGCCCGCGAGCACCTGGGCGACGAGGATCGCGCGGCAACGGCCGTGCTGCTGCTGGCGGCGTACCCGTTCGCGCTCTTTTTCAGCGCGGCGTACACCGAGTCCCTGTTCCTGCTGGCGCTCGTCGCGGCCATCTACCACTTCCGCCGGGATGAGATCTGGCGTGCGGCAGGGTGGGGATTGCTCGCCGGGCTGACGCGGCCGAACGGCGCGTTCCTGTCCGTCGTCCTGGGGCTGATGATGCTCCCGCCGTTCTGGGCCGCCTGGCGCGGGGCGGCGGCCGGCGGCCCGCGCGTATCGTGGGGGCGGCACCTGGACCGTCTGGCCGCGGCATCCGCCCCGGGCCTCGGGATGCTGATCTACTCGACCTATATCCTCTTTCTCACGGGCCACCCCTTCCGGTGGACGACGCAGAACGCGGCCTGGGGGCGGGTGTACCGGGGGTTGGACACGGTGGTGACGGACCGCGTGGACTACCTGGCCCAGCACGGCTGGTACGCGTATGTCTCGGCGCAGACGCTGGACTTCTTCTACCTGACCGCCGTGCTCTTCATGCTCGCGGTCGTGTGGCCCGTCTACCGGCGGTTCGGCCTGCCGTACGCCGTGCTCATCCTCATCAACATCCTGCCGCCGATGGCGGCCGGCGGCCTGCTTTCCATGGGGAGGGTGACGTCGGTCCTCTTCCCGGCGTTCCTGTGGATGGCGGCCGTGGTCCCGCCCGGTCACAGGGGCGCATGGGTCGCGATCTTTGCCTGCCTGCAGGGGTTTGCGGCGGTGATGTTCTTCACCTGGCGCCCCCTCTTCTGAGGGTCGGTCCCGGCGGCCCGGCGTCGGTTGGCTTCGTCCGCGGGCCCGTAACAGGAGCGTGACATGACATGACATCAGGACGGGGCGGGAGCCGTATAATCCCGGCACCTGCGCCATGAAACGGCCTATCCCGACAGTACTTGCGATTCTGCTGCTGGGCTTGTCCCTGGCGGCTGCCGGCAGTTCGGGTCCGCAGACGGCTGTGACGCCGTCCGCGTCGCCCCCGCCTGCACCGCCCATCAGCCCGGTCCGGTCGAATCAGGCCGGCGCGGGCGCCTCTGCGCCTGTGTCCGCGTCCGCGGGTACCTTCGATGCCGCCGCGCAGACGGCCCTCATCAAGCAATACTGCACCGGGTGTCATAGCGACAGGGCCAAGGCCGGCGGCCTGACACTGGCCGCCTACGATGCCGCGACGGCCGCGGGCGACATCGTGGTGTCGGAGAAGATCATCCGGAAGCTGCGCGCGGGCATGATGCCGCCGGCGGGGGCCAAGCGCCCGGAGCCGGCCGTGATTGCCTCGCTCGCCGGCGCGCTCGAGACCCGTATCGATCGCGCCTCGGCCGGAACGGTCCACCCGGGCGCGCGTCCGTTCCAGCGTCTCAACCGCGCCGAGTACGCGCGTGCGGTCAAGGACCTGCTGGCGCTGGACATCGATGTCTCGGCCCTGCTGCCGGCGGACACCATCAGCGCGGGGTTCGACAACGTCGCGGACTCGCAGACGTTCTCGCCCACGTTGATGGAGGCGTACCTGCGCGCGGCGAGCAAGGTGACGGCACTGGCCGTCGGCGACCCCGGCGCGGAGAGCGGGGAGTCGCTGTACGGCGTCCCCAAGACGGCGTCCCAGATGGAGCGCGTCGAAGGTGCGCCGCTCGGCACGCGTGGCGGCGTGGCCGTCAGCCACACGTTCCCCGCAGACGGCGCGTACGTCTTCCGCATCCAGTTGCACGGCAACGCCGACGGGTTCCTCTTCGGCGCGCCGGCGCGCGGTGAGCAGGCGGAGATCTCCATCGACGGCGCACGCGTGGCGCTGCTCGACATCAACCCGCGCATGGCGGACGTGACAGGCGGCCTGGCGCTGCGGACGCCGCCCGTCCACGTCAAGGCCGGCACGCACCGCGTGGCCGCGGCCTTCCTCCAGCATTTCGAGGGGCCGGTCAACGACCTGATCGCGCCGATTGATCACACGCTGGCCGACACGCAGATCGGCGTGTCCCACGGCGTGACGACGCTGCCGCACCTCAAGGACCTGGCGATTGTCGGGCCGCAGCGCGTGACGGGCGTGTCCGACACGGCCAGCCGCCGCGCGATCTTCACCTGCCGTCCGACGACGGCCGCCGAGGAGCCGACCTGCGCGTCGCAGATCATCCGGGACCTGGCGACGCTGGCGTTCCGCCGTCCGGTGACGACGCGCGACCTGGATCGGCTGATGGGCTTCTACGAGGACGGCCGTGCGGAAGGCGACTTCGAGTACGGCGTGGCATCCGCGATCGAGGCCATCCTGGCCAGCCCGCAGTTCCTGTTCCGCCTGGAGCCGGTGCCGGCGAACGCGGCGGCCGGGCAGCCCTATCCGCTCGAGAGCCTGGCGCTGGCGTCGCGGCTGTCGTTCTTCCTGTGGGGCAGCGGGCCGGACGAGGCCCTGCTGAAGGACGCCGTGAGCGGCGCGCTGGCGCGGCCGGCGGCCCTGGATCGACACGTGCGGCGCATGCTCGCGGACCCGCGCGCCGAGGCGCTGTCCACGCGCTTCGCGGGGCAGTGGCTCCGGCTGAACGACGTCGAGCACATCCTGCCCGATGCCATCCTCTATCCGTACTTCGACCGATCGCTCGGCCGGGCGTTCGTGCGCGAGACGGAGATGTTCTTCGACAGCCTGGTCCGCGAGGATCGCAGCATCCTGGACCTGCTGACGGCAGACCATACGTTCGTCAACGAGCGCATCGCGCGGCACTACGGCATTCCGAACATCACCGGCACGGACTTCCAGCGCGTGACGGTGCCGGACGAGCGCCGCGGCATCCTCGGGCAGGGCAGCATCCTGCTGCTGACGTCGGTCGCGGACCGCACGTCGCCGGTGATGCGCGGCAAGTGGGTGATGGAAGTGCTGATGGGATCCCCGCCGCCGCCGCCGCCGCCCGATGTGCCGGCGCTGGAGGACACCAAGGCGTCGGCGTCCACGCGCCTGCTGACGGTCCGCGAGCGCATGGAAGAGCACCGCAGCAACCCGGCCTGCCGCTCGTGCCACCGCGTGATCGACCCGCTCGGCCTGGCGCTGGAGAACTTCGACGCGACGGGGAAGTGGCGGATCAAGGACAGCGGGATGCCGGTGGACCCGACCGGCGAGCTGTACGACGGCACGCCGATGGACGGTCCGGCGGGGCTCCGGCGCGCGCTGCTCAAGCACCAGGGCGTACTGGTGCTGAGCTTCACCGAGAGCCTGATGACCTACGCGCTGGGGCGCCGCATCGAACCGGCCGACATGCCGATGGTGCGCAGCATCGTGCGCGAGGCCTCGGCCCGGGACCTGAAGATTTCGGCGTTCGTGCAGGCCATCGTCAGGAGCCCGGCGTTCCGCATGAGTGCGGAGATGCCGGTGACGACGGACGCGGCCGTGGCCGGTGCGCAACCGTAGGGATACGAACGACAGCAAGGGGAGGCGTGGCTGATGGCGTTTCTGACAAACCGACGGCTTG
The DNA here is from genome assembly GCA_964619705.1 of uncultured Bifidobacteriaceae bacterium. Lineage (GTDB taxonomy): Bacteria > Acidobacteriota > Vicinamibacteria > Vicinamibacterales > UBA2999 > VFZN01. The sequence goes on from CAZUGF010000019.1 coordinate 33,236, forward strand.
ATCGACGAACGGCCCTCAAGGGCCTCGGTGTCAGCGTGGCGCTGCCGCTCCTGGAGGCGATGCTGCCCACGCGGGCGGCCGAGGCGCGCCAGCTCAGCCAGAAGCTGCGCTTCGTTGCCATCGAGATGGTGCACGGCGCCGCGGGGAGCACGGCCTTCGGCGAGAAGAACAACCTCTGGGCGCCGGCCGCGGCCGGGCGGGCGTTCGACCTGTCGCCCACGAGCCTGTCGCCCCTCGAGGCCTACCGCGAGCACCTGACCATCGTCAGCCGCACCGACGTACGGAATGCCGAGGCGTTCACGCCGCCGGAGATCGGCGGCGATCACTTCCGGTCGGCCGCCGTGTTCCTGACGCAGTCGCACCCGCACCAGACGCAGGGGTCCGACATCAGCGCCGGTATCTCCATCGACCAGATCTACGCGCAGCAGATTGGCGACGAGACGCCGATTCCGTCGATGCAGCTCTGCATCGAGAGCGTGGACCAGGCGGGCGGCTGCTTCTACGGGTACTCCTGTGCGTATACGGACTCGATCAGCTGGTCGACGCCTACCGATCCGCTGCCGATGATTCGGGACCCGCGGGCGGTGTTCGATCAGCTCTTCGGCGTGGGCGCGACGCCCGAGGCGCGGGCCCGGCGCCGCCGGAAGGACCGGAGCATCCTCGACTGGGTGACGGACTCGGTCAACGACCTCAAGGCCTCGCTCGGCGCGGCGGATCGCCTGCGGCTCGGCGAGTACCTGGAGGACGTGCGCGAGATCGAGCAGCGGATCCAGCGCGTCGAGGCGTTCAACCAGAGCGGGGAGCCGCGGGACCTGCCGGGCGCGCCCGCCGGCGTGCCGGACAACTACACGGACCACGTCAAGCTGATGTTCGACCTGCAGGCCGTGGCGTTCACGGCGGACATCACGCGGGTCTTCGCGTTCAAGCTGAGCCGCGACGTGTCGAACCGCGTGTACCCCGAGACGGGCGTCACGACGGGCTTCCACATCGCGTCGCACCACGGGGATCGCGACGAGCGGATCCTCGAGTACGCGAAGATCAACACGTACCACGTGAGCCTCCTGCCGTACTTCCTCGACAAGCTGGAGAAGGCCACGGAGGGCGACCGCACGCTGCTCGACAACTCGGTCGTGCTCTACGGGTCGCCCATGGGCAACTCGAACGTGCACAACCACAAGCGCTGCCCCCTCATCCTGCTGGGGCACGGCGGCGGCGCCATCAAGGGCGGCCTGCACCTGAAGGCGGCCGACGGCACGCCGATGGCGAACCCGATGCTGACCGTCCTCCAGACGCTCGGCGTCGAGACCGCCACGTTTGGCGACAGCAGCGGGACGTTCGACCTGAACGCCGAGGCGGCCGAGACCTCGGCCGGGGAGTGATCCGAATGCGGATGATGCGACGCGGCCGGGCACAGGCCTGGGGCCGGATCCTGGCGGGGGCCATCCTGGCGGTCGGGATGTCCGTGGCGCTCCATGCCGCGGTCCAGACGACCATCGCGGATGCGGCCATGGCGGGCGACATCGAGGCTGTTCGCGCACAGCTGCGTGACGGCGCCGACGTCAACCAGTCGCAGGGCGACGGCATGACGGCGCTGCACCACGCGGCCCTGCGCGGCGACGCCGAGATGACGGGCGTGCTGCTCTATGCCGGCGCCAACGTGCAGGCCACGTCGCGCCTCGGCGGGTACACGCCGCTGCACCTGGCCAGCCAGCGCGGCCACGCCGACGTCATCGAGCGGCTCATCGGCGCCGGCGCCGATCCCAATCACGCCACCGTCACCGGGACCACGCCGCTCATGTTTGCCTCGGCGTCCGGCCACGTGTCGGCCGTCAAGCAGTTGCTGGCGCACCAGGTGGAGGTGGACGCGACGGAACGCGCCAACGACCAGACCGCCCTCATGTTTGCCGCGGCCGCCGATCGCCCGGAGGTGGTGAAGGTCCTGCTCGAGGTCGGCGCGGACCCCACCGTCGTGTCGAAGGTCGTGGACGTCGCCGCGCTCGTGTCCCCGGAGGAATCGCTCCAGGCGGAGATCCGCGACGCGCAGTCGAAGAACGAGAACGCCACGCCGAGCCTCAACGCGGGCGGGCGGACGATCGCGACGATTGCCAACCCGGAGGAAGTGCCCGGCGTCTCGCGCGGCTACCGCTACAACGAGCTCATCGGCCGGCAGGGCGGCCTGAACGCCCTGCACTACGCGACGCGCCAGGGCAGCGTGGAGTCCGTGCGGGCGCTGCTCGCGGCGGGCGCGGAGATCAACGGGCGCAGCCCGGCCGACGGCACGACGCCGCTGCTGATGGCGACGATCAACGGCCACTTCGATCTCGCGATGGTGCTGCTCGAGGCCGGCGCGGATCCCTCGCTGGCCAGCGACGCCGGGGCCACGCCGCTCTTCTCCGCGATCAACATCCAGTGGGCGCCCCGCTCGTTCTACCCGCAGCCGCGCGCGCAGCTCCAGCAGAAGACGACCTACCTGGACCTGATGTCCGCCCTCCTCGACAAGGGCGCGGACGTCAACGCCCGGCTGAAGAAGAAGATCTGGTATACGCAGTACAACTTCGACCTCCTCCGCGTGGACGAGGCGGGGGCCACGGCGTTCTGGCGGGCTGCCTATGCCAGCGACATCGACGGCATGAAGCTCCTGCTCTCACGCGGGGCGGATCCGTTCATCCCGACCATGAAGGGACCGGCGCGCCAGCGGCGCCAGGGCGGCACGCAGGCCGGCGGCGATCCGTCGGGCCTGGAGCCGCTGCCGGCAGGCGCACCGGGCGTCCCGCCGCTGCACGCCACGGCCGGCGTCGGCTACGGGGAAGGCTTCGCGGGCAACGCGCACCGCGTGGCGCCCACGGGCATGATGGCGGCCCTGAAGTTCCTCGTGGAGGAACTCCATGCGGACGTCAACGCGGTCGACGACTCGGGCAACACGGCCCTCCATCACGCCGCGGCCCGCGGCGACAACGAGATGATCACGTACCTGGTGAGCCAGGGCGCCGACGTCACGCGCGTCAACCGGTCGGGCCTCAGCACGGTCGACATGGCCAACGGTCCGGTACAGCGCACGCAGCCGTACCCGGAGACGATCGCCCTGCTCGAGAGCCTCGGCGCGACGAACAATCACCGCTGCGTCTCCTGCTGAGCCGGCCCGCCGCCGGCCGGCGGCGTCTTACTCAGATATACTCCGGCCAGGGGCCATGACGCGTCGTTACTGGGCAGTTTCGCTCGTCGTTATCGCGATCCTTGCGGGTGTGGGCCTCGTGCTCGCACGCGAACAGGGGGGCGGCGGCCTTGCGGGTGCGCGGACCTCCGCGGACCGTGCGTGGCGCGCGGGCGAGTACGCCGAGGTCGAACGCATCGCCGGTGAACACCCGGCAGACGCTGCGCTGGTGGTCCTGGGTGCGCGCGCGGCCGCCGCCACCGGCCGGCTGGCCGAGGCCGAGTCCCTCCTGCAGCCCCTTGCCGCGTCCGCACCCGGCAGCGACGCCGCCCTGGAGCTGGGTCTGCTGCAGCAGTACACCGGCCGCCGCACGGAATCCCGCCGCTCGTTCCAGCTCCTGCTCCTCGCGTCCGAGAACGCCTCGACCGCGGCGGACTACCTCCGGGCCGGCCGCGCCGCGCGGGCGCTCGGGAACTTCGAGGAAGCCAAGAGCTACCTGCTCGAGGCGGCGGCCATGGCGCCCGACAACGTCGAGGTGAATACCGCCTGGGGCGAGTTGCTCCTGGAGAAGTACAACCGCGCGGAGGCGGTGCGGTCCTTCAAGCAGGCGCTCGACGGCGATGCGGACTACGGGCCGGCGCTGCTCGGCATGGCCCGGTCGATCGTGGACGACAACCCGCCGCAGGCGGGAAAGCTGGCGGCGCGGGTCCTGGAGCTGAATCCCCGGAGCGTCGCGGCCCACCTGTTCATGGCGGAGACCGCTATCGATCGCGACAAGAAGCCCGAGGCGCGCGAGTCCATTGCCCGTGCGCGGGCGATCAACGCGAACAGCCTCGAGGCGATCGCGCTCGAGGGTGCGCTCGACTACGTGGACGGCCGGACGGAGGAGTTCCAGGCGCTCGCCGCGGCCGCGCTCCGCATCCATCCGACCTATGGCGAGTTCTACCGTGTCGCCGGCGACGTGACGGCGCGCGCCTACCGCTTCGACGAGGCGGTGGAGCACACGCGGCGCGCCATTCAGCTCGACCGCGAGAACTGGCGGGCCCACGCGGACCTCGGCACGCACCTGATGCGCGCGGGCGACGAGCGCGGCGCCCGGCGCGCGCTCGAGACGGCCTTCCGCCAGGATCCGTACGACGTCATCACCTACAACCTGCTCGGCCTGCTCGATACGCTGGACCAGTTCGGGACCATCACGGACGGGGAGATGCTCATCCGCCTGCACGCCGACGAGGAGGGCGTGATGAGCCAGTACGCGCCGGCGCTGGCGCGCGAGGCGCTCGATGCGCTGAGCGAGCGATGGGCGTTCACGCCGAAGGGCCCGATCCTGATCGAGATGTTCCCGCGGCACGACGACTTCGCCGTGCGCAACGTCGGCCTGCCCGGCATGATCGGTGCGCTCGGCGCCTGCTTCGGCCGCGTGGTCACGATGGACTCGCCGCGGGCGCGGCCGCCGGGCGAGTTCAACTGGGGCGCGACCCTGTGGCACGAGATGGCGCACGTCATCACGCTGCAGCTCTCCAACCAGCGGGTCCCGCGCTGGCTGACCGAGGGCATCTCGGTGTTCGAGGAGAAGCGTGCGCGCCCGGAGTGGGGCCGCGAGATGGACCTCTCCTTCGCCCGGGCCCTCGATCGCGGGCAGGTACTCGCGCTGCGCGACCTGAACAGCGGGTTCATGAACCCGGAGCTGATCTCGCTCTCCTACTTCGAGGCATCGCTCGTCGTCGAGCACATTGCCGAGGTCCACGGACAGTCCACGCTGCGCGCGTTCGTCCAGTCCTTCGCGACGGGCATCGACACGGAGACCGCCGTCGAGCAGGTGCTCGGCGTGAAGATGGACGCGCTGCAGGAGACGTTCGACGCGTTCCTGGATCGCCGGTACGGCGCGCTGCGCAAGGCGCTCGCCGCGCCGGAGGGCCTGACGCCCGACCTCTCGTCCGACGCGCTGCGCACGCTGGCCGCCGCGCACGCGGGCAGCTTCCCCGTGCAGATGGCTCTCGGCGCCTCGCTGGCGAAGACGGCGCCGGAGCAGGCCATCGAGGCCTTTGAGCGTGCCGCCGCCCTCGTGCCGAACGCCACGGGCAAGGACAGCCCGCAGGCCCGGATTGCGGAACTCGCGCTCGCGCGCGGGGACACGACGCGCGCGGTCCGCGCGCTGGACGTGCTCACCGGCGTGGATCACTCCGACCTCGCGTCGGCGCGGCAGCTCGTCTCGCTCCTGGACCCCGCCTCCGATCGCGCCCTGCTGCGCACGGCGCTGCGGCGGGTGGTGGCGGTGGATCCGTTCGACGCGGCCGCGCACACGTCGCTCGGACGCATCGCGCTCGACGGCGGCGAGACGACGGAGGCGGTCCGCATGTTCCGCGTGGCCCTGGCCGCCGGTCCCGTCGATCGCGCCGGCGCGCACGCGGACCTGGCCGAGAGCCTGCTGGGCGCAGGGGACATGGACGGGGCACGCCGTCAGGCGCTCTCGGCGCTCGAGATTGCCCCGACCTACTCGCGGGCGCAGGACCTGCTGTTGAAGCTCGTTGGAGGGCGGTAGCCGTGACGCTGGCGCGGGGTGCCGCCGTGACGGCGCTGGTGCTCCTCGCCCTCGTGCCGGCCGCCGACGCGCAGCTGCCGGCCCTGCCGGGCGACAGGCTGGCCGGGCTGCAGTGGACCTTCGCGCGCATCCGCTACAGCTCGTGGGCCGACGAGGGACGCGGCCGCCCGCGCATGGCCTACTGGGAGGATCCCTGGGCGATTGACGGGCCCGCGGCCGAGCAGAACCTGTCCCGCCGCCTCAGGGCCGTCACGGCCATCGAGGTCGGTGAGCCGGTCATCCTCACCCTGGAAGACGAGAAGCTCTGGGAACACCCCTGGATCTACATCGTCGAGCCGAGCAACCTGCTGCTGCAGGACGCGGAGGTGCCGATCCTGCGTGAGTTCCTGCTGCGCGGCGGCACGCTCACGCTGGATGACTTCCACGGACCGTACGAGTGGGACCTCACCGTGCGGCAGTTGATGCGCGTGTTCCCGGATCGCGAGATCGTGGAGCTGGAGCCGCCGCACCCGATCTTCTCGTCCTTCTACCGGATCGACAAGTACCCGCAGATTCCCGGCCTCGGCTCGTTCTTCATGGGCCGGACCTGGGAGAAGGGCGGGTTTGCCGCGCACCTGCGCGCGATCCTGGACGATGACGGCCGGCCGATGGTGCTCATCAACTGGAACACCGACATGGGCGATGGCGTGGAGTGGTCGAACGCCGAGGAGTACCCCGGGTACATCCGGTGGACGGCGCTGGCGTACCAGATGTGGATCAACGAGATCGTGTACTCGCTGACGCATTGATCGACGGAGACGGCCGCAGGCCGCAGGGC
>CAZUGF010000019.1:39845-51764 GCA_964619705.1 uncultured Bifidobacteriaceae bacterium
AGATCGTGTACTCGCTGACGCATTGATCGACGGAGACGGCCGCAGGCCGCAGGGCAGGTCTTCAGACGCGGGCCGCAGGGCAAGACGCAGGCCGTAAGGCGGGTCTTCAGACGCAGGCCGTAGGGCGGGTCTTCAGACGCAGGCTGTAGGGCGGGTCTTCAGACCCGCCGCGGCCCGAGGGAATCGACGGATATGGACACAGCCAGTCTCGCGGAGAAGGTAGCCGAGAGCCGCGCGCAGATCCTGGGAGAACTGCGCAAGGTCATCGTGGGGCAGGACGAGGTCGTGGACGAGGTCCTGATGGCACTCTTCTGCGGCGGGCACTGTCTCATCACCGGCGTGCCGGGCCTGGCCAAGACGCTGCTGGTCAAGACGCTCGCGCAGATCCTCCACCTGAGCTTCAAGCGCATCCAGTTCACGCCGGATCTCATGCCGGCCGACATCACCGGGACCGAGGTGCTGGACGAGGAGCACGGGCATCGCAGCCTGCGCTTCGTGCACGGGCCGATCTTCGCGCAGATCATCCTGGCCGACGAGATCAACCGGACGCCGCCGAAGACGCAGGCCGCCCTGCTGGAAGCGATGCAGGAGTACCACGTCACCGCGGCCGGCCGGACCTACGACCTGGAGCGGCCGTTCTTCGTCCTGGCCACGCAGAACCCGATCGAACTGGAAGGCACCTATCCGCTGCCCGAAGCCCAGCTCGATCGCTTCCTGTTCAACGTGGTGATGACCTACCTCTCCGAAGACGACGAGGTGACGGTCGTGACGGACACGACGGGCACGGCGCGGCCCGCGCCGTCCCGCATCCTGGACGGCGCGGACATCCTGCGGATCCAGGACTACGTGCGGCAGGTGCTCGTGGCGGACGAGGTGGCGCGCTACGCGGTCCGCCTGGCCGACAACTCGCGGCCGGGGCGGGGCGAGCGCCTGGACTTCGTGCAGAAGTGGGTCAAGTGGGGGGCAGGCCTGCGCGCGTCGCACGCGCTCGTCCTCGGCGGCAAGGCGCGGGCGTTGATGCACGGACGGCACCACGTCTCCCTCCAGGACATCCAGGCGCTGGCGCGGCCGATCCTGCGGCACCGGATCATCCCCAACTTCTACGCCGAGGCCGAGGGCATCACGACGGAGCGGATCATCGATCAGCTGCTCGACCGCGTGCCGCTCCCGGCGAGCGGGTTGTGACGGCATGGCCCCGCAGCCGCGCTACCTGGACCCGGCCATCGTCGCCCGACTGGGCACGATCGACCTCAAGGCCCGGACCATCGTCGAAGGGTTCCTGACCGGCCTGCACCGGAGCCCGTTCAAGGGGTTCAGCGTGGAGTTCGCGGAGTATCGCCAGTACCTCCCCGGCGATGACCTGGCGACGCTCGACTGGAAGATCTTCGCGCGCACGGACCGCCACGTCGTCAAGAAGTTCGAGGAGGAGACGAACCTCGACTGCCACCTGCTCCTGGACGTGAGCGGGTCGATGGGCTACGGGTCCCACGCGGTCACGAAGCTCGAGTACGCGTCCTACCTGGCCGGGGCCCTGGCCTACCTGATGAACCGGCAGCGCGACGCGGTCGGGCTGCTGCTCTTCGATGACCGCATCCGCACGCGGCTCCCCGCGCGGGCGCGCGCCGGCCACCTCCGGTCCGTGCTCATGGCGCTCGAGCGCCTCACCCTGGGCGAGCGGACGGACGTGGCCAAGCCGCTGCGCCACCTGGTGGAGGCCATCCGCAAGCGCGGGCTCGTGGTGCTGATCTCGGATCTCCTCGACGACCCGGGACGCGTGATCGACGGGCTCAAGCACTTCCGGTACCGCGGCACGGACGTCATCGTGTTCCACGTGCTGGATCCCGACGAGCGGCAGTTCCCGTTCGAACGGGCGGCGCGCTTCCGCGACATGGAGACCGCCGAGGAGGTGATGGCGGTCCCGGCGGTGGTCGGCGCGCAGTATCGCGACCGCATGAACGCGCTCATCGAGACCTATCGCTCCGAGCTCGGACAGAACGGCATCGACTACTGCCTGCTCGACACATCGCAGCCGCTCGAGATGGCCCTGTTCGCCTACCTCCAGACACGAAGGCGGGCGTTCTAGCCATGGGCGGCCTCTCGTTCCTCTCTCCCCTCTACCTGCTCGGCGCGCTTGCGATTGCGGTGCCGATCCTGCTGCACCTGTTCCGCCGCCGGACGGAGACGGTGGTCGACTTTCCCGCCGTGCGCCTCATCGCGCCCGTGAGCGTGGAGCAACGCCGCCGACGCCGGCTGCGCGAGCTGATCCTGCTCGCGCTTCGCATCACGGCGCTCGTGCTGCTGGCCGGCGCGTTCGCACGGCCGTTCCTGGCCGGTGGCTCGCTCGCCGCGGATGCGGCCGTGTCCGTCGTGGCCCTCGACACCTCGTTCAGTCTCTCGGCGCCCGAACCGTTCGCGCGCGCGCGCGAACTGGCGGCCGAGGCCGTGCGGAACGCGCCCGCGGGCGACGCCGTCGCCCTGGTGACCTTCGGCGACGAGGCCGCGACCATTGCCCCGCCGACGACGGATCGCGGAGCCGTGGCGGCCGCGATCGACGGGATTGCGCCCGGTACCTCTGGCACCCGCTATGGCGCGGCCCTCACGCGCGCCGCGGATCTCATCGGCTCCCGCCGGGGCCGGATCGTCATCGTCACCGACCTGCAGCAGGCGGGTTGGGACTCCGTCGCCTCCGCGCGTGTCCCGGACGATGTCGAGGTGCTGGTGGTGCCCGTGGCATCGCCGATGGCGAACGTCGCGGTGACCGCGGCGGCACGCCGCGGCGCCGTCGTGACGGCCTCCGTCTACAACTACGGCCTCGAGGCGCGTGAGGTGACCGCGTTGCTGATCGTCGAGGGACGCGAGGCGGGCCGGCAGATGGCCGCCGTGCCCGCGCAGTCGGCGGCCAGCGTCGAGTTCGACGGGGACGTCCCGGCGTCTGGCGCGGCACACGTGACGATCGACGACCCCGGCGGGTACGAGGCGGACAACACGCGGTATCTCGTCCTCGACCCCGAACCGGCGACGAAGGTCACGGTGATCGTCGCGGACCCCACCGCACTCCGGGGCGGGCTGTACGTCGAACGTGCGCTCGGCGCCGCGGACGAGGGCCGCGCGTTCGACGCGACAGTCGTCGACGGCCGGACGCTGTCCGAGTGGAGCGCCGCCGATCTCGCGGCCCAGGATGCGATCGTGATCCTGGGCACGCGGACGATGAACCGGAGCGGGCGCGCACTGGTCGCGGGCTACCTGCAGGGCGGACGCCCCCTGCTGCTCTCGCTCGGTCCGGACGTCGATCCGGGCACGCTCGGCGACATCGTCGGCAGCGGCTTCGACCTCCCGGACGCGGAGGCGGCGCGTGCGCCGGATGGGCGGTCCACGCTCGTCGTGGGCGACACGCGGCACCCGATCTTCCGTCCGTTTGCGCAGCCGTCGGCCGCGCTCGGCGACGTGCCCTTCCAGCAGTTCCGCCGCCTGCCCGAACAGGCGGGCCGCGTGGTGCTCGCGCGCTTCTCGGGCGGTGCAACGGCGCTCGTGGAGCAGCGCGTCGGCCCGGCGCGCGTGCTCACGTTCACCTCGGATCTGGACAACCAGTGGAACCGGTTCCCGCTCAGTCCCGCCTTCGTCCCCTTTGTGGTCGAGACGGTGCGGTACCTGACGGAAGGACGCCGGACCGCGCAGTCGTGGGTGCTGCCCTCCGTGCCCGCAGGCCTTGCGCCCGTGCCGGGCGTCTTTACAGCAGGCGGCGAGGGGGCGGATACCGCGGCCGGAGCAGCCGCGGGCGGGCCCAGGGTCGCGATCAACGTGGACGTGCGGGAGTCGAACCCGGCGTCGATATCGGCGGACGAACTCGCCTCGGCGATTGTCCGGATGCCGCGGACACCGGGCACCGGGAACCCGTCCGATGCCCGTGCGAAAGAGGACGAACAGCGGTTGTGGCAGCTCGGTCTGCTGGTGATGCTGGTGGCCCTGGCGGGCGAGGGTTTCGTCGGCAGGCGGGCAAATTGATCGCGTAGGATAGACCAAGTGGACGAGCGGCACAACGAGCTCGGGGCGGTCCTCGCCGAAGTGCGGCGCCGGTGGACACGGCGTACGAGGCTCGGTGCGTGGACGGTGGGCGCCTCGGCCGCGGCCGTCATCCTCGTGGTCGGGCTGGCCGCCATCTGGCTCGTTGCGTCGGAAGGGCTGTCCCTCTCGGTTGCCGCGCTGCTGATCGCGGCGCTGGCCGGCGTCACGCTGGCCGCCGCGGCCTGGCCCATCCGCCATCCGCCGTCCGATCTCCAGCTGGCCCGCTATATCGAGGAACAATCCGGCGGCCTCGACGATGTCGTGGTGACGGCGGTGGCGCACGGCGCGGACGCGACGCCCATGGCGGAGCGGCTCTCGTCGGACGCGGCCGCGCGCATCGCACGCGTCGGCCTGGACCGCATTGTCGATCCGCGGACCGTGCGCCGTGCCGCGATCGGCGCCGTGGCGGCATCGGCCGCCCTGGCCCTGGCCTTCGCGGCATTCGCGCCGCCCCTGCACCGCGGGATTTCGATCGCGGCGGCGTACGTGCTCCCGTCGCGCATCACGTTCGACGTGACGCCGGGCACGGCCAAGGTGCGGGCTGGCGAGGCCGTGACGATTACGGCCAGGATGCGCGGCGTGGAGCAGGGCCTCGTGCCGGATCTCGTGACGGGGATCGGCGACGCGGCGGCCGCCGTGCGGATGTCGCCGACGGGCGTAGAGGGGGAGTACGCGGTGACGCTCGAGTCCCTGTCCGCGTCGTTCCCGTACATGATCACGGCCGGTACCGCACGATCGGATGGCTACGCGATCGAGGTGATTCGTCCTGCACGCGTCACGCGCATCGACCTGCGGTACGTCTATCCCCGGGGGCTCGGCCTCGAGCCGCGGGTGGACGAGGACAGCGGCGACATCTACGGGCCGCAGGGGACGACGGTCGAGCTCACCGTGACAACCGACAAGCCGGTGGCGACAGGCGCGCTCACGCTGGCGGACGGGTCGACGCAGCCGCTCGACGGCGCGGAGACGACGCGGACCGCGTCGCTGGCGATTCGCGCGGACGGGTCCTACCGCGTCGCGCTCACCGACGTGGACGGGCTCGATAACCCCGGCGACACGGAGTATTTCATCCGGATGCTGGACGATCGGCCGCCGGATGTCCGTGTGCTCCGGCCCGGCGGCGACAAGCAGGTGACGCCGCTCGAGGAGGTGCTCATCGAGGCCAGTGCCGGCGATGACTTCGGCCTCGCGTCGTTCGAGCTGGTGTTCCAGGCGCCGGGGGCGAAGGACACCGTCGTGCCGTTCCCCGCCGGGCGCGCGCTGACGTCGACCGGCCGGCACCTCGTGCAGCTCGAGGACCTGGGCGTCGAGCCCGGCCAGTTCGTGACGTATCACGTGCGCGCGCGGGACGTCGGCCAGGGCCGCCGCGGCACCGAGTCGCGCAGCGACATCTTCTTCCTCGAGGTCAAGCCGTTCGAGGAAGCCTTCGTCGCATCGCAGAGCCAGGCTGGGATGCAGGGCGGCGCGAGCGGCCTGCAGGACCTGGCCGAGGCGCAGAAGGAGATCATCGCCGCCACATGGAAGCTGGATGCGCGGATGCGGCGGGCACGGGACGCGCAGTCCGCCTCGGACATCAAGGCCGTGGGCGCGGCACAGGGCGCGCTCCGGACCCGCGCGGCCGAGGCGGCCGGGCAACTGGCCGCGGCTGTCGCGGACCCGAGCCGGCGCCGGCCGCGTCCGGGTACGTCCAGCGCACCGGGCGGCGACGATCCGATGACGCGTGCCATCGATGCCATGGGGCGCGCGGCAGGCGAGCTCGACCGGCTCCGGACGGCGGCCGCGCTGCCGCACGAGATGCAGGCCCTCGAGGAACTGCTCAAGGCGGATGCCGACGTCAAGCGGCGGCAGGTGAGCCGCCAGCAGCAGGCAGGCGGAGGCGGGGGCAGCAATCGCCAGATGCCGGACCTGTCCACGCTGTTCGATCAGCAGCTCCGGAAGCAGCAGGCCACGAGTTACGAGACGCCCGACAGTCCCGAGACGCGCGAGGAGCGGGCGCCCGAGGACGATCCGCTCGCCCGCATCCGCGAGCTGGCCCGGCGCCAGGAAGCCCTCCAGCGGCAGCAGCGCGACCTGGCGCGGAACCAGGAGCGCCTGTCCGAGGAGGAAGCACGCCGCCAGCTCGAGCGCCTGACGCGCGAGCAGCAGCAGCTCACCCAGCAGGCCGACGATCTCTCGCGGCGTCTCCAGGAGGCCTCGCGGAGCGCGTCGAACGAGCCGCAGCAGGCGGATCCGTCCGGCCGCCAGCCATCCGGTTCGTCATCCTCGGGCGCGCAGGGGCAGCAGGGCGGCTCGCAGGGCGCCTCCAGCCGCAGCCGGCAGTTGCGGGAGATTGCCGAGCAGATGAGGAACGCGGCCAGCGATCTCAGCCGTCAGGATCCGGAGCAGGCCAGCGCACGGAGCGGCGAGGCGGTGGAGCAGTTGCGCGAGCTGAGCCGGCAGATGGCGCGGGCGGCAGGCGGTCCGGACGATCAGCGCCGCGCGATGGGCGACCTGCAGTTCGAAGCGCGGCAGCTCGCGGACGCCGAGCGCCGTCTCTCGAACGAGTCGGAGCGCACGGCCCCGGGCCCCGGCGGCGACGATGCCCGCCGCCGGCTGGCGGCCGAGCAGGACAGGCTGGCGGATCGCACGGAACGCCTGCGTGAGGCCGCACGGGAGCTGGGCGCGGAGAGCCGGGGAACCGCGGGGGACGCGGAGGCCGCGGAGTCGAGGGAGGCCGCACGACAGGCGGCACAGGCCATCGAGCAGGAGCGTCTCGCCGAGCGCCTGCGCGAGTCGGCCGGCGCCCTCCGGCAGCCGGACCGCTCGCCGCGCGCGGCCAGCGAAGGGCGCGACGTGGCGCGCGCGCTGGACCAGATTGCGGGAGCGCTCGGCGCGAGCGCAGGGTCGCGGGATACGGAAACGGCGCGCCTCTCCGAACAACTGGCGCGGACCAACGAGCTGCGCGAGCGTGTGGACGAGCTGCAGCGGACGCTGCAGACCCTCGACCAGGAAGGCCGGCAGGGGACCCAGGGCGGCCGTCCTTCCTCCGATACGGACGGGCAGCCATCCTCATCGCAGGCCGCGGCCGGACAGCCGGGGCAGCCGTCAGCGTCCTCGCCGTCCGGCCAGCCGGGAAGCGAGGGACGCGAGGGCACGAGCGGGGAACAGGGCGGCGCGGACGGCGGCCGCGCCGGGCGCGTCGCGCGCCTGCAGCGCGAGGCTGCCGATCAGCTGAGCGAGACCCGCCGCCTCGCCGGCGAGCTGCGGCAGGAGAATCCCGAGATGCAGGCCGGCGCGCCGGGGCCCGAGGACTGGTGGCCCAGCCTGTCGGCGCCGGGCACCGAGGCGTTCAAGCAGGACTTCTCCAAGTGGGAGTCCCTGCGGAAGAACCTGCTCCTGGCGCTGGAGCGCACGGAGACGCAGTTATCCGGCCAGCTTCGCGAGCGCGAGGCGCGGGAACGGCTCAACGCGGGCGGCCACGAGGGCGTCTCGGAGGCGTACCGCGAGATGGTCGATCGCTATTACCAGTCCCTGGCCGCCCCGCGGAAGCCTCCGCGCTGAGGAGGACGGCCGCTCATGCGATTTGCCGTGGCGCTCCCGTGGTGGGGCTATGCTCTCGCCTTTGGCCTGGCCGTCCTGACGGCCTGGGCGGCCTACCGGCGCGTCAGCGTGCTCCTCACGCCCGCGCAGCGGACGCTCCTCACCACGCTCCGCGCCGCCGCGCTCCTGCTCATCGTGGCGGCCCTGCTGCGTCCCGTGGCCGTCGTGCCCTCGGACGCCGTCGACGAGCGCGTGCTGGCCGTACTGATCGACGGATCCCGCAGCATGCGGCTGGCGGACGGTGACGGGCCGGCGCGGATCGATCGCGCGCGTGCCATCGCCCGGGAGATCGAGGCCGCGGCCGGCGCCGGCTACCGCGTCGAGTGGCTGCGCTTCGGCGAGTCCGTCTCGTCCGTCGATGCCGATACCCTGGCCGCAACCGCGCGCCAGAGCGACCTGACCGGGGCGCTCGAAGACGTCGCGGAACGCTATCGGCAGGAGCGGCTGGCCGGTGTGGTGCTGCTCTCGGACGGCGGAGACACGTCGCACCGGCCGCTCGATGCGGGCCGGTTGCCGTCCGCACCCGTCTTCGCGGTGGGTGTCGGGTCCGCCGCGCCGCCGCGCGACCGCGAGATCCTGAACGTCACGGCGGGGGAGCCCCTGCTGCCAGAAGCGGCCATCGACCTGAGCGTCTCCGCGGTGAGCCACGGGTTCGGCACCGAGCCGATCGAACTGCGTGTCACGGCCAATGGCCGGCCCGTCGCGGTGCGCCACGTTACTCCCTCGGCCGACGGCGCGCCGATCCACGAGGTGTTCACCGTGTCGCCGTCGCCGGAGACGGCCACCGTCTACGCCGTGGAAGTTCCCGTCGCGAGCGGGGAGGTGGCGCCCGAGAACAACACGCGGAGTGTGCTCGTGCCGCCGCAGACGGCGCGGCGGCGCATCCTGATCGTGGAGGGCGCGCCCGGCTTCGAACACTCGTTCCTCAAGCGCGCGCTGGCGGGCGACCCCGGTCTCGACGTGGACTCCGTCGTGCGCAAGGGCCAGGACGACAGCGGCCGCGATACGTTCGTCGTGCAGGCGGGCGAGCAGCGGGCGGCGGCGCTGGCCGGCGGGTATCCCACAACGCGGGAAGCGCTGTTCCAGTACGACACCGTCGTCTTCGGCAACATCGAAGCCGAGTTCTTCACGCGCGATCAGTTGTCCATGACCGCGGCCTTCGTGGCCGAGCGCGGGGGCGGCCTGCTGGTCCTCGGCGGGCGATCCTTCGAGCGCCAGGGGCTGACGGGGACGCCGATCGAGGAAGTCCTGCCTGTGGATCTCACGGATCGGCGATCCGCGGTGGCGCGCGTCGCGGGCGGCGAAGGGCAGGACGTCAACGTGCCGTCGCTCACCGCTGACGGGGCGCGGCACCCGGCGACGCGGCTGGCGGCCACGGTGGAGGACACGCGCCGCACCTGGGAAGCGCTGCCGCCGCTGGCATCGGTGATCTTCGTGGGTGGTCCGAGGCCCGGTGCGCAGGTGCTGGCCGTTGCGGCCGGTCCCGGCAGCGACAGCCAGGCACTCATCGCGGTCCAGCGCTACGGCCAGGGGCGGGCGATGGTCTTTGCGGGCGAGGCGTCGTGGCGCTGGCGCATGATGCGCCCCGCCTCGGACCGGACCTACGAGACGATCTGGCGCCAGATGGTCCGCTGGCTGGCGGTCTCCGCGCCCGGTCCGGTGTCGCTGACGCCGATGGCCGTCTCCCTGTCCGGGACGACGCAGGCGGTCAGCGTGATCGTGCGCGATGCGGCCTTCGCGGCCGTCACGGACGCCGAGGTGACGCTGACGATGACGGGGCCGGACGGGGTGGAGCGGTCGCTCTCCCCCGGGCTGGCGGCGGCCACGGACGGCCGCTACGCGGCACAGGCCGTCTTCGATCAGCCCGGCGTGTACCGCATCGACGCGGAGGCCCGGCGCGGCACGGCGCGTCTCGGGCAGGCGTCGCGATCCGTCCTCGCAGGAGGCGCGGACGTGGAGATGGCCGATCCCCGGCTGAACGAGCCGGTCCTCCAGCGCCTCGCGGCGGCCACGGGAGGCCGCTACCTGTCCGCGGCCGAGGTGGGCGAACTGCCCGCGCTGCTGCGGGCGGCGCAGCCGGAGGAGCGCGTCACCGAGACGCGCGATCTCTGGCACAACGCGTGGACCTTCGTCGGCATCATCGGTATCCTGATGGCGGAGTGGATGGTGCGGCGGCGCGTCGGGCTCGGCTAGGCGTCCTGACACGCGTCACGCCCGGAGCGAGAACCTCGGACATGAGAACCCGGATGTTGAGAACCGCGATGTGGGCGCTGATGCTGGCGGCGCTGGTGATGACGCCGGCGTCCGCGTCGGCCGAGGCGCGCTGGGCCGTCATCATTTCCGGCGCGTCCGGGGGACCCAAGTACGCCGAGCAGATGCAGCAGTGGCGAACCGCGCTCCAGACGGCGCTGGTGGACCGGTACGGCTTCGAGGCGGGCCGCGTGCGGGCGCTGGTGGACGAGTCCGCCGGGGAGGAGGGCATGCGGGGGACCGCGGCCAACCTGCGGACCGTGTTCGGCGAGATCCGCGGCGCGGCGTCGAAGGACGACCTCGTCCTCGTCGTGCTCCTCGGCCACGGCACCTTCGACGGGGACGTCGCCAAGTTCAACCTCGTGGGCCCGGACCTGGCGGCCAGCGAGTGGAACGCGCTGCTCGAGGACATCCCCGGGCGGCTGGTCCTGGTCAACACGACCGCCTCGAGCTATCCCTTCCTGGATGCCCTCAAGCGCAAGGGCCGCATCGTCATCACGGCGACGAACTCCGCCGCGCAGAAGTACGCCACGGTCTTCCCGGAGTACTTCGTCAAGGCGATGAGCGAGGCCTCGAGCGATCTCGACAAGAACGGGCGCACGTCCATCTTCGAGGTGTTCGAGGCGGCCAGCCTGGCCGTCAAGCAGCACTACGAGCAGCGCGGACAGCTCACCACGGAGCGGGCCCTGCTCGATGACACCGGCGACGGGCAGGGCCGCGAGGAAGGGACCGACGGCCCCGATGGCGGCCTGGCGCGCCTGTGGCACCTTGACGCCGATCCGGCCACGCAGACCGACGACCCGGAGCTGGCGGCGCTCCTGCGGCAGCAGCGCACGCTGGAGGCCGATGCGGAGTCGCTCAAGCAGCGGAAGGGCGAAGTGCCGGCCGGGGAGTGGCAGGCGACCTACGAGAAGCTGATGATCGACCTGGCCCGCATCTCGCAGGAGATCCGGCGGAAGCAGCCCTGATCAGGGGCTCCACCACTCCACGCGGTCCCGCTCCTTCCGCCGCATCAGGCGGACGCTGAGCACGCCGGCGACGAAGCCCATCACGTGGGCCCAGAAAGCGACGCCGCCCACCATGTCGCCGCCGGCGGCGGCGAGCGACCCGATCCCGCTCACGAATTGCACGACGAACCAGAGGCCGAGCAGGATGACGGCAGGCACCTCGAACAGGATGAACGGGAAGGGGAACAGCGTCAGCACGCGCGAGTGCGGGTAGAGCACCAGGTAGCCGCCCATGACGCCGGCGATGGCCCCGCTGGCGCCGACCATCGGGATGGGCGAGGCCGGATCCATGGCCGTCTGCGCCAGCGCGGCGACGATGCCGGTGCCGAGATAGAAGGCGAGGAAGCGGCCGTGCCCCAGGCGGTCCTCGACGTTGTCCCCGAAGATCCACAGGTAGAGCAGGTTGCCGGCGGCGTGTCCCAGGCCGGCGTGCACGAACATCGAGCTCAGCATGCCGGTGACGGAGAACTGTGCCGGGATCAGGCCCCAGGCGTAGACGAAGCGCTCCCCGTTCTCGGGCGACAGGGTGGACTGGTAGAGGAACACGAGCACGTTGACCACGATGAGGGCGATGGTGACGCCGGGCCACGTCCGCGACGGGATTACGTCCTTGAGGGGAATCATCGGCTGGGTACCGGTTAAGATCGTGTCATGAAATGCCGGTCGTGCGGTACCGACATCGCGGTGAACGCGCTCATCTGCTACCGGTGCGGGACGGCCACGGCCGAACCGCGCATTCCTCCCCCGTCCCGGCGCCCCTCGCGCGGACCGGCCTGGCTGGTGCCCGGCCTGATTGCCGCCGGTGCCGCCCTGGCCGGCGCGGCCGCCTGGTTCCTGTTCTGACAGTAGGTCGCCCGTAGGGCGGCCGTAGGACGGACCTTCAGGTCCGCCTCGAGCGGCGGCTCTGAAGAGCCGCCCGACGTGTGCGCCGGTCATCCGTAGGGCGGACCTTCAGGTCCGCCCCGAGCGGCGGCTCTGAAGAGCCGCCCTACGTCTGCGCCGGTCCGTCCTGCGGGCCGGC
>CAZUGF010000020.1:0-17343 GCA_964619705.1 uncultured Bifidobacteriaceae bacterium
GCCGAACGAAGTGAGGCCCGCAGACCGCGCCGCCTACTGGTTCGGGCGCAGAATCTGGCGGAACTGCAGCGTGTTCACGTCGCGGAACATCGGCGTCGCCGGCGGCAGCTCGTCGGGGTTCAGGAAGTCCACGTCGTAGGTGAAGTTCCGGGGACCGGCGTTGTAGATGTGGTTGTTCGTCGACGCGAACTTGTAGGCGCCGAGTGCCTGGCGGTTGTTGTGCAGCGAGATGATCGAGCCGCGGTAGCGGATCATCGTCTGGTTGGCGGGGACCGTCTGGTTCCAGTCCTCCAGCAGCCGGAAGAAATTACCGGCGCCGCCGTCGGTGCCGAACAACTGGCCGGGGTTGCCGCAGGAACCCGCGCAGTACGGGAACGACAGCCCCTTGCCGGCAATGGCGCCAAAGCGGTAGCTGGTCTGGGACGCCTGACGGCTCGGCAGGTAGTTCGGGTAGGTGAACGAGTCCGCGTCGCTCCAGTTGTTCGAGAGCAGCGAGATGGCGTCGGCCACGATGGACGACGGCCGGTTGGGCTCCACGTTGCTCCAGTCCGCGTTGGGCTCGGTGGTGCTGGCGTTGTAGTTGCCCTCGACGTACACCGGGTTCTCCGACGCCACGGTCAGGCCGTCGTCGGGCAGGGCGCTCACGCCGCTCACGATGCCGCCGTTCACGAGCTTGAGGGCGCGGCGGAACAGCACGACCTTGTTCACGCGAGCGACACCGGCACCATCAAACACCGGCGAAGCCGTTGGTGCGCTGTTGGCGTGTGGGATCACTCTCCCTGGACGGGCATTGGCGACTGAGTAGTGGTTGTCAGTCGTGACGTTGGTGCTGGACGGAATATTGAGCGGATCGTCCCACGGAACCCCACCGTAGAGCTCCTGCGTGCCGTTGCCGTTCACGTCCTCGCCGGCCTGCAGGATGCCATCGGGCAGACCTGCGGCGGTCGTCGAGTTGATGTGGTCCTCGAAGCCGAGCTCGCCGGTCTCGGGGTCGCCGGCCAGGGTCGTGTTGTGGTTGCCGCGCCGGTCGGAGAAGTACACCACGTAGCCGTTGCCGTCGTCGTTGAGCGTCGCGGAACCGCTCGACCCGATATCCCCGGAGAGCCAGCGCTTGAGGTTCCGGACGTCGAGGGCGATGTGCTGCATCACGCCCAGCATGCGCATCTCCGAGGTCGGGCCGTGCACGCTGCCCGCGGTGGCCGAGTCGCGGAAGCTGCCTTCACGCGCGTCGTAGAGGGCCTGCGGCCACCAGTCCCAGGAATTCTGGCTGTGGTCGTAAGTGCAGGACGCGGTGACGCCGGCGGCGTTGTCGTGGGCGCCGTTGTCGCGCAGCCGCTGGATGCGCAGCACCGCGTCCGGCGTCGGGTCGTCGCAGATGGCGCCGCCGGAGTTCGGGGCGCCGATGCCCAGATTCAGGATCTCCATCGTGACGTCCACCCAGGGGGCCATGGCGTTCGAGGTCTGCTGCTCGATCTTGATGTAGCCCCCGATCGTGCCGGTGTTCTGGTTCGCCTGTGCCGACGTGGTGATCCTCAGACCGCTGGCGACCGCACCGCTCGTGAGGTTCGTGCCGGCCGCGTTGTGTGTGAGCCCCCGACCCTTGCAGTTGTAGAACCGATTGTTCGCTGACCCGGACTGCCGGGAGCGGTAGCCCTGGCAGGTCACCGGGACGGCGGTGTTCCCCAACGCCGCGTCGGTGACGTTCATCCAGAACAGGTTCGCCGAGAACGGCGCGGTCTCGTTGGCGCCAACCCGGATCTCCCTGTTGGCGCCCGCACTCACGTTGTTGGTGACCGTCGCCTGTACCGTGCGCCCGTCGTCCAACGTCGCCCGAATGAGCGAGCCCGCCGTGATGGCCTGAAGGTTTGCTTCCGTTGTCGGGCTCGTCAACCGCATGCACTCGACGAACGCATTGGCCGTGGCCGTCGGCGCGCTCGTCACCGCCTGACTGCCGGTCTTACCGTGGCACCTGATGTCCTGGAGCTTCGAGGTGCCGCTCGAGTTCCAGACCTCCATCGCGGCAGGCAGCTTCCAGGGGTCGGGGATGCCGGGCGAGTTGATCACGGGAATCTGAATCCACCCACCGCTGGGATTGCCACCGCCCCCGGCCGTCACCGCCGCGGCTGGACCAATCGACCGTGCGATGGGCGGGTGCGATGCGTCCACCGGGCCGTAGCCGGCCGGCGCCGCCGCCACGTCATTCCAGTCGCCGTCCAGCAGCACCGGCGGCGTCGCCGTCACCGTCGGCAGCCCGGTGATGTCGTCCGCGCGATCCGACAGCAGGATCCGCAGGCTGGCCTGCCGGAAGTAGCGCTGGGCATGGACCAGCGGCGGATCCACGGCCACGGACGTGAGCGGCGGCCGCCGGATGAGGTCCACGGGCTCCGCCCCCTGCGAGACGAGCGGCAGATCCAGTCGCCGTGCGCCGGTGGCGCTGGTGCGGACGTAGCTCTTGAAAGTGCCGGTCGAGATCGACACCCAGTTCTCGTTCGCCGTGGATCCCGGCATGCCGGTCACGCTGCCCATGTTGGGCGACTGCTTCAGCACCTCGGTGGTCGACGACGACGTGGGGATGCGCACCTCGTTGTTGAAGCTCGGCGACGACGTGCTGGCGAGCAGGCCGTTGGACAGGTAGTTGCGAATCACCTCGTTGACCGCGGTGATGCGGTCGCTGAAGACGATGTTCCAGGACGCGTTGCTGGCGTTGGTCTGCGCGGCCACGAACAGGCTGCCGTTGGTGTGCACGCGGCCGCCGAAGCGGAAGCCGCCGCCGGCGAAGATCGACAGGTCGGATTCCGAGAACATGCCGAACTGGAACACCGGCACCGCAACGGTCTGCAGGCCGCGGCGCAGGCGCACCTCCGACCGGCCGCTCGTCGACCTGGCGGTCACCGTCATGGTGTAGGGCGTGATCAGGCCGATGAACCCGGTGAACGGGCCGGTCGTGATCGCCGTGTTCTGCAGCACGTCGGGCACGCCATTGGCGTCGACGTCGTCATAGGTGATCGTGAAGCCGTCGCCGCCGCCCGGCGAGGTGTACTCGAAGCCCTCGATCTCGGGCGGTGCGGTGCCGATCGCGTCGATGTCTTCGGTGGCCGGGCTGACGTCGGCCAGGAAGAGCTCGGCCAGGCCGGCGGTGAGCTTCTCGAGCCCGGCGTGGGCCGCGGCGTAGGCCTGCGTCTGGTCGCGGTCGGTGGCGGCCTCGCGCAGGTCGGACTGCACGGCGGCGAAGATACCCGCCATCAGCGCGCTGATCAGCATCAGCACGAGCAGCGTCGTGACGATGGCGATGCCGGATTCGTTCGACTTCCTCACCGTGGGGCTCATGATGTCGTGTCCTGTGAGTCGCGGGGCGCGATGCATGTCTGGGGCGCTCCTAGCTGCCCGGAGCCTTGTACTCGTCCACGAAGGCCATGCCGCGGAAGCTCACCTGCGAGGTGAGCATGTTGCGGACGGCGCCGTTGTCCATGCGCTGTGTCCGCCCGGAGACGACGATGTTCACCTTGCGGATCTGGGCCTCGTCGCAGGCATTGGGAAAGCAGCGTCCGGTGCCGTCGCGATCCTCCTCCGTCATGCGCACGTTGGCCGGGTTGGTCTCGCCGTCGACGACGTCGTAGGTGAACTGCAGGTTCTCCACGTCGATGGCCACGGCGGTGCCGAGCGTGAGGTTGTCGAACTCGGTCGGGCTGCCGTTGTTGACCCGCCGGACCAGCCGCGGACGCGACGGATCGGTCGTGGCGTCCAGGTAGTAGCCGATCATCCGGATCCGGCTGACCCTGGTCAGCGCCGGGCTGTTCGCCGGGTCGGAAGCGTTCACGGCCGCCAGCGTGCCGAACTGGGCGCCGGGCTGGTTCAGGTTGAGCGAATCGTCCGGGGCGAAGATCAGGCGGCGCGCCGCGACATCCACGTCGGTCACCTGCAACAGGGTCGTCGCCGAGCCCTTCGTGACCATCATCAGCTGGCCGGGCGTCACGCGGTCGGGCCCCGAGTCCAGCACCGGCCCCGGCGCCACGACGATGCTCGTCGGGGTGATCGCGGTGAGCGGCACGTCGAGGAACGCGTTGTCGGCCATGAGGACGATCAGGGCATCGGTCGGGATGACCTCGTCCGCGTCGGCGCCGCCGGGAACGACCCTGGGCCCGCCGCCCGGAAACGGCATCACTGCCGGGATGTCGGGGCGCCCGGCCTCCAGCGCGAAGTTGGATCCCGGCGGCCCGGGCAGCTTGATCGGCGTCGACCCGGTACCGCTCGGGATCTCGATGACGTGGCTCGGCGGCAGCCCGGAGCCGACCTGCAGCAGGTCGCGCACCATGAGGTCCATGCCGGCGCGCAGGCCGGAGTTCATCGACGACATGCCGATCACGATCTGGCCGGCGCGGTTGGCGTTCGAGAGGCCGGCCATCGTGGCCCCCATGATGGCGCTGAAGATACCCAGCGAGACCAGCAACTCGATGAGCGAGTAGCCGGACTCGGAACCGCGCGGACGAGGACGTGGGAGCGTAGTTCGCATGGCCATCTAGGAGTAGGACGAGATGTACGTGCGCAGCGAGTAGGTGCGCGCCGAGCCTTCGGTCCGGTAGCGGATGGTCACGGTAATCTGCCGCAACGTCGCGCTGATCGAGCCGTCGGGGTTGAGCAGGGGTTCGATACGGATCTCGCGGGAGAAGCCTTCGCCGAGCGACACCTCCACATCGTCGGCGGTACCGAGGATGCCGTCCGGCCCGGGCTTCAACTGCACCTCGAAGTCGGCCTCCTCATCGTCGGACGTGTTCACGATGCCGTCCTCGCCGGCCTGGCGCAGCGGATGCTCGCCGTCGAGGAAGATGCCCTCCTCGCTGACGTTGTTGATGTCCTGCCACGAGACGCGGCCGGTGTCGCGGGCGGCGTGCACGCTCTCGATCGCCTCACGGGCCTTCTCCCGGGCAATCAGGCGGTGGGACGAGCCGCTCACCGCCGTGACGGCCCCGGCCAGCACACCGACGAGCGACAACACGCCAACAGTGAGGATGACCGTGGCCACCATCAACTCGATGAGCGAGAAGCCGCGCTCGGACGACGGCCGAGAGGCCGGGGTCAGTGCATCCATGACGCGCCCCTCCACTTCCAGATCTGCATGAGGCCCGAGACCCCGAGGATGGTCACGGCGCGTGCCGAGTCCGGCTGGTTGGGCACGCCGAAGAAGACGGACCCGTTGACCACGTCGCCGGCCGAGTCGACCAGCGAGCCGTCGGTGGTGAACATCACCGGCGGCGTGCCGCCGAAGGTGGTGGCGGTGGCCGCGCCGAACAGGTCGGGGGTGTCCGGCTGTCCGGGGAAGCGCAGGAACTCCTGGCCGCCCTCGAGACGGGTCTCGGCCACCAGCGTGGTGCCGGTGGTCACGCCGTCGTCGTCGACCTCTTCGCGGAACAACTGGATACGGTCCGGTGCCACGAATTCGAGCTGGACGTTGCGGCGCTCGGCAACGGCACGGGCACGGGCGGCACTGATGGCCCGCATGGCGACCTCAGCGGCGCTGTCGGCCTTGGCGCGGCGGATCATGTCCACCGTGACCGGGATCGCGATCGCCGACATCACGGCGATGAGCGCCGCGACGACGAGCGTCTCGGCCAGCGTGAAGCCCGCCTGCGAGGTCAGTCCCGTCCGGCCGGGACTTGCGAATTGGGCCGTTCCTGCCATGCACCAGGTAGCTGTGCAAGACCTGATCCACGGCACGAGGGTGCTGCGCCGTCTGGGACTTGTCATTTCATCACCCTGATCCTGCTCCCCGCGTCTCCGACGCCCCCGGATCCTGGGCGCGCAGTAACAAAAAGCGTGATCGAGTGTCCCTGGATGGCACACATCGCCGGCAGCCGATTGGCCGCCGGCGTGCCCCTTTTCCCTTGTGACTTTACTGTTCGGACATGAACGGGTAGCGGAAGTCCGTCGCCGGCACGAACGTTTCCTTGATCGTGCGCGCGCTGACCCAGCGGAGCAGGTTCATCCGCGAGCCGGCCTTGTCGTTCGTGCCCGACGCCCGCGCGCCGCCGAACGGCTGCTGCCCGACCACGGCGCCTGTCGGCTTGTCGTTGATGTAGAAGTTGCCGGCCGCGTGGCGCAGCACGGTGGACGCCTCGCTGATGGCCGCCCGGTCCCGCGCGAACACCGCGCCAGTCAGCGCGTACGGGGAGGTGCGGTCCACGGTCTCCAGCATCTCGCGCCACTTCCCGTCGTCGTACGGGTGCACCGTGAGGACGGGCCCGAAAATCTCCTCGCACAGGAGGCGATAGCCGGGGTCGGCGGTCTCGATCAACGTCGGCTCGACGAAGTAGCCCTCGTCGGCGCGCGTGCCGCCGCCCTGCACGATCGTCGCGTTCGCCTTCGCGTCGTCCAGGTAGCCGCTGATCTTGTCGAAGGCCTTGCGGTCGATGACGGCGCCCATGAAGTTGCGGAAGTCCCGCACGTCGCCCATGCGGATGTCCTTCATCATCGCGACCATCCGGTCGCGCACGTCCGGCCACTGCGACTGCGGCACGTACATCCGGCTGGCCGCCGAGCACTTCTGCCCCTGGTACTCGAACGCGCCGCGTACCGCCGCCACGGCCACCGCCTGCGGGTCCGCGGACGGGTGCACGACGATGAAGTCCTTGCCGCCGGTTTCGCCGACCAGCCGCGGGTAGCTGCGGTAGGTGCCGAGGTTGTTGCCGACGCGCTGCCACATGCTGTTGAACACGGCCGTGCTGCCCGTGAAGTGGACGCCGCCCAGTTCCTTGTGATCCAGGAGCGTGTTGGAGATCTCCACCGCGTCCCCGGGGACGAAGTTGATGACGCCCGGCGGCAGCCCGGCGGCCTCCAGCAGCTTGTAGGTGTAGTAGTTGGACAGGACCGCCGTCGCGGCGGGCTTCCACACCACGGTGCAGCCCATCAGCGCGGGCGCGCCGGCCAGGTTGCCGCCGATGGCCGTGAAATTGAACGGCGACACGGCGTAGACGAAGCCTTCGAGGCCCCGGTAGTCCATCTGGTTCCACAGCGCGTGCGAGCTGACGGGCTGTTCCGCGAGCAGATCCTGCGCAAACGCCACGTTGAAGCGCCAGAAGTCCACCAGCTCCGATGCGGCATCGATCTCCGCCTGGAACGCGGTCTTGGACTGGCCGAGCATCGTGGCCGCGTTGAGCGTCTGGCGCCAGGTCGTGGTCAGCAGCTCCGCGGCGCGCAGGAACACGGCGGCGCGGTCCTCGAAGGGCCAGCTCGCCCACTCGCGCCGGGCTTCCACGGCCGCGTTCGCGGCGCTCCGCACGTCGTCCGCGCTCGCCTTGTGGTAGGTCGCGAGCACGTGCGAGTGGCGGTGCGGCATGACGACGGTGCCCGTCTGCCCCGAGCGGATCTCCCGCCCGCCGATGATCACGGGGATGTCCGGGGTTTCGCCCGCCATCGTCTCGATGCGGGCCTTGAGCTCCGCGCGTTCGGGCGAACCGGGCGCGTAGGAGAGGTTGGGATCGTTCTGGGGGAGCGGCACCGCACGCCGGGCCGCGAGGACATCAGCCATGGTCGGACTCCAGGAAAAGGACGGAAACACTCATTGTATCCCTCCCCCCTGCGCGACGTTCAGGAGGACCCGAGCTCCACCTTGATCTGGCGCCACTTGCCCTGGCGGAAGCGGAGCACGGTGAGGATGGCCCGGGTGACGTGGCCCAGCACGATCGCCAGCCAGATGTCCCCGGCGACGAGCGGCCGCAGGCTCTCGATGAAGAGGCACATGCCGATCGGCACGGCAATCTGCGAGGCGAGCGTGATGAAGAGCGGGCTCCGCGTATCGCCGGTGCCCTGCAGGGCGCCCGTGTAGGTCAGCGCCACGGTGATGAAGAACCCGGAGACGGCCAGGTACTGCAGCAGTTCTTCGCCGTGCGTCGCCACGGCCGCATCGGTGGCGCCGAAGAGCCGCAAGAGCGGGTGCGGGGCAACGACGAACAGGGTCCCGACGACTCCCGCGACCGCCAGGCCGATGCGCGACGCCGTATGGACGCCCAGGATGGCCCGCTCCGGGTTGCCGGCGCCGAGGTTCTGCCCGGCCACGGTCGCCGCGGCGCCCATCAGGCCCACGGACGTCCACGTGATGAGGGAGAACAGTTCCGTATAGCCGATGGCGTACGCCGCCTGCGCAGCCGCGCTGTGCGGCAGCGAGCCGATGAACCGCAGCAGCATGACGCCGGCCATGTTCATCGCGATCCCCTGGACGCCCGTCGGCAGGCCGAACCGGAAGAGGGACTTGATCACCGGCCAGTCCGCGCGGAACTCCATGTGCCGCGTGAACCGGATGACGAGCTTCCCCTTGAAGAGCAGGTAGAGCCCGATCGCGCTGACGGTCATCGACGCGATCACCGTGCCCATCGCCGAGCCCGCGGTCCCGAAGCGCGGGATCAGCAGCAGGTTCAGCAGCAGGTTGAGCAGCGTCATGGAGACGCCGAGGCGGAGCGGCGTCCGCGCGTCGCCCGCGGCGCGGAGCGCGGAGCTCAGCATGAAGAACAGCATCATGCCGATGCAGAACAGGAAGTTGATCCGGAGGAACGGCAGCGCCTGGGCCTTGACCACAGGCTCGGCGTTCACCAGGTCCAGCAGCCACGGTGCGGCGAAGTACCCGAACGGCGCCATGACCGCGTACATCGCGATGGCGGTGAGGAGCGCCTGGTACACCGTGCGGTTGACCTTCTCCTCGTCGTTCGCGCCGGCAAACCGCGCGACGAGCACGGCCTGCCCGGTAAAGAGCGACGCCATGAACACGATGACGACGAGGAAGATCTGCCAGCTGATGCCGATGGCGGCATTGGCCGTGTAGCCGATCAGGTTGCCGACGAGGATGTGGTCCACCACGCCCTGCAGGCCGGCGATGACGTTCTGCAGCATCGTCGGCCAGGCGAGCTTCCACACGGCCGGCCCGATCGGGCCTTCGATGAGGGAACGGTCGAACGGAGTGGACGCTTTCGGCGCTGCCGTGCCGGCGCCAGGGTTAGACATCGATCTCGCCGGCGTCCTCGGCCCTGTCCATGATGAAGCGGAAGCGCGCCGAGGCATCCTTGCCCATCAGCTCGTTGATGACCCGATCCGTCACCAGGTGGTCCGCGATCTGCACCTTGAGCAGCCGGCGCGTGCGGGGGTTGAGCGTCGTCTCCCACAGGACCTTCGGCATCATCTCGCCCAGGCCCTTGAACCGCGTGATCTCCGGCGTGCTCCGCCCGGCCCGCAGCTTGACGATCTGGTCCTTCTGCGCGTCGTCCAGCGCCCAGTAGGTCTCCTTGCCGATGTCGATCCGGAAGAGCGGCGGCTGCGCCAGGTAGACCTTGCCGGCGGCGATGAGCTGCGGCAGGTGGCGGTACATGAACGTGAGCAGCAGCGTGGAGATGTGGTGGCCATCCGAGTCCGCATCCGCCAGCAGCACGACCTTGCCGTAGCGGAGCCGCGCGATGTCGAAGTGCTTGCCGACGCCGCACCCGAGCGCCGTGACGAGATCCGACAGCTCCTTGTTCTCCAGGACCTTCGACGTGGAGACGCCTTCCGTATTGAGCACCTTGCCCCGGAGCGGGAGAATCGCCTGGCGCGCGCGGTCGCGGCCCTGCTTGGCGGACCCGCCTGCCGAGTCGCCCTCCACGACGAACAGCTCGCTCGTGAGCGACCCGGGGTGCGTGCAATCCGACAGCTTGCCGGGCAGGTTCACCCGTCCGGCCGTCGGCCCCTTGCGAACCACCTCCTGCTGTGCGGCACGGCTGGCCTCCCGGGCGCGCGCCGCCAGGATGATCCGCGCGACGATGGCCTCGGCCACGGACTGGTTGTTGTTCAGCCAGTGCTCGAGCGCGGGGCGCACCAGGCCGTCCACGGTGGACAGCACCTCGGGGTTGTTCAGCCGATCCTTCGTCTGTCCCTGGAACTGGGGCTCCTGCAGGAAGATCGAGAGGACGCCCGTCATCCCCTCGCGGATGTCGTCCGCCGTCAGCGTGACGCCCTTGGGCGAGAGGCTGTGCGTGTCGATGTAGTTCCGCACGGCCTTCCCCACGCCGGCCCGCAGGCCGTTCTCGTGCGTGCCGCCCGATCCGGTCGGGATGCCGTTGACGTAGCTGCGGAGGTGCTCGTCGGTGGACTCCGTCCACTGGAGCACGAGCTCGAGCTTGAGGCCGTTCTCCTTCTCCACCGCGAAGGGCGCCTCGTGCACGGGCCGTGCCGCGCGTTCGCCGACGATCTTCGCCAGGTAGTCCACCAGGCCGTCGGCATGCTGGTAGACGTCCTTGCGCCCGGCCGCCTCGTCCTCGAACGTCACCTTGACGCCGCGGTGCAGGTAGCTCGCCACCTCCAGCCGCTCGCGGATGAGGGCCGCCTCGAACTCCACCTTCGGGAAGATGACCGGGTCCGGGCGGAAGAACACCGTCGTGCCGCTGCCGCGCGCCGCGCCCACCTTGCGCAGGGCGCCCTGGGGCTTGCCCTGCCGGAACGTCATCTCCCACTGATGGCCGTCGCGCCTGACCGTCGCCACGAGTTCCCGCGACAGCGCGTTCACCACGCTGGCGCCGACGCCGTGGAGGCCGCCGGCCGTCTTGTAGTTGCCCGCCTCGAACTTCCCTCCGGCGTGGAGCACGGTGAAGATCACCTCGAGCGCGCTCTTCTTCGTCCGCGGATGCGCGTCCACCGGAATGCCGCGGCCGTCATCGTCGACGGTGAGCGACGACCCGTCCTTGTGCAGCGTGACGCGGATGTTCGAGGCGTGGCCGTTCATCGCCTCGTCGATCGCGTTGTCGAGCACTTCCCACACCAGATGGTGCAGGCCGGCGCTGCCGACGCCGCCGATGTACATGCCGGGGCGCTTGCGGACGGGTTCGAGGCCTTCGAGAACCGTGATGTCTTTGGCGGTGTAGTTCGTGGACAAGGGCAGTCTGATTATAGGGGTGAGGAGAACCCGTCGCGAGGCGGGACCGGGGACCGGCTCACGTTCGCCGGATCACGCCGCCCCGCGATTCGTCCCAGCGCCAGTCCGGACCCGTCTCATCGAGGCGGACGCCGCCCAGCCAGCGATCGATGCCGTTGATGGCCACATGGTCGAGCTCGCCCGCCAGCACGCGATCGCCGTCCGCGGTGAGCGCCAGCTTCGGTGCGCGGTCGTCGTCGGCCCACCAGTCGGGATGGTCCGAGGATCCGTGCGCCGCGCCGTCTATGCGAAGCAGCGGGCGGCCGGCCGTCAACAGCGGACCGACGTGCAGCCACCAGCCGAAGTCGCCCATGAAGACCGCGTCCTCCACGGCCCGGTTGGCCGCCGCGTACAGGTCCCGCGGCGTGCGGGGTCCGGCGCCGAGCGCCGCCAGCGTCTGCCGCTCCGTCCGCGACAGCCCCGTCTCGATCGCCGGAAACTGCTGGAGGTGCCGGCGGACGGCCGACCGCAGGGCGGGCCAGGCGCCCGGATGGTCGAAGGCCGAAAGGCCGACGGGCTCGGGCTCGCGGAACAGCCGCCACGCTTCCGCCGCCGCGTCCCACTCGTCCGCCGTCAGCGCGCGGCGCGCCTGGAACCACGATCGGAGCGTCTCGTCCGGCTGCGCCGCCAGGTAGTCGTCAGCAAGAATCGCGCGGAGGCTCCCCTCGCACCGATCGCGGACGCGATCCAGGATTTGCAGCACCTGCAACTGGTCGTACAGGTCGTGCTCGAACCAGAGGACCAGATCCGCCGAGGCTGCCCCCTCCTCGAGCACGCGGTCGCGCGTCTCGAACGATCGGGCAATCCCCGCGGCATCACCGGCATTCGACGCCGACAGGAACCCCGCCCGGAGCCGGCGGAGCGCCGCCGCATCCATCCCCGCAGGTACCGGGCCCTCGTGCAGCAGGTCGTCCCACGACAGCACCCGTCCCCCGAGACGCAGGTCATGAATGCGCGAGACGACGACGGAGCCGTTGGTCACATGGAGCACGTCCACTCCTGCCTCCTGCCTGCTGCCGGTTGCCTGTTTCGTGCTTCTCTCGACCGGCCGGTCCGCTTACGCTGTGCCCATGCGCCGCGCGTCCCTCGTCGGCTTCGCGCTGGCAGCCCTGCTCACGGGCGGGCTCGTCTGGCTTGTCACGTCCCTCGGCCCGCCGCCGGCGCCACGCTGGACCATCACCGGCCGCGTCTCGGCGCACGGCGCACTGGTCATGCACGTCGAGACCCGCCACCTGGACGATGCCGTCGGGATAGCCAGGACGATTGGCGAGCCCCTGCAGCCGCGCTTCGGCGAGATCCTCGTGTTCTTCCACCGCCCGGGACGCCACGACATGGTGCGGCGCGTCCAGTGGACGCGCGCGCACGGGTATGTCGAGTCCATCTACGAGGACGCGCCCAGGTAGCGTTCCGGCCGCTACTCCTTCTTGCGGCGTGTCGCCGGACGCTTGGCGGCCGCCGCCGGCTTCCGCACCGGGGTCTTGCGGGCGCGCTTGGCCTTCGGGGGCTTGTTGCCGATCGCATCGTCGACGATGACGTCCGGGTCCGCGAGGCCGGGGTTCATGCTCTGCCGCGTGACGTCCACGGCGCCGCCGACCACGCGGTTGCCGATGTCGTCGTCCGGGGCCTCGTCGGTTGCGGGCGCGGCGACCACGGGCGCGAGCGGGGCCACGACGGCACCGTCGGCGATCTCGGGCCCCTCACCCGACTCGTCGGGCACCGGGGCGCCGGGCGCCCCGCCGGCCAGGATGGACCAGCCGTGCGGCACGGACCCGCGCGGACCGCCGCCCGAGGCGGCAAACACGCGGAGGCCGCCCTGCCTGTCGCGCTCCAGCTTGAGGATGCCGTCCTTCTGGCACGCGCGCATCAGCTCGGCAATCGAGCCGTACTTCCGCTCGTCGAACGCCGGATCCGCCGCCCGCAGGAACTGCTTGAACTGCCGCGGGTACATCGGCCAGCGCGGCTGCGTCGTCGCCTCCGTGAGGACGCGGCGAACGAGCGCGACCCCCTCGCCGAGCGACGCGGCATCCGCCGCGGCCTCCCGCGGCCGGGCCTCGCCGTCCCCGTTGTCGTGGGCGGCGGTCGCCTGATCCTCCTGGACATGAGGCACGGCGTCTGCGCTGCCTGTGTCACGCCCGTCGACGGGGGCGGGCTCCGCCGAGGGACCGTCCCCGACGTCCATGGCCGGCCCGGCTGTCGCGCCGCCGCCGGTCTCGATCAGCTCGACGAGGGTGCTGCGTCCCTGGTGCTTGAGCGAGACGATGCCGTGAGCCGCCAGCTTGTCCGCGAAGTCGCGGAAGCTGCTGACGCCGTAGTCGCGCTCCGAGAAGGACGAGTCGAGCTGGAGCAGCGTGCTCTTGAGCAGCCCGAGCTGCGGCGTCACCTCGCGATCGGCCAGCAGCTTGAGGGCGCGCTTGATGAGCGGCACGGACAGGTCGATGGACTGCGTCCCTCCGGCCGTCCGCGGGTGCCGTTCGCCGCGCTCGTGGCGCGCGTGCGACCGGCGGTCCGGCACGACGTTCTCGTAGGCGATGAACTCCGTGCAGTTCTTCTGCATCACCTGGCTCGTGAAGGACCGGCCGCCCACCACGAACACCTTGCGGTCGTACTGCTTCAACTTCTCGACGAGCGTGATGAAGTCGCTGTCCCCGCCGACGATCACGAACGCGTTGATGTGCGAATGGGTGAAGGCCATCTCCAGCGCGTCGAGCGCGAGGTTGATGTCCGCACCGTTCTTGTCCCCGCCGGGCGTCATCACGCGCTGCACGAGGCGCACGGCGTGGTTGGACATCGCCCGGCCGTAGTCGCCGGAGCGCTTCCAGTCGCCGTAGGCGACCTTGGTGACGATCTCACCCCGCTCCTTGATGGCCTCGAGGACGGCGCCGATGTCGAACTGGAGTCCGAGCGTGGTCTTGACGCCGATCTCGACGTTGTCGAAGTCGATGAATACGGCAATCTTGAGTTTCTGATCTGACATGAGGTTCCTTGGTTGCGGGTTGCGGGCCTTGGGCTTCGGGCTTTCGGCTCTGGCCGAAGCCTGAAGCCAGGAGCCCAGGGCCAAGAGCCCGTCCCCCTAAAACTGAAAGTAAATGAAATCCAGGGAGACGCGGCTCCTGAGCACCAGGATCAGCGTCACCATCACTCCGGCCGCGGCGGCCTGCACCAGGGCCCGCGGCAGGCTGGCCGGGCCGGCGGCGTCCCACCACGCCTCGGCTCGACGTACCAGCCACCATCCCCGCTCCCGCGCGAGCGCCCACAGGTCGTCCAGGAAGAGCGGCACGCCCCAGGTCGCGGCCAGCACGAACAGGTAGACGCCCACCTGCCGCTCAATCAACGTGCTCTCCGCCGGCGAGAGCACGAGCCATCGCCGCAGGAAGTCCGGGTTGGTCTCGCGGAAGAACAACCAGCCGACGAAGACCGCCGTCACGGTCAGGCCCGTCTGCAGGAAGACGAGCGGCCCCGGCCACTTCGCCGGCAGGCGCAGCGCGGTGCCGACGGCCCGCGTCACGACCACCAGCATCCCATGATAGAGGCCCCAGAGCACGTAATTCCAGCTGGCCCCGTGCCACATCCCCGAAATGAGGAAGGTCGCCAGCAGGTTGATCTCCCGCTGGAAGGCGTTCACCCGGTTGCCGCCGAGCGGGATGTACACGTAGTCGCGGAACCACGTGGAGAGCGAGATGTGCCACCGGCGCCAGAAGTCCGTGGGGCTGTGCGCGATGTACGGGTGGTTGAAGTTGAGGACGAGCTCGAAGCCGAACCACCGCGCCGTGCCGCGCGCGATGTCCGAGTAGGCCGAGAAGTCCGCGTAGATCTGCAGGCCGAAGGCGAAGACGCCTGCCCACAGCATCTCGAACGACGGGTCCTGGTGTCCGAAGACCCGGTTGGCGATCAGCCCCACGTTGTCCGCGACGACCAGCTTCTTGAAGAAGCCCCAGATGATGAGGAGGAGCGCGTCGCGCGACCGATCGGTGTTCCAGGTGCGGGTCTGCTCCACCTGCACCAGCAGGTTCTTCGCCCGCATGATCGGCCCGGCCACCAGGTGCGGGAAGAACGCGACGAAGAGCGCGAAGTCCACGGCGTTCCGCCGCGCGTGCATCTCGCCCTTGTAGACGTCCACCGTGTAGCTGAGCGCCTGGAACGTGTAGAACGAGATGCCCGCCGGCAGCATCAGCTCCAGCAGCGGCGGCGACACCTGGAGGCCGAATCCCGCCAGCCCCTCCCGGAGGTTCTCGATGAAGAAGTTGTAGTACTTGAAGACTCCCAGCATCCCGAGGTTCACGAACAGGCTCGCGTAGAGGTACGTCTTCCGGCGCGCGGGATCGTCCTCCATGCGCTGCGCCGCCCAGTAGTCCACCGTCGTGGACGTGAGCATCAGCAGCACGAACCACGGGTGGACCCAGCCGTAGAACACGTAGCTCGCGCCGAGCAGCAGCACGTTCTGCCATCGGTGGGAGAGCCGCCAGTAGAGGGAAACGACAATCGCGAAGAACGCGAGGAAGTCGAGGCTGTGAAAGATCATCGCCCGTCGACGCCGCCTCGAGACTGGTCGGAGGTCCCCAGGGGGCGGAAGAGCGGGTCGAGGCGCTTCCGGAAGATCTCGGTGTAGCGTTGGCGGTCGCCGACGTGATCGCCGTCTTCGTAGAGGTCCAGCGTCAGCTCGGGATCACCGGTGTCGTCGTGGAAGAGCGCGCCGTTCGCCTCGAGCCACGCCCGCAGGTCGGCGACATACTGCACGAGTGCCGGCGACTGCTCGGGCGGCCGGTTGCCGACCGGACGCCGCTGGACGCGGACGAAGCACACGGTCAGGCCGTGCCGCCTGGCCAGGTCCGTGATGAGCGGCAGCACCGACGTCGGGAGATCCCGGTGGAAGTCCGGCGTCTCCGCCGTGTCGGTGTTCGCCATGTCCGCGCCGACGTCGTAGCGGATGTTGTCCACCGCGAAGGCCTGATCCAGGTTCCACTCGAACTGCGCGATGGCGCCCGGACGCGGATCCTTCCAGCGCACGAACCAGCGCCGGATGAACGGCTCCATCCAGGAGGTCGCCACGTTGGCCTGATAGGCGTTGTCCGCAAGGCGGTGGGCCCGGTGCCAGGCGCCCTTGCGGTGCTGGGCCACGAGCCGATCGAGCTCCGGCTCGGAGGCGGTCGCCACCTCGTCGAGCGCGTGGCCGTAGTGGCCCTCCAGCCGGAACATCGTGTCCGTCAGGTTGGTGTCGCGAAAGAAGATGAACGTCGCCCGCGGCGTGACGCCGCTTGCCGCCAACTGGTTCTTGAACGCCAGGTACCACCAGGCCGGCCCCGTCGCCGCGTGATACAGGAACGAGACGACCTGGTCCCCCGTAGAAGAAATGCGCCCCATCTGTATGGGATCGATACGCGTGCCGAGCATGGAGTCCCCGATGAACACCCATTCCGGGTTGCCCGTACGGAGTTCCTCGATCGCCACGGCCCGGAACTCGCCGTGCGGCCGCCGGATCTCGAGGGAGGGCAGGTAGCCGAGCGACGGGAGCTCGCCCACGACCGCCCGGTTGAGGGCCCGGAGCGAGAGCGGCACGAGCAGGATGCCCGCGCCAATTACGAGGACGAGAAGCCACGCCCGCCAGCGGCGGGAGGAGGCCGGCATCCCGGAGGGTGCAACAGAACTCGTCTGGAACTGCTCAGGCGGCACAAATAATCAGGAGGAACTGGCTCAACCCGGGCTCATTCACGGGGCACCTCCAGTATACCCGACCTTCGGCCGGCGTCCCTCGGCCGGCACGAAGGTTGCACAATTGGCGCATGAGGTTTCATATGTCCGCACATCGTCTCGCAAAGTGGTCAGCCGCGTTCCTGATTGTGGCGACAACGGGTCTTGCCGCACAGGATGAGCCCCTGCAGAAGGTCTTCGAGAAGGGGGACTACCAGGCCGTCGTCCAGCGGGGCGGAGAAGGCCGCGGTGGGGCCGAGGATACGTACCTGGCCGGCCTGGCCTTCCTCAAGATGAACCAGAACGACGGCGCCGCCGGTGAGTTCCGCCGCCTGGCCGAACAGGGCGACGAGGCGTGGCGCCAGATCGGTGCATCCGCCGTCGCCCACGCGGAGGGCAACCACGGCGAGGCCGTCGCCGCCGCGCGGCGCGCCACGGAGGCCTCCGGCGACAACCCGTACGCACAGTACCAGCTCGGGATGGCCGCCGCCGGCGCCGGGGACTGGGGCACGGCCGGCCCGGCCTTCGCCCGCGCCGCGGAGCTGAAGCCGGACTTCGCCTACGCGCACTACAACGCGGGGCTGGCCTATCAGAAGGATCGCAACCTCGGCCAGGCCGAGTCGCACCTCGGCTACTTCATCAAGCTCGCCCCGAACGCGCCGGAGCGCCCGGCGGCGATGGCGATCCTCAAGTCGCTGCGCGGCTAGCCCGCGAGGTCTACCGCCGGCAGGCCC
>CAZUGF010000020.1:17443-26011 GCA_964619705.1 uncultured Bifidobacteriaceae bacterium
TGTCGAGTGGGCGCGGACGAGCCGTTGATGAGCGCGATACAGAGCTCGCCGGGCGGATCTGCAGCAGATCAGAAGATGTTGCCGAAGCCGAAGTACCAGCGTCCGCCGCTGAAGCTGTTGCCCTGGCGGCGCGAGCCGGCAAGCGTGGACGCCGGGATCCCGTAGTCCAGCCGCAGCACGCCGATCGGCGAATCGATGCGGATGCCCATCCCGTAGCCGAGGTTGAGCGTCCGCGATCGGTCATCGTCCAGGTCTCCGAAGACGTTGCCGGCATCCAGGAACCCGACGCCGCGGAACCACCGGTACAGCGGGAAGCGGGCCTCCTGGTTGAGGACGATCATCTGCTCGCCGCCGCGTGCGATGCCGAAGATGTCGCGCGGGCCGAGCGTGTTCTCCGCGTAGCCGCGGACCGTCGTCGAGCCGCCGGCCAGGAAGCGATCCGCGCGGATCACCTCGCCCGGGGTCTGGCCGAAGACGTCGCCGATGAGGCCGCGCCAGGCCAGGACGACGGGGCCGAGCGGGACGAAGACCTGCTGCTGCGCGAGGACCTTGCCGTAGCGGGCGTCGGACCGGAGCCAGCCGGCACCCTGGTCCCACGAGAACGCGCTGAACGTCCCGCGTGACGCGTCGAGCGGGTTGTTCCGCCGATCCCAGACGATGGCGGACGAGAGCCGCCCGAGGTTGATGGGGCTCGGCTGATCGATGGCCGGGAGGTCCGGAATAGTCGTGACGTTGCGCTCGTACCGGTAGCCGTAGCTCACCTCGATACCGCGGAGACGCCACCGCTGCTCGTAACTGACGCCGATCTCCTCGACAACGGCCGCCACCTCGCCGCCGATGCGGAGGTTCTCGCGCGTGCTGTAGGAGAAGAGGTTGGACCGCACGGGCAGGCTGAAGAAGCTGGGCCTGGAGAAGAACAGCGTGCCGTTGAAGTAGTCCCGCTCGACGCGGGCGGCCACGCCGCCCGTGAGCGCCCGCCCGAAGAGGTTCTGGTTGCGGACGTCCACGATGGCGCCGATGTTGTTGTCGAGCTCGCCATCCTCCTCAAGATCGATCCGCTCGCGATCGAACTGCAGGCCGTAGCGAAGCCGCCACGGCGCGTACTCCTCCACCGTCACCCGCGCGCGGACGGGCTGCACGCCGTCCACGGCCTCTCCCATCGGCACCGGTTCGATGTCCACGACGCGGAACACGTTGGTGTCGTAGAGGCGCTTCCTCGCCGCGGCCCATTCCTCGAGGTTGACCGGCTGGCCCAGCCGCAGCCGGAGTGCCTGGTCGATGACACCGGGCCGCGTCCGCGTGTCCCCGGCCGTGACGACCTCCTGGAGCACCTCCTGCGGGCCCTCGGCCACCGTGACGGCCAGGGTGAACGGTCCCACGCCCTCGCCCTCGGATGCGGTCCGCACCTCCACGGTATTGAACCCGTTCCGGCGGTACCGCTGCTCGACTCGCTGCCGCGCCCCTTCAACGGCGGCGGCGCTGTAGGGTGTCGGCGTCGTGATGCCGAGCGCCGTCCTGGTCTCCTCTTCCCGTTCCGGCGCAACGCCGGAGAGAGTCACCTCGCCGATGACGCCCTGGGGGCCCTCCACGACGGTCACGGGGAGCACCCCGGTGGTTCCCTCCAGCCGCGGCGCCTGCACGGTGATCTGCGCCTCGAAGTACCCCTCGTCTCGATAGAACGCGGTGAGCGCATCGGCGAGTCCCTGCGGTTCGATCCACGCATCCACGTCGAGGCCTGATCGCGCGACGGCCGTCCGGAGCCGGCTCTCCGTCACGGCGGCGTTCCCGCTGAACCGGATCTCGCGGCCGGATGCGCGCGTCCCCGGGTTGACGTCCAGGCGCAGCGTCTTCACATCCCCGGCCGTCTCGACCGATCCGCGGACCTCGCCCTCGACGTACCCGTCGGCCAGCAGGTGCCGCCGCACGCGTGCTTCGGCATCGTCGATGAGGAAGCGATCGAAGACCGCGCGGGTCCAGGCCTCCCGGATGCCTTCCATCTCGCGGCCGGAGAGCGTGAGGCCGTTGACGACCAGGCGCGTCGAGGGGCCGGGGCGCAGCTCGAACACGACGTCGATCCGCCCGTCCTCACGTTCGACCCGGCGGCCGCGGACGCGGATCTCCAGGTGGTCGCGGTCCACGTAGGCCCTGGACAGCCGATCCTGGTCCTGCTGCCAGTCGTGGAAGTCGAATCGCTCGCCGGGTTCGATGCGGACCAGTCGGCGCAGGTCCGCTTCGGTCAGCGGCGCGAGATCCCCCTCGAACGAGACGCTGGCCACCTCCGGCGAGGCGATGGCGGCGCCGGCGGAAGCCGCCGGCACGCCGCCGAACTGGATCATGTGACGCAGGCCGATGCCGTAGTCCGCGTTGTCCCGCGACAGGGCGCGGAACTCCAGGTTGCGCCTCGCGAAGTAGCTGACGATGAAGGTGGCCTTGCCGCTCTCGCGAAGGTTCTGGGACACGGTGAACTCGACGTTGTCCCGGATCCGGCGCGACAGCGTCAATCTCGTCGTCGGGTCCTCGTCGCCGGCGAGGACGCTGGGGTCCGCGCGGATGTCGTCCGCGGCGACGTTCTCGCGGTCCAGGCGCAGCGTATCGAGCCCGAGCTGCCGGCCCGTCGCGCCCAGCAGGTCGCCCGAGAGCAGGACGAGCGCGTTGGCGCCGGCCGCGCCGCCCCCGAACAGCGCTTCCGCGATGTCCTCACGGCCCGCGCCTTCGCTGGACGTCAGGTCCGTCGTCAGCCGGCTCGGCGTGCCCTGCACGCGCAAGGTGACGTCGCCGACCGACCCGCTGGACACGCGCGTCTGCGCCTCGATGTCGAGGTCCGGCTCAATCTGCGCGAGGTTGCTGAACGAGATGGTCCCGCGATTGAGCGTGAAGGTCCGGCCGGCCGCGTAGATGGTGCCGCCTTCGCGCAGCGTGACCTGTCCGGTCATCCCCGGCTCGGAGGCCGTGCCAACCAGCCGCAGCGCCGCACCGCCCTCGAAGCGCCCGTAGTTGTTGTCGACCGAGAGGTCCTCGACGGTCGTCACGAAGATGTTCAGCCGGAGGTCGTCGAGCGCGGATCGCGCGGCGGCCGGGCGCGGCGCCGACGAGTTGTTGCCGCGCGCGAGGGCGGCCAGGCTGATGGGCTCGGTGTACCCGCTCCGCAGGACGCGCACGTCGCCGGACAGCCTCGGCGTCTCGCCCGCGATGTCGTAGGTCAGCAGCGCGTCGATCTCGCTGCGCAGGCCCGGCGGGTACTCCACCGCCATGCCCTGCGCCTGCACGTAGATTTCGCCGACGCCGATCGCCGTGCCGTCGAGCTGCAGTCCGCCGTCGATGACGAGCGCGCCGCCGTTGGCGGACCCGGTGAGGCCGCGCAGCTCCACGCGGTTGGCATCCAGCCGGATGGGGCCCGTCAGCTCGGAGATGACCACGCGCGGCGAGGGCAGCGCGATCTCCGCCGACTGGAGTTCGATCGAGCCGGCCAGGCTCGGCACCGCGACCGTGCCCGTGACGCCGACGTCCACGTCCGCCGTCCCGTCGAAGCCGAGCGCCGGCAGGAAGGCGGAGAGCACCCGAAGCACGGCCGTGCCCTTCGTGGTCAGGTCGAGCGACGGCGATTCCGTCTTGAGGTCCACTTCGCCCGCAACCGTCAGCGTGCTGCCCTCCGCCTCCCACTGCACGTCGTCGAGCGTCAGGACGCGGTCGGCCACGGAGAAGGTGGAGGGCCTCGTCTGCGTGACCGCGACGCCCGCGGTATCGAACGCCGCCTCGTTGATGGTGAAGGTGCCGGCCGTCTGGAGCGGATCGAGGCCCGGGATCGTCGCCGTGCCGGCGGCGGAGAACGCGCCGCTCAGCTTGGCCGCGGCGACCGAGCTGTTGAACGTGTGCAGGCTGAGGACGTCGCGGTTGATCCCCGCGTTCACGTTGAGGTTCGTGAAGATGAGGCCCCCGGGCATCTCCACGCGTCCGCCGGACACGTCGAGGCTGGCAATCGTCCCTTCGGTCGTGCCGTCGGAGAAGACGTCCACGGCCACCGGGCCCGACGCCACGATGCCCGTGTCCACGCCGAAGGCGCGGGCCGCCGTCATGACCTCGGACACCTCGCCCAGGAACGTGCCGGAGTAGGCGGAGCCCGTGCGCCCGGCCCAGGTGCCGTACGCGGTGATCGTGCTCGTGCCCAGGACCGCCACGAACTCGCGGACGGTGATCGCGCCGGATCGCCAGGTGATGGGCGCGGGCGCCGCCAGGACGAGCGGCACGCCGGCAATGCTGGCCTGGACGCTCTGGAGGTTCGCGTCCACGACCGGCGCGGCCTCTCCGCTGATGGCGCCGCGCGCGGAGGCGGTGAGCGTCATCTCGCCCGTGACGTCCGTCACCCGACCTTCCAGGAGCGGGAGCAGCCCGGCGACATCGAGCCGGTTGAGCACCGCCACGGCGCGATAGTCATACGGCGCGGCGAGGCCGACGACGCCGTTGGCGAACGCGCCGAGTTGGGGCACGTGCGCGGTGACCCGGGCGTGATCGCCGAGCAGCGCGATGTCGGCCACGCCGCTCTCGACCACTTCGCCCGCGGGCCCGCCCGTGACGTCGAACGTGAAGTGTCCGTGGCCCGCCGGCTCGTCGAGCGTGCCGGTTCCGGTGAACGATCCGCTCGCCACCACGCGGCTCTCCGTCTCGCCGACCACGCGGCCCTCCCAGGCGAGATCGGCGACGTTCAGGTTCACGGTGTAGCTCCGATCGAACCCGTACCGTCCCGTTGCCCGGATGCGGCCATCACCCTGGCCGACGGTCAGGGCCGTGATCTCCACGCCGCTCTCCGTGATGTCCGCCTCCCCCTCGACGATGTCGAGGGGCTTGTCCGCGAACAGGAGGCCGGGACTGTCGAGCGTCACGTGGACGCGCGGTTCGTCCATCGAGCCCTGGATGATCGTCCTGACTGTCAGCGGGCCCGTGGCCTGCCACTCCTCGGGGACCTCCGCCTGCAGTTCCCGGACGTCCGGGCTCTCGGCATCGATCGCGCCGTCGATCGCGCGCGTGCGGAGGTCGACGTCCAGGCGGCCCGAGACCGTCGTCGTGCCGCGCGTCATCGCGATCGGCGACACGTGGACACGGCGGCTGTCGGCGGCGATCGAGACGGCCACCGCGGTCTCGCCGACGGCGGGCACCATCAGGCCGGGGGCGATCACGGACATCGTGGTGGACGGGTCGCCAAGGGTGCCGGCCACGGTCCCGTCGGCCTCGATGCGCCCTTCCAGATCGCGGACGGCGTCCGGCAGCGAGAGACCGAGCGGCGCCAGGCTGGCGGCGGCGGACTCGAGGCTGGTGATGACGACGTGCAGCGGGCCGCCGATGGTGGTGCGCGTGATGTCCTCGTCCACGAGGCGGCCGGAGGCCGTGCCGGTGGCGGCCAGGCCCGGTACGCGCAGGTCGTGCACGAGGGTCCAGGCCGCGCCGTTGACGCGTGCCGTGATGCGGCCGTCGAGCGGCGCGAGGCCGCGTGCCGGCAGCGCGGTGGCGGTGGTCTCGATGACGGCGGCACGCGTGTCGCCGCCGGTGAAGGTCATCTCGCCGTCGAGGCGCGTGCCGATGGCCTGATCCGCCTGTTCAGCCAGGCGGATGAGCACCCGCGCGTCGAGCGCCTGCCACTGGGCGGCCGCGGTCACGGGCGCGGTGTCGAACGGCA
Organism: uncultured Bifidobacteriaceae bacterium; assembly: GCA_964619705.1. Lineage (GTDB taxonomy): Bacteria > Acidobacteriota > Vicinamibacteria > Vicinamibacterales > UBA2999 > VFZN01. The sequence goes on from CAZUGF010000020.1 coordinate 23,112, forward strand.
CGGTGAACGTCGCATCCACGCGTCCGCCGCTCGCGGGCGTCAGGTGGACGCGCTGGCCGGCAAGCCCGGATGCGTCGACCGTGATCTCCCCGCTCGCGGTCAGGTCCGTCTCGTCGCCGACGGTCAGGCCGCTGCCGTCGAAGCGCACGGTCGACACGGCCTCCGCCACCGCTCCGGTGATGGAGCCCTTGACGCGCGCGGTGCCGGCGACGGCCACGGGCGATGGTCCCCATGCGGCGGCCTCCGCCAGGTTCGCGCGGCCGTCGAACACGAGATCGAGCGACGGCGCATCGAGCACGCGATCGATGCGCCCGGCGACCGACGCCTGGAGCAGCGGCGTGGAAAGCGGCAGATCCAGGAGCGACACGGTGCTGCCATCGAAGCCGATGCGCGCGTCGATCGGCGCGACGGCGAGCGCGCGCTCACCGAATCGGAGATCGATGCCGCCGCGGATCGTCAGCGGACCGTTGATGCCGCTGACGTCCGGAGCGGGCCGGTCCGCCAGGTCTGCCGCGATGCCCGCGGCGGCGATCCTGACGCCGGTCTCGGCGTTGTCGTACTCGAAGTCGAGATCCTCGAGCACGAGCCCGTGGATCGGGAGCGTGCGGGCCTCGGCCGGCGGATCGTCGTCCGACTCGCCGCCGGGCAGGTTGGACTCGCCGGCCGCGTCGGTCAGGATCCGGATGCGGCCGTCGCGAACGTTCACGTCATCGAGCGCGAAGGCGCCCAGGTAGGTCCCGAGCGGCACGTCGGCGTACACGTGGGCCGCCGTGAAGAAGGGGTCGGCCTCGTGCCCGCGCGCCGCGAGGCGCACGCCGCGCAGCGTGGCGCTCCCGGTCAGCAGGTTGTAGGAGAGATCCTCCGTGGCGAGCACGAGGTCGTAGCGCGACTCCAGGAGCCCGACGACCCACTGGAGCACGCGCGTGCGCACGAAAGAGGTGTGCGCCACGACGAGCAGGGCGGCCGCCAGGATGGCGGTTGCCACGGCCGAGATGGCCAGTACTCTGCGCGCCCGCGTCGCCACTGATCGATTCTACAAGCGGATTGGCTCCGATCCCGGCTCGTTCCGGCGCGGCCATCGGCTGTTGCACGCCGGCTCGTCGATTGGGCCCGGCGTCACCGGCACGGATGAGCGGACGAACCCTGATCCGGGCTAGGATCGGCTTCTGGAGGTGAGGTTGATGAATCTGCGTTCCTGCACTGCGGCCCTGGCGGCGCTCCTCGTGACGGCCGGTGTCTCGACGGCCCAGACTCCGGTCGAGCTGAAGGTTGGCGACCCGGCGCCCGACTTCACGCTTCCCGCGTCGGACGGCAAGACCTACTCGCTGGCGGACTTCAAGGGGAAGCGGGCCGTCGTGGTCGCGTGGTTCCCCAAGGCGTTCACGCAGGGCTGCACGATCGAGTGCAAGTCGCTGGCGGAGAACGGGCACCTCATCAAGAAGTACGAGGCGACCTATTTCATGGCCAGCGTCGATCCGGTCGAGGACAACACCAAGTTCGGCGCGGAGTACAACGCGGACTTCCCGCTGCTGAGCGACGCGACGAAGGCCGTGGCGACGAAGTACGGCGTGCTGAACGCGCGCGGGATGGCGAACCGGTGGACGTTCTACATCGGCAAGGACGGTACGATCCTGGCCATCGACAAGGCGGTGAAGCCGGCGACCTCGGCGGAAGACATGGCCGCCAGGCTCGGTGAGCTGGGCGTCCCGGCCACGAGCCGGTAGGACGCGTCGGGCGGCGACCACTCGTGGAGCATGCGCTGATGAAAATCAAGGCCGTGTTCGCGGCAGCCGTCGCCGCCGCACTTGGCCTGGCCGCCGTCGTCGTGGGCCGGGGCCAGGGCGCTGTGGAACTCGCGGCCGGAGATGCCGCACCGTCGTTCTCGCTGCCCGGATCGGACGGCAGGACGCACAGCCTGGAGGAGTCGCGGGGACGAGCGGTCGTCCTCGCGTGGTTCCCCAAGGCATTCACCGGTGGTTGAACGGCCGAGTGCAAGTCGCTCCGTGAGAGCGGCGAGTTGATTCGGCAGTACGACGTCGACTACTACATGGTGAGCGTCGACTCGATCGAGGACAACACGAAGTTCGCCGCCATGCACGAAGCGGACTATCCGATCCTGAGCGACGCGTCCAAGGCGGTGGCGCGCGCCTACGGCGTCCTGGGACCTGTCGGCATGGCCCGGCGCTGGACGTTCTACATCGGCCCGGACGGCCGCATCCTGCGCATCGACAAGGCCGTCTCGACCAGCACGGCGGGGCCCGATCTCGTCAGGACGCTGGGCGAGCTGAACGTGCCGAAGCGGCAGCCGGTCGCCGCCGCCCCAGCCCGGGGTGACGGGCTCACTCCCGACTGAGGCTGCAGCGCGCCTGGTTGCCCGGCCTGCGCAGCAGCCCTGCGTCCGTCAGCTCGGCTCGAGCGCCGGAAGCGCGACGTCGCCCGGCAGCACCCTGACGAACCGGCCGCGCTGCATGAGTTCCCGTCCCTTGCCGCCGCGGCCGGTCACCTCGTACTTGGCGGTGCTGATCGTCTGCTCGCTGCCGCGCGACGTCTCGACGGTCATCAGGTCGCGATCGCCGCGCGAGACGATGGCGCCGATTACCTTGTCGTCTTGCGCCACCTTGATGAGGATGACGCCGCGGCCGGGCCCCGACAGGAAGTTCACCTCCGACGCCGCGCACAGCATGGCGCGCGCATCGAACGTGGCGGCAATCACCGTCTCCACGCCGGTGGTCGTCCCGACGGATACGACCTCCGCCCCGTCCGGCACCCGGGCGTAGCGCCGGCCGGCGCGCGTGCTGGGCTCCACGAAGTTGGCCAGCGAGAACCGCAGGCTGTAGCCGTCGCTCGTCACCGCCAGCGCGTGTACCGGCGGCGGCTCGCCCGCGTCCTCGGCGTTCCCG
>CAZUGF010000020.1:26111-47439 GCA_964619705.1 uncultured Bifidobacteriaceae bacterium
CGTCACCGCCAGCGCGTGTACCGGCGGCGGCTCGCCCGCGTCCTCGGCGTTCCCGCTCCCCTTCCCGTTCCCCTTCGCGCGCGTCTTCCCGGTGCCGTTGCCGTCGTCGGCCGCGGCCGTGCGCGCGCCGATGTCGCCGGCCACGCGCGAATCCAGGCTGAAGGCGGCAATGACGCGCTCGCCGTCCCTGAACTTGAAGAGCTTCTGCACGGGCTCGCCGTATCCCGTGGACGCCGGGACGTCCACGATGCGGCAGGTATAGGCCACGCCGGCATTGGTGAAGAACACGGCCGTCGCCCGCGTGCTGCCGGCCAGCGCCGCGAGCACGCCGTCCCCCTCGCGGAGCCGTGTCGTGGACAGGTCCTTGACGTCCTTCTGCCGCTTCACCCACCCGTCCCGCGACACGATGACGACGTTGTCCTCGTCGACGATGAAGGCGTCGGGGGAGTACTCCACCTCCTCGGCTTCCTCGATGCGCGTGCGCCGCGGGTCCGTCTTCGGATCGCCGTACTTCCGGCGGACGGCCTCCAGCTCGTCGCGCACGAGCGTCCAGCGTCCGGCCTCGTCCGCGAGGAGGGCCTGAATCTGCCGCGCGCGCGCACGCTTGTCGCGGAGCTCGTTCTGGATGACGAGAATCTCGAGCCGCGCGAGCCGATAGAGCTTGAGCTCCAGGATGGCATCCGTCTGCTCGGCGTCCAGGGCAAAGCGCGCGCTGATCTTCTCCGCGGCGTCGGCCTTTCCGTCGGACTTGCGGATGATGCGGATGATCTCGTCGAGCGCATCGAAGACCTTCTCGAAGCCCTCGAGCACGTGGATGCGCCGGCGCAGCTGATCGAGCTCGTGCTCGAGCCGGCTCGTCACCACCTCGAGCCGGAAGTGGAGGAAGTGCCAGAGCACCTGCTTCAGGTCCAGGCGTTCGGGCCGGCCCGCCTCGGGGTTCTCCGTGGGCACGAGGCAGGTCATGTTGACGGCGAACGTCGTCTGGAGCTGCGTGTGCTTGAAGAGGTAGGCCATCACGAGGTGCTCGTCCGCACCCGCCTTCAGCTCCAGCTCGATGCGCACGTCGTCGGTCGAGAGATCCTTGACGTCCACCAGGTGCGGCATCTTGCGGCTGAGGACCACGTCGCCGATCTGCTCGACGAGGACGGACTTGTTGACGGCGTAGGGGACGCTCGTGACGTAGAGCAGCTTGCTGCTGCGCGATGTCGGGCCCGTCTCCCATGTCGCGCGTACGCGGACCGAGCCGGACCCCGTCCGGTAGATCTCCTTGAGCTCCGCCGGCGAGTTGAGGATGTGTCCGCCGGTCGGGAAGTCCGGACCCTTGACCCAGCGGCACAACTGGACGGAGGAGAGATCCGGATCGTCGAGCAGCTTGACGAGCGCGGTGCACACCTCGTGCAGGTTGTGCGGCGGAATGTTGGTGGCCATGCCCACGGCAATGCCCGTGGTGCCGTTGACGAGCAGGTTCGGGATGCGCGACGGCAGCACGACGGGCTCCCGCTTCGTGCCGTCGTAGCTGGGGCGGAAGGGGACCGTCTGCTGCTCGATCTCCTGCAGCACCTCGTCCGACAGGCGGGCCAGGCGGCATTCCGTGTAGCGCATGGCCGCGGCGCTGTCCCCGTCAAGCGAGCCGAAGTTGCCGGAGCCGTCGACGAGCGGATAGCGCAGCGAGAAGGGCTGCGCCATGCGGACCAGCGTCTCGTAGATGGCCATGTCGCCGTGCGGATGGTAGTTGCCCATCACGTCGCCCACGACCTTGGCGCACTTGCGGTGCTTGGTGTCGGCCGTCAGGTTCTGCTGCCACATCGTGTAGAGGATGCGGCGCTGGACGGGCTTCAGCCCGTCCCGCACGTCCGGCAGCGCGCGGGACGTGATGACGGACAACGCGTAGTTCAGGTAGCGGGTCTGGGCCGCCTCGTGGAGCGCCACGGACGTGGAGCCGTCGCCGGGGCCGGACGTCCCCGTGCCCGATCCGCCGGGAGGAGGCGGCGTGTCGGCACCGGACGGGCTGTCATCTGCATCGAAGAGGGACGGTTCGGGCTTGCGCTTGGCCATCGGCACAAAGAGGATAGCAGGTCGATCGAACGCGGCCGTCAGTCCGGCCGCGGGGCGAGCATCTTGCCGGGGTTCATCAGGTCGTGCGGATCGAGCGCCTGCTTGATGGCGCGCATGACGTCCAGGGATGCGCCGTGCTCGGCCTCCAGGTACTTCATCTTCCCCATGCCCACGCCGTGCTCGCCGGTGCAGGTGCCGCCCATGCGGAGCGCCCGATCGACGAGGCGCTCGCTGAACGCCGCGACCGCCGCCATCTCCGCCGGGACCTCGGGGTCGAACATGAGGATCAGGTGGAAGTTGCCGTCGCCCGCGTGCCCGACGAGCGGCGCGGCGATGCGCGCATCAACCGCGTCGGCCTCGGTCTCCACGATGCACTCCGCAAGCCGGGAGATCGGCACGCAGACGTCCGTGGTCAGGGCCCGCGCGCCGGGGCGCGCGGCCACGGTGGCGTAGAAGACATCGTGGCGCGCCTGCCAGAGCCGGGTCCGCGCTTCCGGGGTCGTCGCCCACTCGAACCCCAGCGCGCCGTGCTCGCGAACGATCGCATCGACGGCGCGGGCCTGTTCGTCCACGACGTCCTGGCTCGTGCCGTGGAACTCGAAGAAGAGCGTCGGCGCCTCGGGGTAGGCCGTCTTCGAGAACCGGTTGACGAGCGAGAGCTGCAGGGCGTCGATGATCTCGACGCGCGCCACGGGGATGCCCAGCTGGATGATGGTGATGACCGCGTCCGCCGCGCCGCCGATCGTCGCAAAGGGGCAGACAGCGGCCGCCACGGCCTCGGGCCGGCCGAACAGGCGCAGCGTCACCTCGGTGATGACCCCGAGCGTGCCCTCCGAGCCGACGAACAGGCGCGTGAGGTCGTAGCCGGACGAGGACTTGCGCGCCCGTCCGCCGGTGTGCACCACGCGCCCGTCGGCCAGGACGACGGTGAGGCCGAGGACGTTCTCGCGCATGGTCCCGTAGCGGACGGCGGTCGTGCCGGACGCGCGGGTGGCGGTCATGCCGCCGATGGTCGCGTCCGCGCCGGGGTCGATGGGGAACATGAGCCCGGTGTTCTTGAGGCGATCGTCCAGGGTCCGGCGCGTGATGCCGGCCTCCACCGTGACGTCCATGTCCTCCGGGCTGAGGCGCAGGACGCGCGTCATGCGCGTGAGGTCCACGGAGATGCCGCCGCGGACGGCGTTCACGTGGCCCTCGAGCGAGCTCCCCATGCCGAACGGCACGATGGGGACCCCGTCGGCGGCACAGGCGCGGACGATGGCGGCCACTTCGTCGGTGCCGGTGGGGAACGCGACCGCGTCCGGACGCGCGGGCGCATGCCACGATTCGCCGTGGCTATGATGGTCACGGACGGCCTCGGCCGTGGAGAGCCGCTCGCCGAGCAGGCGGCGGAGATGATCGATGACTGCAACTGGGACTGGCACGGTGACGTCGAAAGCGATGCAGGTTCTGCGTTCCGCTGATGATTCTGCACCATTTTCGATCGCCTGGTGCCAGTCCCCCACCATCCCATGTTCACCAACAAGACACTGTCGTTCCTGCGCGCACTGAAGAAGCACAACGATCGGGAGTGGTTCCGGGCGCATCGCGACGAGTACGAGCGCGACGTGCGGGGCCCGATGACGGCGATCGTCCAGCGCCTGCACACGGACCTCCGCGCCGTGGCGCCCGAGATCGTGGCGGACCCCGCCGTGGCGCTCTTCCGCCCCTGGCGGGACACGCGCTTCAGCGAGAACAAGGCGCCGCTCAAGACCAACATCGCCGCCGGGTTTCCCAACCGCACGCTCGGCCGCGGGAACGGCGCCGGGCTCTACGTCGAGGTGGCCACGACCTGGGTCTGGATTGGCGGCGGGCTCTACGCGGCGGACGGGCCGATGCTGCTGGCCGTCCGCGAGCACATCGCCGCGAACCAGAAGCGGTTCGAGCGTGTCATCGGCGCCCCGGCGTTCCGGCGGCTGGGCGGCCTCCAGGGCGACGTGCTCACGCGCGTGCCCCGGGGCTTCGCGAAGGACCATCCCGCCGCCGCGTACCTCAGGCACAAGCAGTTCATCGGGTTCCGGGAGGAGGCCGCGTCGTTCGCCACCCGGCCGGACTTCTACCGCGAGCTCCTGGCCACGTTCGAGGCGCTGGCGCCGCTGTGCCGCTTCCTGAACGAGCCGCTCCTCGCGCGCCTGAAGATGGACACACGCGCGCACATCCTGGGGGCCGACCCTGATTTCTGACCGACGGCCACATGAGGAAGCTGCCAGGGTGTATCCTGCGCGAATGATCCGGGCACTCCTCATCGGCGTGCTGTCGGCGGGCTGGGCCCTGACAGCCTCCGCCCAGACGCGGACCATCGACGGCGTGTTCATCCATTCCGGCAGCGCGCCCATCGAGCTGCTCACCTTTGCCGACCGCAGCTCGGCCGGCCAGCTCAGGCTGTCGTTCGGCAGCTTCGAGGACGTGCCGATCGTCGAGTCCGTGGCCCGCGTCCTGTGCAGCCTGCCCAACTGGAAGCCCTCCGGCGTGTGGGCCTCGACGAAACGGATCTTCCGCGACGAGTACGCGGAGCGTCGTCAGCTGCCGTTCGCGGTTCGTCAGCGGAGCATCTACGCCATCGAGCTCCGCCTGTCCGACGTGGAGTCCCCCGAGTCCGTGAACCGGCTGATCCAGGCCGTGAACGCAGACGCCGACGACCCGGCGCTGCTGTTCGTCACGATGTCCTCGGGGTACGTCACGCGCGACTACGTCGTCCAGCTCGCCGCGTCCACGCCGCGGTGAACCTGTCGCGCTGACGCGCGCCGCCCCCGGCCGTCACCGGCAGGATCCCGCCGGGCTCGTCACGCCGTGCCTGCCGCCCGCGATCCGGCGGCGAACAGGACCCCGCCCACGACCAGCGCGGCCGCACCGGCCGCCAGTTGCTCGGCCGTCGCGCCGAACAGGATGCTGAAGGCGATGACCGTCGCGACGACGGGGATGACGGGACCGAACGGGATGACGAAGAGCGCGGGGCCCATGTCGCCGCCGGGCGTCCGGCGGCGGAGCACGGGTGTCGCGAGACAGACGGCGAGGTACATCACGAGCCGGGCCACGGCGCTCACGGCCGCCAGGAAGACGAACGACCCGGACAGTGCGAGGATCAGGGCCACGACCGCGGTGAACAGGATGGCGTTGGCCGGCGTGCGGTAGACGGGGTGGACGCGCGCGAACCAGCGCGGCAGGTCGCCGTTCTCCGCCAGCGCGAAGAGCGTCCGCGATCCGTTGAGGATCTGCCCCATGTTGTTGCCCGTCATCGAGACGGAGGACCCGACCGAGATCATCAGCGCACCGATCGCGCCCAGGAAGACGGCGGCGCCATCGGCCAGCGGCGTCCGCGACGCGGCGATGTCCGGCAGGACGCCCGTCGCGACCACCGAGGTGAGCGTCATCACCAGCGTGACGGTGAGCAGCGTCATCACGAACGCGAAGGGCACATCGCGCCGCGGGTTGGCCGCTTCGCCGGCAAGGATGCCCGTGACCTCGTACCCGCCGTAGGCGAACACCAGCAGCAGGGCCGCCGTGCCGACCTGATCGCGGGTCAGCGCGGGCATCTCCGCCCAGCGGCCGGGGTCCACGAACCAGATGCCGACCAGGATGAAGATGGCGAGCGGTGCGAGCTTGCCGATGGTCAGCGCGTTGACGACCCAGGACGATTGCTTGACGCCGCGCACGTTGACCCAGGTCAGCACGAGCGTAAGTGCCGTGATCAGTCCGCCGCGCGGGAGCCCCGTGGCCAGGGACGGCCAGTAGAACGCGAGCGCCAGCGCCAGGCCGTTGGCCACGGAGGCCTGGCTGGCGACGCGCGTGAACCACATCATCCACCCGACCTCGAACCCGACGAAGCGGCCGAACGCCGCGCGGGCCGGCAGGTACGGACCGCCTGTCTTCTCGAAGCGGCTCCCGGCCTCGGCAAAGCAGAGCGCGATGCAGAGCGACAGGATGCCGATGGCGAAGAAGGCCGCGGGGCCCCAGACGCCGACGTGCCTCGCCACATCCGCCGGGAGCAGGAAGATCGCGCTGCCGATCACCTGGTTGACGCCGATGGCCGTCAGGTCCCAGCGGCCGAGCGCACGTCGCAGATCCGTCATCGCCACCCTCCCCTCGTCGATGCGGAGCCGGCGGACGGACGAGCCGCTGCCGCGCCGCTCACGCGCGGCCCACCCACTCCGCGTAGAGCTCCGGGCGGCGATCCCGCAGGAAGAGCCGGCGCGCGTGGGACCGATCCGCTGCCGACGGGTCGATGTCCGCGTGGAGCACGGCGTCCTCGCCGCGCGGCGCACGGGCGATCACGGCTCCATCGGGACCGCACACGAACGACTCGCCGGCGAACTCCAGGCAGTCCTCGCGGCCGACGCGATTGCAGAGGGCCACGGCGTACCCGTTCTGGAACGCCGCGACGCGCATCTCCCCCTCGTAGAGGCCCTCGGGCCACTCGTCGACGGCGCCGGCCTGCGGCACGACGACGAGATCGGCGCCGTTGAGCGCGAGCGCGCGCATGTACTCCGGGAAGTGGCGGTCGTAGCAGATGGCCACGCCAATGCGGCCCGCGCGTGTCTCGTACACCGGCGCGCCCGTGTCGCCCGGCGCGTAGTAGCCCTGCTCGTGGAAGCAGGCGTACTCGGTGATGTGGATCATGCGCGTCACGCCGAGGAGCGTGCCGTCCGCATCGATCACCGGCGAGCTGTCGTAGGCGCGGGCGCCGTCCCGCTCGTAGAGGTTGAGGATCACGACGAGGCCGAGGTCCCGCGCCTTCTGCTGGAAGGCCCGGACGGTCGGGCCGTCGATGGGTTCGGCGAGCGAGAGCGGGTCCGCCCCGGCGGGGCGCTGCGGATGGAACCACTCGAAGGCGAGCTCGGCGAAGGCCGCCACCTGTGCGCCGCCGCGGGCCGCCTGTTCGAGGGCGGCAAGGCCGCGCGCCACGTTGGCCGCCTTGTCCCGGGTGGCGTGCTGCTGAATCAGGGCCAGTCGAATCACGCGGCAAGTGTAGTCGAGGCCGCGGTTCCCCGATATGATCCGCCCATGCCATCCACTACGCGCCTCGTCGGCATCCTGCTCATGATCATCGGGCTGGCCAGCTACTGGCTGACCGGCCGGACCAGCATCACCGCGCTGATTCCGGCCTTCTTCGGCATCACGTTCGTCGCCCTCGCCTACATCTCACGCAGTGAGTCCACGCGGAGACACGCGATGCACGCGGCCGTGGCCATCGCCCTGATTGGCGTGCTGGGAACACTCGGCCGGGCGCTGCCGGCGGTCGCGGCGGGACAGGCGGGCCGGCCGGCCGTCATCGCGCAGATCGTGACGGGCCTCGTCCTGGCCGTCTACGTCTACCTGGGCATCCAGTCGTTCATCGCCGCCCGCCGCGCGCGGCGCTGACACGTCACGGACGGTCACCGGGCTCAGGCCGTCTTCCTCGGCGGGTTGAAGAACGGCGTCGGCACGATGGTCGCCGGCGCCCGGTGGCGGACCGCATCGACCGTCACCTCCACCTGCACGCGCGATCCGACAGCGTCGTGCGGGCGCTCGACGGTCCCGAGGGCAATCATCTTCTTGAGGGTCGTCGACCAGGTGGTCGACGTCGCCCGCCCGATCTGCGTCGCGCCCTTGTAGACGGGCACCGCCGACCGCGACGTCATCGCCGCGACCGCCGGCGGCAACCCGACCGCCTCGTACAGCGCCTCGACCGCCGGCCAGTCGAACTCCATCCCGACAACCTGCCGCCGATGTCCCCGCCGGCGCTCCTCGACGAGCGCCGACCGGCCGACGAACGGTCCCTTCCCCAGGTCCACCAGCCGGCCGAGCCCGAGCTCGAACGGCGAGTACTTCTGCGACTCGATCAGCGCCTTCCGGCTGCTGTGGAAGTCCACGTCGATCAGCAGCAGCCCGGCCTCGACCCGCGCCACGTCCAGCGCGAGCAGACCCGCCGGGTGCAGGTCGAACGCCGGGCCTGCCGCGGCGATGGCGTCCCACACGTCGAGCGCCCGGTCCCACGGCATCCAGATCTCGTAGCCGAGATCACCCGTGTAGCCCGTGCGCGACACATCGACCGGCACGCCGCCAATCTCCGCGGATGCCGCCCGGAAGTAGCGCAGCGCGCCTGCCTCCTCGCCCGCGACGGATGCCAGCAGCCCGCGCGAGGTCGGCCCCTGCAGCGCGAGCGCCGCCACGCGCTCGGAGATGTCCTCCACCTCCACGTCGAGCCCGGACGCGTTCGCCGTCAGCCACCGCAGGTTGGGATGCGCCGCCGTCCAGCGGTACACCTGGTCCTCCACCCTCGTGATCGTCCCATCGTCGATCACCGTGCCGTCCTCGTCGCACCACGGCGTGTACCAGACCTGGCCGACGCCAAGCCGGCGTGCGTCGCGCGTGATGACGCGATCGATCAACCGGACGGCGTCCGGACCGCTCACCCGGTACTTGAACAGCGGCGAGACGTCGATCAGCGCGCACGCGTTGCGGATGGCGTTGTACTCGTGGTCGTGGTGCGTCTCGAACGCGCTGACCGCGTAGTAGCCGGCCCAGTCCCGGAAACTGAGGCTCCCGGCCAGCGCCGCCGTACGCGCGTGGAAGGCCGACGCGATGGGCATGGGGGGATTATGCAGGTTCCGCGGCCTCCCGCGGCATTACCTGCCGCCGGCTGCGCCTCACCCGCACACCGCTTTCGGTTAAGGTGTCCACGTGCAGGGTTACGACGTCGTCGTGATCGGGGGCGGCCACAACGGCCTCGTCTGTGCCGCGTACCTCGCACGGGCGGGACGACGGGTGCTGGTCCTCGAACGCCGGCATGTCCTCGGCGGTGCCGCGGTGACCGAGGAAGTCTTCCCCGGGTTCAGGTTCTCCGTCTGCTCCTACGTGGTGTCGCTCCTGCGGCCGGAGATCATCCGCGAGCTGGACCTGCCGCGATACGGCATGGAACTGCTGCCGCTCGACGGCACCTTCACGCCGATGCACGGCAACTACCTGTGGCGAACCAACGACCACGAGCAGACGCGGCGCGAGATTGCCAGGCACTCACGGCTGGATGCCGAGGCCTACGACGAGTACGGGCGCGCGATGGTGGAGATGGGCCGCTTCGCCAAGCCCATCCTCGGCATGACGCCGCCGGACCCCACGTCCCTCGATCCGCGCGGCCTGCTGGACCTGCTCTCCGTGGGCCGCCGCTTCCGCGGCATGCGCGCCCACGATCGCATCAACCAGGTCCAGTTGCTGACGATGAGCGCGGTGGACTTCCTCGATCAGTGGTTCGAGACGGATGTCCTCAAGGCGACGATGAGCGCGTCCGGGATCATCGGCACGTTCCTGGGCGTCCGCTCGCCGGGGACCGCGTACGTGCTCCTCCACCACTACATGGGCGAGATCGACGGATCGTTCCGCTCCTGGGGTCTCGCCCGCGGCGGGACCGGTGCGGTATCCGAGGCGATCGCGTCCGCGGCGCGGGTGCTCGGCGCCGAGATCCGCACGGAGTCGCCCGTCGCCCGTATCCTGACGCGCGGCGGCCGCGCCACGGGTGTCGTGCTCGAGAACGGCGACGAGATCCACGCGCGCACGATCGTGTCCAGCGTCGATCCCCACCACACGTTCCTGCGATGGATCGACGAGAAGGAGCTTCCGGCGGAGTTCGTGGAGCACGTCCGGCGCTACAAGTTCCGCGGGTCGTCCGGCAAGGTCAACCTGGCACTCGACGGCCTGCCGGACTTCACCTGCCTGCCGGGTACCGGACCACACCTCCGCGGCGCCATCTCGATCTCCCCGAGCATCGACTACATGGAACAGGCCTACGATGCCGCCAAGTACGGCCGCTTCTCACCACGGCCGTACATGGACATCGTCATACCGTCGCTGACCGATCCGTCCGTGGCGCCGCCCGGCCAGCACGTGATGTCGTGCTTCGTGCAGTACGCGCCCTACGATCTGCGTCCGGAGCCTCGGGGCACGGCCTCCGCCGGCTCCCCCGCCGGCGCGCATCCCGTGCCGCGCGCGGACGGGCACGCCGGCGCGGCCTCTCGCGGCCACACGGCGCCCGCGGCCTGGGACCTGGAACGTGAGGCGTTCGGCGATGCCGTCATCGACGCGATCGCGGAGTACGCGCCGAACATCCGGAGCCTGATCCGCCACCGGCAGGTGCTGACGCCGCTCGACATCGAGCGCACGTTCGGCCTGACGGAGGGCAACATCTTCCAGGGCGAGCTGTCGCTCGAGCAGTTGTTCTTCCTTCGGCCCGTGCCCGGCTGGGCGCAGTACGCGACGCCGATCGACAGGCTGTACCTGTGCGGATCGGCCACGCATCCCGGCGGCGGCATCATGGGCGCCCCGGGGCGCAACGCGGCCATGACGATCCTGAAGAGGGGATGACGTGGCGCGAATGACCCCTCACCAGTACGACGCGATCGTGATCGGCGGCGGCATCAACGGCCTGACGTGCGCGGCACTCCTGGGCAAGGCCGGGCTGCGCGTGCTGCTGCTCGAGCAGCGCGACGCCGTCGGCGGATGCGCGGCGGAACGCGAGATCGCGCCCGGGTTCCGTGCCCCGACACTGGCGCATCGCACCGGCCCGCTCCACCGCCACGTGGTCGACGCGCTCGCGCTCGGCGAGCACGGACTGCGCGTCGCCACGCGCGCCGTCGCCATGACGGCACTCGCGCCGGATGGGCGGACGCTCACCATACACGGCGACCCGCGTGCCACGGCGGCACGCCTCCGCGAGTGGTCCGCGCGCGATGCCGAGGCCTGGCCCGCCTTCTCGTCGTCCCTCGCACGGATCGGCGAGGTGATCGGCACGCTCTTCGCGCGCCTGCCGCCGGACGTGGACGCACCGGACCGCCACGATCTGTGGACGGCCATGCGGACGATCGGGGCCTTCCGCAGGCTGCCCACCGCGGATCAGTGGCGGCTCCTGCGATGGGGGCCGATGGCGGTGGCCGACCTGGTGAGCGAGTCACTCGACACGGAGTTGCTGCGGGCGGCCGTCGCGGCCGATGGCCTCCTCGGCGGCATGTTCGGCCCGTGGTCTGCGGGAAGCGGGCTTCAACTCCTGCTCCACGCCGCCAACGCGTCCACGGCGGCCGTCAGGCGTGCGGAGGTGGTCGGCGGCCCGGCGGCGGCGGCGCGTGCCCTCGCCTCGGCGGCACGCCGCTACGGCGTGGAGATCCGGACCGGTGCGGCGGTGGCCCGCATCACCATCACGAACGGCCGCGCGTCGGGCGTGACGCTCGACAATGGCGACGACCTCTCCGCGCGCGTCGTCGCGTCCGCCGTGGACCCGAAGCGGACGTTTCTCACGCTGTGCGAGGCGGATCACCTGCCGCCGGAGTTCCTGTGGCGCATCTCGCACCTCCGCGCTCGGGGCACGCTGGCCAAGGTCAACCTCGCGCTGTCCGCGCTGCCCGCGGTCCCGGGCGTCGCGCGCGAGGCACTGGGCAGTCCGATTCGCATCGGTCCGGATCTGGACTACCTGGAACGCGCGTATGACGATGTGAAGTACGGCCGCATGTCCCGCGCGCCGTGGATGGAGTTCACGATACCGTCGGTCCTCGACCCGTCGCTGGCGCCGCCGGATGCGCAGGTGCTCTCTGCCTACGTGCAGTACGTCCCGTATCATCTCCGCCCTGATGCGAGCGCGGCCGGGCCGCACGCAGGTGCGGTCACGAAAGGCACGCGAGGGCCCGCGAGGGCCGCCGCCGTGGACGCAGCGCGCAACGCATGGGACGACAACCGCGATGCGCTCGCGTCGCTCGCCATCCAGACGCTCGCCCACTACATCCCGGATCTTCCGTCTCTCATCGTCGCGCGCGAGGTGGTGACGCCGATCGACCTCGAGCGGGAGTGGGGATTGAGCGGCGGCCACATCTTCCACGGGGAGCTGTCGCTGGACCAGGCGTTCGCCATGCGTCCGCTCCTCGGCTGGGGCCGTCACCGCACGCCGGTCGCCGGCCTCTACCTCTGCGGATCCGGGACCCACCCCGGGACCGGCCTCACGGGAGGGTCCGGCGCGAACGGCGCCGCCGCGATCGCGGAGGACCTGCGGTAGACGTGGGGCGCTGGAAGGCCAGCTGCATCTCGGCCGGAAGCGCCAGCCGAGCGTCTATAATTGCGCGCGCCGCCAGCGGGAAGGAGTTCGACATGCGTCGTCTCGCCGTCCTCGTTGTCACGATCGTCGCCGCCGCCGGACTCTCCCTGCCCGAGGCCGGAACGGCCGCACAGGCGGTGGCCGGCAGCCATCCGCAACCCACGCGCGACCGACGCGGCACCGGAGAAGCGCCGACGGGCACGGCCATCATCCGCGGCTTCGTCGCCGCGGCAGACACCAGCGCACCGGTTCGCCGCGCACAGGTGCGCGTCGTACCCGACGGGCCCGGCGGCGGCGGCGCCGTGACGCAGACCGACGCGCAGGGCGGCTACGAGGTCGGCCAGCTTCCGGCCGGACGCTATACCGTCTCCGTTTCCCGCACCGGCTTCATCGCGCAGTCCTTCGGACAGCGCGTGCTCAACCAGCCGGGGACGCCCATCGAGCTTGCCGACGGACAGGTGGCCGAACGCGTCAACTTCCTCCTCGCACGCGGCGGCGCCATCACCGGCGCCATCATGGACGAGTTCGGCGATCCGGTCGCCGGCGTGCAGGTCTCGATTCATCGGGCGGTGTTCGCACGCGGCAGCCGGCGCCTGACGTCGGGCGGGGGCCCCGGCGCGTTCGACCGCACGGACGACCTCGGCCAGTTCCGCCTGCACGGACTGACGCCGGGTGACTACTACGTCAGCGCGACCTACCAGGAGCACGAGTTCGTCTCCCCGAACGTCAGGTCCACGCCCGGACCGTCGAACGGCTACGCGCCTACCTACTATCCGGGCACCGCCAACCTCGCGGACGCGACACGCGTGACGATCCGCGCGGGCGCCGAAGTGCAGAACGTCGTCTTCACGCTGTCGGCCACCTACGTCGGACGGATTCGCGGGCGCGTCGTGACCAGCCAGGGCACGCCGGCCACGGGCTTCATGGTGATGATTTCGCCGAGCGACGCCGACGGTGGCATGAACGTCCGCGGCACGGGCGTCAGGCCGGATGGCAGCTTCCAGACGGAGCGGCTGCCGCCGGGCACCTACCGCCTCGCCGTCCAGCAGCCGGGCGGGTGGGGACCGGGGGGCCTGTCCGACACCACCGCGCCGCGCGAGGTCGGACGCGCCGACGTCGTGGTCAGCGGCAACGACGTCGACAACATCCAGATCGTCACCGGCCGCGGCGGCATCATCCGCGGCCGCATCGTCACGGACGATGGGAGCGTGCCATCGATGCAGGCGCGGGACATGCGGATCCTCGCGCAGCCGGCAGGCGATGGCCTGCCGTTCAACATCCGCCCGCAGGCCGTCGAGCCGGACGGCACCTTCGAGGTCTCGGGCATCATGGGCCGCGTCATCCTGACGTGGATGTCGTCCGGCAACGCCGGCGACTGGCGCCTGAAGAGCGCCCTGATGGGTACGGTCGACATCGCGGATACGCCGGTCGACGTCCGGCCCGGCCAGATCGTGGAGGGTGTCGAGGTCGTGCTGACGCAGCAGGTCACGGAAGTGAGTGGGATGGCACTGGACGCCCGCAATGAACCGGTCCTGGATGCGGCGGTGGTCGTCTTTGCGGCCAACGCCGAGCGCTGGGACGCGGGCCCGCGCTCGCGCTGGGTTCGCGTCACGCGGCCCGACGCGACCGGTGCGTATCGCGTACGGCTGACGCCTGGCGAGGACTACCTGGTGATGGCCACGCGCGCGGCCGAACTCAGTACGCTCATGGATCCCGGGTACCTGGCGAGTGCGCGGGAAGTGGCCACGCCCTTCTCCATTCGCGAGGGCGAGCGGAAGACGCTCGACGTGCGCGTCAGGACCGGAGCACCGTAGCCGAATCGACGCCGGCCGGCATCAGAAGTAGTCCGCGTGCCAGTACGCCACTTCGTCCGCCGACAGGGGCGGCAGCGGCAGCGACCGATCCTTCAGCGGCCGGATCATCAGGATCTCCTCGGTGGGCGCCGTCGCCGTGACCGTCACCTGCGGCGGCACCAGCGAATGCGGCCACCACGTCCGAATCTCCGGTACGGCCTCGCCGGGATGGCGCGCCAGCATGGCCTGGAGCATCGCGCCGAGCCGCGCGCCCGCGGGATCCCGATCGCCCGCATCCTCGATGAACCACACCCCGCGATGCGCGACGGACACGAGGTAGGCGACGGCCTGGTGGCCCTCCTCCGTCACCAGCACCTCGACCTCACGCAGCCCCGGCGGGCCGAGCCCGGCCAGCAGCCGCCGCGTCGTCAGCGTGTGCCGGATGAAGTCGTCGCTCCGGTTGAGCGCCAGCCGCGCGTCGGCGGTGCGCGCGGCGCTCATCTCGGCAATGGCCGGCACGTCCCTGTCGTCGGCGCTCCGGACGAGCACGGCAGGCGATCCGCCGCGCTTCCGATCCACCGCGAGCTGCATCCTGTTGAGCGGCACGGGCACGAAGTCGAGCTTCTCGTAGAAGGCCGGCGCAATCTCGGAGAAGAGCGCCGCGAATTCATACCCTTCTGCCTCGGCGGTATCGATGATGCGCGCGATCGTCTCCCGCGCGGCTCCCCGCCCACGGTAGGCCGGTGCCGTGAACACCGCCCCGATCCCGAGCACGCGCCGCAGCCGCCCGTCGATCCGGAACGAGAGGTCGTACCGCTTGGCGCTCGCGACGATGTGAGGCCCGTCCTGGAGCGCCACCCGATCCAGATGCTGCGCGCCCCACGTGGTCTTGCGCTGGGCGAGCCAGAATCGCCCGTAGTTCTCGCGGCTCAGGCCGTCGTGCCAGAGGGCGTAGGTGTCGTCGAGCACGCGCTCCAGCACGGGTCCGACAGCGGGTATGAGCATCAGGGACATGGCATCTCGTGGTCGTCGATCAGCAGGCGGCCGCGGAACGAAGGCAAGACGTTATCCTCGCACAGGGAAGGAACGACGGCCAATCTGTCCGCCCATGCGATGATCGCCCCGTGACCATCGACCGCCTCCGCACGCCCGCCATTCTCATCGACACACGCCGTGCCCGCGCCAACATCGACCGGATGCAGGCCGCGGCCGATGCGCGCGGGGTGGCCCTCCGGCCGCACGCCAAGACGCACAAGAGCCCTGTCGTCGCGGGGTGGCAGATTGCCCGCGGCGCCATCGGGATCTGCTGCGCCAAGCTGGGCGAGGCGGAGGTCTTCGCCGACGCCGGCATCGAGGACATCCGGCTGCCCTACCCGCTGCACCCCGCCAACGCGGACCGCGTGGCCGCCCTCGCCCGGCGCGTGCGGCTCTCCTTCATCGTCGATCACCTGGAGGTGGCGCGGGGCTGGTCGGCGGCGCTGCAGGCACTCGGTACGCCGGTGGACGTGCTGGTCAAGGTGGACGTGGGCTTCCATCGCTGCGGGATCGACCCGGACCCCGCCACCGCGCTGCCGTTCATCGCGGCCGTGGCCGGCATGTCGGGCCTGCGGCTGCGCGGCCTGCTCGCGCACGCGGGCCAGGGCTACCACGCAGCGTCGGCCGATCACCTGCGGCAGATGGCCGCGGCGGAGGCGGAGACGCTCACCGGCCTCGCGGCCGCCGCCCGGGAGATGGGCATCCGGGTCGACGAGATCAGCGCCGGCGCAACGCCCACGGCCAGGTTCTCGCTGCAGCAGGCCGGACTGACGGAGTACCGGGCGGGCAACTACGTGTACTACGACCGGACGCAGGTCGGACTGGGCGCGGCGACACTGGAAGACTGCGCGCTGACCGTGCTGACGCGCGTCGTCAGCAAACCGGCGCCGGACCGCCTGGTGTTCGATGCCGGCAGCAAGACGCTCAGCAACGACGGCGGCCGCGGGTTCTCGCCTGTGCCCGGCTACGGCGCCGTGCTGCGCGACGGCACGCTCGATCCGGATCTGCTGATCGAACGGCTCTCCGAGGAGCACGCCACGGTCAGGGTGACGACCGGGCACACCGATCTGGCGCCCGGCGACCTGGTCCGCGTACTGCCGAACCACTCCTGCGTCGTCTCGAACCTCGTGGACCAGGTGTGGCTCGTGGAGGGAGAGGCCGTCGAGCCGCTGCCTGTTGCGGCGCGCGGGCGCATCGCCTGATGGCGGCGCGCGCGAGACACGCGTCGGCGGCCCGCGAACCAAGTAGAATGGCGGGCGTGGCGGACAAGGACGATTACGGGGAAGCGCTCGGCATGGTCGAGACGCGCGGGCTCGTCGGCAT
Organism: uncultured Bifidobacteriaceae bacterium; assembly: GCA_964619705.1. Classification (GTDB taxonomy): domain Bacteria; phylum Acidobacteriota; class Vicinamibacteria; order Vicinamibacterales; family UBA2999; genus VFZN01. The sequence continues at coordinate 42,405 of CAZUGF010000020.1, forward strand.
GATCGAGGCCGCGGACGCGATGGTCAAGACGGCCAACGTCGTGTTCGTGGGCTGGCAGAAGGTGGACGCCGGCCTCGTGACGGCCATCGTCCGCGGGGATGTCGGCTCCGTCAAGGCGGCGACCGACGCCGGCGCCTCCGCCGCCCGCAAGGTGGGCGAGCTCGTCGGCGTCCACGTGATTCCGCGGCCGGGAGACGACCTCGAGAAGGTCTTCCCGATCGTGCCGGGCAGGCGGAAGTAGGGTCAGCGGCGTGAACGCCCCGGCCTGGCACGCCGGCGTGCCGGTGACTCGCGCACGGTGAGTTCACGCAGCCGGACCTGCTCGCCGACGACGAGCAGCGGCTGCTCGGGATGGTCCAGCAGGTTGAACAGCTCCCCGCCCGTCGAGCGTCCGTAGATCTTGTCGCCGTCAATGAACAGCGTGATCGGACCGCCGCCCTCGATGGCCTCGTACAGGCGCGTGTCGAACCGTGCCGCCAGCACGTCCAGCAGGCGGCGAAGACGTCCCACCGAAAATCCCCGGCGCCGCAGGTCCGCGAGCACCATCAACTCGAGCAGTTCCACGGGCGTATAGCGCCGCTCCGTGAACCCGCCGCGTTCGGTGGCGCGGGACGGGATGGAGGGGACGAAGATCCCGCGCCGATCCCACCACTGGAGCTGCCGCGCGGTCAGCCCGGTCATGGCCGCAACCTCGCGCGAGCTGTAGTGCTTCTTGATCTTCATGGCGTGGAGCCGGGGTGGTCGACGCCCGTCCCCTGCCCCGCCGGCAGGCCGACATGTATGGTCTGCACGGGCGGCTACCCGTCGCTGAACTCCCGCATGCCCGGAATCTGTCCGGCCACATCGTCGGCCACCCGCGCGCCGTCGATGTCCTTCGCCGTCACGCCCCCTTCGGAGTGCGTGGAGTAGGTGAGGACGACGCGCGCGTAGTGGATCGCGATGTCGGGATGATGATCGACGGCCTCGGCCGCCGGCACGAGCGCGCTGACGAACAGCACGGCCTCCGGGAAGTCCCGGAAGGTGTACTCCTTGCGGATCGCCGTACCGTCCGCGCTCCAGCCCTCGAGCGTCTGCAACCCCTCGTCAATCTCCGCCTGCGTCAATGTGGCCATCGGTGCTGCCCCTTCCCGGCTACACCTTACCGCAACGCAACGGGTCGAGCTCCGCGAGCGTCTGCCGGCGCGCGTCGAGGACGAGGTCCCGGACGAGGTGCGCCGTGAGCGGCGCCAGCAGCACGCCGTTGCGATAGTGTCCCGTGGCGTAGACGAGCCCGGGCACCGCGGTGGACCGCCCGACAATAGGCAGCTCGTCCGGTGTACGGGGGCGCAGGCCGACGCGGACGTCCGACGGATCCAGGCCCTCGAGTGCCGGCACGAGCGTGGCGGCCATCTGCGCGAGGCCCTGCCGCGCCTCGTCCGTGGCGCTCTCGTCGAAGCCGACATCCTCGACCGTGGCGCCGGCCAGCACGGAGCCGTCCTGCCACGGCACCAGGTAGCCGCGCGTCCCCCACACCACATGGCGGAGGGCGACGTTCGCCTGGCGGAAGTGGAGCAGCTGCCCGCGGATGGGCGAGACGGGCAGCGGGTCTGCGCCGGCGATGGCAATCGCGGATGTCCAACTGCCGGCCGCCATCACCACGCATTCCGCGTCCCAACTGGAGTGCGCCGTGGTCACCGAGACGCCGCCGCCGGCCAGCGGCAGCACCTCAATCGCCCCTGTCTCGACGAACAGTTCGGCGCCGCGGGCCTCGGCTGCGGCAATCGACGCGAGCGTGAGCGCCCGGACGTCGACGTATCCGTGCATGGGAATCAGGAGCCCGCCGGCCGCTCCGCGGGTGACCGCGGGCTCCACGTCCTCGATGCCAGCGGCAGGGACCCACCGGGCCTCCACGCCTTCCCGCCACAGTTCCCCGGACGAGGCTGCCAGCGCCTCCGCCTCCGTGAGCGTCAGCGCCACCTCGAAGGTCCCGTTCCGCTCGTAGGGCACCGGATGCTGACTGTCCTGCCGCAGGCGGTCGACGAACGCGTCGTAGAGGTCCAGGCTGTCGCGCCCGAGCTTCCGCATGGGTGAGGACGGAACACCTTCGATGCAGGGGGCCAGGACGCCGGCGGAGGCGCGCGTGGCGCCAAGGCCAGGGCGGCGCGCGTCCAGGACGCGCACGTCTGCGCCCGCCGCGGCCAGTTCCCAGGCAGTGGTGGCGCCGATCACACCGGCGCCGATGACAATGACGGATGGAGGCATGTGGCTGCGCGGGACCGCCGGCTTGCTGTCAGGACCGGACGGCCGCTTCCGCCATTATCCGTCCAGGACGGGCGTCCCGGCGCGGAGGCCCCGGGCGTCCCGGCACGGAAGGGCCGGGACACCGGCGAGGCCGCCGCGGTCAGAAGCCGAACGACAAGCCAACCTCGATGCGCCGCGCCGCGCCGGCCGACGTGGCCTGGCCGAAGAACTGCGACAACTGGTTGCCGACAAACGTGTTGTAGTTGACGTTGTTCAGCAGGTTCGAGATCTGCGCGTAGACGTCCACGCGGTACCGCGTGTTCGTGCCCTCCATCACCCTGATCTGCGGCCCGCCGCCGCCGCCGGGACCGCGCTGGGCGAGTGCGCCCCCACCACCGCCGCCACCGCCGGGTGGCATCATCGGCACCCCGCCGGGCCCGGCCGCCGCACCGCCGAAGCCGAACGACCGGTTGAGCCGCAGGTTCACGTTGACCTGGCCGGCCCCGCGCGCGCTGTTCCGCTCGACACCGTCGGGCCGATCGTTGAACACGGTATCCCCGTTGTCATCGCGTCCCGTCGTGATGGTGTACGGCCGCGCCGAGGACACCTGCACGTTGAGCCCCGCCCGGACGCCGTACCGGATGGGTGAGTTGAGCATGACGAACAGCCGGTGGCGCACGTCCTGCGCGGACGGGCCCCAGTCCAGGTCGGGATTGGTGCTGTCGGCCGGCAGGCTGGTGGCGGAGTCCGCGTGGTTGCGCGAGCTCTGGAGCTGGTACATCACGTTGCCGAAGATCCGCAGCCGCTGGTGCCGGGCGTTGACGCTCACGGTGAGGCGGTCGTTCGCGCGCCGGCCCGTGGATTGAATCTCGGAGATGTTCCCGGCGGACTCGTCCGGCCTCACGCCGTCAACCGGTGCGTTGACGTTGACGGAGCGCAGCACGTCCGAGCCGCGCGTCCACATGTAGTCCATTCGCAGCCCGGCCCACGGCGTCAGCGGCCGCTCCAGGCCGATCGATGCCTGCTGGATGATGGGCTGCGTCAGGGACGAGGCGCGGATGATGCTCGGCGGCAGCCGGGTGCCACCGCCCTCGATGACCGGATACGTCGGGTTCTCGATGACGATGTCCACCTGGTGCTGTCCGTCCACGCGGATCGTCTGCTCGTGGAGGTTGGCGTCGTACCAGTCGTAGAAGATGCCGTACCCGCCCCGGACGCTCGTGGTCCGCGAGGCGTTCCACGTGAACGCCGCGCGCGGCGCCAGGTTCCACCGATCGTCCACCTGCGTCTGCCACTCCTGCCGCACGCCGAGGCTCACGGAGAGGACGCGGCTCAGCCGGAAGTCGTCCTGCAGGAACCAGCCGGCCTTGACCTGCGAGTAGGTGACGAGCGGATCGCCGGTCCGGATGGTGTAGTTGGACGCCTGCCCGAGGTTGTACGCCTCCTCGTTCGCGAAGATATAGGTGCCGTTGCCGTTGGACTGCTGCGTGCTGTCCCACCAGCCCGCCTCGAGCAGCACGCCCGCGCGCATCGAGTGGTTCCGCCAGATGGTGAAGTCGAAGTTCTGCGCCAGCTCCATCTCGCGGGCCGCGCGCACGCCGGATTGTCCCGCGCCGCCGGCCGTGAACGCCTCGTTCACGCGCACCGTCGGCAGCGTCGACAGGGGCAGGGTGGAAAGTTCCGAGGCGGTGTACTCGAACTTGAGCTCGCTGAACACCTTCTTCCCGAGCACGCGCGTGTTGCGCAGGCGGAACTGATCGTTCACCGACTCCGTGTCGTAGGCGCGCTCCGGCAGGTCGAAGTCGCCCACGCCGAGGTTGCCGCGGTCCGTGCTCCGGCGCTGGTACTCCGCGCGAATCTGGTTGCCCTGACTCACCTCGTGATCCACGCGGAAGCTGGCGTTGACGCCGAGCGTGGTGTTCCGGGCCAGGCCGCTCACGCGATCCCCGGCCGCCGATCCCGCGACGATGGTCCGGGAGTCGTAGGCGTTGTTGCCGTCGACGGACATCGAGATGCCCGTGCGGCCCTTGACGAGCGGCCCCTGGAAGCTGATGTTGTAGCGCTGCTGCTGCGTGGGCTCCTTCGTCTCGGCAAACGAGTTGCGCGCGTTGAGCGCCTCGTCGCGGAAGCCGAAGTTGGCCCGGCCGCGCCAGCCGCCCATGCCCGGCTGCGTGATGATCTCCACGCGCACCATGCCGGCCTGGTGGTACTCCGCGGAGTAGGAGTTGCTGTTGAAGCGGATCTGCCGGATCTGATCCTTGGGCGGCAGGCGTCCGCCCGTGAACCCGTCCACGAAAATCTGGGCGCCCGGGCCTGCCATCTGCGCCAGTTGCTCCGCCATCTCGTCCGGATCGTCCGCCAGCGCATCGATCTCGTCGTTGCTGAGCGTCTGGGTAAAGCCGTTGTCGCGGCGGTCCTCCGCGGCCTGCTCCTGGACCGTCACCTCCTCGGAGATGGCCACGGCAAGCGTCGCGGTGGCCGTATTGGCGCCGCGCCGGATGGTGACGGGCATGTCCGCGCCGCGGAACCCGGCGGCCGTGACCGTGAGCCGGTAGGTGCCGGGCTCCAGCCCGGTGATCGCAGCCACGCCCTCGCTGTCCACGCGGGCCAGGCGCTCCTGACCGGCTTCGTCGACGAGGACGATCTCCGCGTGCGGCAACCCGAGATCCGTCGCATCCTTGACGACGACACGGAGGGTGGACGACCCGGCCTGCGCCCAGGCCAGGTGCGGCGCGGCAAGGCCGGCCATCATCAACAACACGAGCGTACGGACGACGATCTTCATGGGGTTATGGCTTCTCGAAGTCCGACGCCT
>CAZUGF010000020.1:47539-51408 GCA_964619705.1 uncultured Bifidobacteriaceae bacterium
CGAGCGTACGGACGACGATCTTCATGGGGTTATGGCTTCTCGAAGTCCGACGCCTTGACGTTCGGATTGATCCGGTACCGGTCGATGGTCCACTCCTCGTTCGGCTGGCCGTCGACGGAGAGATTGATGCGGTGCGGCAGCATCACGCCGTTCACCTTCCTGTAGTCGGCGAAGTACATCGCCATCGCCGAGGCCTCCGGCGGCCCCTGCTTGCGCATCTCCTCGATGCGCTGCTTCATCTGCTCCTCCGTCGGGCGTTCGCCGGCAGCGCCGCCGGGACCTCCGCCACGGCGCCCGCCACCGGGGCCGCCAGGGCCACCGGGCCCGCCGAGCATCATCCGCGGCCGGATCTCCCGGTACTGCAGCATCAACGGCAGGTGCGTCTGCTGATCCACGAAGAGCCGGAGCGGACGGCCGGCTTCGTCCGTGGTCTCGAGCACGTCGGCCTGTCCCTCCGGGGACTCGGCCACGCCGCCATCGGCAAAGGCCTGCGGGCTCTCGGCGAAGAAGGCCATGGTCCAGCGCTGCAGCTCCGCCTTCATGCGGCGGACGCGCGCCTCCTCCATCTGTTCCGGCGTGATGGCACCACCGGGGCCGCCCGGTCCATCACCCGGACCGCGCATCACGATCTGCATGCCGCCGCCGCGCATGCCGCGGTTCTGCACGTCATCCCACGCCGAGGTCCCGTTGTAGGTGGAGATGCGCTCCACGGAGGGCCCGCCGGACATGCCGGGCATGGACATCTCCTCCGCCCGCCGCACCTTGTCCGGCCGGACGATGAGGAGGGAGAGCGTGCCTTCGATGTCCCGCTGGCCGGCGGAGCGGCGGAAGGGGCCCTCGGCACTGAGTGCCGTGACCGTGTCCAGGGTGTCGCCGCCGAGCGCCTGGCGTGCCGCGGCCACGACTTCCGCCACGCGATCCTGCGCGCCGAGCACGCCCACGCCATCGACGTCCACGATGTTGACCAGCGCAACGGCCGCGCCAATGATCAGAATCCGTTTCATACACTCCTCGATGCCTCGTCGCGAGGCCCCTGCCGATCTCTACGACCGTCGACTGATGATTATTACGACCGTCGTCTGGAAGTAGACGTTAAGCGTGGGCAAAGAGGTTGTTAACGATGTTAAATGCCTGATTCCGCAGCCGTTTCTCCCGATTTCCGCGTGCTAGACTCGCCTCGATGACGTTCTTCCGTCGTCGTCCCACCGGCGTCGCGCTCCTCGTCGCCATCGTCCTGCTGCTCGTTCCTTCCCTGGCCTGGCTGCAGTACCGCTGGCTGGGCCAGGTGAGCGAGGCGGAGCGCGAGCGGATGCAGCGCACGCTGCGGACGTCGGCCGCCCAGTTCGCCAGGGAGTTCGATGGCGAGCTGTCGAAGGCCATGGCCGGGCTGCAGGTCGAGGGCGCGGTGGCGCGGGACGCCAACTGGATCGCGTACGCGCAGCGCTACTCGACGTGGACCGAGCGCGCCGAGGACCCGCGGCTCGTGCACGAGGTGCTCTTCGTCGACGTGCCGGAGAGGCGCCGCGGCGAGCGGCGGCGGACGGATCCGGACACGCTGCGGCTCCGTCGCTGGCACAACGAGCAGCGCACGTTCGTGCCGGCGGAGTGGACAGACGACGTCCGGCCGCTCCGGGCCGTCCTGGCGCAGCACATCGGCGAGTTGCGATCCGTCAGGCCGCAGGGCAACACCCGGTACCGGCGCGAGGGCATGCTGTCCTTCACGATCAACGACGCGCACACGCTCGTGTCGCCGGCCACGCTGTTCACCTTCCCCGATGACCGGCGCCTGGCGCCGCGGATCGACATCCTGGGGTTCACGCTCATCAGGCTGGACCCGGCGGTCCTCGAGGGCGCGCTGCTGCCGGCGCTCGCCGCGCGGCACTTCCACGGCACGGAGGGCACGAACGGGGACTACAGGCTGGCGGTGACGGACCGGAACGATCCGCACCACGTGATCTGGGAGTCGGACGAGGGCGCGGCGGAAGCCATCGGCACGGCGCCGGACGTCGTGCAGCCGTTCATGGCGCCGCGGCCGGACCAGGTGTTCATGATCGGGCGGGACGCCAGCCGCGGGGCCGACCCGGACGGCCGGAGACCCCAGCCGCCTGCCGCCGGCGACCGCGTGATGATCTCCGTGATGCAGGACCGCGCGCGCCAGGGCCCCGGAGCCGAGGCCGGCGGCCGCGGATTCGAGTCGTTCGAGGGACGCTGGCACATGGCCGCCATCCACCGCGCGGGGTCGCTCGAGGCGGCGGTCGGCATGCTGCGGACGCGGAACCTCATGCTGAGCTCCGGCATCCTTCTGCTGCTGACAACGGCCATCGGGTTGATTGTGATCTCCGCGCGCCGGGCACAGACGCTGGCCCGCCAGCAGATGGAGTTCGTCGCCGCGGTCTCGCACGAGCTGCGCACGCCGGTGTCCGTCATCGGCACCGCCGCCGGGAACCTCGCGGACGGTGTGGTCGCGGATCCGGCACGCGTGCGCAAGTACGGCGAGACCATCCAGGGGGAGGCACGGCGACTGGCCGAGACGGTCGAGCGGGTGCTCCAGCTTGCCGGCATTGCCGCGGGACGCGCCGCCGCGACGCGGGTGCCCCTCGACGCGCGGGAACTCGTCACCGCGTCCCTGGCCGCGTGCCGCTCACAGATCGAGTCGGCCGGCAGCACCGTGGACGTGGCCATCGGGGACAACCTGCCGCCGGTGACAGGGGACGCCGCGGCCCTCCGCGCCGCGCTGCAGAACCTGATCAGCAACGCGGTCAAGTACGGAGGCGGCGGGAAGTGGGTCGGCGTGTCCGTGCAGAACGCGCCCTCGGGTGCGGGGCAGGTCGCCTTCAGCGTGGCCGACCGCGGCATCGGCATCACCGCCGACGATCGCAAGCACATCTTCGAGCCGTTCTACAGGGGCCGCGAGGCTGTCGCGGACCAGATCCAGGGCAGCGGCCTGGGGCTCAACCTGGTCCAGCGCATCGCGGAAGCACACGACGGACGCGTCACCGTGACCACCGAACACGGCAAGGGCAGCACGTTCACGCTGTTGCTGCCGGCCGCCTCAACCCAGTCGACGGCGGAACCGGCGATGACGGCGGATGGCGTGCCGGGAGGCGTCGGCGCCGCCCTGTAGCGTTGCTCCGTCAGCCCCGACCGCCCACAATCCGAACCGTGCCTGCCGCCCGCCTGCTCCTCGTCGAAGACGAACCCGGTCTGCAACTCGCGCTGAGCGATCGGCTGGTGGCGGAGGGCTATACGGTGGTGACGGCCGGCGACGGCGACACCGCCATCCGGCGCGCCGTGGGCGAGCCCTTCGACATCATCGTGCTGGACGTGATGCTGCCCGGCAAGGACGGCTTCGAGGTCGCGCGCACGATCCGGCAGCAGGGCGTCCGGACACCGGTCCTCATGCTCACCGCGCGCACGCAGGTGGTCGACCGGGTCGTGGGCCTCAAGCTCGGCGCGGATGACTACCTGACCAAGCCGTTCGACACGAGCGAGCTCCTGGCGCGGCTGGAAGCCCTGCTGCGCCGCGCGCCGGCAGCCTCGGGCGTCTCACTCGAGCGCTACCAGTTCGGCGACGTGCTGGTGGACGTCCGCCGGGCCGAGGTCACGCGGGACAACGTCGCCCTGGAACTCTCGGCCAAGGAGTTCCAGCTGCTCCGGTACTTCATCGAGCACCGCGGCGCGACGATCTCGCGCGACGAGCTGCTGCAGGACGTCTGGGGCTACACGGCGATGCCGTCCACGAGGACCGTGGACGTCCACGTGGCATGGCTGCGCCAGAAGCTGGAGCCCAACCCGCGCGTGCCGCAGTACATCCTGACCGTGCACGGGATGGGGTACAAGTTCGCGGGGTAGAGGGGGCGCTGGGCGCT
>CAZUGF010000021.1:0-33037 GCA_964619705.1 uncultured Bifidobacteriaceae bacterium
CCGAACCTCCCCCGCACCTCCCCGAACCTCCCCCGCACCTTCCCCGCACCTTCCCAGCACCTCCCCCGAACCTCCCCAGCACCTCCCCCGAACCCTTCTATTACACTCACTCCGCGTGCGTGTTTCCGACTTCGACTTCCTCCTGCCCCCCGACCTCATCGCGCAGGAGCCTCCCGCCGAGCGGGGGACATCACGGCTGCTGCGACTGGACCGGGACACGGGCGCGCGTGCGCATCACGCCTTTGCGGACCTTCCGTCCCTCCTCGCACCGGGTGACCTGCTCGTCGTCAACGACACGCGCGTGTTTCCGGCCCGGCTGATCGGCCGGCGGCTGCCCGGCGGCGGCGCGGCCGAGTGCTTTCTGGTGCGGCCGGCAGATGATGCCGACACCTGGATTGCGCTCGTGCACCCCGGCCAGCGTCTCAAGCCCGGCTCGATCATGGCCTTCGAGCGCGGAGGGCGCGTGCTCGAGGCCGAGGTCGTCGGCCAGCACTTCCACGGCCGGCGGACGGTCCGCCTGAGGACGCCGGACGGCACGCCGGTGATGGACGCGATCCATGCCATCGGGCACGTCCCGCTGCCGCCCTACGTCCGACGCGAGGACACGCCCTCGGATCGCGACCGCTACCAGACCGTCTACGCGCGGCAGGAGGGATCCATTGCCGCGCCGACGGCCGGCCTCCATTTCACGCCGGCCATCCTGGATGCGCTGGCCGCGCGCGGCGTCGAGCGCGCAGCCCTCACGCTGCACGTCGGCTACGGGACATTTCAACCCGTGCGCGTGGACGCCGTCGAGGACCACGTGATGGAGGCCGAGCGATACGAGGTGACGGCCCCCGCCGCGGCAGCGTTGTCCGCCGCCCTGCGCGAGGGCCGCCGCATCGTGGCCGTCGGCACCACGACCACGCGGACGCTGGAGTCCCTGGAGGTGGACCCGGATGCGGCCGTCCGCCCCCAGGCGGGAGAGACGTCCATCTTCATCCGCCCCGGCCACGCCTTCCGCGTCGTGTCCGGGCTCGTCACCAACTTTCACCTGCCGCGCTCATCGCTCCTGATGCTCGTGTCCGCCCTGGCCGGACGCGAGTCCGTGCTGGCCGCGTACGGCGACGCCGTCGAGCGGCGGTATCGCTTCTACAGCTACGGCGACGCCATGCTGATCCTGTAGGCTCTACGGAGCCCGGAGCCTGCGTCGAGTCGGAACCCATGAACCTGCCCTACAAGCCCTTCGACCTGTCCGCCGTGCGGACCTACCCGCTCGCGTCGCGCGAGAGCAAGGTGCGCGTCGCCCAGTTCGCCAGGCCGTACGTCCGCGGATCCGGTATCGACGGCCTGCTGGCGAGCCTGCCGGACCTGCTGGCGGCCGCGGACTTCCGTGCGGTGGTGGCCGCCGTGCTCGACGCACGGCGCGCGGAACGCGCGATTGTCTGGGGACTCGGCGCGCACGTCATCAAGGCCGGCCTCTCGCCGGTCCTGCTGGACCTGATGGAGCGGGGCTTCGTCTCGGCGATAGCGACCAACGGCGCCGGCATCATCCACGACTTCGAGATCGCGATCGCGGGCGCCACGTCGGAGGATGTGGACAGCGCCCTCGGGCCGGGCGCCTTCGGGATGGCCCGGGAGACCGGAGCGGATCTCAATCGGGCGATCACCGACGGTGTTGGGCGGGGCCTCGGCATCGGACAGGCCGTCGGGGAGTACCTGCGGACGCTCGCCCCGCCGCACGTGGACCAGAGTGTCGTGGCCGCGGCCGCCCGCCTCGGCATCCCCGTCACCGTGCACGTGGCCATCGGCACCGACATCATCCACATGCACCCGGATGCCTCGGGCGCGGCCCTCGGCGAGGGCAGCCTGCGCGACTTCAGGTACTTCGCCACGTGCGTCGCCGCGCTGCGCGCCGGCGTGTACCTGAACTGCGGGTCCGCCGTGATCCTGCCCGAGGTGTTCCTCAAGGCCGTGGCCGTGGCGCGCAACAGCGGCCACTCCCTGGACGGCCTGACGACGGTGAACCTCGATTTCCTCCGGCACTACCGTCCGCAGACCAACGTGGTGACGAGGCCGACGGCCGGCGTAGGCCGGGGATACGCGCTCACCGGCCACCACGAGATCCTCATCCCGCTCCTGGCCGCGGCGCTCATCGAAGGGAGCGATGGGTAGACTGGCGGGCGGCCTGACGGGTGCGGCGTTCTTCGTCTGGATTGCGGGAACGCGCGCGCTCGACCCCGGTGAGATCGGCTGGCTGATGCGGTACGACTGGCCGGTCCACTTCTTCGGCTGGCACTTCTTCCGTGCGGATCCGTGGCACTGGCCGCCCGGCCTGATCGACAGCTACTACGCGCCCATCGGGACGGCCATCGGCTTCACGGACTCGATTCCGCTCGTCGCGTTTGCGCTGAAGCCGCTCTCCGCGTGGCTCCCCGCGACGTTCCAGTACCTCGGCGCATGGCTCCTGCTCTGCTTCGTCCTGCAGGGCGCGTTCGCCGCGTGGCTCCTGTCGCGATGGACGCCGCGGCGATCGCTGCAGGCCGCGGGCGCGGCGCTCTTCGTGCTGATGCCCGTGCTGCTGGTCCGGATCGGCCATCCCGCCCTCTGCGCGCACTGGCTCCTCCTGTGGGCGCTCGTCATGGCCACGCGGGACGCGCCGGCCCGATACCGGATGGGCGAGTGGGGCGCGCTCGGGCTCATCTCCGGGCTGATTCACCCGTACCTCGCCGTGATGGTGCTCGCCCTCCTTGCCGGCGTCGCCGCCGCGCCCGCGGATCGTGGACTGCTGATCAGGGCGCGGCCTTTCGGCGTTGCCCTGGCCGCCACGCTGGTCGGGTGGTGGGCGTGCGGGCTGTTCAGCGTGGCGGGGACGGGGGCGATGGCGACAGAAGGCCTGGGCCACTACTCGATGAACCTGCTCGCTCCCATCTCGGCAACGGGATGGTCGCTCTTCCTGCCGGATCTCCCCCGTGCGACGACGGGGCAGGACTTCGAGGGGTTCCAGTACGTCGGCCTGGGCGTCCTGATCCTGGTGGCCGTGTCGGCCGCGCTGTCGGCCGATGCCGCGCGATTCCGGTCGAGCGCGTCGGCGGTTCCATCGCGAGCCGTGCCCGTCGCGGTCCTGGCCGTTGCCGTCCTCATGGCGATCTACGCGCTCAGCCCGCGCATCACCGTGGGCAGTCTGGTCGTGCTCGATCTCACCGGCCCGCTCACCGAACGCCTGGCCGTGTTCCGGGCCACGGGCCGGTTCTTCTGGCCGCTCGCCTACATCACGCTCGCGTGGGCCCTGGCCACGGTGATCCGGCGCTGGCCCTCTCGCCTGGCCCTGACCTTCGTCATCGTGATCCTCACCGTCCAGGCTATCGACCTGCACGGGGCGCACGAGCAACGGCGGCAGAGCGCCCGCGATCCCGCGTTCCACGCCTGGGCGCAGCCCATGACCTCGCCCGCCTGGGCGCGCGTGCTGCCGCACTACGATCACCTGGTGCTGTACCCGCCGCCGCAGTGCGGCCCCGCGCCCATCCCGTACGAGCCGGCGGCCTACATGGCGGGTCTCTACCGACTGACCATCAACACGGGCGGTGTCGCCAGGCCGGATGACGCGGTGCGGCTCCGCTACTGCCACGACCTTGGCGAGCAGTTCAAGGCGGGAACCATCGACGATCGGTCGATCTATATCGTGCTGCCCTCCGAGGTGGAGGCGCTGCGGCGGGATTCGAGCGGCGGCGCCGTGTGCGGCGTCATCGACACGCTGTCGGTCTGCGTGACAGCTCGCTCGTACTCGGCCTGGCAGGCACTCGCCGGGTTCCGCTAGCGGGTCGACGCCTGGCGGTACGCGCCGCGCGCGGACAGCCAACCGTGGGCCGTGTGCGCGATGAGCGAGGGAATCCAGTAGAACGCCGGGCCCAGCGTGGCGCCTCCGGCGTGGCGTCCTTCGGCACCGGTGCCTGCGTCGACGGGACGGACGGGGATGCCACGTCGATGGGCCTCAATCGAACGCCGCCGCGTGCTGCCACGGCGTGTAGGACGCCCGTGTCGTGCAGACTCTCAAACCATCGACGTCGCCGCACACGAGCGACGGGGCCGAGGCCCGGAATGCTGCCTCGAATACCGGGTGGACCAGATAGAGCGTATCGTCCTGCACCTGTCCGGCGGCAAGCGCGCGTTCGAGTGCCGGACAATACGCGCGCCGCTCAGCCACGTCATACCTCGCCACCTCGCCGTCATTCACCGTCACGCGATGGAGACCGGCGAGATACCCGGGCAGTTCGAACGTGACGGGCGGCACGCCGCAATAGTGAGGCAGGTACAAGACGATGTGGCGGTAGTAGGGGAGGGCGGCGGCCCAGACGGGCGAGCGCGGGGCCGAGGGCCATGTCCGGAACTCGGGGCTTCGGGTCAGGGCACGCCGTTCCGCGACCCCGGGTCGCAGGTCGGCCATCTGCAGGACCACGGCAAGCATCAGGATGATGGCCGCCGTGCGTCGCGAGCGGCGAACGACCACCGCCGCAACAGAGAACGTGACCGCGGCATAGGCCGCCGGCCAGAAGAAGCGTCCGACCACTCCAAAGACCGCGAGCCCCTCCATCATCGGCGACGTCCAGTCGAGAAGCACCCGATCGGCCAGCGTGACCGCGGGCTCAGCGCGTAGAGGGCCATGGCCGCCGAGACAAGCACCAGCGGCCGGACGGGCCCCACCGGAAGACGGCCGCCGGTCAGGCGAAGTGTCATGGCGACGATGGCCACCGCCAGAACGCCGGCCCCGAAGTAATGGAACCCTTCGAACGACTGTCCGCCGGCGCCGATGGGAATGTCCGGGAGGAACGCCGACCAGCCTTGCGGCATCACCGGCCCGAGCAGGTTCATTGAGAACACGGCGATGCCGGGTCGCGTCATCGACGCGCCGGACACCGTGAACAGGCCCGATGTCCACCAGCCGGCAAGAAGGATGGCGCCCATCATGACGGCGACGACGCCCGTACTGGCCAGGGTTCCGGCGCCGAGCGCGGTGACGCGGCGCAGGAGAAGGGCCGCGAGGATGGCCGTGGTCATCACGGCCAGATAAGGATGGATCAGGCTGACGATCGCCGTCAGCACAAGGACCGACGCCGCGGGAAAGGGATGCTCGGGGCGCCAGCGGACATAGAGCCAGATCGCCCACAGCATCGTCCACTGCGCGCAGAGTGCCGGGTGCGGTGCCCTGTTCAGGAGCGTCGGCATCAGCACGAACAGCGCCGCGGCCGCAAGGGTCGATACGGTGTCACGCGTCCACACGCGCGCGATGAGCGCGCCGAAGCACCCTTGCAGCGCGAAGCAGGCGAGCAGCCAGGGGCCGAGGTATTGCATCGGCATGGGCAGCCAGGACGCGATCAGCTTCAGCGGCAGCGCGACGACAGGAATGGAGTCGGTGTAGCCAATCGACGTGCCGCTCGGCGCGTGATCGAAGCCGGACACCAGGCCGGGTGGCCACGACCACGGCTCTCCCCGGAAGATGTGCCAGCCCAGGAAGTGGATGCGCCAGTCGCCCGACATCGTCCACGCCACGTTCGCGGGTGAGATGACGGCAAAGCCCGCGACCCAGAGAAAGTAACCGGCTCCGATCGTGAGACTCCCGAGAAGGACGAGAATCGTGTTCGCCTGACGAGCGGCCACCGGTGTAGTGTAAACGCGGTGCTGTCGATCATCATCCCAGCCTGCAACGAAGCGGAGGGCCTTGCCGGCGGGCTTGCAGCCATCTGTCATGCCGCCAGTCAAACGGGCCTCCCCTTCGAGGTCATCGTCGTGGACGATGGGTCGACGGACGACACATGGGGAGCGATCGCCGCCGCCCGCCGGGAGAGGCCCGAGATTGTCGGCGTGCGTCTCTCGCGTAACTTCGGCAAGGAAGGCGCGATTGCCGCCGGTCTCGACCGCGCGAACGGCGACGCGTGCATCGTGATGGACGCGGACCTGCAGCATCCGCCCGCACTGATTCCCGAGATGGTCCGCCGCTGGCGCGACGGGGAGTGGGACGTCGTCGAAGCCGTCAAGTCCAACCGGGGACAGGAGTCCTTCGCGCACCGCGTGGTGGCGCGCACGTTCTATCGGGCGGCCGCGTGGCTCACGGGCTACGACCTGCAGGACGCCTCGGACTTCAAGCTCCTCGATCGCCGCGTGCTCGTCGAGTGGCGCCGGTTCGGTGAGCGCGCGACGTTCTTCCGCGGCCTGGTGGCCTGGCTCGGGTTCCGCCGCACCCAGGTGCCGTTCGACGTGCCTCCCCGCGCGAGCGGGCGCTCGCGCTGGTCGCTGGCGGCGCTCTCCGCGCTGGCCGTGCAGGCCGTCACCTCGTTCAGCGCGCTGCCGCTGCAGCTCGTGACGATGCTCGGCCTGCTGATGCTGCTCGTGGCGGTGGTGCTCGGTGCGCAGGCGATTCGGCTCTGGCTGGAGGGCCTGGCCCTTCCGGGCTTCACGACCGTCATCCTGCTGCAGTTGATCATCGGCGGCGTGCTGATGCTGAGCCTCGGGATCATCGGCACCTACATCGCGCGCATCTACGACGAGGTCAAGGCGCGTCCGCGCTACGTGGTGCGCGACGAGCACCCGCGGAGCGGGGCGTGACCGTCACGCCCCGGGCCGGTCCGCGGCGGCGCGAGCGCGACGCCGTCGAGATCCAGGGGGACTACCAGGCCCGTGCGCTCGAGTCCCCGTGGGCGGCGCAGCGGTTCTGGCACGCGGCGAAGATCCGGCTGATGCAGCGTGTGGCGCCCGCACGTCCCGGCGCCCGCGTGGCGGACGCGGGCTGCGGCTCCGGCGTCATCGCCGACGTGCTGGCGGCCGACGCCGGGGAAGTCGTCGGCTTCGACTCCAACCCGTCCGCGATCGACTACGCGCGCAGCGCCTGGCGACGGCCCAACCTCCGCTTCGTCCTCGGGCCGTTCGAGCGCATGGTCGAAGAGGGCCCCTTCGATCACGTCGTGTGTCTCGAGGTGCTCGAGCACCTGTACCTCGAACAGGCGGAGGCCACGCTGGCACTCTTTGCGCGGGCCGCGTCGCCCGGCGCCACGCTCTTCGTCACGACGCCGAACCGCCGGAGTGCCTGGCCGGCCATCGAGTGGCTGCTGGATCGATCCGGCCTCGTCCCCACGCTCGACGAGGCGCAGCACCTGACCCTCTTCTCGCGGGCGCTCCTCGGCCGCTGCTGCCGGGATGCGGGCTGGCGCGTGGAGGAGATTGGCGCCTTCAACGGCGCGGCGCCCTTCCTTGCGCCACTCGGCGAACGGGTCGCGCGGACGGTCGAGGGCGCGGAGTTCCGCGCCCGCCGCTACCTGCCGCTCAACCTCCTGTACTGCCGGGCCCGGCGGGACTGACGGCCCAATCCGCGCGGGCGCTGCTCCCGGAGTGGACCGCACGCCGGCAGGATCGACACCCGACCCCTGTTGTAGAATCGGAGATTGTGCCGGAGTAGCTCAGCCGGTTAGAGCGAGCGTCTCATAAGCGCTAGGTCGGCGGTTCGAGTCCGCCCTCCGGCACCAGTCAGCCCTACACACCTTCCCTGCCGGCGGACCTGAAGGTCCGCCCTACCCCTACCGGCGGACCTGAAGGTCCGCCCTACGACACTTCTCGATCGCGGCGGACCTGAAGGTCCGCCCTACGGCACGACGACCACTTGCGGGGCGGTGGTGGTCCCCGCCCCGCACATGTTCGCGGCGCGAACCGCAATCGAGTACGAGCCCGGCGGGACCACGGTGCTCATGCGCCGCTCGCTGCCCATCGGCACGGTGCCGTTGAACGCGCCGCTCACCACCAGCACATAAGCCGCGGGGGCGGGGCCCGTGGGCGGCGGCTCCCACAGCACGCCGACGGTGTTGCCGCTCCGGTAGGCCAGGAAGCGGTGCGGCGCCAACGGCACGCCCGTGCAGCCCGCGGGAACGCTGACGGCGATGGGCGCGGTGGGTGCCCCGACGCCGGCCGTGTTCGCGCCGCGCACGGCGACGGAGTAGGTCCCCGGCGGCACGCCCGCCATGGTCATCGTCTCCCCGGCGGTGATGGGCACCGTGCCGGTCAACGTCCCCGTGACCTCGATCAGCTTGGACGGGGTCGTCTCGCCTCCGGTGAAGGTGTCCTGCCAGGTCAGGGTCAGCGTGCTGCCGTCGACGACGGCCGTGAGGGCGCGGGGCGCCGATGGCGGCTCGGCCACCAGCACCGGCACGCGCAGCTCGTTCGACGGAACGCTCAGGCCGGCAGCCGTCAGCGTCGCCACCCGGAGGTAGAGGACGCCGGGTGGCAGATCGATCGTGAGCACCGGCGGATCGGCCGGAAGCACGATGCTGGCCAGCGTTTGCCCGGGCGCGACGCCGCCCGACAGCACGTAGCCCGTCGGCGGCGGGCCCCACACCGGCGGATCCCACCGCAGCATCGTCCGCGCCCCGGTCTTGTGGACGACGTCGAAACGCCTGGGCCGCTGGGTGGTGGTCGGCACGGGCACGACGAGGGTCACCGTGGCCACCGGCCCGGGCGCGCCGAGCGCACGCGGCCGATAGGTGAAGCTGTCGGTCCCCGCGAAGTCCTCTGCGGGCGTGTAGGTGAAGCCGCCGTTCGCACCGAGCGCGAGCGTGCCGTGCGCCGGCGGCGAGACCAGTTGCGCGCTCAACACGCCGGCGGCCGTCGTGTCGTTGGCGAGCACGCCGGGCGCAGGGACCGTGAGGAGGGTCTCGTACGGCGTCGTGTAGGCGTCGGCGCCGCTGGTCATCGGCGGTCCGCCTACCGTCAGGTGCACGGTTGCCAGGTTGCTGACTGCGCCGAGGGTGGCGGCCCGGTAGGTGAACAGGTCGGGGCCGACGTAGTTGGCGTTCGGGACATAGATGAAGCCGCCGCCCGCGCCGGCGAGCAGGCCGCCATGAGCCGGCTGCGTGACGATCTCGTGGACCTGCAGCGACGCCGTTGACGTGATGTCGTTCGCGAGGACGCCGGGGTTGGGCACCCCGAGCGGCGTGCCGAAGGCGACGGCGTAGCTGTCGTCGACGGCCTGGTTGGCCAGCAGCAGCAGCGTGACGCGCCGGACCGTGCCGCCCTCCACCGGGCAGCGGTCCGTCACCCGCAGCGTCCAGGTGCCGTTCGGACTGCGGCCGGCGAATGCCGTGTTCATGACCGTGGCCGCGCCGGTGCCGGGCGCGCTCGTGCGATAGGTCCCAGCCGGCATCACGCCGTCGGCCGGCAGGCTCGCCGCCCACGCCCACCAGTTCAACACGCCCGTGTCGCTGAATGTGTAGAGACCGTCGAGACTGGTCGTATCCCCGATCCCCACCGGCGTGGTCAGTCCCGTGGCGGAGAACAGCACGTGGCTGTCGCCGTTGGGCGCGAAGAGCGTCGCCGTCACGTCCCCGACGCGCGTGTGCGCGAGGTCCAGGTTCACCGCCACGTGGCGCAGCGTGCCCGGGAGCCCGGACACGTCAATCGGGATGTCCAGCGGCAGGCCGGCCTGGCCGCAGAGCGGCGACTCCGGAATGGGCCCCACCCCGGGGCCGCGGTGCTCGGTGGTGAGCGTCAGGCTGGCAGCGGTGATGGCGCCGGTGTCACTCGCGAAGTGGTCGAGGATCCGCACGGCCCACTGCCCGGCAATCCCACCGGGGATCGCCAGGGGCCCGGGAACGCCGGTGCTCCCGGCACCGGTCGCGCGGTACTCGCCGCCCGGGATGATGCCGGTGCCGTTGGCGGCAGCGGCCGCAGCCCAGAGGTCGCCCGGCGCCGTGTTGTGGAATACGTAGGTCCCGTCGAGATCCGAGCTGTCGCCGGACCCGGCGTTCATCGTCCTGCCGACTCGGATGAAGATCGGGGTCGGCACGTTGTTGAACGGACTGAGCAGTTCAACGGTGAGATCGCCGACCCAGCTATGCGTCATCGTGAGCGACAGCCTGACGTCCACGATGTCGACGTTCGGCGGCAAGGTCACGGGGATCGCGACCATGCGGGCGCCCGGGTTGCCGCCCGACGGATCGGGGATGTCCCCGAGCGTCGAGGGCGTGGCCTGGAACGTCTGCGCGCCGGCCGCCACTGGCGTGACCAGCCCGATCGACGCCGCCAGCCACCACCGAATCGTCGTCCGCCGCATCTGCTGCTCCCCCTTCGAGGGACAAGCCCCCTGGACGAACCAGCGGATCTTCCGGGACGGATTTTTCGTTCGCGCCGACGGAGCCGACGCTCCGACCTGCGGACGTCGCGCTTCCGATCTACGCTTCCTCCATGCCTCCGCTCGTCGACCGTGTCCAGGCGTTTGCCGAGACCTGCGCCCTCTGGCGGCCGGAGACGCGTGTGGTGGCGGCCGTCTCGGGCGGCTCCGACTCGGTCGCGCTGCTCTTCATCCTCCGCGACCTGGCCGATGCGGGTGCGCTCGTGCTGGCCGGGCTGGCACACCTGCACCACCACATCCGCCGCGAGGACGCAGACGCCGATGCCGCGTTCTGCGAGGCCCTGGCACAGCGTCTCGGCATCCCCGCGGACATCGCCCACGAGGACGTGCCGGCCCGGGCCGAACGGGATCGGCAGTCCCTGGAGGTCGCCGCGCGCCATGCCCGTCTCGACGCCTTCGAGCGGGCCCGCGGCCGGCTGGGTGCAGACATCGTGGCGCTCGGCCACACGCGGCGGGACCAGGCGGAGACCGTCCTCCTCCGGCTCGTTCGCGGCGCGGGGCCGCGCGGCCTCGGGGCCATGGCGCCGCGGAACGGCACCCGCGTGCGCCCTCTCCTGGACGTGCCCCGCGACGACCTCCGCGCGTTCCTCCGGGCCCGCGGCGAGACCTGGCGCGAGGACGCGACAAACGAGGACCGGACCATTGCCCGCAATCACGTGCGGCACGCCGTGATGCCCGCGCTGACGCGCCTGAATCCCCGGGCGGAAGCCGCGCTCGTCCGGTCCGCCCGCATCCACGCCGCCGACGCGGCCGCGCTCGACGGCATGGCCGCCGCGGCCGCCGCGGCCATCGTCTCGTTCCCCGGCCAGGCGGCCCACGTCGACGTGGAAGGCCTGCTCGCGCTGCCCGAGGCCGTGTCTAGGCGCGTGCTCCTGAACGTCCTCGAAACGCTGGGCCCATCGCGGTCGTATGGATGGGAAGAGACGGAAACGGTGCTCCAGGCGTGCCGCGACGGCCGGGCGCGGGACCTGCCCGGGCTGCACATGGAACGAATCGGCCGGCACGCTGTCTTAAGGATCAGGGGTTCCGGAAGCCCCGCGCCGTTCCCGGGTGTGCAATCGACCCCCCTGCCGGTGCCCGGGACCGCACACGATCCCGCCGGACGATGGGTCATCGAGGCCAGCGGGCCGCTGGCCCCGGTCGATGTGTCCTCGTCGGCGGACGACCGGGTGGTGCTCGATGCGGCGGCGTTGGGGCCGTCCCTGACCGTCAGGACCCGATGCCGCGGCGACCGCCTGCAGCCCCTCGGGCTGGGCGGTGCGCGCAAGAAGCTGCAGGACCTGTTCGTCGACCGCAAGGTGCCGCGCGACGAACGGGATCTCGTCCCCCTTGTGCTCGACCGGAAGGGGCGGATTGCGTGGGTGGCCGGACACGTCGTGGCTGAGCCGTTTAGGGTAAGTCCCCTCTCGGCCAGCGTGGTAGTCTTGACGCTGAGGCGACAGTTCGCCTGGAGGCAACGTTGAACTCGACTCTGAAGAGCCTCGTCTTCTGGATGGTCCTCGTCGTCGTCGGGGTCCTGGTGTGGAATTTCTCGTCGAATTTCCAGCGAAAAGCCCAGGATGTCAGCTTCAGCGAGTTCATTTCGTGGGTCGATGCCGGTCAGGTCGAACAGGTCACGATCACCGGGAACGAGATCACCGGAACCACCAAGGGCAAGGAAACGTTCCGCGCGATTGCGCCCAGCCAGTACGAAGGTCTGGCGAACCGCCTGATCGAGAAGCGCGTCATCCTGAACGCCAAGGAACCCGCCGCCTCGCCGTGGGCGGCCCTCCTGCTCTCCTGGGCCCCCATCCTGCTCGTCATCGGCTTCTGGATCTTCTTCATGCGCCAGGTGCAGAGCGGCGGCAACAAGGCCCTCTCCTTCGGCAAGAGCAAGGCGAAGCTGTCGTCCTCCGCCCAGAAGAAGGTCACCTTCCGTGACGTGGCCGGCGCCGACGAGGCCAAGGACGAACTCCAGGAAATCATCGAGTTCCTCAAGGAGCCCCAGAAGTTCCAGAAGCTCGGCGGCCGCATCCCCAAGGGCGTCCTCCTGATGGGACCCCCGGGAACCGGCAAGACCCTGCTCGCGCGTGCCGTCGCGGGCGAGGCCAACGTCCCGTTCTTCTCCATCAGCGGCTCCGACTTCGTGGAGATGTTCGTCGGGGTGGGCGCGTCGCGCGTGCGCGACCTCTTCGAACAGGGCAAGAAGAACGCCCCCTGCATCATCTTCATCGACGAGATCGACGCCGTCGGGCGTCACCGCGGCGCGGGCCTCGGCGGCGGACACGACGAGCGCGAGCAGACCCTCAACCAGCTCCTCGTCGAGATGGACGGCTTCGAGTCGAACGAGGGCGTCATCCTGATGGCCGCGACCAACCGGCCCGACGTGCTCGATCCGGCGCTCCTCCGTCCCGGCCGCTTCGACCGCCGCGTCATCGTGAACCGGCCGGACGTCAAGGGCCGGGAAGGCATCCTCGCCGTCCACACCCGCAAGATCCCGATGGCCGACGATGTGGACGTCAAGGTGCTGGCGAGGGGGACGGCGGGCTTCACCGGCGCGGACCTGGCGAACCTGGTCAACGAGGCGGCCCTGCAGGCGGCGCGCGCCAACAAGAAGCTCGTGGCGATGTACGACTTCGAGTTTGCCAAGGACAAGGTCCTGATGGGCGCCGAGCGGCGCTCGATGATCGTCACCGACGAAGAGAAGCGCGTGACGGCGATTCACGAGGCCGGCCACGCCCTCCTCGGGATCCTCCTGCCGCACGCGGACCCGCTGCACAAGGTCACCATCATCCCGCGCGGCATGGCCCTCGGCGTCACCCAGCAGCTCCCGCACGACGAGAAGCACAACTACTCGCTCGACTACCTGATGGACCGCATCGCGATCCTGCTCGGCGGCCGCATCGCGGAGGAGCTGACCACCGGGAACATCACGACGGGCGCGGGCAACGACCTGGAGCGCGCCACGGAGATGGCCCGGCAGATGGTCTGCGAGTGGGGCATGAGCGAGGCCATGGGGCCGCTCACCTTCGGCAAGAAGGAGGAGCAGATCTTCCTCGGCCGCGAGATCGCGCAGCACCAGGACTACAGCGAGGGCACGGCCCTCAAGATCGACGCCGAGGTCAAGCGCATCGTCACGTCGAACTACGAGCGCGCGATGGCCGTGCTGAGCGAGCACAAGGAGCGGCTCGTCGACATCGCGGACGCGCTCCTGGCCCGTGAGGTGCTGGACGGCGAGGAAGTGCGGCGTCTCGCGTACGGGCAGCCACTCGACGCGCCGCCGGCGCCGGTCCAGCCGCCGCCGTCGGACGAGGGCACGCGCGATCGCGCGCGCGACAAGGAGTCGCGCCCGCCGCTCGTGCAGCCGCTGCCGAAGCCCCTCACGCAGGAATAGCCATCTCCGCACCCAGGCTCACCTACACCATCCCGCTGCCGGGGCGGGCGCCCCTGGCCCTCGGCCCCCGTACGCTCGTCATGGGCGTGCTCAACCTCACGCCGGACTCGTTCTCGTCCGACGGGCTGTCCGCCGATCCCGCGCGGGCCATCGACCTGGTCCAGGCGATGGAGGCCGAAGGCGCCGACATCATCGACATCGGGGCGGAGTCCACCCGGCCGGGCGCCGGGGAGGTCACCGCCGCGGACGAGTTGTCCCGCCTGCGCCCCGTGCTCCGCGCAATCGGCGGCCGCGTGGGCGTGCCGTTGTCGATCGACACCTACAAGGCGGACGTGGCCAACTTCGCGCTCGACGAGGGCGCGGCCATCGTCAACGACGTGAGTGCCCTCGCGTACGATCCCGCGCTCGGGCCGCTTGTCGCCGCGCGGGGCGTGCCGCTCATCCTGATGCACACGCGCGGGCGTTCCCGCGCGATGTACGCCGAGGCCCGCTACGACGAGGTCGTGATCGAGGTCGCGCGGGAACTGCAGCGGCGCGTCGAGCGTGCGGTGGGCTACGGGATTGGCTGGGATCGCCTCATCCTGGACCCGGGCATCGGCTTCGCCAAGCGTCCGGAGCACAGCTTCGGCGTGCTGGCCGGGATCGATCGGCTGGCCGAACTGGGCCGGCCCCTTCTCGTCGGGCCGTCGCGCAAGTCCTTCCTGACCGCGGCCACCGGGCCGCTGGACGCCCCGGACCGGGACTGGCCCACGGCTGCCGCCGTCACCGCCGCCGTGCTGGCCGGCGCGCACATCGTCCGCGTGCACCGCGTGGCGGAGATGGTGCAGGTCGTCAGGGTGGCCGACGCGATCCGGCAGGCCTGAACCGCGGCCGTTGCCTGATACGATTGGCCTGATTTCTCCGCCATGTCCTGGTTATCCGAGCTGCTGCAGCGCCCGCCCGTCACCTGGTGGGATCTTCTCGACATCGCGATCGTGTCGATCGTGGTGTACGAGCTGCTCAAGCTCATCAGGGGCACGCGCGCCGTGCAGCTGGCGATCGGCATCGCGTTCATGGCCGGCCTGTTCTACATGTCGCTCGGCCTGCAGCTCGAGACGCTCAACTGGCTCATCCGGAACTTCGTCGGCTACGTGGTGTTCGCGGCCATCGTCCTGCTCCAGGCGGACATCCGCCGCGCCCTCGTCCACCTGGGCCGCGCCCCCATCTTCCGCCGCTTCGACCGCACCGTGAGCGACGATGACTCGATCGAGGAGGTCGTCGTGGCGGCCAGCACGCTCGCGTCGCGGCGGATCGGCGCCATCATCGTCATCGAGCGGCGCATCGGGCTGCGGAACTTCATCGAGGGCGGCATCCCCCTCGATGCCAAGCTCACCTACGATCTGCTCATCAGCATCTTCCAGCCCACCGCGCCCCTGCACGACGGCGCGGTCATCGTGCAGGGCGACCGCATTGCCGCGGCGGCGTGCTTCCTGCCGCTCTCCGTCAATCCGCGGCTCAGCCGCGAGCTGGGCTCCCGCCATCGCGCGGCGCTCGGTATCACCGAGGAGAACGACTGCGTCGCCGTCGTCGTCTCCGAGGAGACCGGCTCGATCTCCCTCATCCTGGATGGGGCCATCGAGCGGCACATGGGGACGGAAATGCTCCGTGCCCGCCTGGCGACGCTGGTCAACGAGGGGCGTCCGGTCGGCGGCGACCGTGTCGCGGGATACTCGTTCATCTGATGTCCACGTTCCCGTTCCGGAATCTCGGGCTCAAGCTGCTCTCCGTCTGCATTGCCTCGCTCCTCTGGCTGGCCGTGGCGGGGGAGCGCGTCGTCGAGCGCGTGGTGCGCGTGCCGGTCGAGTTCCAGAACCTGCCCGCGGACCTCGAGATCGTCGGCAACCCGCCGGAGATCGTGGAGGTGCGCGTGCGCGGCTCCTCGGGTACGCTCAACCGGATGGGCCCCGGCGGCCTCTCGCTGGTGCTGGACCTGGTCGCAGCTCGGACGGGCCGGCGCCTCTTCCACCTGACCCCCGGCCAGGTCAGCACGCCCTACGGGCTGGAGGTCGTGCAGGTCTCGCCCTCCACGGTGACGATCGCCTTCGAGACGACGGGGATCCGCGTCGTCCGCGTGCAGCCGGAGATCGACGGGACGCCGGCGGTGGGCTACGAAGTCGTGTCGATCCAGTCCGACCCGGCGACCGCGGAGGTGGCGGGACCCGAGAGCGCGCTCAAGGGGCTCTCCGAAGCCATTACGGAGCCTGTCTCGATTGAGGGGCAGTCGCAGACGGTCCGGGAGATCGTCACGATTGGCGTCGTCAACTCCTCGATCCGCGTCCGGGCGCCGCAGACGACGACCGTGACCGTGACCATAGCGCCGGTGAAACCATGAAGCTGTTCGGGACAGACGGAATTCGGGGCAAGGCCTGGGAAGCGCCCCTCGACGAGGCGACGATCGCCCGCGTGGGTGCGGCGCTCGTGCGGGCGCGCGAGAACGGCGCGGCGCCCATGCGCGTGCTCGTGGGCCGCGATACGCGGGAGTCGGGCGCGGGCATGGAGCGTCTCCTGGCCGCGGGCGTGACGGCGGCGGGCGGCCAGGTGGTCAGCGGCGGCGTCCTGCCGACACCGGCCGTGGCCTACCTGACGCGCGCGGACGGCTTCGACGCCGGCATCGTGATCTCCGCGTCCCACAATCCCTTCGAGGACAACGGCATCAAGGTCTTCGGCGGCACCGGCGAGAAGATCTCCGAGGCCTACGAGGCGGCGATCGAGGCGATCGTTCACGATCGGTCGTGGCAGGCGGAGGGTACGCCCGCGGACGTGGTCCCGGCGCCGGATCTCGCGGCGCACTACGTTGCGCACCTCCGGCGGATTCTCGACGCCGCGGGGCCGCTGGCGGGCGCCCGGCTGGTGCTCGATTGCGCCAACGGCGCGACGGCCGGCATCGCACCGGCGCTCTTCAGGGACCTTGGGTTCGAGGTGGATGTCATCGGTGCCTCGCCGGATGGCCGCAACATCAACCTCCAGTGCGGCTCCACGCACCTCGCCGCGCTGCAGGCACGCGTGCGGGAGACAGGCGCCAACCTCGGCGTGGCCTTCGACGGCGACGGCGACCGCGCGCTCTTCGTCGACGATCGCGGGCAGGTCGTCGATGGCGACGCGGTCCTGCTCGTCGCGGCCGACTACCTGCAGCGCGCGGGACGGCTCCCGGGCGGCGCCGTGGTGGCCACCGTCATGAGCAACATCGGACTGGAACTGGCGCTCCGGGAGCGGCAGATCGAGATGGTGCGCTGCCCCGTGGGCGACAAGTACGTGATGGAGGAGATGCAGCGGCGCGGCGTCGCGCTCGGGGGCGAGCAGTCCGGCCACGTGATCTTCGCCGACCACCTGATGACGGGTGACGGGATTGGCACGGCGCTCCAGGTCCTGCGCATCATGGCGGAGACCGGGCGCGGACTCGCGGACCTGGCCTCGGCCCTCGTCACCTTCCCGCAGGTGCTCGTCAACGTGCGCGTCAGGGCGCGCGCGGACTACCTGGCCGTGCCGCCCATTGCGGAGGCGGTGCGGAAGGTCGAGTCTGCGCTCGACGGCCAGGGCCGGCTGTTGATCCGCTACTCCGGCACCGAACCCCTCCTCCGCATCATGATCGAGGGCCGGCACGACGATGAGATTCGGGGGTGGGCGGCGGAGATTGCCGACGCCGTCCGGGCGCACCTGGCGTAGTCGAACCGTGGTCCCCGTACGCGCCATGCCGAAGCTGTCCGTCAACGTCAACAAGGTGGCGACGCTCCGCAATGCGCGCGGCGGCCGCCTGCCCTCCGTGCTGGAGGCGGTCCGCGTGTGCATCGATGCCGGCGCGCCGGGGATCACCGTGCACCCGAGGGCCGACGAACGGCACATCACGCGTGCGGACGTCCTGGCGATCGCCGGGGAGCTTGCGCCGCTCCGCGGCCGCGTGGAGTTCAACATCGAGGGCGATCCGCGGCCGGATCTCGTGGACCTCGTGCTGCAGGTCCGGCCCGACCAGTGCACGCTCGTCCCCGTCGTGCCCGGGGAGATCACGAGCCAGGCCGGCTGGCCGGCCGCGGCCTCCGACTCGGGGATGGCGGCCATCGTGGAGTCCCTGCGGGCGGCGGACGTCCGGGTCAGCCTGTTCGTGGAGGCCGCGCGCGATCCGATTCACTGGGCGCGGGACATGGGGGCGCATCGCGTGGAGCTCTATACCGAGCCCTTTGCCCGGGCCTTCGAGCGCGGCCCGGAGCACGCCGCGGCGTCCTTCGACACGTACGCGGACGCGGCGCGCCTGGCGCACGAGGCCGGTCTCGGCGTCAACGCGGGGCACGATCTCGATCTCCGCAACCTGACGGTCTTCCGCGCGCTGCCGGACCTGGACGAGGTGTCGATCGGCCACGCGCTCATCAGCCACGCGCTCTTCGTCGGGCTGCGCCGCGCCGTCCTGGACTACCGTTCCGCCCTTGCCGGGGACGCGGCATGACCGGGAATCCGTCCGCTTGCGTGCGCGCGTGCGCGATGTTCGCGCTGCTGGCGGCCGTGCTCGTGCCCACGCCCGCGGCGGCGGCCGGCCGGACCGTCGCCTTCCCGTCGCTGGACGGCGTGATGCTGGCCGCGCAGCTCTACGAGAGCCGCGACCGCCCCGCGCCCGCCGTCGTGCTCGTGCACATGCTCTCGCGGTCCCGTGCGGACTGGGACCTGCTGGCCGGCTACCTCGGACAGGCCGGCATCACCGCCCTGGCCATCGACCTGCGCGGCCACGGCGCCTCTGCCGGAACGGCCACGCTGTCGGAGATGAGCCAGGACGTGCGTGCGGCGGTCCAGTGGCTGTCGGCGCAGCCGGACGTGCGTCCGGATGCGGTGGCCGTGGTGGGCGCATCGCTCGGGGCCAACCTGGCGCTGCTGGCCGCGGCCGAGCAGCCGACGGTCCGGGTGGTGGCGGCCGTGTCGCCGAGCCTGGACTACCGCGGCGTGCGTGTGAGCCCGGACCTGATGCGCCGGCTCGGGGATCGCCCCGTCTGGCTGGCGGCGAGCACGGAGGATCCCTATGCGCTCCGCACGATCCAGGACCTGGCGTCCGGTGCGGGCGGCGCGCGGGAACAGCGGCTCACGGCGGTGACGGGCCACGGCTCCGCGCTGCTCGCCGCGGATCCGGACCTTGCGGCCGCGCTGGTGGACTGGCTCCGCCAGAGGTTGCTATCCTGACAGGTGGTCATGCGCGCTGATGCAATCGTCATGGGAGTGGCCGGCGTGCTGTTCGGCGTCATCATCGGCTGGGTGCTCGGGAGCCAGCAGGTGAAGGGAGGCCCCGTGCCCCAGCCCGCTGCGCAGGTGGCGCAGCAGCAGGCGCCGTCGCAGGCGTCGGGCAGCCGTGCCGTGCCGCTCGATCCGGAGCGGGCGCGCGCGCTGCAGGCCGTCGCGGAGCAGAACCCCGCCGACGCGCAGCCGCGCGTGCAGCTGGGCAACCTCTACTTCGACGCGGAGCAGTTCCCGGAGGCGATCACGTGGTACGAGCAGGCTGTCAGGCTCGACCCGCGGGACGCCGATGTCTCGACGGATCTCGGCGTCGCCTACTACTACACGAACCAGCCCGATCGGGCCATCGCGCAGTTCGATCACTCGCTGTCGGTGAACCCGCGGCACACCAAGACGCTGTTGAATCTCGGCATCGTGCGGGCGTTCGGCAAGCAGGACCTGACGGGCGCCGCCGCGGCGTGGGAGCAGGTCGTGGCCATCGCGCCGGACAGCGTCGAAGGCCAGGCCGCGAAGAAGGGCCTGGAAGGCATCCAGAGCGCGCATCCGACGGCGGGGACGGGAGGGAAGTAGGCCGTGCTCCTCCGCACGCTGCTCTTCCTCCTGCTCGTCGCCTTCCTCGTGCGCGCCGTGTCGCGCCTGCTGGGCGGCGTGATGCGGGGAGCGTCCGGCGGATCGACGGCCGGCCCGCAGCGTCCCGCTTCGCCGCCCGCCGTCAAGATGAGCCCGTGCCCGGTGTGCGGGACCTACGTCGTGCCCGGCAAGGCCATCACGGCCGTGTCCGGCGGGCGGACGGTGTACCTGTGTTCCGAGACCTGCCGCGCGCGGCTCGGATGACCGGAGCCATCGCCGCACGGGGGCGGACACCATGAGACCGGACGAACAGGTCCGCGCGGACATCGTCGAGTGCGGCCGCCGGCTGTGGGAGCGGGGCTACGTCGCCTCGAACGACGGCAACATCAGCGTGCGCCTCGACGAGACGCGCCTGATGACGACGCCCCGCAGCGTGTCCAAGGGGTTCATGACCCCGGACATGATGTGCATCACGGACCTCGACGGGCGCAAGATTGCCGGCGAGCGCGATCCCTCGTCCGAGCTCAAGATGCACCTGGAGGTGTATCGCCAGCGCCCGGACGCGCGCGCCGTGGTCCACGCCCATCCGCCCACGGCGACGGGTTTTGCCGTGGCCGGCATCCCGCTCGATCGCGCCGTGCTGGCGGAAGTGATCACGACGCTCGGCAGCATTCCGATTGCCGAGTACGCCACGCCGTCCACGGAGGAACTGCCGGCAGCGGTCCGCAAGTACATCAGGGCCCACGACGGCCTGCTGCTCGCCAACCACGGGGCGCTCGCCATTGCCGCCGATCTCTACGGCGCGTACTACCGGATGGAGACCATCGAGCACTTCGCGCGGATCAGCCTCGTGGCGCGGACGCTCGGCCGGGAGAACCTGCTCTCGCGCGGGGAAGTGGACCGGCTGCAGGGGCTTCGCGGGATGTACGGCATCGCGTCCCCCGCGCCGATCTGCACCGACGAGTCGATGCCCGCCGACGAGAGCACGCCGCTCGAGTGCCAGGTCGTACAGGCGCCGGAGGGCGCGGGTGCGCGCCTCGTCGCCGACGCGCCCGATCGTTCCACTGCCGCACGGGCCGGCACGGACGCGGAGATTCGGCTAACATACCGTGAGCTCTCCGCGCTCATCGAGGACGCGGTCAAGGCTCTCGGTTCCAGGCGGTAGGCTCCAGAGTCATTTCGGAGGCAGCAACATGGGTGAAGCGCTCGGCATGGTCGAAACCAAAGGGCTCGTCGCGATGATCGAAGCGGCTGACGCCATGGTGAAGGCCGCCAAGGTGACGTTGGTGGGCTGGGAGAAGATCGGTGCAGGCTACGTGACCGCCATCGTGCGCGGCGACGTGGCGGCCGTCAAGGCGGCCACCGATGCCGGCGCCGCCGCGGCCCGCCGGGTGGGCGAGCTCGTCTCCGTCCATGTCATCCCGCGGCCGCACGCCAACCTCGAAGACGTCCTGCCCATCGGCAAGGCCGGCACGAAGAGCTAGACCCCGACAGGGGACGTCATGCTTCTCGCGCGCATCGTCGGCACCGTCGTCGCGACGCGGAAGGATCCGCGTCTCGTGAGCAGCAAGCTGCTGCTCGCGCGGCCGGTCGATCCCGCCGGCGTCGTCGAGGGCAACTTTCTCGTCGCCGTGGATACCGTGGATGCCGGCGTCGGCGAGACGGTGTTGATCGTGTCGGGCAGCTCGGCGCGCATGGCCTCCGGCCTCAAGGACTGCCCCGTGGACGCCGCCGTCGTGGGCATCATCGATCACGTGGACGTCGGCGACTAGGCCAGCCGATGCAGATCGGGCGCATCATCGGCGACGTCGTGGCCAGCCGCAAGGAACCGCACCTGGACGGGATCGCGATGCTCCTCGTCCAGCCCCTCACCGCGGACGGCAAGGCCGCCGGCCGGCCGCTCGTTGCGGTGGACTCGGTGGGCGCCGGCGTCGGCGAGCACGTGTTCTTCGTGCGCGGCAAGGAAGCCAGCTTTCCCTTCCACCCCGTCCAGGTGCCGGCCGACGCCGGCATTGTCGGCATCATCGACCACTGGACGCCGGGCCGTCCGCCCGTGGCGCGGGAGGACCGATGATCCTCGGGCGCGTCGTCGGCCAGGTCGTGTCCACGGTCAAGCGGCCGCAGTTCGAGGGCGCCGCGCTGCTGCTCGTGCAGCCGGAGACGCCGGACGGCGCGCCGGTGGGCGTGACGTTCCTGGCCATCGACTCGGTCGGGGCCGGCGTCAGCGAGCGCGTGCTCGTCGTGCTCGAGGGACGTGCGGCGGGCGAAGCGCTGGGACGGACCCGCGCGCCCGTGGACGCCGCAATTATCGGCATTGTCGATCACGTGGACGTGCCGCCGGATCCGCGATGACGGACGAGGAGATTCGCCAGATCGTGCGCGCCGCGATTGCGCGGCATCTCGGGCCGGGCGTGCCGTCGCCGGCCCTGTTGCCGAACGCCGCGTCCGCGGCCCCGGCGTCCCTGAGCTTTCATCGCTACCCGATTCCGCGCGCGGCCGATGACGTGATGTGCATCATCGAGCCCGCGGTGCGGTGCAACCACTGCGGCTACTGCCAGTGCCACGGCCACTGACAACCCAGAGAACCGATACTGATTCGATGCGCCCTGCTGTTCTCGTCACTCGCAAGCTGCCGGCCTCCGTCATTGCCCGTCTCGAAGCCTCCTGCGACGTCGATCTGTGGGACGGGCGGGACGCCATTCCCCGCGACGAGCTGATGCGCCGCGCGACCGGCGCCCACGCCATCGTCTGTCTGCTCACGGACACGATCGATGCGCCGGTGCTCGACGCCGCGGGGCCGGACCTGAAGGTCGTGGCCAACGTCGCCGTCGGCTACAACAACATCGATGTCCCGGCGTGTACGGCGCGCGGCGTCGTGGCCACCAACACGCCCGACGTGCTGACGAACGCCTGCGCGGACTTCACCTGGGGCCTTATCCTGGCCATCACGCGGCGCCTCGGTGAGGGCGAGCGCGTGGTCCGCGCCGGACGATGGCAGGGCTGGGGGCTCGACTACATGCTCGGGACGGAGCTGCGCGGCAAGCAGCTCGGCATCGTGGGGATGGGGCGGATCGGCCGGGCCGTGGCCGACAAGGCGCCGGCGTTCGGCATGTCGGTGGCCTGCGAGGCGCGCGGCCGCGCGGCGGTGCCCGGCGTCGAGGCCATGCCGCTCGACCGCCTCCTGGCGACCTCCGACATCGTCTCGCTGCACTGCCCGATCACCCCGGAGACGCGGCACCTGATCGACCAGAAGGCGCTCGCGCGGATGAAGCGGACCGCGTACCTCATCAACACCTCGCGCGGACCTGTCGTCGACGAGGCCGCGCTGGCGTGGGCCCTGGCGGAACGGCGCATTGCCGGCGCCGCCCTGGACGTCTACGAGCAGGAGCCCCTCGTGCACCCGGACCTCCTGTCCCTGGAGAACGTGATGCTCGTGCCTCACCTGGCCAGCGCCACCACCGAGACGCGTACGGCCATGGCGGATCTCGCGGTGTCCAACGTGCTCCGCGTCCTCGAGGGCCAGGCGCCGCTGACGCCGGTGCCAGGGGCCCAGGGCGGGCCGTGAAGGGACGGCGCAGCGCGCACGGACGGGCGGCCGCACGGACCACGAGCCCGCAGAAGCGCCCGAGGGCGGCCGTCGTCGAGAAGGTGATGCGCACGCTCGCGCGCGAGATCGACGGGATGGAACTGCCGGCCATCGAGAAGATCTCCACGAGCCAGCAGGAGGACGCGTTCCAGATCCTCATCGCCACGCTGCTCTCCGCCCGCACGCAGGATGCGACGACGCACGCGGCCTCGACGCGGCTGTTCCGGCGGGCACGCACGCCCCGAAGCATGGCCAGGCTGACCGTCAAGGAGATCGAGACGCTGATCTACCCCGTCAGCTTCTACCGGAACAAGGCGCGCCACGTGAAGGCGACCTCGGAGATCCTCGCCACGACGTACGGCGGGCGCGTGCCGGACACGCTCGAGGCGCTCGTGACGCTGCCCGGCGTCGGGCGCAAGACGGCGACGCTCGTCATGATCCTCGCGTTCCGCAGCCGGCAGCACATCTGCGTGGACACCCACGTGCACCGCATCTCGAATCGCATGGGCTGGGTGCAGACGAAGACGCCGGACCAGACCGAGCAGGCGCTCTATCGCAACACCGACGCCCGCTGGTGGCCCGCGATCAACCTCTACCTCGTCACCTGGGGGCAGAACGTCTGCCGGCCGGTGTATCCTCGGTGCGGCGAGTGCGCCATCGCCGCCACGTGTCCACGAATCGACGTGCATCGCAGAACAGGGAAGTGACATCCATGACCCCGCGCACCCTCCTCGGAACCGCAGTCCTGGCCGCGACCATCCTCGGAGCGGCCGCCGCCTCGGCCCAGGGCGCCCCGCAGCCGGGCGCCACCTCGCCGGGCGCCACCTCGCCGGGCGCCGGTCCCGTCATCGTCGTCGAGACGGTGAAGGGGACCTTCGAGTTCGAGACCTACCCCAACGAAGCGCCGAAGACCGTGGCGCGCATCCTGGAGCTGGTGCGCAAGCGCTTCTACAACGGCCAGCGCGTGCACCGCGTGGAGAAGAACTTCGTGGTCCAGTTCGGCGACCCGACCACGCGGGACATGACGAAGGAAGCGGACTGGGGCCGCATGGGCAGCGGCACGCCGGTGGGCGCGGCCGAGATCTCCAAGACGCGCACGCACGTCCGCGGCGCCGTCGCCATGGCGCACGCCGGCGACGCGAGCAAGGCGGACAGCCAGATGTACGTCACGCTCAGCGCGCAGCCCAGCCTGGACGGGAAGTACACCGTCTTCGGCAAGGTGATCTCGGGCATGGACGTCGTCGCGAAGCTGGCCGTCACCGATCGCATCATCCGAATAACCGTGCGGGAGGCAACGTAGCCACGCGGCCTTCGAGCATCGGATAGCGCGCCACGAGCTCGCCCGGCATCCGCGCCGTCACCGGATCGTCGAGCAGGTCCCGGATCATCGCGGCATCGGCGACGGCCTGCGCCGCGAAGTGGTTGTTCATGTACAGGTGGAGCGTCTTCACCTGCGCGCGGGCGGCGCGCAGCGTCTCGGCAATCGGCGCCAGCTCGGCCTCCGTGTACAGGTAGTTGTAGCGGTCCTCGCTCTCCGCGTGCGTCCACCACTCCGCGGCGTTCCGCCCGTGCAGGCGCACGTACATGTGACGCGCGGAGTTCGGGGTGAGCGACTGGCGGATCGACGTCGTGAACTTCGGCTCGTCGATCTGGACCCACGCGGCGTCGGTCGGCGCGAGCAGGGCCTCGACGTCGGCGGCCGCGTCGCTCCAGGAGCGGTGCCGCAGCTCGACGGCCATCGGGTAGTCCTTGAACGTACCGAGCAGCCACGAGAGGTACTCGCGCGATGCGGGCAGGTCGTGGAACGACGACGGGAACTGTGCCAGCACCGCCCCGAGCCGGCCGGCGGCGGCCAGCGGCTCGATGCCGCCGCGGAAGGCGTCGATGTCGGCCTGCGCGATGGGCGCGGCGTCCGCCGTCAGGCCCGGGTGCGTGAACTTCTGGAAGAGCTTCACGGAGAACGCGAAGCCCGGCGGCGTGCGCCGGACCCAGCCCAGGCTGACGGCGGCCCTCGGCTGGCCGTAGAACGTGCTGTTGATCTCGACCGAATTGAACCGCTCGGCGTAGAAGCGCAGTTCGTCGAAGCCCCGGTCGCGGTCCGCGGGGAGCGGGTAGAAGATGCCGTCCCAGGTGCCGCGCCCGGTGGGGTAGTGCCAGCCCGACGTGCCGATTCGCAGTTCCATCGTCCTACAATAGAGAATTGCGGCCCGCATGCTGACCGTCAACGAGATCTTCCACTCCATCCAGGGCGAATCCACCTACGCCGGGGAGCCCTGCGTCTTCGTCCGGCTCACGGCCTGCGACCTCCGCTGCCGGTGGTGCGACACGCCCTATGCCTTTACGGAGGGGCGCAAGCGGTCCGTCGACGATGTGGCGGCCGAGGTCGAGGGGTACGGCTGCCCGCTGGTCGAGATTACCGGAGGCGAGCCGCTGCTGCAGGCGGACGTGGTCCCGCTCATGGAGCGTCTGGTCACCGCGGGCAAGACCGTCCTCATCGAGACGGGCGGCCATCGGAGCATTGCGGGCGTCCCGCCCGGCGTCATCCGCATCCTCGACGTCAAGTGCCCCGGGTCGGGCGAGGCGGAACGGATGGACTGGTCGAACCTCGCGGCGTTGACGCCTGACGATCAGGTCAAGTTCGTCATCGCGGATCGCGCCGACTACGACTACGCGCGCGGCGTCCTGGAGCGTGAGTCACTCGCCGGGCGCGTGGCGGCCGTCCTGTTCTCGCCGGTACACGGCGAGCTCGATCCGAAGACGCTGGCCGGCTGGGTCCTGGCGGATCGCCTGCCCGTTCGCGTGCAGCTGCAGGTCCACAAGTACATCTGGGATCCGCACACGCGCGGCGTCTGATACGGTCCCGCGCCGGCACTTGATCCTTCCGTTGCCATCCCGTTGGCCCGTACAATGTGGGCCGATGTCCCGAGCGGTCGTGCTGCTCAGCGGGGGCCTGGACTCGTACACGGCTGCGGCCGTGGCCCGGCGTGACGGGCACGAACTCCACGCCCTCAGTTTCCGGTACGGCCAGCGTCACGCGGTCGAGATCGACGCTGCCCGGCGTGTGGCCGCCGCGCTCGGCGTGGCCAGGCACCTCGTCCTGGACCTCGACCTGGCCGCCATTGGCGGGTCGTCGCTGACGTCCACTGCGATCGACGTGCCGCGCGGGCACGACATCGGGGACGGGACGATTCCGTCCACCTACGTTCCCGCACGCAACACCATCTTCCTGGCTGTCGCGCTCGGCTGGGCCGAAGTGCTCGACGCCCCCACGATAGTCGTCGGCGTCAACGCGGTCGACTACTCCGGCTACCCGGACTGCCGGCCGGCGTTCATTGCCGCCTTCGAACAGCTCGCCCGCGTCGCGACGCGCACGGGGGTGGAGGGGCGCCCGTTCCGCGTGGCCGCGCCGCTCATCGACCTGTCGAAGGCCGCGATCATCCGGCTCGGGTTGTCGCTCGGCCTCGACTACGGCCTCACGCGGAGCTGTTACGACCCGGACCCTGACGGCGAACCCTGCGGTACCTGTGACAGCTGCCGCCTGCGCGCGGAGGGCTTTGCCGCCGCCGGCGTTGCCGATCCCCTGCGCTCCGGGATGGGGACCTCCTGAGATGGCACGCCCGCTGCGCCAGCAGGTCCTGGCCATCGGCGCCGCCATCAGCCTGGTGGTGATCGGCGCGCTCCAGTACGCCTCGCGGCTGACCTACCAGGAAGAGCTGGTGCAGCTCGAGTCGGAGACGCAGACGACCGCCGCGATTCTCGTGGCGTATCTCGGCCGCACGCTCGAGGCCCTCGATGCCGTGGCGCTGACGGCGGCGCAGCATCCGGCCGTCCAGCAGATGGACGCCAGGGCCGCGACAGGCGTGCTGGGCCCGCTCCTGACGGTGGGCGGCACGCCGTTCCTGCAGAACGCCGTGCTCGCGGACCCCTCCGGCCGTCCCATCGCCTGGGGCCAGGATCCCGAGCCGGACATCGAGGGGCAGGTCCAGGCGTCCTGGCTCCGGCAGATTGCCGAGACGCGGCACGCACAGATCGGCCCCCTGCTCGGGACCCGGACGTCCACGACGCATGCCGTGATCCTGGCGCATCCCGTCGTGAACGATCGGGACGAGGTCGTGGGCGTTGTCGGCCTGGCCGTCCGCCTCGAGGCCCTCGAGACCATCATGGCCCGCGTGCCGATGCCGCCGGGATCGGTCGTGACCGTCAGCGACGAACGCAGCATCGTCGTGGCGCGCAGCCTCGACTCCGCGGATTACGTGGGCAGCCCGGTGGAGGAGACGGCGGACACGCTGCTCCCGCTGGCGCGCGTGCCGTCGACCGTCATCCGCACGGGCGTCGATGGCGTCGAGCGTGTCTACGGCAACGCCGTCGTGACGCGAGGCCCGTGGCTGGCGAGCGTCGGCATCTCGACGGCTGTTGCCCGCGCGCGCACCGTGCCGATCTACAGGCGGAACTACGCCATCGCGATCGGGGCGTCGCTCATCATCCTGGGCCTGTCGTTGTTCGTCTCGCGCCGCTGGGTGGCGGCCATCCGCGACGTCGGGGCCACGGCGGAACGCGTGGCGCAGGGCGACCTGTCGCCGCTCCAGACCAGGGCCAGCGGGGTCGTCGAGCTCGACCACGTGCGGGACAGCCTGGCCGGCATGATCACCAGCCTGCGTGACGCGCGCGAAGCCATCGCGGCGCAGGTGGGCGAGGAGCGGCGGATCCGCCAGGAGATCCTGTCGCTGCAGCGACAGTTGATTCGGCAGGAGCGCCTCGCGGCCATCGGCGTGCTCGTGTCCGGCGTGGCCCACGAGCTGAACAACCCGCTGCAGGCCATCCTGGGGTTTGCGGAGCTGCTGCAGATGCAGGACGGCCTGCCGGATCAGGCGCGCGCGGACCTGACCCTCATCCAGCGCGAGAGCGCACGGGCGAGCGGCATCATCCGCAATCTCTCGCGCTTCGGGCGGCAGACCTCGGAGCCCTCGCCCGTGCGGCTGCGGGACGTGGTGGCGTCGGTGCTGGAGCTGCGCCAGCGGAAGCTCGACGAGCAGGGCGTCCGGCTGGAGTTCGAGGATCAGTCGGACGCGACGGTGCCGGCCGTGTTCACCGAACTGCAGCAGGTGGTCCTGAACTTCGTCATCAACGCGGAGCAGGCGGTCAGCGCGCTGGACCCGGCCAGCCGCCGGGTGAAGATCCGCACGAGCGACGCGCGGAATGCCGCACGCCTGGAGGTCGAGGACTTCGGCAACGGCGTGCCGTCGGCGGACGAGGCCAAGCTGTTCCAGCCCTTCTTCACCACCAAGCCCGTCGGCGAAGGGACGGGCCTCGGCCTGTCGGTCAGCTACGGCATCATCACCGCGCACGGCGGCGAGATCGGCTACCGGCGGTCGCCGAACGGCGGCGCCATCTTCTACTTCGAACTGCCGACGGACGAGAGCAAGAAGTCCTCCATCCGGATCCGGGGATCCCAACTGGCACGATGACGGAACGTCTCTACTACACGGACGCCTACCTGGCGCAATTCGATGCGACGGTGGTGGCGTCGGAACCACAGGGCCCTTCCGCCCATGCCATCGTGCTCGATCGCACGGCCTTCTATCCGACGTCCGGCGGGCAGCCGTTCGACACCGGCACGCTTGGCGGCGCCCGTGTGCTCGACGTCCAGGATGACGGCGATCGCATCGTCCACGTGACGGATCGGCCGCTCGCGGCCGGGACGGCCGTGGCCGGCGCCATCGACTGGGACCGGCGCTTCGATCACATGCAGCAGCACACCGGGCAGCACGTGCTGTCCGCGGCGTTCGACCGCCGGTGCGGCGCGCGGACGGAGAGCTTCCACCTGAGTGCCGACCACTGCACGATCGACCTGGCGCGCGAGGTCTCGGCCGCGGAGATTGCCGGCGCCGTGGACGCGGCCAACGACGTCATCCGCGAGGATCGCCTCGTGTCGATCCGGTTCGTGACGGCCGCGGAGGCCGCCGCGCTGCCGCTCCGCAAGGAGCCTGCGCGCACGGGACCGCTGCGGCTTGTCGACGTCACCGACTTCGATCTCTCCGCCTGCGGCGGGACCCACGTGGCCCGTACCGGCGCGATCGGCCTCATCGTCGCCGCGTCCGCGGAGAAGGTGCGCGGGGGGACACGTGTCGAGTTCCTGTGCGGCGGACGCGTCCGCCGCCGCTTCGACGCCTGGCGCGACGTCCTGGCCGCGACGCGGCGCCAGCTTTCCGTCGGGCCGGAGGAACTGCCGGCGGCCGTCGAGCGCCTGCAGTCGGAGGGCAAGGCCCAGGGCCGGGCGCTGCGCGATGCGCAGGCGAAGCTCGCAGGCGTCGAGGCGGCGGCGCTCGTCGCGCGCGGCGTGCGGATGGGCAGCCGCGTGGTCGTGGTGGAAGCCGTGCCGGGATGGGATGCGGTGGGGCTCAAGGCCCTGGCCCAGGCGGCGGCGCAGGAAGCGGGCGCGGCCGTGGCCCTGTTCAGCACGTCGATGCCGGCGCTCGTGGTGATGGCGTGCCACGCGGGCTCCGGCGTGGACGCGGGTGTGGCCCTCAAGGCGCTCACCGCCGCGTTCGGCGGCAAGGGCGGCGGCAAGCCGGACCTGGCCCAGGGCGGCGGCCTCAACGGCGCCACGGACGCCCTCGTCGCCGCCGCCCGGGAATTACTCGGGGTCAGGACCTGACCCCGGATGAACTAGCGCGGCGCCATGCGCAGGGCGCCGTCGAGCCGGATGACCTCGCCGTTGATCATCACGTTCTCGATGATGTGCCGGGCCAGCGCGCCGTACTCGGCCGGGCGGCCCAGCCGCGAGGGGAACGGCACCTGCTGGCCGAGCGACTCGCGCGCGGCTTCCGGCAGCGCCGCGAGCAACGGCGTGTCGAAGATGCCCGGCGCAATGGTCACGCACCGGATTCCCACCGACGCAAACTCGCGCGCCACCGGCAGCGTCAGCGCCACGATGCCGCCCTTGGACGCCGCGTACGCCGGCTGGCCGATCTGCCCGTCGTAGGCGGATATCGACGCGGTGTTGATGATGACCCCGCGCTCGCCCGTGTCGAGCGGCGTGTTCCCGGCCATCGCCGCCGCCGCCAGGCGGATGACGTTGAATGTCCCCACCAGGTTGATGCGCACGGTCTTCTCGAAGAGGTCCAGCGCGTGCGGGCCCTTCTTGCCCAGCACCTTGGCGGCCGGGCAAATCCCCGCCGCGTTCACCACTCCGTGCAGGCCGCCGAACGCGGAGACCGCGAGGTCCACCGCCGCCTGTACCTGTGCCTCGCTGGTCACGTCCGCCAGGGCGAATCGCGCCCGCGAACCGAGCGCCTGCTCCGCCGCCTGACCGGCCTCGGCATTGACGTCGAGCAGGACGGTGTTGCCGCCCGCCGCGAGAATGGTTTCCGCTGCCGCCCGGCCCAGGCCGGACGCCCCGCCCGTGACGATGAATGTCTTGTCCGTGATGTTCATGGGTATGAGTGCTCCGTCTGAATCAACCTCCGAGCATAACGTAAAATGCAGGGATTCATGCCTCGCGGCACGCCGTCGACGATCGTCGCGTCGACGGCCGAACAGGAGACACACACCTCCCGATGTCGTTGCGAAACGTTCCCGGCGTCCTCACGGCGTTCGTCGTCATGCTGGCGGGCTTCTGGCTTGCCGATCGCATCGGTCACGCCATCCTCGCCGCGCAGGGCCTGTCCGGCAGCAGCCCCGTGTCCGGCGTCCCCGTTGCGATTGTCCTCGGCCTGCTGCTCAGGAACACCCTGACGCTTCCGGCCTCGCTCACGCCGGGCCTCAAGTTCTCGACCACCACGATCCTGCGCCTCGGCATCGTCCTCGTGGGCATCAAGCTGAGCGTCTTCGACGTCATGAAGCTTGGCCTCGCGGGCCTGCCCGTCGTGCTCGCCGCCATTACCACGGGCCTCGTGTTCGTCACGTGGTTCAACCGCCGGCTCGGCCTCCCGCCGCGGCTCGGGACCCTCATAGCCGCCGGCACGAGCATCTGCGGCGTCACGGCCATCGTCTCCACGGCGCCGGCCATCGAGGCCGACGAGCGCGAGGTGGCGTACGCGGTGGCCAACGTGGTGCTCTTCGGCCTCTTCGGCATGCTCGCCTACCCGTACCTGGCGCACGCGATCCTGACCGGATCGGAGACCATCGGCCTCTTCCTTGGCACGGCCGTCCACGACACCTCGCAGGTGGTCGGCGCGGCGCTGACCTACAAGCAGATCTACGACGACGACGTGGTGCTGCGGACCGCGACGGTGACGAAGCTCACGCGGAACATCTTCCTGGCCGCCGTGATTCCGCTCCTCACCTGGATGCACGCGCGCGACGCCGCCCGGACCGCGGGCGCGCCGGCGCCCGGCCAGGACGCCGCCGTCCGGGCCACCGGCCGCCCTTCCTGGACGCGCTACGTGCCCGCCTTCGTCATCGGCTTCCTGGCCATGGCAGTGGTGCGCTCGATCGGTGATGCGACGCTGGGGTCGATGGGGGCCGCGTACGGCCTTCTGGATGCCGGCGCGTGGCGCGCCCTCACCGCCTCGGCCGGGGACGTGTGGGCCTCGCGGATCCTGCTCGGCACGGCCAT
The DNA here is from genome assembly GCA_964619705.1 of uncultured Bifidobacteriaceae bacterium. GTDB lineage: Bacteria > Acidobacteriota > Vicinamibacteria > Vicinamibacterales > UBA2999 > VFZN01. Next base: position 31,481 of record CAZUGF010000021.1, read on the forward strand.
GGCGGCCGTCGGCCTCAACACCAGCTTCGCGGTATTCCGCGGCGTCGGCATCAAGCCGTTCGTCGTCGGGCTCGGAGGGGCGCTGGTGGTCGGCGCCGTCGGGATGGGGATGGCCGTGCTGCTGGGCCGCTTCGTGACGCTCTGACGCGGGCGCGGCAGATCAGCGGCCGCGCGTGAACCCGGCGAGCTCGACCAGCGCCTTGTCCATCAGCGCATCGATGTCCGCCGACGGCACCCGGTAGTTGTTGGCGAGGAACGAGAACACCAGGGGCTCGTCATCCGCGGTCAGGACGTATCCCGAGAGGGCGCGGATGTTGAACATGGATCCCGTCTTCGCCCACACGCGCCCCGCCGCGGGCGTGTCGTTCATCCGATCCTCCAGCGAGCCGCTGACGCCGGCCACGGGCAGTGCGCTGCGGTAGCGCTCCCGGTAGTGCGCGTCCGTCCAGATCCGCGTGAGCAGGGTCGTGAGCATCCGCGCGGACACCGTGTCGTAGCGCGAGAGGCCGGACCCGTCATAGGCGCCGTACTGCCCGGGAGCAATGCCGAGGTCCGCGAGCGCCTCGTGCAGGACGGCGAGGCCGGCGGCCTCGGACGCAGGCGCGCCCACCGGCGAGAGCGACCAGAGGAGCGTCTCCCCGTAGCCGTTCCGGCTCCACTTGAGCAGCACGTCGACAATCTCGGACAGCGGGGCAGACTGGTCCGTGACCCACGTCTCGGCCGAGGACAGGTCCGGGCGCGGGCGCACCATGTCGATGTCGAGGGCGTTCCCGCTGACGAAGATGCCGTGGCGCGCCAGCGCCTCGCGGAAGGCGTTGACGAAGAACTGCGTCGGGTTCTCCACGGCCGCATACACAACGCGCGGCGAGGCGCCGACGGCAATCTGCCCCCGCACGGCGACGATGGTCCACCCGGGAATGCGCTCGATGCTGATGCGCGTCGGTTCTCCGGCGGCAGCCGTGACGACGTCGTGGTCGATCAGCACGCCGCTGCCGAGGGGTGACGTGCTGATGATGGCGCGCGCGCCCGGTTCGAGGCCCGGCCCGATCATCAGCTCCACCTGGTTCTCGTGGTACTGCAGGGCGCCGACGGGGGCGCCGTAGCCGACGGCGAGATCCTCCCACGACCATCCCGAGCCCCAGCCGGGCTCGGCAAACGCGTCATCGTCGCCGATGAGGTTGCCGCTGATGATGCTCACGCCGCGCGCCGCGATCTGGGCGGCCCACCGGTCGAGCGCGGCCCAGCGATCCGGATGGCGCGGGTTGATCGTCGGGTCGCCGCTGCCGACAACGATCAGGTCGCCGTCCAGCCGCCCATCGGGGCTCAGCGTGCCGGTGGCCAGCACGCGCGTCGTGTACCGGTAGTCCCAGCCCAGGCGCTCGACGGCGGCGGCGGTCGTCAGGATCTTCTGGTTGGAGGCCGGCACCAGCAGGCGCGCCGGGTTGTGGCTGTAGAGGACGTCGCCGCGCGCGAGCGACCGGACCTCGACGCCAAACTGCGCGTGGGCCACGGCGGCGCCGGCAAACAGGGACTCGAGGACCGCGCCGATCGTCGTGC
>CAZUGF010000021.1:33137-50694 GCA_964619705.1 uncultured Bifidobacteriaceae bacterium
GGGCGTCGTGCCGGGCGCAGGGGCGGATGCGGACGGCGTCCGCGCGGCGTTCCGTGCCGCGCACGCGGACGACAGGGCCATCGCCGCGATCAGGACCGGGATCCATCCCCTTGCTTGACGCATGCCGCGCACCGGGACCTCCTCGGAACTGACCCGCGCCTGTCTACTTCGGGTCCTCGGCCGGTGCCGGGGGCGCAAGCGCCGCGTCGAGCGATGCCACCACCGCGTCCACGGCCGCCTGATCCACCAGCGCGATGCTGCCCTCACCCTCGCGCTGCGCGTAGGCCTGCGCACCCGCGCGTCCGATGCGCACGCGCTCGAACGAGCCGTTGTCGTAGCTGACGCCGACCGTCAGCACGGGCCGGTTGAGGCCCGTGGACGCCGTGCCCGCCGCGAACGACGAGGCGCGCAGGGCGGTGAGCGCGGAGGTCAGCGCATCCGCGCGGGCCGCTTCCAGGTCCGCGGCCTCGCCGCCCTCGGGCGTCACGCGCCACTGGTCCCCGTCCTCGCTGCTCGTCCGCTCGAAGTCCCACGTGCGCGCGCCGCCGTCTCCGGCACGGGTCAGGCGGACGCGATCGACGTTGAAGGTCCGGAACTCGAAGAGTTCCTTCTTGCGATAGTCCTCGAAGGGCCTGGTGATGTCGTCGGCCAGCGTCGTGTCGAGCGTGAAGACGATCGGGCGCGCGCGGTCGCGCGCGTAGCGCGCCTCGCCCTCCGTCCCGCCGATGTCGAGCACGGTCCGGCTGCTGCCGGCGCCCAGCGTGATGGTCATGGCGGGCGTGTCGAGCCCGTAGGGCGCGAGGTTCGCGGCGTCCTCGGCGACGAGCGACGCCATGGCGGCGGTGGAGAGGCGCGTGAGCAGGCCCTCGACCGCCGTGTAGTCCGCGCGGCCGGGGGCCGGCGCCGTCACGGTCCAGTTGCTGTCGGCGCGCGCCAGGCGGAGCACGGCGGTCCCGCGCTGCACCTCCACGCTGTCCACCTGCTCCCGCTGGAACTTCACGGCGCGCTTGTCACGCAGGTCGAACGGCTGCTTGTCGAAGGTGGTTTCCGTGTAGGAGGAGACCAGGAACACGGCCGTCTCCCCGGTCCTGATCGCGTAAACGTCGCCCAGCGTCGGCGTCTGGCTGCCGAGCTGAATCTCGCCGCTCGTGCCGTCCTCGGCCGTGAACGCCACGCGGATGCGCGGCTCGGCCAGCCCGTACGGCGCCAGGTCCGTGGCGTTCTCGTCGACGACCCGGTTCACGTCGAGGGACGACAGGTTGGTCACGAGGCTCGAGGCCTCCGTGGGGTCCGCGTCGCTCTCGGAGGGCTCGGTGATCCGCCAGCCCTCGTCCTGCCGGACGAGCACCGTCGTCTCGCCGTCGGCCGTGACGCGCATCTCCCGGATCTGCCCGGCCTCCACCGCGAACACCTTGTCTTTCGGCTCGATGCCGGACGCGGGCCGCGCCGAATCGACGAAGTAGATGTAGGCGCCCAGTCCCGCCAGGACCAGGACGAGCGCCAGTGTGGACCACAGCCCTCGCATGCTCAGCGTCTCCGGTACCAGTTGTAGACCCCGGTCGCGAAGACGACGCCGGGGATGATGAAGATCGACAGCAGCATGATCAGCCGGTGCTGATCGGCGTTCAGCGTCAGGCGGCGATCCTCCGGCTCCTTCGGGCGGATGGCGATCAGGTTCTCCTGCTGCGCCAGCCAGTTGATCGTGTTCATGAAGAAGTCGCGGTTGCCCTGCACGCCGAGCACGCTGTTGGAGGCGAACTCGGAGTCCCCGATGGCGACGATGCGCGACTCCGGCGGTGAGGGCGGGGCCTCGTCGGTCCCGGCGTCCGCCGCCGGCGGCGGCGCGTCGGTGGCCGGCACGGACACCGCGGCGCCGAGCGTGATGGGACCGGGGCGGTCGCCCTGGTCCTCGTTCATCTCCACGCGTCCGTCACCGCTGGCCAGCGCCGCCAGGTCCACTTCGGCCCAGCTCTGCGGCCCGGTCTGGACAATGGGGCTCGCGGTCCGGCCGTTGACGCCGCCGTCGACGGGCGTGATGGATCGTGCGAGCGGGAAGGCGGTCATGAGCTGGAAGTTCGTCGTGATCGCGTGCGGCGGATAGCTCGCGGCCACCGGCACCGACGCGTCGGTGCCGAGCAGCTGCCCGATGCCGCTCGCATCCAGGACGATGTCCTGGCCCACGTCCAGTCCCCACTCGTGCAGGAAGGCCGTGAGCACCGGCGTGCCGGGCGCCGACGGGTCCTGCTGCGGATCCACGAGCGCGAGCACCTTGCCCCCGCGCGCCAGGTACCGGTTCAGGGCGTCGACTTCCGGCTCCAGGAAGTCCGTCTGCGGGCCCGCGATGATCACCACCGTGGCGTCCGCCGGCACGTCGGCCGCCTGCGCGAGCACGAGGCGCTCCACGCCGTAGTTGTCCGTCCCGAGGGCCTGCGTGATGGCGCTGTACCCCGCGCGGTCCGTGCCGGACGTGTCCTTCTCGCCGTGCCCCTGGGTGAAATACACCGTGCGCGTCTCGCCGGTCACGGCCTTGATGAGGGCGTTGGTGATCTCCTGCTCGCTGGCGCTGCTGACGCGCTCGGTCCGGTCCTTGTACTGGACCAGGATCGTCCCGAGGCTCGTCACCTTGGCGGCGTTCGCGCGCACCGGGTTCTTGATGGGATCCACGTACTCGGCCGACACGCGCGACGAGTGATAGGCGTACTCGTCGAGCCGGTCGCGGTAGCGATCGAAGCTGAGCTCCTCGTCGAAGACCGTGAACGTCACCGGGGCGTCCAGGCCCTGCAGGATCTTCACCGTCTGGTCCGACAGCGCGAAGACCTGGTTGGCCGTCAGGTCCCAGCGCTTGTTCTGGCGCGCGGCCAGGTAGTTGACGGCCGCCAGGATGCCCGCGAAGACGAGGATGCTGACGACGGAGAGCGTGCCATAGCGGGCCCCGCGCGACTGGTACGCCGTCTGGACGTCCCGCCACTGGCCGGCGATGTAGACGAGGATGAGCGCCAGCCCCGCCCAGGCCGCGTACTGCTGGTACTGGGCCCATTCGGGCCGCATGAATCGGATCGCGACCGACGCGATGACCGCGAGTGTGCCCAGCCAGCCGATGATGCCGATGATGGTGACCGCGCCCTCGCGCGGGGACGTGCCGGGTTCCGTGCTCATGGTTCAGCCCCTCCACCGTTCGCTGTCCACGGACTTCATGGTCAGGAACAGCCCGAACGCGATGAAGCTCAGGTAGTAGATCACGTGCTTCGTGTCGATGATGCCCTTGGCGAAGTCGTCGAAGTGCTCCGTGATCGACAGGTAGGTGAGCACGGACTGTGCCGTCGGGCCGACGAATGCCGAGATCCAGTTGATGATCCAGAGCAGCAGGAACACCGAGAAGGTGATCATGCCGGCGACGATCTGGTTCTTCGTCAGGCTGGAGATGAACAGCCCGAGCGACAGGAAGGCGCCGCCCATCAGGAGCAGGCCGAGGTACCCCGTGGCGATCGGCTTCCACTCCGGTTCGCCGAAGGCGAAGAGGATGGCCATGTGCGCGAAGGTCACGGCCAGCATGGCCGCGTAGAGGCCGAGCGCGCCCAGGAACTTGCCCAGGATGATCTGCAGGTCCGTGAGCGGGGAGGTCAGCAGCAGCTCGATGGTCCCCGAGCGCTTCTCTTCCGCGTAGGTCCGCATCGTGATCAGCGGGAAGACCAGCAGCATGATCACCGTCGCGTTCACGAGCAGCGGCGAGACGAGCATCTGGTTGACGTTGAGCGATCCGCCCGGCCCGCCCATCTGCATCTGCATGCTCTGGCGCTCGAAGAACGCCACGAGCGTGTAGAAGAAGTAGCCGAAGAGCAGCGCCCAGAAGCCCACCAGCACGTAGCCGATCGGCGACGTGAAGTAGCCGCGCAGCTCCTTGCCGGCGATGGCCAGCACATTACGCATGCGCCACCTCCCCCTCGTCGTCGGTCCGGGCCTCGGTGCGCCCGTCGGCGCCCGGGTCGCCTTCCTGCGTCGTGACGCTCAGGAAGATGTCCTCCAGGCTCATGCGCATGGGCCGCAGTTCCAGCAGGCCCCAGCCGCGCGAGACGACAGCGGCGGCCAGTTCGCGCCGGACGTCCACGCCCTTGTCCGTGTCGATCTCGAACGCGCCCGGCGTGGCCGTTCCCGCCGCCAGCGTGACCCGCGCCACGCCCGCGACGTTGGCCAGCGCCGCGCCGACATCGTCCGCGGGCCCGTCCGTCTGGAGGAAGATCGTCACGGCGCCCTGGAGCCGGGCGGTCAGGTTTGCCGGCGTGTCGACGGCGACGACCTTGCCGTTGTTGATGATGACCACGCGCTGGCAGGTCTGCGAGACCTCGGGGAGGATGTGCGTGCTCAGCACGATGGTGTGCGTGCCGGCCAGCTCGCGAATGAGCTGCCGCGTCTCGATGATCTGCTTCGGGTCCAGGCCGGCCGTCGGCTCGTCGAGCACGAGCACCTCGGGGTTGTGGATGATGGCCTGGGCGAGGCCGACGCGCTGCTTGTAGCCCTTCGAGAGCTTGGAGCAATGGCGGTCCGCCATGTCGGCAATCCACGTCCGCTTCATCACCTCGTCGACGCGGGCGCGGAGGTCGCGGCGGAGGCCCTTGATCTTCGCGACGAAGAGCAGGTACTCGCGGACCGTCATGTCCGGGTAGAGCGGAGGGGTTTCCGGCAGGTAGCCCGTCTTGCGCTTGGCCTCGAGGGGCTGCTCGAAGACGTCGTGTCCGGCCACGATCACCTTGCCGTGCGTGGCCGGCATGTAGCCGGTGATGATCCGCATGGTCGTGGTCTTCCCCGCGCCGTTCGGCCCGAGGAAGCCCAGGATCTCGCCGGACTCCACGCGAAAACTGACATCGTCCACGGCCGTTACCGGCCCGTAGTGCTTGGAGAGGTGGTCCACCTCGATCACGGCATCGCTCCGATGAGTGGGAAACGGTGTAAGCTCTAGACGCTGCGACAATTAAGGCGCCGCAGCCCCCCATCCTAATCGAACCAGCCACGGGGCGGCAAGGCGCCCGGGAGCCGACGTGCTGAAGCGTTTGTTCTGGACCGGACTGGTCATCCTCCTCCTTGCCGGCACCGGCGGCTGGTGGTGGATCCGCGCATCGCTCCCCCCTTTGGACGGCGAGATCCGGGTCTCCGGCCTGAGCGGCCCCGTCGAGATCCTGTTCGACGAGGCGGGCGTCCCGCACGTCTACGCGCGCGACGCGGAAGATGCCTGGTTTGCCGCCGGCGTCGTGCACGCGCGCGACAGGCTGTGGCAGATGGAACTCTACCGGCGCGTGACGCGCGGCCGGCTGTCCGAGGTGCTGGGCGAGGCCACGCTGGGCATCGACAAGCGCTTCCTCACCCTGGGCCTGCGCGATGCGGCGGACGCGGAGTGGGCGCGGGCGGCAGGGCCCGTGCGCGCGGCGCTCGAACGCTACGCGGCCGGCGTCAACAGCGTCCTCGAATCCCAGGTCACACTGCGGCAGCGGCCGATCGAGCTGCAGCTGCTGCGCTTCGTGCCGGACCCGTGGACGCCCGTCGATACGCTGGCTGTCGGACGGCTCCTCGCGTGGCGGCTGGCGGAGAACCACCAGTCCGAACTCGTCCGGGCGGCCGTGGCCCTCAGTCTCGGGCCCGCTGCCGCGCGTGAGCTGGCCGGCCGGTACCCGGCCGACGCGCCCACCGTGCTCGGTTCCGCAGTGCCGGGCCGCACGGTGGCGCCTGTCGAGGACCCGGGCCCCACGCGGGGGCCGGACGCCGCGGACGCCACTCCTCCCGGCCGGGCCTCCGCTGGCCGTGCCTCCGCCGGCGTGGCCGGTCTCGAGTGGCTCCATCCCATGGCCCGGCGGGGCAACAGCAACAACTGGGTGATCGCGCCGTCGCGGACCGCGACGGGACGGCCCATCCTGGCCAACGATCCGCACCTGCAGATCGAGTTCCCGTCCATCTGGTACGAGATGCACCTTGTCGCCGCGGGGCTTGACGTCATCGGCGTCACGATTCCCGGCGTGCCGTTCGTGGTCATCGGGCACAACGCGCGTATCGCGTGGGGCTTCACGAACTCCGGGGCCGACGTCCAGGACCTGTACCTCGAACGTCTCGACGTGGCGCGGAAGCGCGTCATGGGCCCGGGCGGCTGGCAGCCGGCCACGGTCGACCGCGTGGAGATTCCCGTGCGCGGCCGGGACGCGCCCGAGGCGTTCGACATCTGGCGGACGCCGCACGGGCCGATCGTCGCGGACCAGGATGCCCTGGACTGGGAGGAGCCGCCGGCGTGGATGACGCCCGGCCGATCCGACGCCGCCGAGCCCGCGCTCAACACCGCGACCGAACTGGCCTACGCGCTCCGCTGGGATGCGCTCGGCGGTGACGTGGCGGCCAGCTTCGAGCAGTTGAACCGTGCCGCGGACTGGGAAGCCTTCCGCGCCGCCGTGGACGGCTTTGCCGGGCCCTCGCAGAACATCGTCTACGCGGACGTCGACGGGAACATCGGCTACGCGCTCAACGGGAGGCTGCCGGTCCGGACGAGCGGGGATGGGACGTTCCCCGTGGACGGCGCCGCGTCGACGGGCGGGTGGGTGGCGTCACCGCCGCGCGTGGCCCTGCCGCAGGTGCTGAACCCGCCGGCCGGCTTCATCACGTCGTCCAACAACGAGATCGTGCGGAGCGCCACGCCGCTCATCACGCGGGACTGGGGCGGGGTGTTCCGCGCGACGCGGCTGCACGACGTGCTCGCCGGCGAGCAGGGGGCGACGCTCGACGGGATGGCGGCCCTCCAGACCGACACGCGCAGCCTGGCGGCGGCCCGGATCCTGGCGGGCGTCGATACGGCCATTGCCCGCGCGCGCGCCGAGAACGCCGAGGCGGCCGTCGAGGCGCTCATCCGCCTGTCCCAGTGGGACCGCATCGTCGACGCGCGGCCTGTCGTGACGTTGTACCAGGCCTTCGAGGATGCGCTCTGGCGGCGGACCTTTGCCGACGAGATGGAGGAGCCGCTGTTCCGGGCGTTCTACGACTGGGCGGGATCGGACCGGCCGTCCGGCCTCTATGCGGTCATCGACGATCCGCAGTCCCGATGGTTCGACGATATCGGCACCGTCGAGCGGCGGGAGACCCGGGACGACATCTTCGTGCTCGCCGCGGAGGATGCCGCCGGCCGCCTGCGCGGGGACTACGGGAGCGAGGCCGACCAGGCGTGGGACCGCGTCCACGCCGCGCGCTTCCGGCATCCCATCGGGAACGCCTCTCGGCCGCTGGCGTGGATCCTCGACGGCGGGACGGCGCCGCTGATGGGCGACGGCACCACGGTGATGCGCGTGAGCTGGCGGCGCCTGCGCCCGTTCGACGCGTGGGAGATTCCGTCGTGGCGGCAGATCCTGGACGTGGGGCAGTGGGACGACTCACGTGTGATCCTGCCGACGGGCCAGTCCTCGCACATCCTGAGCCCGCACCGCTTCGACCAGAACGAACGCTGGCGCACCGGCCGGTACCGCGCCCAGCCGTTCACGCGCGCCGCCGTCGAGGGGGCGCGGGCCCACCGGCTCCTCCTGGTCCCCTGAGCGGCCCCGGGCCGGACCCCCCGGGCTGGACAGATGGCCGGCGGGCGGTGGTAACATATGAACACCTGCTCATATGTTCAAGTCAGACGATGCCTGTGACGTGATCCGGATCGACCTCCCGCGAGTCCGCCGCCTGCGGGAGATGCTCGTCAGCGGGACGTCGGTCGCCGCGCTGGCCGAGACGTTCCGCATGCTGGGGGACCCCACGCGCGTCCGGATCCTCGACACGCTCTCCCACGGAGAACTCTGCGTCTGCGATCTCGCGGCCGTGCTCTCCCTTTCCCAGTCCGCCGTCTCCCATCAGTTGCGCCTGCTCCGCGGCCTCCGCCTCGTGCGCGCGCGCCGGGAAGGGCGGATGGTGTTCTACGCGCTCGACGATCGCCACGTCGTGGACCTGCTCCAGCAGGGGCTGCGGCACGTGGAAGAGCCCGCGGCCCGCCCCGCGGCGCGCCGCCCGCCTGCCCGCGCCCGGAGCGCCCGGTGAGCGTCCACGCCCACGCGCAGCCCGCCGGCATCCCGGCCGACGCCTGCTGCGGAGGCGCCTGCGCGGCCGACGCGCCCCGCTCGACAGGGGTCCGCGCCCGGGGCGCATTGGCTGTCGCGGCCGCGGTGCTGCTCGGCGCCGGGTGCCTGGCCGAGATGCTGTGGGCCACGCCCGCGTGGGCCGAGCCGCTCTTTCTCACCGCCGTGCTGGCCGGCATCGTGTTCCCGGCGCGCCGCGCCGCGGCCGCCGTGCGCCGGGGCGCGCTCGACATCAACGTGCTGATGGTGATTGCCGTGGCCGGCGCGCTGCTCATCGGCGAATGGGAAGAGGGCGCGATGGTCGTCTTCCTCTTCGCCGTTGCGCAGTGGCTCGAGTCGCGCAGCGTCGAGCGGGCGCGCGCGGCCATCCGGACGCTCCTGGATCTCGCCCCTGCCGAGGCCCGCATTCATGCGGACGGCACCGAGCGCCTCGTCCTGCTGGACCAGGTCCGTCCGGGCCAGACGATGATCGTCCGTCCGGGTGAACGCATTCCGCTGGACGGTACGGTGGAGGACGGGCAGTCGGAGGTCAACCAGGCGCCGATTACCGGCGAGTCGCTTCCGGTGGAGAAGGGCGCGGGCGACGAGGTCTTTGCCGGGACCATCAACGGACACGGCGCGCTCTCGGTCGCCGTCACGCGCCGCCGCGACGACACGACCCTCGCGCGGATTGTCCACCTGGTGGAGACGGCGCAGGCCCGGCGCGCGCCGGTGCAGTTGTTCATCGACCGGTTCGCGGCATGGTACACGCCCGCGGTCGTCGTGCTGGCCGTGCTGCTGGCCGTGGTGCCCGTCCTGCTCGGCGGGCCGGCCGAGACGTGGATCTACCGCGCGCTCGTCCTCCTGGTCGTGGCCTGTCCCTGCGCGCTCGTCATCTCCACGCCCGTGTCGATGGTCTCCGCCCTGGCCGGCGCGGCGAGGAACGGCGTCCTCATCAAGGGCGGCGCGTCGCTCGAGCGGCTGGCCGGCGTGTCGGCGCTTGCCTTCGACAAGACCGGCACGCTCACCACCGGCCGGATTCACGTGACGGTCGTGGACGCGTCGGACGGCGTGAGCGAGGACGACGTGCTGCGATGGGCGGCCGCCGTGGAGGTGCGTTCGGAGCACCCCGTGGGCCGGGCCATTGCCGACGCCGCACGGGAACGCGTCGGCGCCTTCCCCCCGGTCTCCGGCGTGCGCGCGTTCCCCGGCCTTGGCGTCGAGGGCACCGTGGACGGGGCTCTCGTGATCTGCGGCACGCCGCGCCTCTTCCGCGAGCGCGGGGCGCTCCCGGCGGACGTCGCCGCCCGTGCCGAGCGCCTGATGGCATCCGGCCTGTCGCCGGTGATCGTGTCCCGCGGCGGCGCGGTAGCCGGCCTCGTCGGGCTGGAGGATCTCGAGCGCGACACGGCGCGCGGGGTGGTCACCGACCTGCACCGGCACGGCATCCGGCGAGTGGCGATGCTGACGGGCGACCACGAGCGGGCCGCGCGGGCCATCGGCCGCCGCGTAGGCGTGGACGACGTGCGGGCGGGCCTGCTGCCCGCGGACAAGGTGACGGCTGTGGCGGCGCTCCGCGAGGACGGCGCCGTGGCCATGGTCGGCGACGGGATCAACGACGCGCCGGCGCTGGCTGCCGCGGACGTCGGCATCGTGATGGGCGCGATGGGGAGCGGTGCCGCCATCGAGACGGCGGACATCGCGCTCATGACCGACGACCTGGCGAAGATTCCCTACGCCATTCGCCTGAGCCGCGCCACGCTGCGCAACGTGCGCGCGAACGTCGCGATTGCACTCGGGCTCAAGGCGGTGTTCGTCCTGGCCGCGGCCACGGGCGTGGCCACGCTGTGGATGGCGGTGCTCGCCGACACCGGCGCCTCGGTCATCGTCATCGCCAACGCGCTCAGGCTCCGACGCTTCGCCTGACGCGTCCGCGTCAGGCGCCCTGGCTCCCGTCTCCCGGCTCGGGTTCGCCGTCGCCGATGGCCGGCTCCTCGCTCCCGAAGTGCGCGTCGACGAAGTCGTCGATGGCGGTCTGGTCCACCGCGTCCACGCGCGTGAACGCCAGTCCCATGCCCGCCTTCGAGTCGCTCCAGCACACGCGGGCGTCCAGGTCGATGTCCTTCTTCGAGCCCGGCAGCCGGAACCGCAGCTTCACGTCGGTGCCGCGTTCGAGCGGACCCGTCGTCCGGATGGCCATGCCTCCGCGGTTGATGTTGAGCGTGAGCGCCGCCGCAATCGTGCCGCCCGCCCGGTAGGCGATGGGAATGCCGAGCACGAGCCGCGGGCTCCCGCGCCGGTTGAAGTGATCCGGGAACAGGTGAGGCGCGAGCGAGGGCAGGATGTGCTGCGCCGCGCTGTACTCGTTGATGTAGCCGCTGACGCCCAGCGCCGCCAGGTGCCGCACCTCGTCGGCGCTCGACACGGTGCCGCTGAACACCAGGACGGGGAGCCGCCCGCCGTCGAGCTTGCGGATCGCGCGCACCAGGTCCACGCCCGACTGGTGGGGCAGCTTCAGGTCCACGAGGAGGAGGTCGATCTGCTCCAGGTCCGCCCGCACCTTCGCGAGGAGCTCGACCGCGCTCCGTGCCACCATGGTCCGGTGGCCGGCTTCCTCGAGGGCGTGCATGAACCGCTCGCGGACGAACGGCGTGTCGTCCGCAATGAGCACCGTCTTGCCGGGTCCGGCAGATGACGTCATACGTTCGAGAGTATATAATCCAATCAACTCTTGCCCCGGCTGAAGGAGCCTGATGCATGTCCGCGATCTGTCCCGAGTGTGACTCCGCCATCGACCTCGACGAGACCGACGTCGACATCGGCGACGAGTTGACGTGCTCGGAATGCGGCTCGTTGCTCCGCGTTGCCCACGATTCGCCCGTCGAGCTCGAAGTCGCCGATGACGACGAGGACGATGACGACGACGATGAGAAGGACGACGACGAGTCCGAAGACGAGGACGAAGACGAGGACGACGAGGAGGACGACGACGGGCTCGGGGACGACGACTGACGTCTCCGGGGTGAAAGCCGGCCGTCTCGCAGCCCGGCTGCGCGACCTCGACTCCGTCATCGTGGCTTTCAGCGGCGGCGTGGACAGTGCCTACCTGGCCGTGACCGCCGGCCGTGTCCTCGGGAACCGCGCGCTGGCCGTCACCGCGGACAGCCCCAGCTATCCCGATGCCCATCGCCGGCTGGCCTGCCGGGTTGCGGCGGACTTCGGGTTCGCCCATGTGTTCGTGTCCACCCGTGAGCTGGAGCGCCCCGAGTACCGCGCCAACCCGGCCAACCGCTGCTACTACTGCAAGGACGAGCTCTACGCGCTGCTCCGGTCGGAGGCGCGCGCGCGGGGCTTCGCCCATGTCGTGGACGGCAGCAACGCGGATGATCGCGGGGACTACCGTCCGGGCCGCCAGGCCGCGCGCGAGCACGGCGTCCTCAGTCCCCTGGATGAGGCCGGCCTGACCAAGGACGAGATCCGCCTGCTGTCGCGCGGCCTCGGCATGGCGAGCTGGGATGAGCCGGCGTCCGCGTGCCTTTCGTCGCGGATTCCCTACGGCAGCGAAGTGACCGGCGCAAAGCTGCGGCAGATCGAGCAGGCCGAAGACGTCCTCCGCGGCCTGGGCTTTCGCGTCTTCCGCGTCCGCCACCAGGACGACACGGCGCGCCTCGAGATCGCGCGCGAAGAGATGCCGCGTGCGCTCGACCCTGAGGTCAACGCGCCGATCGTGGCCGGGCTCAAGGCACTCGGCTACCGCTACGTGAGCCTCGACCTGCAGGGCTACCGCACCGGCAGTCTCAACGAGGCGCTGCGGCTGCGGCCCGTCTCGTGACCGCGCGCCGCGCGCTCCTCGTGCTGGCGCTGGCGGTCGCCGCCGCGCACCTGCCGTTCGTGGCCTCGTCGCTCGAGGACATCGACTCGGTGAACTTCGCGCTGGGCGTGCGTGACTTCGACGTGGCGGCGCATCGGCCGCACCCCCCCGGCTATCCCGTCTACATTGCGGCGGGCAAGGTGATGGCGGCGGTTGTCGGCGCGATGCCGGGCCGCGCGGGCGCGTCCACGGTGGAGGCCCGCAGCCTCTCGCTGCTGTCGCTGATGGCGGCCCTGTGTGCCGTCGGGCTGCTCTACCGCGTGTGTGCGACGCTGCGGGACCGCGGGATCCGTCAGGCCGAAGGCGGGCGCGCCGCCCCGTGGGGCACGCTGGACGTGCCGGCGCTCGGCGCGACGGCCCTGGCCGTGACCTGTCCGCTCATCTGGTCCCTGGCCATCCGGCCGATGAGCGACCTGCCGGGCCTGGCGATCGCGCTGGCGGCGCAGGCGTGCCTGCTGACGGCGTGGTGGTGGCAGACGCCGGCGGCGGACGGCGAACGGCGGATGGTGCCGGCCACCACGGCGGCGTCCGGCCGGATGATCGTGCTCGGCGCGCTCCTGGCCGGCGTGGCCGTCGGCGTCAGGACGCAGACGCTCTGGCTGGCGGCGCCGCTCCTGGTGGTGGTGCTGGTCGACCGCATCGGGCGCGGCGTCGCGGGTGCGCTGATCGGCGCCACGATGACGTTCACGATTGGCGCGCTCGTCTGGGCCGTGCCCCTGGTCGTCGTGAGCGGCGGCCTCAACGGCTACCTGGCCGCGCTCGGCTCGCAGGCGGGGGAGGACTTCGTCGGCGGCGAGATGCTGTGGGTCAATCCCGCGCCGCGCCTCGTTGCGCAGGCGCTCGTGCACACCTTTGTCGACCCGTGGGAGAGCGTCCCGCTCGGAAGCGTGGTCCTGATCCTGGCGGCCGCCGGTGCCCTCCGCCTGTTGTGGCGGGATCGCCGGACGCTCGTGGTCCTGGCCGCGATGGGCGGGCCGTACCTGGTGTTCCACCTGCTGTTCCAGGACACGTCCTTCGTGCGCTACGCCGCGCCGCTCGTGCCGGTCGTGGCGTTTCTCGCGGTGCAGGGATGCCGGCTGGTCCACCCCACGGCGGTACCGGCGGGCGCCGCCGCGCTCTCGATCTGGGCCCTCGCGCTGGCCGGGCCCATCGTCCAGGAGTACGCGGCCGCGCCGGCCCCCACCGTGCGCGCCGTCGATGCGATGAACGCCGCCGCCGGCGAGGCGCCGGGGACGATGGTCGGCATGCACCAGACGTTCGTGAGGCCGCTCGAGGCCGAGCGCGTCGTGTTGCCGCAGATCCCCGCCCCCCCGCGGCGCGAGTGGATGGAGCTGGCGCGCTTCTGGTCCGGCCAGCCCGATGGCCGCGTCTGGTTCCTGGCCGATCCCCGCCGCACGGATCTGGCGCTGATCGATCCACGCAGCCGAACCGACGTGACGGCGATCCGGTGGGCGCCCTCCTCACGGCGCGTCCACGGCGGCATGCGGCCCGCGGCCGTGGACTGGATTCGCTTCTCGCCGCCCCTGTGGTTTGCGGAAGAGGGCTGGGCGCTCACGCCCGAGACGGCAGGCATGGCCCGCTTGATGGGACGCGCCCCGCACCTGGGTCCGATCACGGCCGGCGTACGTCGAGAGGCCGGCGCCATGCACGCGCTGATCGGGGGCCGGAACCTTGGTGCGCCCGGCGACCCGGCCGCCGAGGTGCTGCTCGACATCGACGGGACGACGATCGCGCAGTGGCACGCCGACCCGGGCTTCTTCCTGCACGCGATCGAACTGCCGGCGGGTACGCTGCTCGGTGAGGGCCCGCTTGCGCGCCTCGCCATCCGTGCCGTGCCTGTGGCCGGCGAGACCCCCGTGCCGGTGGCCATCGAGCAGTTCGACCTGCAGCCGGCCGGCACGCTGATGCAGGCGTTCGACGCCGGCTGGCACGAAGCGGAGTACACGCCGGCGCTCGGGATCTGGCACTGGACCAGCGATCGCAGCACCGTGCGAGTGCTCGGCGCCACGACAGCGGTGCGCGTCACGCTCGAGTTCGAGCCGCCGCTGCGGTACTTCGATGGACCGAGCGACGTGCGCGCAGTGGCGGGAACGGCCGAGGTATCGAGTGCGGTTCTGAGCACCGAGACCACGTGGTCCGTCGAGGTTCCGCTGGAGGTCCTGAACGCGTCCGGCGGCCTCATCACGTTCGAAACCTCGCAGACGTTCGTGCCCGCGGAGCGCCGCGGCGTCCCGGATCGCCGCGTTCTCGGGCTGCGTGTCTTTCGCGTGACGGTCGATCCTGTCGGTTTGCGTTGACACAAACTGAACCTCCACCGTATCCTCCGTGACATGATCCGACGGACATTCCAGCTTTCTGCGCTCGCCATCGTGCTGACCCTGGGCCTTGCCGCGTGCGGCAAGCAGCCGCCACCGGCCGCGCCGGCACCGCCACCCCCCGCCGCACCGGCACCACCGCCGCCCGCGCCGCCGCCGCCACCCGCGCCGCCGGCTCCGACACCGCCCGCCCCGCTCACCGAGGAGCAGCTCTTCGCGCAGATGTCGCTCGATGAGCTGAACCAGAAGGCGCCGCTGGCCGACGCGTTCTTCGATCTGGACTCGTCCACGCTCCGTGAGGATGCGCGCGCGGCCCTGGCGAAGAACGCCGAGTACCTGAAGCGCTGGAGCAGCACGCGGATCAACGTCGAGGGACACTGCGACGAGCGTGGGACGTCCGAGTACAACCTCGGGCTCGGCGAGCGCCGGGCCGGGGCCGTCAAGGACTACCTCGTGAGCCTGGGCATCCCGACCGAGCGTGTGGCCGTCGTCAGCAAGGGCAAGGAGTCGCCCTTCTGCACCGAGTCGAGCGAGACCTGCTGGCAGCAGAACCGCCGCGGGCACTTCATCTTCACGGCGAAGTAGCACGGCGGACAGGCGCACCAGACGGTGCGCCGAGCTGGAAATCGACAAGGGCCGGCCCCACGCGGGGTCGGCCCTTCTGTTTTTCGTCTCCGCCTGCTGGTGTCAGGCTTGTGAGGTCTCGGCCGCGATCGACTCGGCCGCGGCGCGGGGATCGGCGGCCGCCGTAATCGGCCGGCCGATGACCAGATAGGTCGCTCCCGCGGCGATGGCGCCGGCCGGCGTCAGCGTCCGTGCCTGGTCGTCCTTCCCGGCCTGTCCCGCGGGACGGATGCCCGGCGTGACGATCGCGAAGTCCGGACCGCACGCCGCCCGGATGGCCGCGATCTCCTGCGGCGACGCGACCACGCCGTCCAGGCCGGCCTCCCGCGCAAGCACTGCCAGGTGCACGACGTGGTCGACGAGCGGCACCTCCACGCCGACCTCGCGCAGCGCCGCCTCGTCCAGGCTGGTGAGCACGGTGACGCCGATCACGAGGGGCCGTTCACGCCCGGAGGCGTCCGCCGCCCGCCGCGCCGCCCCGGCGGCCGCGGTCATCATGGCCCGCCCCCCGGACGCGTGGACGTTGACCATCCAGGCGCCGGTGGCCGCGGCCGACTGCACCGCGCCGGCCACGGTGTTGGGGATGTCGTGGAACTTGAGATCGAGGAAGACGCGATCGCCCCGCTCGGTGAGTGCCCGGACGATGGACGGCCCTTCGGCGGTGAAGAGCTGCTTGCCGATCTTGAAGCCGCCGACGGCGCCCCGGAGCGTGTCCGCCAGCGCCAGCGCCCTGGCCCCGTTCTCGACGTCCAGGGCGGCGAGCACCCGGTTCATGCGTGCACCGCCCGGGGCGGCGTGGGATCGAACGCGCCGACGAGGTCGCGGAGCCGTTCGACGCCGTGCCGCGCGAGGTACTCGTCCAGTCCCGTGAGGACCTTCGACCAGACGAACGGGTCCATGAAGTTGGCCGTGCCGATCTGCACGGCCGTGGCGCCCGCCAGCATGAACTCGATCGCATCCCGCGCGTCGACGATGCCGCCCATGCCGATGATCGGGATCCGGACGGCCTGGTAGCACTCCCACACCATGCGCACGGCAATGGGCCGGATGGCCGGTCCGCTGAGCCCGCCCAGCACGTTGCTGATGGTCGGCCGCCTGGTTTCCACGTCGATGGCCATGGCCAGGAAGGTGTTCACCAGCGACACCGCATCGGCGCCCGCGTTCTCCGCGGCGCGGGCGAAGGATGCGACGTCCGTCACGTTCGGCGTGAGCTTGGGGATGACCGGCAGGTGTGTGGCCTTCCGCACGCCGGCCACCACGGCATGGGTGCCCGTCAGGCTGCAGCCGAACTGGATGCCGCCCTCCTTGATGTTGGGGCAGGAGATGTTCAGCTCGATGGCGGCCACGCCCTCGGCCTGGGACAGCACCTTGGTGACCTCCACGTACTCGTCGAGCGTCGTGCCGCAGACGTTGACGAACACGCGGGCGCCGCGCTCGCGCAGCATCGGCAGCTTCTCGGCGACGAAGCGGTGCACGCCGATGCCCTGCAGGCCGATCGCGTTGATCATGCCGGAGGGCGTCTCGACGATGCGCGGGGGCGGGTGCCCCTCGCGCTCCGTCATGAACAGGCCCTTGACGGCCACGCCGCCGAGCTGCGCGAGGTCCACGACCTCGTCGTACTCGACGCCGTAGCCGAAGCACCCGCTCGCGGCAATGAGGGGGTTCGGCAGTTCCAGCGACCCGATGCGGACGGAGAGGTCCCGCGCCATCATTCCCACACGATCCCGGCGCCGTCGAAGACGGGGCCCGCCACGCACGAGCGCACCAGGCGCGTGCCGTCCCCGTGCTTGACCGGGATGACGCAGCTGTAACACCCGCCGAGGCCGCATCCCATCGTCCGTTCCACGGACACCTGCGAGGGCTGGCCGTAGCGGGCGGCGAGTCCGGCCACGGCGGCCAGCATGGGTTCCGGGCCGCACGCGTAGATGGTGATCCCGGCCGGGGGGGCACCGGGTGCGGCGAGCGCGCGCTCGAGCGGGAGCGTGACGCGCCCGGCCTCGCCGCGGGAGCCGTCCTCGGTGGAAAGGACCAGGCGGACGCCCAGGCGCTCGAACACGTCCAGGTGGAACAGCTCGCCGCCGGACCGCGCGCCGTAGAACAGCGTCGACGAGGTGCCGCGCGCCGCCAGCTCTGCTGCGAGCGTGGCGAACGGCGCGAGGCCGACGCCCCCGGCGACCATCCACGCCTGGTGCGGCGGCCCGACCGGCGTAAACGGCTGGCCGAGCGGGCCGAGGCACGCGATGCGGTCGCCCGGCCTTGCCTCGTACAGCCGGTTGGTGGTCCGTCCGGCCCGCTTGTTGAGGATGGTGATGGCGGTGGCCGCGCCAGTCTCGCCGCGGAGCACTTCGAAGACGGAGAAGGGCCGGCGCAGCAGTGTGCCCGAGCACTCGGGCTTGACCATGACGAACTGCCCGGCCTGCGCGCGTTCGCCCACGTCCGGCGCCGCCAGGGTCAGCACGTTGTAGTCGCGGGACAGCGGCCGGTTCTCGATCACGGCCGCGTCCACGTCGATGGGTGGCATCGGATCAGTATAAATGGGCGCGGCCGTGCGGCCGCGTGGGCGATGCCGGGAGGGCGGCGGGGGGAGGCGGGGGGGAGGCCTGCGGTAGGCGACGCCGTTGGCGTCGTAGGCCGGAACCGGCGGCGCCTGCGGCGCCGTAGGGACCTCCCACCGAGCGCGCAGCGCGAGGCCT
>CAZUGF010000022.1:0-42911 GCA_964619705.1 uncultured Bifidobacteriaceae bacterium
GGGAGCGGTATCGCGAGCGGCGCAAGCTGGACGCTGGCTATTCGAAGACAACGGCCAGAGAGTGGAGTGAGCGGCGCGCACGCGATCTGTTGCTCTCGGGTCCCAAGACTCGAAAGGAGGTTCCCACACTCGAAGCGTTTGCTCCGCGCTTCGTCGAAGGTTACGCGCGTGCGAACCGGCAGAAGCCGAGCGGCATCGCAGCGAAGGAATCGATTCTGCGGTTGCACCTGATTCCGCACCTCGGTTCCCGAGCGCTCGACACAGTCAGCAACGAACAGGTTCAGCGACTCAAGCTGGCCCTGGGCGAGAAGTCACCAAAGACGGTGAACAACGTGCTGAGCGTTCTCAGCATGCTGCTGAAACAGGCGGTGGAGTGGGGTGTGCTGGACAAGCTGCCCTGTTCGATTCGAATGGTGCGAGTGGCGCGCACGGACGCGGCATTCCACGACTTCGACGCCTTCGAGCGATTGCTGAAGGCTGCCCTGACGATCGACCCGCGCAGCTACCTCATCGCCCTCCTGGGCGGCGAGGCTGGACTGCGAGCAGGCGAGATCGTAGCTCTCGAATGGGCCGACATCGATCTCGAGCGTCGCCAGATTCGGGTGCGGCATTCTGACTGGTGTGGCGAACTGACGGCGCCGAAGAACGGGCGCATTCGGTTCGTCGGGATGACACAACGGCTGGCGGCGGCGCTTCGCCAGCATCGGCATCTCCGCAATCGCCGCGTGCTGTGCAAGGACGACGGCACGCCGCTCACGCGGCAGGGCGCCTGGTCGCGGGTTCGCTACGCGGCCAAGCGGGCTCAGGTGTCAACCGGCGTTCACATCCTGCGTCACACGTTCTGCTCGCATCTGGCGATGCAGGGCGCGCCGATGAGGGGTGTGCAGGAACTGGTCGGACACCAGAGCCTGGCGATGACCCAGCGGTACTCGCACCTGACGCCGGCGTCGCTCGATTCGACGATCCGACTGCTCGACAATCGCCCGCAATCGAAGGCGAGTGGCACTAGTTGGGCACCGCCAACGGAGTGAACGCGTAAGTTCTTGGGGGAGAACGGGATAATTGGCTGGGAGGCAGGGATTCGAACCCCGATAAGCAGAGTCAGAGTCTGCTGTCCTACCGTTGAACGACCTCCCAGTAGGTGTAGGAACCAACAATTGTATCGGCCCGAAGCCCGATCGCGCAAGCCGCCACCGTTCAGGACACCGGCACTTCCAGCCCGGGCAGCCAGCGGTTCACGCTCGGGTGGGAGCATCCCGCCCCTTCGGACGGCCCTGGGTTAGGGAGCTCGGCCGGCGCGCACGCCTCGCGGGCCTGGCTGGTACCGGGCGTCGTCGAATCCCGCGTCAGTTCCGGACCGGCACGCCCGCCTGCCCACCGTCAGTCGTCCAGGAACCGCGCAAGATCGCCCTTCGTCCCGTCCTGCGACCAGATCTTCTCGTATACCCGCGCCAGCGCCTCCCGCGTGACGATGCGCATCGCCACGCGATTCGCCAGGCGCTCCGTCTGCAGGTACGGGTGATGCGTGAAGACCCACACGTGCCCCAGCTCGTGCGCGAGCGCGGCCTCGAGTTCCTCCTCATCCAGGAGCGCCAGGACGCTCTCCTCGACCGCCACCAGAAACGGGGCGTCAGCCGTCGCCGGTGCCTCCACCGAGACGACGTGCGGGTTGTCCGGGACAATCGACACCGTCACCGCCCGGCCGATGCTCAGCCGTGCCGCCAAATCGTCCACCATCCGCTGCAGGCGATCCGCCGCCGTCTCCCTGACGACGTGCCTGCCCGCGCGCACACGCGCGAACGCCGGGGCCGTGGCCAGCCACAGGCACGGAATCGCCAGCCCGGCCATGGCCACGCGCCGCCAGAAGCGGCGCCGGCGATCCGGCCGATCACGACGACGAAGCAGCCGCGGCAGAGTTGTTCGCAATCACGACAAGGATAACCCGCGAGCGAGCAAAAGCTACCCGCGTTCACCCAACCTGGACCGCGAACCTCGAGCACGAAACACGGCGCAAAACTCGCCTTGCGCCGCGCACGCCGGCTGGCACGCTCTTCGCCTTCACTTCATGCGGAGGGAATCACATGAACATCGCCAAGAGAGTCAGCGCGCTCACCGCCGCCATCTTCGTCGTCTCGTCCTTCGGCGCCGCGCCGTCCTTTGCCCAGGAGCCGCAGCCGACGCAGCCGCCGGCCGCGGAGCGCCCGTCCGCGACGATCATCGAAGGTGAGTTGATCGCCGTCGACACCGAGACGATGCAGATCGCCGTGAAGACCGCCAGCGGCGCCGAGGAGCAGCTCCGCTACAACGAGGAGACACAGGTCGTCGGCGCGCAGAGCGGCGTGGCCGGTCTCGCCAACTCCCGCAACACGATGGTGAGCGTCCGGTTCACCGGCTCCGGTCCCGATCGCGTGGCGACGGAGATCGTCGTGCACGAGCCGCAGTAGCAGGACGAGCACGTGGCCGAAGGAGGAGACATGATGCCGGGTCCGCATGGGCGGGCCGGCATCGTGCTTCTCCCGGATGTTGGTCTTGCCCGTGGCGGAACTGAAGTTCCGTGGCGGAACTGAAGTTCCGCCCTACGAACTCCGTGGCGGAGCTGAAGCTCCGCCCTACAGACTCCGCCCTACGGTTCCGCCCTGCGGTTCCGCGATACCGCGCCTTCGATCCGCTCCAGCCGCTCGACGATGTCCACGATGCCGAGGTGCGCCTTGACGTTGACCTGGTAGTCCAGGTCCGTGCGGATCCGGTCCCGTTCGGATTGCCGGTTCTGGCTGACCAGCACGAAGATGGAAAGGAAGATCGCCTCGAGCGACACAATCAGCGTGAGCAGGCCGAAGGGATACGGGTCGAACCCGAGGGCCGCCGGCAGCAGGCCGGCCGCCGCGAGGATGTTCATCGTGATCCACACGCCGAACCACGCGACGTGGACCAGCGTGAAGGCCTGACTGGCCGCCACCGCGGCAATGATGTCGCTCGTGCGCTGCCAGATCGTCGCGGACTCCGAGATCACCGCGTTGGGGTTCGGCATGCCCCGAATCGCCCGCGTGCTCGCGCGCTGGCGGGCGCCCATGATCCGCAGGACATCGAGCGCCGTGTCCGGATGCTGCCGCAGGAACGCACGGAAGGCGTCGCGGGAGAGCGACAGCAGCGAGACATCCGTCTCCGCGTGGACCGTGGCGGAGCGCGGTCCCTCGTCCAGGAGGCTGATCTCGCCGAAGACGCCGCCCGGCCCCAGCGTGTCCAGGACGACGTGATCGCCGCGCTCGCCGGGCGCGGTGATGACCACATGGCCCGTGTCGATGACGTAGAGCGCGTCGCCGGGATCGCCGATCCAGAAGATCGGCTCCCTGGCGGCCACGTTTCTGCGCGTCATGGTCGCCAGCAGGGCCTGCTGACCCTCGGCGTCGAGGCCGGCCAGCAGCGGGATATGGGAGATGTGGGATTCGGGACTGGGGTCGCTCATGGGTGCAGGGATGCCCGCCGCTTCAAGACGTGCCCCGGGGTGCGGGGCGCTCGATGATTCTACGACGCCGGAAGACGTTCCGTCCCCCGAGACGCCGGCGCGTGGCGGATCTTCCGCCTCAACTCCGATCTCCCCGGTAGCAGCGGTCCGTGTTGCCGCAACTGGAGGAGTCCCATGTCACGCGTCGTCCTGTCCGTTCTTGCTGCCGGAGCCTTCCTGATATCTGTCCTGCCCGTTCAGGCCCAGTACATCGGCACCCTCCGCTGGCAGCTCCGCCCCTACTGCAACGTGGTCACCCTGACCGTGACCCAGGTGGGCGGCACGTATCGCCTCGAGGGCAACGACGACCAGTGCGGGGCCGCCAGCGGGCCGGCGTCCGTCATCGGCACCGCGTTCCTCAAGGCCGACGGCAACGTGGGCATGGGCCTCAACATCGTGCCGTCGCCCGGCAGCATGGCCTCGCCCATCACCACCGTGGTCTCGCTGGCCTCACTCGCCGGCACCTGGCGGGACCAGACGGGCGCGTCGGGCGACTTCGCGCCGGCGCCGGGCGCCGGCAACGGCGGCAGCCCCCGGCCGATGCCGTCCAGCTCGACGATTCCCAGCGCGTTCGGGCTGTACACCGACGGGCAGTTCGTGGCCCGGGGCACGCTGGGGACGGGTAACATCCCGGCGTCCGGCGCCGGTGTCCGGATGATGTGGCACCCGGCGAAGGCGGCGTTCCGGGTGGGCGAGGTCGGCGACGTCGTGTGGAACGACAACAACATCGGAATCAACAGCATCGCGTTCGGCTTCAACACGCTGGGTGCCGGCGCCTACAGCACGGCCTTCGGGGCCGGCACGTCGGCTGTCGGCCCGGTCAGCACCGCCATGGGACAGGAGACACAGGCGCTCGGCGCCTACAGCACCTCCATGGGCGCGGGCACGATCGCCAGCGGCAACGCGAGCACGGCGGTCGGGAGCGGGACGAGGGCCCAGGGACCGCGGAGCCTGGCCACCGGGCAGAGCACCACGGCCAGCGGCGTCAACAGCCTGACGTCCGGAGAGAACACCACGGCCAGCGGCAACAACAGCACGGCCCTGGGCAACACGACCGTGGCCAACAACCTCGGGACCGTGGCCATGGGATACGGGACGGTGGCGTCCGGCGCCTACGCCCTGGCGGCCGGCATCAATGCCATCGCCGCCGGCCAGGGCAGCGTCGCGATCGGCAACGCCCAGACCCTGGCGGCGGCGCCGGGCTCGTTCGCCTTCGGCGACTTCTCCTCCGGCGCGCGCATCGTGGCGGACATCGCCGGGCAGTTCAAGGTGCGTGCCGCGGGCGGTGTGCGCTTTGCGACCAACGGCACCGAGACGACAGGCGTGCAGATGACGGCCGGCAGCAGCCAGTGGCTGATGCTGTCGGACGTGAACTCGAAGCACCTGTTCCGCGAGCTGCCGGGAGAAACTGTGCTGGCCAGGCTGGCGGCCATGCCGATCATGGAGTGGAGCTACAAGGCGCAGGACTCAGCCATTCGGCACGTGGGACCGACGGCGCAGGACTTCCACGCGGCGTTCGGCCTTGGCGAGGACGCGCGCTACATCGGGAGCCTCGACGCGGATGGCGTTGCGCTGGCGGCCGTCCGCGCGCTCGAGGCGCGCACGAGAGACCTGCTGGACGTCAACCGCATGCTCTCGGACGACAACCGGGACCTCCGCGAGGCGAACGACGCGCTGCGCGCGCGCCTGGATCGGCTCGAGCAGCGGCTCGGCAAGCCGTAGGCGGCGGCTCAGTCGGACGCGACGTGCGCGGCGAAGCGTGCCAGCCGGGCGAGCACGCGGTCGCGTCCGACGAGGACCATCATCTCGAAGAGCCCGGGGCTCACCATGCGGCCCGTCAGCGCCAGGCGTGCCGCATGGATGAGCGTCCCCGCCTTCAGGCCGCGGGCCTCGGCCAGGGCACGGAGGTCCCGCTCGAGCGTCGCGGCGTCCCACGGCGACGCCGCGGCGATCACGCCGTGCAGCGCCTCCACGTGCGCCCGCATGCCGGGCCCGGAGACATGCTTCCTGATGCCGTCCGCGTCGTAGGTCTCCGGATCGGCGAAGAACGGCGCGAGCTGGCCGACGAGCTCCGTCAGCCGCCGGGCCCGCGGCCTGAGGAGCGCGAGCACGCCGACAAACCAGTCCCGATCCTCCCCGAGGAGCGAATCCCTCCAATAGCCGGCCGCCGTCAGCCGCGGCCGCAGCCGGGCGATCAGCTCGTTGTCGTCAAGGCGGAGCATGTGCTGGTGATTGAACCAGTCCAGCTTCTCCGTGTTGAAGACGGCGTTGCCGCCGGAGATGCCGTCGAGGGCGAACCGTGCCACCAGTTCCTCGCGCGTGAACAGCTCCTGATCGCCGCCGGTGCCCCAGCCGAGCAGCGCGAGGAAGTTGACCATCGCTTCCGGCAGGTAGCCCTGCGCCTCGTACTCCATGACCGAGGTCGCGCCGTGCCGCTTGCTCAGCCGCTTCTTGTCCGGCCCCATGATGAGCGGCACGTGCGCAAACGCCGGCGTGGGCGCGCCGAAGGCCTGGTAGAGCAGCACCTGCTTCGGCGTGTTGGAGATGTGATCGTCGCCGCGCACGACGTGCGTGATCGCCATGTCGATGTCGTCCACGACCACGGACAGGTGATACGTCGGGTGCCCGTCGGAGCGCAGGATGACGAAGTTCTCGATGTGCTCGTTCTCGAACGCGATCGGTCCGTGCACGCTGTCGGTGAACGTCGTCGACCCCGGCGGCACGCGGAAGCGGATGGCCCCGTCGTCCTCGAAGGCGTGCCCGCGCGCCACGAGGTCCCGGGCGGCGGCGCGGTACTTGTCCAGGCGTTCGGACTGGAAGTACGGGCCATGCGGCCCGCCCGTCTCCGGGCCCTCGTCCCAGTCGATGCCCAGCCAGCGCAATCCGTCCAGGATGCCGGTCACCATCTCCCAGGAGGAGCGCTGCGTGTCGGTGTCCTCGATGCGCAGGAGGAACACGCCGCCGTGGCGGCGGGCGAGGAGCCAGTTGAAGAGCGCCGTCCTGGCGCCGCCGACGTGGAGGTAGCCGGTCGGGGACGGGGCAAAGCGGACGCGCGTGGACATGGCCCCCCAGAATATCAACCACGAGGCCAATGCACGAGGTGGAGCCTCCTGAAGGCGCGGCCCGGGATTGATTCCCCCGGGATCTAGTGGAACGATGGCCGGACCGGTGCAGGCCGTGTTCGATCAGGATCAGGCGGACTCCTCGGCGCGGGCGGCAGACGTCCGTCTCGTGGAGCACGATGGGCATGCCGTGGACCCGGGCGCCTGGGACGCGTTCGTGCGGGCGTGCGATGGATCGTTCCTCGGGTCGTGGCGCGTGGTCCGGATGGAGCGCCTGCGACGCCGCCTCAGGATCTTCGATGTCCTTGCCGCGGGTCCCGGGGAAGCGCCCGTCAAGGTGGGGCAGTGCGCCGTGGCCGTCGGCCGCGGCCGCGTCCGGTTTCTGGATCGCCTCCACCTGAAGCCGGGGTATCTGGCACTGTGGGATCGCTGCGCGGCGATGATCGTCCAGCGCTGCGGCGCGGCGACCTACGACTACGGATCGCCATGGAATCACGAGGAGCGGTGCCCGTTCGGGTCGGCCGGCGCGTTCGCCGCCGAGACGCTGGCCGCCAGTCCCTTCCAGATCGATCGCGTGGAGTTCGGACGCTGGCGCGACTTCGCGGACTACCGGCGGAGCGTCAGCGAGAACATCCGGCGGGACTACCGGAAGGCCGCCGATTCACCCGTGCGCGTCGACATCCGGTACGGGCTGTCGGCCGTTCGTGACCTGCCTGCGTTCGTCCGGCTGCGGCGGGAGGTGATGCAGCGGAACGCGGAGCCGTATTCGGCCGCCGCCGACGGCTGGCGCCACCTGCTCAAGCTTGCCGCCATGGGCCGCCAGGCCTTCATCGCCACGCTGCGGTCGCGTGAGCGGTGTCACGCCGTCTTCTTCGGCGTGCGGTTCGGCGACGATGTCTACTACCTGGGCGGGGGGACGGAGCGGAACAGCCAGGGGTTTGGTTCGTATCTGTTCCTCACGCTGATCGAGCAATGGTTTGCCGCCGGGCCTCGCGGCCATCTCTACCTGGGCGTGCAGGCGGCGTGCGTGGATCCCTCGACCCACACGCGGGGCAACCTCCTCTACCGTCGCAAGCTTCGCGCGAGCGCGGTGCGCGGCACCGCGTTCTCTGTCGACGTGCGCAACGCGAGCGGCGGAGACGGTGTGCTATAACCCTCCTTTGCCTCGGGTGTCCGCTTCGGACATAACAGGGAAGACCGGTGCAAGACCGGCGCGGTTCCGCCACTGTGATGAGGGTTCGCGGCCTCGTATGACCACTTGATTCGCCGTCGCTCACGCGCCGCGTGAGCCCGGGCGAGACAGGGAAGGTGAGGCCGCCGGCGCACGCCCCCTCTCAGCCAGGAGACCTACCCCAGGTGCGTTGTCGGTCCTTCTGCGGAGCACAGAAGACATGGCGCCCACCCGACGTGTCCCCATTCGCCCCTGCGCGCGGCCTCGAGGCCCCCGGCTTGCCGCCGGCGCGTGCGCGGTTCTCGTGGCCGTGGCCGCCGCCGCTGGCGGCCGCCCGACGGCGATCGCGCAGTCCAACGATGCAGTCGTCGTCGAGAACTGCGGGGTTGCCACCACCTATCGCACGCCCCCGGCCCGCGTCGTCACCCTCAACCAGGCCGCGACGGAAGTGATGCTGACGCTCGGCCTGGACGATCGCCTGGTGGGCACCGCGTACCTCGATGACCGCATCCTGCCCGCGCTCGAGGCCGCGTACCGGCGCGTCCCCGTGCTCGCCGCGCGATACCCGGCACGCGAGGTCCTGCTCGCCGCACGCCCCGACTTCCTGTACGCCGCGTACGCGAGCGCGTTCGATTCGTCCGGCATCGGGTCGCGGGCCGACTGGCAGGCGCGGGGCGTCGACAGCTACCTGGCACCCGCCGCCTGTGCGGACAAGACCCGTCCGCCTGGCGTGTCACTCGAAACGACGTTCACTGAGATCCGCGACGTCGCACACATCTTCGGCGTGCCGGCCCGGGCGGAGGATCTGATCCGCACGTACCGCGCGGACCTGAAGGCCGTCCTGGATCGCATCGGCACCCTTGACCGGCCGCCGCGCGTGTTCTGGTACGACATGGGCGATCCGCCGCAGGCCGGCGCGTGCTGCGGCGCGCCCGGCGCCATCCTCCGGTTGCTCGGGGCGGAGAACATCTTCGGCGATACGCCCGGTTCCTGGACGACGGTGAGCTGGGAAGCGGTGGTGGCCGGCAACCCCGACGTAATCGTCCTCGCCAACGCGTCGTGGTCCACCGCCGAGGAGAAGCGGGCGCTGCTGCGCTCGCGGCGAGCGCTGGCGGGCCTCGACGCGGTGAGGCGGGATCGCATGGTCGAGATCGACTTCGCCTACACGACGCCGGGCATCCGGAACGTGGCCGCGGTCGGCGCGCTCGCACGTGCGCTCTACCCGGATCGGTTCCGGTGACGGAGGCGGCCGTCGCGCGGCCGGCGCCCGGCCGGACGACGCTCCTGGTGATCGCCCTGTCCGCGATCCTCGTGCTGTCGGCAACCGTTGCGGTGACGATCGGTCCCGTGCCGATCCGTGCGGTCGTCGTCTGGCGGATTGCGATCGACCATCTCGCGCCCGGATGGCTGTCGCCCACGTGGGCGCCGTTCGAATCGAGTATCGTCTGGGACATCCGTCTGCCGCGCGTGCTGCTGGCGGCCATCGTCGGTGCCGGGCTTGCCGTCGTGGGCGCGGCGCTGCAGGCGCTCCTGAGGAACCCGCTGGCCGATCCGTACCTGCTCGGCACATCGTCGGGCGCCAGCCTGGGTGCCGTCGCCGTCCTGCTCTTCGGCACGGCGGCCGCCGGCACGCTCTCCGTGTCGACGGCGGCCTTCGCGGGTGCGCTGCTGGCCACGGCGGCCGTCTATACGCTCGCGTGGCAGGCCGGCCGGTTCCCCGCGGCGCGGCTGGTGCTGAGCGGCGTGGCGGTCGCCTACCTGTTCTCCGCGCTGACCAACCTGCTGATCTTCCGCGCCCCGGGCGGCGAGCATGCGCGCGTCGCGCTGTTCTGGATCCTCGGCGGACTCGGCGCGGCACGCTGGGAAACGCTCGCGCTTCCGGGGACGATTGTGACGGCGGGCACGGCCGTGCTTGTCGCGTACTCGCGGACGCTGAACATCCTCAGCCTCGGCGAGGAAGCGGCCAGCACGCTCGGCGTGGACGCGGACCGCCTGCGGAAGATGGGGTTCGTCATCACGTCGCTCACGACCGGCGTGCTCGTGGCGTTGAGCGGCGGTATCGGCTTCGTCGGCCTGATGGTGCCGCACATCGTCCGCCTGGGCGTGGGGGCGGATCACCGGCGGCTGCTGCCGGTGACGGCGCTCGCCGGCGCCATCTTCCTGGTGTGGGCGGACGTCCTGGCGCGCGTGATCGTGGCACCGGAGGAACTGCCGATCGGCATCGTGACGGCGTTCGCCGGCGCCCCCTTCTTCCTGTGGCTGATGCGCGCGCGCGCCGCGAGCGGGTGGAGCCGGTGAACCTCGGCATCGCCAACGTCTCGTGGGCCGCGGGGAGCGCCCGGATCCTGGTCGACGTGTCCCTCGCGTGCCCGGCGGGCGCGTTCGTGGCGCTCGTCGGACCGAACGGCGCCGGCAAGTCCAGCCTGCTGCGGTGCGTGTACCGCGTGACGCGTCCCGACGAGGGCGTCGTGTCCATCGACGGCCGCGGCGTCTGGGATCTCGCGGCACGCGACGTGGCGCGCGAGGTGGGCGTCGTGCTGCAGGAACGCCCCGGTGAGGGCACGTTCACGGTTCGTGAGATGGTTCTGATGGGCCGCGGACCGCACAAGCGCCTGTTGGAGGGCGATACCGCGGAGGACTTCCGGATCGTCGACGCGTCGCTGTCGCGCGTGGGCATTGGCGGGCTGGCCGGGCGCGCATTCGAGAGCCTGTCCGGCGGGGAGAAGCAGCGCGTCCTGATCGCGCGGGCGCTCGCGCAGGCACCGCGGCTGCTCGTCCTCGACGAGCCGACGACGCACCTGGACATCGGTCACCAGCACGACACGCTGCGCCTGTTCCAGGCGCTGGGCGTGACGACCATTGCCGCGCTGCACGATCTCAACCTGGCGGCTGCCTACTCCGACAGGATCGTGGTGCTGAAGGACGGTGCCATCCGCGCCCATGGCCCCACGGCCGAGGTCCTGACGGTCCCGCTGATCGAGGAGGTCTACGGCGTGAAGGCGGCGATTGGCCGGCATCCGCTCACGGGACGTCCGCATGTCTTCGTGCACGGCTCGGCGCGCAGCTCGTCGTGATGGCGCGTCCAGGAGGGGCGGCGCGGCCCGTCGAGCCGGGGCCGATATGCTAGGATCGCCATTCAACTTGGGTGCCCATGAGGGCATAACAGGGAAGCCGGTGCGAATCCGGCGCGGTCCCGCCACTGTGAGTGAAGTCGCGCTGCTTCCAGAACGCCACTCGGCATAGCCGGGGAAGGCGGAAGCGGCCTGCGAACCGGACGGCTCCGGTCGCTGCTTCCGAGCCAGGAGACCTACCCAGGGGTTCTGCGGTCGGCTTTCTGCGACGACAGAAAGTGTGCACTGGAATCCGGGTCTCCGGCCCTCTCCTTTCCAGTCCAGTTCCAGCGTCGCCGATGGTCCCCGCCTGCTCGCGGAGGCACGCCATGGCTCATCGTCCGGTACCACGCTCTCCTCTTGACGTCTGCACGGTTCGCTCTCCGGATCCGTGCCGGCTGCCGGCCCCGCGCGAGCGCACGACGTAACGGCAGGGACCGCGAGGAAGACCGTGAAGGCCGCCTGGTTCCGACGCCTCCCGCGGGTTGTCGCCACGCTTGTCGGGCTATCGCTGTGCGCCGCCGCCTCCGTCACCGACGCGGCCCAGGTGGCGCACGCCGTCACGGGTCACGTTGTCGACCAGGCAGACGCGGTGCTGCCGAATGCGCGCGTGACGGTGACCGACGCCGCCGGCCGTGAGCTGGCGCGTTCCACGACGAATCACGAGGGGTGGTTCGGTGTCGATGGGATCGCGCCCGGCACCTACGCGCTCATCGTGGAGCTGCCGCTCTTTGCGAGGGCGGTCGCGCACGTCACCGTGCCTGCCGCGGGCGCGGCGCCGCCGCTCCGGGTTGTCCTGGCCGCCGGCGGGTTCTCCGAAGACGTCGTGGTGACGGGCCGCCGTGTCGAGTCGCGCACGGCGGAGACACCGCAGCGGATCGAGGTCATCGACGCGGCCGACATCGAGCGCACCGTGGCGGCGGACCTCACCGACGTCCTGAAGAAGAACGCGGGCGTCGACGTCATCCAGTATGCCGGCGTCCTCTCCGGTATCGGTATCCGCGGGTTTCGTCCCCAGTTCTCGGGTGTCAACAAGCGATCGCTGCTGCTCATCGACGGCCGGCCGTCGGGTGTCACCAACCTGGGGACGCTGCGTCTGGACGGCGTGGATCGCATCGAGGTCCTGAAGGGGGCGGCGTCCGCCGTCTACGGGTCCTCGGCGATGGGCGGCGTGGTGAACGTGATCACGCGCCGCTCGCGCGGACGCGTCAGTGGGCTCGTGCGCGCCGGTGGCGGCAGTTTCGGGACGTCGGAGGTGTCGGGCCGCCTGGGCGGGAGCGTGTCGCCGCGGATCGACGTCGATCTGGGCGGGGCGGCATTCGACCAGCGCCGTGATCACCGGATGGGCAACGGCGAGGTCCGGCCGGCGACCAGTTACGCGACCTACGACGGCTCCGCGCGCGTGGGCGTGACCATCGGCGGCTGGCGCCCCGATGCGCGCGGCGAGGGCTACCGCGGGCGCGACATCATGACGCCGGGCGACCTCGCGACCGGCATCACCGCCCAGGGCCGCAAGGATCTCGATCGCGCCACCCAGGACGTCCGCGTCGCGGGATACCTGTCCGGACACGCCGTCTCCGCGACGGCGTATCGCGCGGACGATCGGGGCCGCGTGGTCAACGTGACGAGCACGAACGTGCTCGATCAGCCGTTCCTCCCATACCTGTCGTTCGAGAGCGAGATCGCCTGGAGCGGCGCGCAATTGCGGGATGCGTGGACGTGGTCGCGCGCCGGGAGCCTCGTCGCCGGGTTCGACTACGAGTCCGTCACCGCCACGAGCCGCTCCTATACCCGCGCGGGCGACCGCACCGCGCCGTTCTCGGCCGACAACCGCCGGCGGACTACGGGCGCCTACGCGGAGAACACGTTCAGGATGCGTGATGGGCGTACCGTGGTCACCGCCGGTGGACGGGTCGACCACATCCTGACGGAGACGCGCGCGACGCCGTTCAAGGTCAACTTCACGCCCTCGACGACCGGCTTCACGACGTTCAACCCGAGCGTCGGTATCAAGCACGAGCTGCGGCCGAACCTGCGCGCCCACGCTGCGCTCGGGCGCGCCTTCATTGCCCCGGAGGCACTCATGCTGACGGGCTACACGACGACGACCGTTGGTGGACGGCTGCAGATCAGCCAGGGCAACCCCGACCTGCGGCCGGAGCGCAGCACGTCGTTCGACGCCGGTGCGGAGTGGACCACGCGGACGACCCGTCTGGATGTCACGGCCTTCCGGACCTCGGTGAAGGACCGCTTCGTCTCGAACGTCGTCATCAGCAGCCCGCCGCCGCCGGCCCCGGTCGTGCTGTCGGCCGCCAATGCCCTCGATGCGCACATCAGCGGCCTGGAAGTGGAGGTCGATCACCGCCTGACCGCACGCGTCGGCGTGTTTGCGAACACGACGCACTACCTCAACCGGAAGGAGCGCCTGGCGAACGGGTCGGAGCAGGACATCCTGAACGTGCCGGCGCACACCATCCGCGCGGGGATCGACGTGGACATCGGACCGATCGCGGCCCGCGTGTCGGGGCGCCACGTCCGCGGACGACAGGACATCGATCCGAACCAGGTAGGGTTCCCGATTGTTGCCTACGACGACTTCACCGTGGTCGACGCGACGGTGGCTTACCGCCTGGCCCGGCAGCACGCGCTCGTCCTCGGCATCAACAACCTGTTCGACGCGTACTACTACGAGAAGCTCGGGTTCCCGCTCCAGGGTGCGTCGTTCAAGGCCTTCTATCGAGTGGGGTTCTGAGCATGCCTCTCGCCGCCCCCGCCGCCTTCCGTCGCGCCCGTCGCCGGACGCTCCGGATTCTCTCCGCTGCCGTGGCGGCCGGGTCGACGGTCTTCGCCGGTGCACCGCAGGCGACGGACGCCGCCAACGTCACCCGCGGCTGTGTCGAAAGGTATGACGCGGCCCGGGACTACTTTCCGGACAAGGCGACCGTGGAGGACGCGCTGAATTACCGCGTCACCTATCACCTGTCGCACAAGGTGGTCAGCGTCAGCGACGTGGACGCAGCCGGTCCCGTCGAGCACTACGTGCTCGTGCAGTGCGGCGCGCCCGTGCCGCCGCTCGCCGGCGACCTCGCCGGCGCCCAGGTGGTCACCGTCCCCGTGTCGTCCCTCTACGCCGCGTCGACGACGCACCTGCAGCCGCTGGCCGATCTGGACCGGCTCGACGTGCTCACGGGCGTGTCGGTCAAGAGGTACGTCGTCGGAGATGCGATCCTGGCCCGGACGCGCCGCGCCGATGTCCGCGAGTTTGCCCCGATCTCCGTCGTGGACACGGAGCTTGTCGTCTCCGGTCGCCCGGGCCTGTTCATGACCGGCGGACCCGCCACCGCGGAGCTTGCGGTCCTCAGGAATACCGGCATTCCGGTGGTCGCGAACAACGAGTGGCTGGAGCCCACGGCCCTGGCGCGCGCGGAGTGGCTGAAGTACATCGCGCTCTTCCTCAACGAGGAGCGGACCGCGCAGCGGCTGTATGGAGACATGAAGACGCGCTATGCGGGGCTTCGCGCACGGGCGACAGCCATCCCGGATGCGGCAAGGCCCCTGGTGATGACGGGGCGGGGCACGCGCGGCGACTTCGTGATTGCCGGCGGCCGCTCCTACGTGGCGGCCCTGATCCACGACGCCGGCGGCCGCTACGTGTGGGCGGACAACACCGCACGGGGCTCGGTCACCATCGACCTCGAAGCGCAGGTGCGCCGCGCGGCCGGCGCCGACATCTGGATCAACGGCGGCGGGTGGCGGAGCCTGGCGGAGATGGTCACGGACGAGCCGCGCTACGCCGCGTTCACGCCGTACCGGACCGGCCAGGTGTGGGTGTACGAGCGGCGCGTGACGCCGGACGGCGCCAACGACTACTGGTCCCGTGCCGTGTCGCACCCGGACCTGATCCTGGCCGACCTCGTGAAGATCTTCCATCCGCAGCTGGCCGCCTCCCATCAGTTCGAGTGGTACATGCAGGTTCCGGCGCGCTGACAGACGATGGCCATCACCACGCGACTCATGCCGCATGCCGCCGCGCCACGGGTGTCGCCGGCCGGCTTGCCGGCAGCGCGCCGCGGACGGGAAGCGCTCGTGCTCGGGGGCCTTTGGCGGCGCTCGTGGCCACGTTTCTCCTGTCGCTGGCGCTTGGATCAACACATGTCCCGCTGTCCAGCGTGGCGGAGGCGCTGCTCGGATGGTCCGCCGAGCGGGACGGCGCCGTCGTCGTGGTCGAGACGATCCGCCTGCCGCGTTCATTCACGGCCCTGCTGGCGGGCGCGGCACTCGGCATTGCGGGGCTGCAGATGCAGACGCTCTTCCGGAATCCCCTGGCGGATCCGTTTGCGCTGGGCATCTCGTCGGGTGCCAGCCTCGGGGTGGCGCTCGTCGTGCTCGGGTCCGGGATGAGCGTGACGTCGGCGTTCGGGGCATCGACGGGGCTGGCGGGCGACGCGCTGCTGGTGGCCGCGGCCAGCGTGGGCGCCATGGCGGTGCTGGCGCTCGTGCTCGTCGTGTCGTCGCGCGTGGCCAACCCGGCCACCGTGCTCATCCTCGGGCTGATGTTCGGCTACGCGGCGTCCGCGATCGTCACCGTCCTCGTCGGCGTGAGTTCCCCGGAGCGCCTGATGCAACTGGCGCAATGGGGCTTCGGATCCTTTTCCGGCGTGACGTGGATGCGGCTGCAGATCTTCGCGCCGCTCACGATCGGCGGCGTGTGCCTGGCCGCCATGATGACGAAGCAGCTGAACGCGCTGCTCCTCGGCGAGCACTACGCACGCTCGATGGGCGTGGCCGTTCGGCGTGCCCGCATCCTCACCATGTTCGGCGCGTCGATGCTCGGCGCCGTGGTCACCGCGTTCTGCGGGCCGATTGCCTTTCTCGGCATTGCGGTCCCGCACCTCTGCCGCGGGCTCCTGGGTACGTCGAATCACCGCGTGCTCGTGCCGGCGGTCGTGATGATGGGCGGATCGGTGGCGCTTGCCGCCCAGATCGTCTCGCTGCTCCCGGGCACTGCCGGCGTCCTTCCGCTGAACGCCGTCACCTCCATCATCGGCGCCCCCGTCGTGGTGGCCGTGCTGCTGCGCAGCCGGCACGGAGCCTTTGCCGGATGAGCGCCGTCCACTCGACGCCGACCGCACCCGCGGTGCACACCCGCGATCTGGCCGTGGGCTATCGGCACCGCCGTCAGCGCCGCGCCGTCCTGGAGCGGGTCAACCTGACGGCACGTCCCGGTGAGCTGGTGTGCCTGCTGGGGCCGAACGGCATCGGCAAGTCGACGCTGATCCGTACCCTCGCCCGCATGCAGCCGGCCCTCTGGGGATCGGTCGAGCTCGGCGGGTGTGCCCTGGAGTCGCTCTCCGCCTCCGCCCTCGCACGCCGCCTGGCTGTCGTGCTCAGCGAGCGTGTGGCCGTGGAGTCGCTGCGCATCCGGCAGATCGTGGAACTGGGACGCTATCCGCACTCCGGCTGGCACGGCGGCCTCACCGCGCGCGACCACGAGGCCGTCTCGTGGGCCATCGAGGCGGTCGGCGCGGGCCATCTCGCCGATCGCGACTTTGCCCGGATCTCCGATGGGGAGCGGCAGCGCGTGATGGTGGCACGCGCCCTGGCCCAGGAACCGATGCTGCTGGTGCTCGACGAGCCGACGGCCTTTCTCGACGTGCCCTCGCGCGTCGACCTGATGGGACTGCTGCGTACGCTCACGCGGTCCAGCGCCCTGGCCGTCATCGTGTCGACCCACGATCTCGAGCTGGCGCTGCGCACGGCGGACGTGGTCTGGCTCGTGCTGCCCGGCGGCGAGCTGATGACCGGCGCGCCGGAGGACGTGATCCTCGCGGGCGGCATCGCGCAGGCGTTCGAGGGTCGCCAGATCAGGTTCCACGCCGAGGAGCGCAACTTCCGATGGACCACCGGGGAACAGGGCACGGCGGCCATCCGTGGAGAGGGGATCCGGGCGGCGATGGCGCGTGCCGTCCTCGAGCGCGAGGGCTACGCGGTCGTGGCCGGACCGACCGGAGACGACACGGTCGTGCTGTCCGTGTCCGAGGCCGGGTGGCACCTGTCGTCCGACTGCGTGGACGCCAGCGGTGAGACGTTCAGGCTGCTGTCGAGCACTGTTCGCGGCCTGTCCAGTACCGAACATGCGAAGGAGATCGAATCATGACGAGAAGCATCAGCACGATGCGCGGCGACGCCGGCGAGACGAGCCTGGCCGGGGGCGTCCGCGTGTCCAAGGGATCGCTGCGGGTCGAGACCTACGGAACGGTCGACGAGTTGAACTCGTCGCTCGGCTTCGCCCGCTCCATCTGCGAAGACGACGAGATGGCGGCATTCACGAAGGGCGTCCAGCAGGACCTCTTCAGGGTGGGCTCGTCGCTCGCGACGCCGGTCGAGAGCCCGAAGCCCCAGATCGTCATCGACCCCGCGGTCGTCGAGCGGCTCACCGACGAAGTACACCGGCTGGAGGCCATCGAGGGCATGCTCGCGGACTGGTCCATTCCGGGCGAGCACCGGGCTGCCGCGGCCTATGACGTGGCGCGCACCATCTGCCGCCGGGCCGAACGGTCGCTCGTCCGCCTCCAGGAGTCGGGCGCCGTCGTGCAGCCGGCCATCCTCGCCTACCTCAACCGGCTCTCCGACCTGCTCTGGCTCTTCGGACGCAAGCTCGAACGCGATGCCGGCGTCAACGGCTCGCTGCGCGACGTGACCGGCAAGACCGGCAACCGCTTTTCCCGCGCCTGGTAGGCATCACATGAGCCCGGCCACACCGCCACGCATCGACACCATCGAACGACACCCCGATGATGCCGTGACCGCCTATACGGAGGTGGCGCCGACGGAGGCGCTCCTGCGCGAGCTTGCGCAGGAGCTCTTCGTGACCCACTGGCACGAGATTGTCGTAGGGCCGTGCATCGAGGGGGCCGTGTTCGAGGTGTCGTTCCAGGCGCCGCCGGAGATCCGCTACGCGGACGGCTACCTCACCGTCGATCTCGGGCCCTGGCACTTCCACCTCTGCATCGGCGCCCACAAGGGCAACAGCTCCGAGGAACTGAGGCAGAAGCGGCCCGTGGCGAGAGTGGCCTTCTTCGAGCGGCGCGGCAAGGGCTGCGCGGGAGGGCGCTCGTGGGGCCTGCGGCTCTGGAACGGCTACGGCGAGCAGATGGCCACCGTCTTCCTGCCGAACCCGCGCATCAGCGACGACCACCAGGTGCTCGGCACGCCCGACTGGTCGCGGCTCGAGCTGTACTACCGGCTGCGTGAACGGTTTCTCGGCGAGCCCATGCCCGCCGATCTCCAGGCCGCCGCCGAGCGGCCGCTGGAGGGTGTGTGACGCACGTGCGTCGCGCGGCGGCCATCGTGCTCCTGGCGGTCGTCTCGATCGTCCTCGGGCACGCGCAGCCCGCGCCGGGACCCGCGCGCATCGTCTCGACGTCTCCCAGCATCACGGAGACCCTGTTCGCGCTCGGCCTGGGGGATCGCGTCGTCGGCGTCTCCGCCTATTGCCGCTATCCACCGTCGGTGGCGGATGTGCCGAAGGTGGGCACGTTCCTCAAGCCCAATGCGGAAGCCATCGCGCGGCTCCGTCCGGACCTTGTCTTCGTCCACGCGGGCCCCAATGCGGTCGCGGCCCAGTTGACCACACTCGGACTGAAGAGCGTCGTCGTGGGCCGCGGGTCGCTGACGAGCGTCTTCGCGACCATCCGGCAGATCAGCAGCGCCGCGGGTGTGCCCGAACGAGGCGAGTCGCTGGTGGACGAACTCCATGCCGGGCTCGAGCGCGTCAAGGCCGCGGTCTCGGGCCGTACGCCCCGCCGAATTCTCATCGTCGTCGGCCGTCGGACCGGCACGTTGACGGACATCGTGGCCGTCGGCCCCGGCTCGTACCTGCACGACATTGCCGCGATGGCCGGCGGGTCGAACGTCCTGGCCTCGACGAGACTGGAGTACCCCCGCATCTCCATGGAGACCATCATCAGCCTCGCGCCGGATGTCATCGTCGACGTGGGCGAGATGGGCGAGTCGCCGGAGGACGCCGAACGGCGGCGCGCGATCACCATGCGCCTGTGGGAGCGCCAGACGCTCGTCGCGGCGGTACGGACGGGGGGCGTCCACGCCGTGCACGACGAGGCGTTTGTCGTGGCGGGTCCGCGCATGGTGGCCGTCGCACGGACCATGGCGCGCTGGCTGCACGGGGTCGAGGTGCCATGACGATGCCGCTGCTGCGCGTGCGGCACGTGGGCTGGCGGGCCGGAACGGTGCCCGTGATCGAGCACGTCTCGTTCGACGTCGCGCCGGGCGAGTTCGTCGCGGTCATGGGCCGCAACGGTGCCGGCAAGAGCACCCTCCTGGACGTCGTGGCGGGATTGCGGACGCCGACGGAGGGCGCCGTCGTGCTGGCCGGCCGTACGCTCGATGAGTGGACGGCGGTGGAGCGGGCACGGACCGTGGCGCACCTCCCGCAGAGCATCCGCGCGGATCTCTCCATGCGCGCCGAGGCCCTCGTCCTGATGGGGCGCTATGCGCACGCCGATCGCTGGTTCGAGTCTGACGAGGATCACGGCATCGCGGAAGCCGCCATGCAGCGATGCGAGTGCCTGGAGTTCCGGCACCGCACGCTGGCCACGCTTTCCGGCGGCGAGCGGCAGCGGGTGTTCCTGGCGGCGTGCCTGGCGCAGCGCGCACGGGTCCTGCTGCTCGACGAGCCGGCGACGTTCCTCGACGTCGAGCAGCAGTTGCAGTGCTTCAGCGTCCTGCGCGCGGAGGCCGATCGCGGGACGGCGTGCGTCGCCGTCACGCACGACGTGAACCTGGCGCTGACGTTCTGCACCCGCCTGATCGTGCTGGCGGAGCGGACGGTGGCCCGGGACCTCCCGACGGAGACCGCTCTCGAGGATCCGGCGTGGCTCCGGACGTTCTCGCACCGGCTGATGGTCGAGCACGGTGGCTCGGGTCCCTGGGTCCGGTACCGGTGATGCTGATGCAGCGGCGATCGGTGGTCGTGTGGCTGGGCGGCTCTGCGCTCCTGTTCGGCGCGGCAGCGCTGCTGCTGCCGCTGGTCGGACCGAGTCCGCTCGACTGGGACCGCATTGTCCAGCGCCAGGAGCCGGACTGGTCGATCCTCACGAACCTCCGCCTGTCGCGCACGCTGCTGGGCCTTCTCGCCGGAGGCGCGCTGGCACTGGCGGGCAGCCTGTTCCAGTCGATGCTGCGGGATGCCCTGGCGACGCCGTACACGCTCGGCGTGTCCACCGGCGCTTCACTCGGGGCCGTGATCGCCATCGCGTTCGACTGGCACATGGTGGCCGGTGTCGTCGGCGTGTGGGCGGGCGCCATGACGGGCGCCGGCGTGATTCTGTTCGTCGTGATGGGCGCGGCCACCAGGGGCGGCCAGCTCTCGTCGTCCAGCATGCTCCTGGCCGGCATTGCCATCAACAGTGTCTGTGCCGCGCTCATCCTGCTCGTCCACGGGCTCACGGGCATGTCCCAGTCTTTCGCGATCTCCCGCTGGCTGATCGGCGGCCTGGATGCCATCGAGCGGCCGACGCTGGCGGCCTACGGCCTCGTGGTGCTGGTGACCGGACTGGTGATTGTCCGGCAGGGACGCCAGTGGAACCTGCTGGCGGTCGGCGAGGCCTGGGCGGCGACGCGCGGCGCGGATGTGGGGCGAGCCCTGTTCCAGGGGTACCTCGCGGGATCGATCCTGGCGGCCGCCACCGTCGCCCTGACGGGCCCCATCGGCTTCGTCGGCCTGGTCGTGCCGCACCTGTTGCGTGCCAGGCTGGGCGGCGACGATCGCCTGCTGATGCCCTGTGCGTTTCTCCTGGGCGGCGTCCTGCTGGCCGCCTGTGACGCCCTCGGCCGGGTCCTGCTGGCACCCGCCGAGATTCCGGCCGGCGCGATCACCGCCTTCATCGGCGGCCCGTATCTCATCCGGGTGATCCGCCGCGGAGGAACGCGATGACGATGTTCCGGACGAGGGTGGTGCGGGCCGACGGCCGCGCCATCAACGTGGTCCAGCGGCGGGCACACCTCTCGTACTGCTTCACGGGGTGCTGTTGCGGACGGACGGAGCGCGGCTACGCCGCCGTGCCGGTGGACACGTTCAAGGACGAATGGCTCCGCCGGAAGCTGCGGAACGTCGTTCACCTGACGAAGGCGGGCTGTCTCGGGCCCTGCGCGCTGGCCAATGTGGCCAGCCTCGTCTTCGACGGCCGCGCGGTCTGGTTCCACTCCGTCAACACGCCGTGGCACGTGCGGCTGATCTACGACTACATCGAGACCATGGTGCGGGCGGACCGGTTCCTGGCACCGCCCACCGAGCTGACCGAGTACGTCTTCAACTACTACGACTGGGACGTGCGGCCGAGGGAGGCCGCGGCTGCGCCGGCGCCACCGGACGAAACGGGCCGGCAGCGTATCGCGCTGCTGTCCCATGCGGACACGGACCTGCTGGGACTGAACCGCGCGCGCGCGATCCTTCCCGCCGAGCTCGACGTCGTGGGCATTTCCCTCGTGCGCGTGCGGACCGACGAGCAGTTGTCGCTGCTGCTCGACGGCGACCTGGCCGGCGCGCACATCGTCGTGCTGCGCCTGCACGGGGAGCTCGAGAGCCTGCCGGGCTTCGGGCGGCTGCGGGAGTGGGCCGCTGCACGATCGACGCCGCTGGTGATCGTGAGCGGCACGGGCGAGCCGCGGCCGGATTTCGCCCGCGTCGGCACCGTCGGCCCGGACGTGGTCGAGGCCGTGCGCACCTACCTGACGCTCGGCGGGGAGCACAACATCGGCGAGTGCATGAAGTTCCTCGCCGACCGCCTGCTCCTGACGGGCTTCGGCAGCGCGCCGCCGCTGGATACGCCCGAGCACGGCGTGTACCTGCCGGACGTCGAGCAGGCCACGATCGCCGACTGGGAACAGCGGCGCGACACCGCCAGGCCCACCGCGGCCATCCTCTTCTACCGCGCGCACGTGCTGAGCGGCAACGTCGCGTTTGTCGACGAGCTGATGGACGCGCTCGATCAGCAGGGGTTGAACGCGCTGCCCATCTTCACCTCGACGCTGCGGGCGCGCGAAGCAGACGGCATGCCCGCGGCCCTGCGCCTGGCCGCCGGCCGTGCGGACGTGCTGATCTCGACGCTCTCATTTGCGCTGGGCGACGCGGCTTCGGATCAGGACGCGTCCATCTTCGAACGCCTCGGGCTGC
This sequence comes from uncultured Bifidobacteriaceae bacterium, assembly GCA_964619705.1. Classification (GTDB taxonomy): domain Bacteria; phylum Acidobacteriota; class Vicinamibacteria; order Vicinamibacterales; family UBA2999; genus VFZN01. Next base: position 22,040 of record CAZUGF010000022.1, read on the forward strand.
CGATCATGCAGGCGGTGACGAGCGGGATGCCGCGGGAAGCGTGGGAGGTCTCGCACCGCGGCCTGACGGCCCTGGATACGGCCATCAACGTCGCCATCCCCGAGTTCGACGGCCGGATCATCGGCCCGCCGCTCTCCTTCAAGGACCGGTCGGAAGAGGCGCCCGGGCTCTATGCGCCGCACCAGGAGCGCGCCGGCCGCATTGCGGGAATGGCCGCCCGGCTCGCTCGCCTGCGGCGCCTCCCGCGCCGCGACGTCCGCGTCGCGTTCGTGCTCACCAACTCCTCGTCCAAGGCCTCCCAGGTCGGCAACGCGGTCGGCCTGGACGCGCCGGCCAGCCTCCTCACGCTGCTCCGCGCGATGCGCCGCGAGGGCTACGCGGTCGAGGGCGTGCCCGACAGCAGTGAGACGCTGATGGCGGACCTGCTCGCGCGCGGCACCTACGACGATCAGCACCCGCTCCATCCCGACATGGCACAGCGCTTCGCGCGCACGCGCTACGCAGCCGTGTTTGCCGCGCTGCCCGCCTCGTCGCGCCGGCGCATGGAGGACTGGTGGGGCGTGCCGTCCGAGCGCGGCGACACGCTCCGCAGTCCGGACCGCCGTGTGGACAAAAAGATCGCATCGCGGGCGGCGGCGGCCGCCACCTCCGTCATGCGCGAGCCCTGGAGCGACGAGCGGGACTACCTGTTCGCCGCCATGCCGTTCGGCCACGCGATCGTCGCGCTCCAGCCGCCGCGCGGCTACGGGATGAACCCCGACGCGATCTACCACACCCCGGACCTGCCGCCGACGCACCACTACGCGGCGTTCTACCGCTGGCTGGCGGCGCCGCTGGCTGACGGCGGCTGGGGGGCGGATGCCATCGTCCACGTCGGCAAGCACGGCACCCTCGAGTGGCTGCCGGGGAAGGGCGTCGGGCTGTCGAACGAGTGCTTTCCCGACGCGCTGCTCGGCGACATGCCGCTCGTCTATCCGTTCATCGTCAACGATCCCGGCGAGGGGAGCCAGGCCAAGCGGCGCGGCCATGCGGTCATCGTCGATCACCTGATGCCGCCGATGACGTCGGCGGATGCTTACGGTCCCCTGGCGGCGCTGAACGATCTCGTCAACGAGTACTACGCGGCGGAGAAGCTCGACGCCGCGCGCCTGCCCATCATCCAGCAGCAGATCTGGGACCTGATCCAGCAGGCGCAGCTCCAGGCGGACCTGGACCTGCGGACGATGCTCGCGCGCGACCATGGCGATCACACGCACGACTGGGACGACGAGCTGACGCCGGAGGGCGTGCCCGTCACGCTGGCGGAGATGAGCGGCAACGACGTCGCGCACCTGATCGAGGACATCGACGGCTACCTCTGCGAGCTCGGGACCGCCCAGATCCGCGATGGTCTTCACGCGCTCGGCGTGATGCCGCGCCTGCCGGACACCCTGCGCGCGCTCACGCGGCTCCCGAATGGCGCCGTGCCCGGCCTGCAGACGTCCCTGGCGCGCGCCTTCGGCCTGGATCTGCAGGTGCTGCTGACGGAACCCGGCGCCCGCTTCGACGTGCCACACATGGTCGACGGATTGGCCTGCTCCGCGCACGCGGACGCGATCGAGCGGCTGGAAAGCCTGGCGCGGGACCTGTTCGTGGAGCTGGAAGAGGCCGGGTTCGACGCCCGCGGCGTGGAGGCACTGGTCAGCCGCCGGCTCGGGCACGCGGACGACGCCGTTCACACGTGCCTGCGCTTCGCGTGCCTGTCGCTCGTGCCGGCACTTGAACTCGTGACGGACGAAGTGGACCACGTGATCGATGCGCTGGCCGGACGCTACGTGCCGCCGGGGCCTGCCGGCGCGCCCACGCGCGGCATGGCGCACATCCTGCCCACGGGCCGGAACTTCTTCGCCGTCGATCCGCGCGCCGTGCCGTCCCAGGCCGCGTGGCGTGTCGGGGAGCAGCTTGCACGAGAAGTGCTCGCACGCCACATGGCGGAAGAGGGCCGTTATCCCGAGATGATCGGTCTCGGCGCATGGGGCACGGCGCAGATGCGCACGCAGGGCGACGACGTGGCGGAGGTGCTGGCGCTGCTGGGCGTCGAGCCCGTGTGGGACCCGCAGTCGCGGCGGATCCAGGACGTGGCCGTGATCCCGCTGGAGCGTCTCGGACGGCCGCGCATCGACGTGACGCTCCGGATCAGCGGCTTCTTCCGTGACGCCTTCCCGCACCTCATCACGCTTGTCGATCGCGCCGTCGAGCTCGTCGTGGGACTCGACGAGCCGCCGGAGTCCAACTTTCCGAGGAAGCACTACATGCAGGAGCTGGCGCGGCCGACCGACCTGGCGCTGGACGAGGTCGAGGCCCGGGCGCGCTATCGCATCTTCGGCGCGAAGCCGGGTGCCTACGGTGCGGGTATCCAGCAGCTGATCGACACGCGCCACTGGCAGAGCGACCACGATTTTGCGGCAGTCTTCGTCGAGTGGGGCGGCTACGCGTATGGACGCGGCGCCGACGGCGTGGATGCGCGCGACGTGTTCACGGACCGGCTGCGCGCCATCGAGGTGGCGGTCCACAACCAGGACAACCGCGAACACGACATCTTCGATGCGGACGACTACTACCAGTTCCACGGCGGGATGATTGCCTCGGTGCGATCGCTGACCGGCCGCCAGCCCCGGATGTACTTCGGGGACAGTTCCCGCCCCGACATGGCCAGGGTGCGCGACCTGCGCGAGGAGGCCCTCCGCGTGTACCGGTCGCGCGTCGTGAACCCGAAGTGGCTCGACAGCATGCGCCGGCACGGCTACAAGGGCGGGCTCGAGCTGGCGGCGACCGTCGACTACATCTTCGGCTTCGATGCCACGGCACACGTTGCGCCGGACCTCGTCTACGAGGGGCTGGCCGCCGAGTATGCCCTGTCGCCAGACATGCAGCGGTTTCTCGAGCAGTCCAATCCGTGGGCCCTCCACGCGATTGCCGACCGCCTGCTCGAGGCGTCGGATCGCGGTCTCTGGGAGAAGCCGTCGCCGGAGATCCTGGCGGCGCTGCAGGAGGTGCGGTTGAAGGCCGAGAGTTTCGTCGAAGCGCGCGGTGAGCGCGTGCGGGTACGGTCGTGAGCGCGGCCTCGTTCCCGTTTGCCGCGCTGGTCGGCCTCGATGCGCTCCGGCTGGCACTGCAGCTTGCGGCGATCGATCACCGGCTCAGCGTCGTCGTGCGCGGGGACAAGGGCGCGGGGAAGAGCACCGCGGCCAGGGGGCTTGCCGGACTGCTCGACGCGGCCGCGCCGTTCGTCACGCTCCCGATCGGCGCGACGGAGGATCGGCTGCTCGGCGGCCTGGATGTCGAGAAGGCCCTGAAGGGCGAGCCGGCGCTCAGGCGCGGCCTGCTGGCAGAGGCGAACGGCGGCGTGCTGTACGTGGACGAGGTGAACCTGCTCCCCGACCATCTGGCCGATGCCCTGCTCGACGCGGTGGCCAGCGGCGTGCACACGCTGGAGCGGGAGGGCTTCAGCGCCACGCAGCCGGCGGCGTTCGTCCTCCTGGGCTCGATGAACCCGGAAGAAGGCGCGCTGCGCCCGCAGTTGCTCGATCGCTTTGCGCTGGCCGTGGATGTCCTGGCGCCGTCCGACGTCGCGCTCCGCTCCGACGTACTGGAGCGGCGGCTGGCGTTCGACAAGGATCCGGAAGCGTTCCGCCGCGTGTGGGAGGCGGAGCAGCACGCGATGGCTGCGACCCTGGCTGCCGCGCGGGCGCGGGCGGTCGCCGTCGGGATCTCGCGGACGATGCTGGAGTACACGGCGGCACGCGTGGCCGAACATGGCGTGGCGTCGCTGCGCGCGGACCTGGCGGTCGTACGCGCCGGCCGGGCTCACGCGGCCCTCGACGGCGCGTCATCCGTCACCGAGGCGCACGTCGAAGCCGTCCTCCCGCTGGCGCTGGCCCATCGCACGGCGGCGCGGCGACCCCCGGGCCCGCCGGCCCCGCCGCAGGCGCGCGAGGACACAAAGGACGATCCGGCGCCGCAGGAGGATGGCACGTCCGAGCGCGTGTTTCAGGCCGCGGCGATCGAGGCACCGAGGCTGACGGTGGCACAACCCGGCGCGGGCCGCGGGGGCACGCCGGGCATCGGCAGTCCTGCCCCCGGCCCTGTCGTGGCCAGCCGCCGATCGGAGACACCCCGCGAGCTGGATGTCCGGCCCTCGCTTCTGCACGCCGTCACGCATACCGGCGCCGCGCGGCTCCGTGCGGAGGACCTCCACGAGCGCGTCCGCGCGCCGCAGGCGTCCACGCGCTTCATCCTCGTCGTGGACTCCAGCGGCTCCCACGCCGTCCATGAGCGCATGCGCCTCGTGAAGGGCGCGGTGAGCGGCCTCCTGGGAGCGTCCCATGGACGTCACGACGAGGTCGCCGTCATCGCCTGCCGCGGTGCCCGGGCGCAACTGCTCGTCGAGCCGACGTCATCGAGGGCGGATGCGGACCGCGCACTCGAGTACCTGCCGACCGGTGGCCGTACGCCCCTCGCTCACGCCCTGGAGATGGCGTCGGGCTACGTGACCGGCCAGTCGGTCGCGGTCGTGGTCACCGACGGGCACGCGAACGTACCGTCCCGGACGGAGGATGCCTGGGCCGACGCGCTGAGGGCTGCCGCGGCGCTGGGATGCCCGGCCCTGGTCATCGACACCGAAGACGAGCAGCGGCCGACCGGCAACCCGCGTGCGCTCGCCGAAGCCATGCGCGCACCCTGCGTCCGCCTGGCGGAACTCGATCAGGCCCGCGTCGTCACGCTCATCCGGGAGCGGACATGAGCGTGCCCCCCATCTCGCCCGTGGCCGCGGTGTACGAGGAGCTGAAGGCCCTCGATGCGAGCTGGACCGTCGAGATCGGCAGGCCGGAGGGCCCGGGATGGGTGGCCGGCGTGGACCTGCGGGACGCGAGCGCCGGCCCCTTCCTCGGCCTGCTCGAGCGGATCGGCGAGCGGGCACAGACAGCGGACAAGCGAACGATCGCCGCGTCCTTTGCGCTGCGATACGGATGGGCCTCCGCGATGGCGATTGCACCGTACCTCCGTGGCCAGTGTGTGCCGGACATCGCGCTCGACAACGTGTCCTTCAAGTTCAAGCCGTCGACCTTCTTCGAACGGACGGCGATATACGAGCCCCGCGGGACGGTGACGGCCGCCGATCCCCGCGCCCACTCCGACTCCCTGTCCACGGTCGCCGATGCCGAGGCCCTGCTGGCCGAGCTCCGCCGCGCGCTGATCGCGCAGGCCACGCCGGTCGTGGATGCCCTCCATGCCTGGTCGGGGTTCGCGCGCCGCGGGACGTGGGGCATGCTCACCTCGTCCTGGGCCGCGCACTTCACGGGCCTGTGCGAGGACAGGAACGACCAGCGCCCCGCCCTGCCGATCATCCACGCGCTCTTCGAGGGCGCCGATGAGGTGGCGCGGATGCAGCCGCGCCTGCACACGGTGGCCCTGGACGGTGCCGTCCACGTGTATCAGCGGCGAGCCAGTTGCTGCCGCTGGTACCTGCTCCCGTCCGGCGCGCTCTGTGCCAGTTGCCCGCTCGTCTCGCACGACGAGCGGGTTCAGCGTAACCTCGTCTGGATGCGGCAACAGCTCGAACGAACAGCATCGGGCGGCGGTCACGGATGACGGCCCGGTCGCTCTTCATCGGCGGGACATCATCGAACGCCGGGAAGAGCTGGATGGCCACGGCCATCTGCGCCTGGCTGCGCCGCCGCGGTGTTGCCGTCGCGCCGTTCAAGGCGCAGAACATGTCGAACAACGCCTACCCGTGCCGCGGGGGCGGAGAGATCGGGCGCGCCCAGGTGGCGCAGGCGGAGGCCTGCGGCCTCGAGCCCGAACCGTCGATGAACCCGGTCCTCCTCAAGCCGTGCGGGGACGGGCGCAGCCAGGTGATCGTGAACGGCCGGCCGTGGAAGACGCTGACCGCGCGGGAGTACTACGCGCACGCCGATGAGCTGCGGCCCGTCGTCGACGCGGCCTATCAGGACCTCAGCCGCCGCTTCGACGCCGTGGTGATCGAGGGCGCCGGCAGCGTGTCGGAGCTGAATCTTCGCGCGTACGACCTCGTGAACCTGGGCCTGGTCACCCGCATACGCTCGCCGTGGATGCTCGTGGCGGACATCGAGCGGGGCGGCGTGTTCGGATCGGTCATCGGGACGGCGCACCTGTTGTCCACGGAGGAGCGTGCGCTGTTCCGTGGGTTTGCGATCAACAAGTTTCGCGGCGACGTCACGCTGTTCGACGAGGGCGTCCGGCTCCTGGAGCAGCAGACGGGCGCGGCCTGCGTGGGCGTGTTCCCGTTTGCGGAGGACGTGCACCTGGATGCGGAGGACAGTCTGGCGCTCCGCACGCGTCCCCTCGAACCGGCGCCGCCCGGCGCCCGGACGGCCATCGTGCACCTGCCGCACGTGTCCAACGCGACAGACTGCCGGCTGCTCACCTGGGCGGACTGGATTACCACGCCGCCCGCCGGCGCGTACGATGTCATCATCCTGCCGGGCAGCAAGAACACGATTGCGGACATGATGTGGCTCGGCGATACCGGCCTGGCCGCGTGGATCGTGTCGCAGCATCGTGCCGGCACACGCGTGGTCGGCATCTGCGGCGGGTTCCAGATGCTGGGGCGGCGGATCGAGGATCCGGCGGGGATCGAGTCCGACCGCGGCGCGGCCGACGGCCTGGGCCTGGTCCCTTCGACGACCACGCTGGCGGCGGAGAAGCAGACGCGGCGCGTCAGCGCGACGACGATGGGTGGCGTGGCGTTCGCCGGCTATGAGATTCACGCGGGCATCACGACCGTTGACCCGGCGCGCACGGTCCGCCCGTTTGCGACGCTCGCCGACGGCACGGCGGAGGGCTGGGACGCCGACGGCGTGATCGGCACGTACCTCCACGGGGCGCTGGAGAACCCGGACGTGTGCGCGGAGGTGTTCGGGGTCCGGATGCCGGCCGTTGCGGCGAAGGCGTCCGGCTACGAGCGCCTCGCCGACTGGTTCGAACGGCACGGACGCCGGCTCGACATTCTGGGATTGGACCGGGCATGACACAGCAGATTGCGCGTGAGTGGGAACGTCTCCGCGACGAGCCCTTGTTCGAGCTCCGGCGCGCCGGCCGATTCGTGGTCGCAGAGTTGCGGGCCCCCCACCACGTCATCAGCACGTCGGTGAGGAACGGCGGCTGGACGACCGGCGTCGGCTGGCTGGTCAACCACCAGAGCTGCGAGGGCACGGCACACGCCGACAGGCACCGCGAGATCGCGGACGCCGGCATGGAGGCGTACCACGATCGCGTGTGCGGCGAGGTGGGCGTGCCGGCAGACCGGGCCGCGGTGATGGGCACGGCGGCCAACATGAACTACGTGGCGATCGCGCGTGAGGATGATGGCGACGTCTCGGTGACCGCCGCGGTCACGGCCGGCGTAGAGGGCAACGCCACCACCGCCGGGGAGCCGGCCACGTGGCGCGAGTCCGAGGCGGGCGTGCAGAAGCTGGCGGCGCAGGCGGGGACCATCAACACGCTGCTCCTGATCAACCGTCCGCTGACGCCGCCCGCACTGGCGCGCGTGGTCGTGACGATGACCGAGGGGAAGACGGCGGCGCTGCAGCGGCTGGCCGTGCCGAGCAAGCTGCACATCGACCTCGCCACGGGCACCGGCACCGATCAGTACTGCATCGCGGCGCCGGCGGCCGGTGCGTCGCCGCTGACCTCCGCGAGCCCGCACATGAAGTTTGGCGAGATCGTGGGACTGGCGGCCCGGAACGCGACGATGGAGGCCCTGCGCTGGCAGAACGGCCTCGAGATGAGCTACACGCGCGGCGTGTTCCACGCGCTCGGCCGCTACGGTGTGCGCGAGGCCACGGTGTTCGAAGACATCGCGCCGTTCCTGGGCACGGAGGACCTCGAGCTGCTCCGGAAGAACAGCAAGGCCGCCTTCTACGAGCCGCTCGTGGGCGCGGCGGCCCATGCGCTCGCCGCCGTGGCGGATCGTGTCCGTTACGGCACCGTGCCGGCGTCGGTGGCCGTCGATGCCCTGGCGCAGCAGGCCGCGACGATGGCGGCCAACCTGGCGGCACAGCCGCACCGGTGGCCGGGGTTCCGGTCCGCGCTGGCGCCGCACGCGGCCGGCGACGTCAAGACGCTTGTCCTCAGGGCTGTCGCGCTCGGCTGGTCGGAGAAGTGGCGCACGGGTGACTGAGATCGCCCGCGCGCTTGCGCCGGAGCCGGCGGCGCTGGTCGCGGCCGTCGCGATCGACCTGGTCCTCGGCGACCCGGTGTACCGGGCACACCCGGTGCGGCTCATCGGCCGGACGCTGCAGGGGCTGGAGCGCCGCCTGCGGGCGGCAGGCCTGGACGGCTACCTCGGCGGCGTACTGCTCTTCGTGCTGCTGGCGGTGCTGTGGCTGCCGGTGCTCGGAGGCGTCATGGCCCTCGCCCTCACGCTCGGCACGACGGCCGCGTGGGTGCTGCACGTCGTGCTGGCGTACTCCCTGCTCGCGCTCGGAGACCTGCTGCACCACGTGTGGCGCATCGAATCCGCCGTCCGCCGCGACGGCATGGCCGATGCCCGCCGCGCCGTGAGCGCGCTCGTGGGGCGCGACACCGATCGCATGGATGGCGCCGCGTGCCGGCGGGCCGCGATCGAGAGCCTGAGCGAGAACCTCACGGACGGCTTCGTCAGCCCCGTGTGCTGGTACGTCCTCGGCGGCCTGCCGGGCCTCGTCCTGTTCAAGATCGTCAGCACGATGGACTCCATGGTCGGTTACCGCACGCCGGCGTACCTGCGCTTCGGCTGGTGCGGCGCACGGCTGGATGATGCGATGAACTACGTGCCGGCCCGCCTGACGTGGCTGGTGATGGTGCTCGTTGCCGGAGTGCTGCCGGGGCTCTCAGGGCGCAAGGCGTGGCGAATCGGACTCGCGCAGCACGCGGTCCTGCCGGGTCCGAACTCCGGGTGGAGCGAGGCGGCCGCGGCCGGCGCGCTCGAGCGGCGCATTGCCGGGCCAATCTGGCTTGCCGGCGTCGTGGTGACGGACGTCTGGGTGGGCGATCCCGCCGATCCGCCGCTGTCCACCGGCGGAGACGTGTCCAGGGCCATGACGCTATCCGTGGCGGTAGCGCTCGTCATCGTCGCGCTCGCGGCCGGCGTCCTTCTGATCGCGGCACGTGCCGGGTGGCTGGTGTAGCGCGGTACGACAGTCATCTCGCTCGACGGGGAGAGGGCCACGCCATCAACGGCCAACGGCACGTCGATGACGAAGGTGCAACCACGCCCGGGCCTGTTGTGGATGCGGATGTCCCCACCGTGCGCCCGCACGGCCCGGCGGGCGATCGACAGGCCCAGGCCGAGACCGGAGCGATCCGTTCCCTGCCGGCTGCCGAAGGCCTGGAACAGGTCCGCCGTGCTTTCGGGGATGCCGCCGCATTCGTCCCGGATCTCGACGAGGAGGCGCCGGCCTTCCGCGTGGGCGCGAAGGTTCACGGCGCCGCCGGCCCGCGTGTTCTTGAACGCGTTGTGCAGCAGGTTCATCACGGCCGACGAGAGCAGCTGCGGGTCGGCCTCGATCGCCAGCGCGGGGTTGACGGGCGTCACCGCGAACCTGACGCCGCGAGACGCCGAGTGGAGCCTGCCGGTCGCGGCAATCTCGTCGACGAACGACGTGACGCTCATCCGCTCGCGTTGCTGCTGGGCGGCCGCCAGGCGCACTTCAGCCAGCTCGCGGTCGACGTGAGCCAGCATGCCGGTCAAGCTGCGGCCCAGCACGGCTTCGGTACTGCCGTTCATGGAGACGGGTCCACGTTTCAGCGCGTGGAAGGCGAGGAAGGCCGCGTTCAGGTGGTTTCGAAGCTCGTGAGCCGCATACCCGAGACGCTCGACGGCCTCATCGGCCTGCGTCTGCGCGGCGAGCCGGGTGTGCTCCGCGACCGCTGCCGCGATCGCCGTGTCGAAGCATCGATTCAAGGCGCGAAACTCTTCGATCGCGATTGACGCGTGCTCCTCGAGTGCGATCTCGGCAATCGCCTGGCAGATGTCACCGTAGTCATGAACAACCTGCGACACGGTGTATCCGGCGGCCTGGAGATTCGCACCATGCTGCGTGGCGGTTGCGGCGATCGCCTCGCTCGAGCAAGGCATGGCCGTCGCGTCCAGCCGAAGCGTCTCGGACAGCTGCGTCAGGAAGAGGGGCACACTGCGCTCGAGCCCACGGCCCGAGACCGATGGACGCGGCCGGCCGCGCAGGCCCTGTCTCGCGCGAGCCGCGATCGCAGCGCGATGTTGCGTGATGACCTCGTACAACATGAGCCCTCCGCTGGCCCTCACGAATGGCCGCCCGTCTCTTGCCGGCCTGGGAGCGGCGCTCCGCGAGCGCTTCGTCCGGGTAGAAGCACGGATGAATGCGGCTGAAGACCACAGGCGTTCCTCGCGGTCCAGACGCCGCCGGGCCCCACACCACCGGGACGTGACGAGACCACTGTCGAGCGGCACGTGACTCGGATGTACCAGGGGAGGAGCCATACGGAAGCCCGAGTGTATCGAGCGTGGCAGACGATGGGTGTTCAAAACGGGACACGGGCGGTCTTCGGCAGCTCACCTGCCCCGGACCGGACGCATGGGCGTCCCGCGTCCATCGCCTGTTCCGAGAGAAGCCCGCTGCGACGACGCACACCGAGAACGGGACTGGCGGGAGTCAATCGCGCAGGACGACGCTCAACAGGGAGTTGTTGATCTTCAGGCCGCCGTTGTACTCGATGAAGCCGAGCTTCCGGAACTTGTTCATGAAGAAGTTGACGCGCGATCGGGTGGTTCCGATCATCTCGGCCAACGTCTCCTGTGAGATGCGCGGCAGGGTGCGATGAGACACTTCCGGCTCGCCATACCTCGCGAGGAGCAGGAGGGTCCGTGCGAGCCGCTTCTCGCTCGAGTTGAAGAGCTGGTCGATCAGGTCTTCTTCGATACGGATGTTGCGGGCCAGCATGTGCGTCAGGAACCGGTCAGCGAACTTCGGCTTGGCATGGAGCTGCCGCACCATCTCCGGCTTCTCGACGACGACGACGGTGCAGGCATCCATGGCGGTTGCCGTCGCCATGCGCTGCGGCTGTCCGACGAGGCAGCCTTCTCCGAAGAAGTGGTTGCTGTTCAGCACCGCGATGACCGCTTCCTTGCCGGCGCGGGACAGCACGGACAGCCGGACCGTGCCGTGCAGGACGTACATGATGCTGTCCGCGGGCTCGCCCTGGGTGAAGACCTTCGCGTCCGCGCCGTACTCGACGTGCTGCACGGGCATCCCCGTCCAATCGATCGCGGCCGGGTGGGACGCCGGTGCTGCGTGCTTCGCCTTGCTCATGGCTGGTGGATCTCCTGGGGTGCTCGCCGCTGATCAGGGTTACGACAACACAGGCGTGGCATCCCGGTGTCAGCGTGACACGGTTTCTGGATGGTCGCAACGCACGGTGCCCAGGCGCGTCCGGGAGGCGTGGTTCAGAGCATTCCGACGGTCCACAGCAGGAATCGCACGCCCAACGCGATCGGCGCACCGACCGCGAGGATCGCGACGGGCACGCAGAGCACGATGCCCACCGCGCCCAGCAGGTTGCCGGCGGCCCTGGCGGCGCGCCGGAGCGTGCCGGGCACGACGGGCGGCCGGGCACGATCGAGCGGCGCGACCAGGGCTGCGGTAGTCAGGATTTCGTCCGGGGTCGCGTGTGTGGCCAGTGTCATGTGTGCTCATCGCCTCCGCGTGGTTCTCCAGCTGAGCCAAGCCTGACATGCGGGCGCGCCCTGCGTACGTGCCGCATTGCACACCCGCAGGAGGCTGATCTGGCCAAGGTCGATGGGCCGGACAGGGAGAAGTGCCGTGCGGGGCCGGGAGTGTCCGGGGCGGGTATGCTCGGAACCGCGCAGGCCCATGTGCAATAGGGGACAGCGCCGCTCGGCGACGGCGCGTAGCCTTGAAGCATGCAACTCATGTCTCTCAAGATCATCGTGGCCACCGCCTGGGTACTGGCTGTGTGCATCGCCGGCATCGTCGGCAGCGTGAACGCGTTGTCGACATGGGCTGCGCTCGCCGGAATCGCCGTGTTCCCCCCGCTCGTCATGATGTGGCGATGGAACAGCCCTCGCCAGACCATGTCGGAGAGCATCCAGGAGGTCCTGCGGTGACGAATCCGGAGGCGGCCGCCGTCGACGCGGGCGCGGACATCCGATGGCGCGAGTGGAAGGCCAGAGGCGCGGCGAGCGACCGGCAAACGGTCAAGCGGATGCGCATCGTGAGGATCCTCATCGTGTCGGCCCTGGCCGTGTGGTCCCTGGTGCAGCTCACATGAACAGCGCGCGTGTGCCGCGAGGCGAAGGGTGGACGCGAAGCCTGAGCCTGTCGCGCAGACCGCGCCACGGAGACGACGGATGATCGCCCTGGAGACATTGCTCGATCGGCTGGCGGGTTTCGAGCCCGTACCACTGCCGGTGATCAGCCTCTATCTCGACACGTCGGCGGATCGGCACGGCCGCGATGACTTCGAGTCGTTCCTCCGCAAGGAGCTCACGTCCGCGGGCCGGGCCTTCCCCCTGCGGTCGCCGCGGCGCGACAGCTTCGATCGCGACGCCGAACGCATCACCACGTACCTCCGCGATGAACTGCGCGCGTCCTCGAATGGCGCGGCGCTGTTCGCGTGTGCCGGCGCGGGCGACTTCTTCGAGGCCGTGCAGCTCGAGGTGCCGCTCGAGGCGCACCAGTTGCATGTGGCCGACCAGCCGCACGTGTACCCGCTCGCGAGGCTGATTGACCAGCACCCGCCCTATGCGGCGCTGATAGCCGACACCAACGCGGCGCGCCTGTTCGTGTTCGGACGCGGCGTCACGCTGCGCAGCGATCAGGTGCAGGGGACCAAGGTCAGCCGCACCTCCGTCGGAGGCTGGTCCCAGGCGCGGTACCAACGCCATGTCGAGAACTATCACCTGCTGCACGCCAAGGAGATCGTCGAAGCGCTGGAGCGGGTGGTCCGCGAGGACGGTGTCGAGCAGATCGTGCTCGCGGGCGATGAGGTCATCATGCCCGTGCTGCGCGATCAGCTGCCGAAGCACCTGTCCGACCGGATCATCGACGTGCTCCGCCTCGATATCACGACCCCGGAACACCAGATCCTGAAAGCCACGAGCGAGGCGCTCAGGGAGCACGATGGGGCAACCGACGCGGACGAGGCGCGCCGCCTGCTGGACCAGCATCGCGCGGGCCAGCTGGCCGTCGTCGGCGCCGAGGCCACCATCGAGGCGCTGAACCTCGGACAGGTGGATGTCCTGCTCCTCGGCGCGTCCCTTGACGGGGAGCACCGCCAGGGCGGCGCCGAGTCGCCGGCGGTCGTCGACGTGGACGCGCCGCGCGACGCCGGCACGTCCCCCTCGGAACAGATGGTGCGGCTGGCACGAACGACCGGGGCTCGGATCTCCTTCATCGAAGATCCGGCCCTGCTGGCTGACATCGGCGGCGTCGGCGCGTTGCTGCGCTACCGCATTCAGACGGCCGAACCCCGTACCTCGGGGACGCCGCAGAGGACGACATGAGCAAGAACAACGTCAACCCGAATCATTACAAGGTGGCCGGACGCGCTCGCCAGGGCGAGGACATTACGCAGGTGCGCCACAAGCAGCAGCATGCGGAGAGCGTTGCGCTCCGCCGGTTGGAGCGCGGCGCGGCATCCAGGAGAACCGTCGCCACGAGCCCGGAGGCGGCAGCCGCAGCGAAGTCTGGCCCTGATCGGCCGCTCACGGAACGCCCCGACACCGTGGCCACGCGGAAGACACGGGCGACCGTTGAACGCGCGGCGCCGGGACAGAAGCGCGCACGCAAGCCGGCACCCGGCGGCGCCGTCCCGCACGCGCCCGTCGCCAAGGCCGGGCCCGCCGCGGATCGGCCGCCGAGGGGATCCAGCCCCACAATGACGGTGACGCAGGCCGCGAAGAAGGCCGGCACCAATCTGCAGGCGGCGGACAAACGCGGGAAGCGATCCACCGCGCAGAAGCGCGCCGCCAGCCGCCATGACTTCGCTGCCATGCCGGCGACCGGCGCCGTGCCTGGTGCGTTCGGCAAGGAACCGTCGCCCCGCCGGAGCCCGAATCGACGGAAATGAGCCGCGCGCCGGCGGGGGTCCCACCGGCCAGCAGGCGCTGGACGGTCTTCCGTGCGGCGTCACGGAACCGCCGGCCCACACGCGGACGACAACGCGTCCGCGTGCGAGTCGGCGATGGCTGCGCGCCGGCCCCTACGAGCGGATGAACGCCAGCAGGTCCTGGTTGACCTGATCCGCGTGCGTGGCCGTGAGGCCGTGCGGCAGGCCCGGGTACGCGATGGTCCGCGATCCCTTGATGAGGGGCGCCGACTTCCGGGCCGATGCCGCAATTGGGACGATCTGGTCGTCCTCGCCGTGCATGACCAGCGTCGGGACATCGATCTGCCGAAGATCAGCCGTGAAGTCCGTCGCGGAGAACGCGTCCACGCACTCGTACGCGGCCTTGAGGCCGACCTGCATGCTCCAGAGCCAGAACTGGTCGAGCGTGCCCTGCGTCACGATGGCGCCGGCCCGGTTCGCGCCGTAGAACGCCAGCGCAAAGTCCTTGTAGAACTGCGAGCGATCCTTGAGGAGCGAGGTCCGTACGCCGTCGAACACCTCGATGGGCGTGCCCTCCGGGTTCGATGCGGACTTCACCATGATGGGCGGTACGGCGCCGATCAGGACCGCCCTGGCCACGCGCGCCGTGCCGTGGCGCCCGATGTAGCGCGCGACCTCGCCGCCGCCGGTCGAGTGGCCCACCATCGTCACGTCCTTCAGATCGAGTGCGTCGAACAGGGCAGCCACGTCGTCGGCGTAGGTGTTCATCTCGTTGCCGGACGACGGCTGGCTCGATCGGCCGTGCCCACGGCGATCGTGCGCCACGACGCGGAACCCGTTCTGCGCGAGGAAGAGCATCTGGCCATCCCACGCATCGGCGTTGAGTGGCCAGCCGTGCGAGAAGGTGACTACGGGGCCCGTGCCCCAGTCCTTGTAGTAGATCGTCGTCCCGTCGCTGGTCGTGATGGTACTCATGGTCATCGCTCCTGAGAATGTGGATACGAAAGAGATCCCGCTGTCTGCTGCACTGGCGAAGACCGGGTACCGCGTCGAGCCGTGACAGGTGTCACAGGATCGCTGGCGATGCGGTCTGTCGTGACGAGGATGCCAGGCGTCGGCTGCACCGGCGGGCCTGGGCCTCGAAGGGAGCGGCGTCATGACAGTGTGGCACGCACTCGGCTGGGGAGGGCGCGATGAGCCCGGGCCACAGACCGAGAGCGCGATCGAACGCGGGTTCCGCCCTCGTGGACCCGTCGATGACGAGTGGGGGCGATCGGAGAGTCTCGATCCGGACGATGTCGGCGATATCGCGGACGAAGGTGCGGGGCACCGCGGCTAGGCCCGGACCGGCTCGCGTCCGGTCCAGACGAGCATCGCCGCGCGATCAGGAGGCCGTGTCGTCCTCGCGGAGCATCCACTCCCGGATGTACGCGGGGCATCGAACCAGTCTGACATCCCGGGCCTCGCACTCCGCCAGGAATGCCACCGCCGCGGCGTCCACGAGCCCGACCTCGGCCAGGTCGAGTGCCACATCCGCACCGCTCTCGGCGTGCATCAACTCGCGGAGGTCGGCCAGGTCGGCCGCGCCGATGCGCCCGCTGACGAAGAGGATGACCGTGCCGGATTCGATCACGCGCCGGATTCTGAGCATGGGTCGATGACGCCTCGATCCGGGAGAAAGCAATCGCGAAGCCATCCGGCCCCCCGCCATTTGCGGCCCGAACGGCTCGGCAGTCGCGACAGCTCGCGAATCCGTCGCGAGGCGCCACGAGCACGGCCGGAGCAGACGGGCCGGGTTTGCGGCCAGTGAGGTTGGTCCTAGAATGATGCGATGGAGCAGCGGCGGCGGCGCGCGAGCGGAGCGGCATGAGCACGGCCGGAGAGCCGCCGCCCGAGGACCGCGACCGGCGCGCACGTGTCGAAGCCGCCCTCCACTCCGGCGAGCCGGCCTACCGGCTCATCGTGGACACGATCCCCGCGCTGATCGCGACGATGACGGCCGAAGGCGAGGTCGAGCACGTCAACCGCCAGGTCCACGAGTACTTCGGCCGGACCCTCGAGGAGCTGCGGCAGTGGGGCATGACTGACGCCGTGCACCCGGACGACCTGCCGGGCGTGGCCGACGCGTGGCGAAACGCGGTGGCGACCGGCCAACCCTACGGCATCGAGCATCGCATGCGGCGCGCCGACGGCGTGTACCGATGGTTCCAGCTCAGGGGCGTGCCCCTGCTCGACGATGAGGGACGCATCATCCGGTGGTACGTCCTGATGACCGACATCGACGAACGGAAGGCCTCCGAAGGGCGCCTGCAATCGTCACTGACGGAGATCGAACGCCTGAAGGACCGGCTCCAGGAGGAGAACCTGGCCCTGCGGGAGGAGGTCGACCAGGCCTTCATGTTCGAGGAGATCGTCGGCGCCTCGAAGGCGCTGAAGACGACCCTTTCCCATGTGTCGAAGGTGGCGCCGACGGACGCGACGGTCCTGGTGACCGGGGAGACCGGGACCGGGAAGGAGCTGATTGCCCGCGCCATCCACAAGCACTCGCGCCGGGCGGGCCGGGCGTTCGTCAGCGTGAACTGCGCCGCCATCCCACCGTCGCTCATTGCGTCGGAGCTGTTCGGCCACGAAAAAGGGGCGTTCACGGGGGCGGTACAGCAGCGCCGCGGCCGCTTCGAGCTGGCCCACGGCGGCACGATCTTTCTCGACGAGATCGGCGAAGTGCCGCTGGACACGCAGTTGGCGCTCCTCCGCGTGCTGCAGGAGCGCCAGTGCGAGCGCGTGGGCGGCACCCGGCCCATCTCCGTGGACGTGCGCGTCATCGCCGCGACCAACCGCGACATGCCGGCGGCTGTCGCTGCCGGGACGTTCCGGGCGGACCTGTTCTACAGGCTGAACGTCTTCCCCGTCCAGGTACCGCCGCTCCGCGAGCGGCGTGACGACATCCGCATGCTCGTCGAGTACTTCGTCAAGCGGTTTGCCGACCAGATGGCGAAGCGCATCCATACGATCGAGAAGCGGACACTGGAGCTGTGCGAGCGCTATCCCTGGCCCGGCAACATCCGCGAGCTGCAGAACATCGTCGAGCGGTCCGTCATCCTCTGCAGCGGCAGCACGTTCTCGATTGACGAGGTGTGGCTCGCGGAGCAGGCGCCCGGCCGGCCGGACCCGTCGGGACGGCTGACGCAGACGCTGGCCGATCAGGAGCGCGGGATGATCGAAGCGGCGCTGCGAGAGAGCCGTGGGAAGGTGGCCGGCACCCACGGTGCGGCCGCCAGGCTCGGCATCCCACCCTCGACCCTCGAGTCGAAGATCAGGCACCTGAAGATCGACAAGGACAGGTTCGCTCGTCCCGGCTCCTAGCAAGCGCCCTCGCGAAACCTCGTGACTTGCGAGGTCTCGCGACGCTGGCCTCACGAGAATCCCCGCAATTCTGCCCGGGCCCGGATGGCCCGCGCCTTGCCTGAGGACGACCGGGCCCGCGGATGGGCCTGGCGATTCCACAGGAGACCAACATGATGACTGCGCTTGACGTGCCGGCCCATGACATCTCGACAGGGAGCGTCGCGATCGCCCCGGCCGACACCCGTACCGCCGCAGGCGACGCGGACGACGGCCTGTCGGCGTTCCTGCAGGTGCGACGGCGGCTGTTCGGGATTGCCTATCGCATGCTCGGCAGCGCTGCGGAGGCTGAGGATCTCGTCCAGGACGCGTGGCTCCGGTGGCAGACAACGGACCGCAGCGCCGTTCACAGCGCCGAGGCCTTCCTCGTGACCGCCGTGACACGCCTGGCGATCAACGTCCTGCAGTCCGCGCGCGCGCGCCGGGAAACGTACGTGGGCCCCTGGCTGCCTGAGCCTGTCGATACGAGCGTCGATCCGCGGTTGGGGGCTGAGCGTGGCGAGGCGCTGAACTTCGCCGTGCTCGTGCTGCTGGAGAAGCTGACGCCGACGGAACGCGCCGCGTACATCCTTCGAGAGGCGTTCAACCATCCGTACCGCGAGATTGCAGCCATCCTCCGGATCGAGGAGTCCAATGCCCGCCAGCTCGTGACCCGGGCGCGGGGCCATGTGGCGAGCGAACGGCGGGCGCCCGTCAGCCCGCTCGAGCAGCAGCGCCTCCTCGATGCGTTCATCGCGGCGGCCCGCTCGGGTGACCTTGCCGGGCTCGAGAGCCTGCTGGCCGCGGACGTGATCTCCACCTCCGACGGCGGCGGCGTCGTCCGTGCCGCGCGTGTCCCGGTCGTCGGCCGCACGCGCGTCGCCAGGTTTGTCGTGGCTGTCTCGGCGCACTTCTGGAGCGGCGTCACGCTCTCTCGGTTGGACGCCAACGGGCAACCGTGCACGCTCATCTCGCGCGATGGCATCGCTGTCGGGCTCGTGTCCGTCGATGCCTCGCCGGAGGGCATCACCCGGGTCAGGTGGCTGATGCGGCCGAGCAAGCTGGCGGGCGTTGCCGCGCCCTGGCAGATCGCCCGACCCGAGACGTCGCTCAGCGCCGGATCGGACGGCTGACAGCGTCAGCGCATTCCCGGCAGTGGGCGAGGCCCGGCCTCGCCCGCGATCCGGGCTCCGCCAGCCGGCGCTGTCGCACGCCTCCGGGACCTGGTCATCGGGGGTCTCCAACGCCGGCACGCGGCTCGGCCAGCACGCGATGGACGAACGACACGGCAATCGATCCCTCCCCGACGGCCGATGCCACGCGCTTGATGTTGCCGCAGCGGACGTCCCCCACGGCGAGCACGCCCGGCAACGATGTCTCGAGCAGGTACGGTGAACGCTCGAGCGGCCACCGGGCCGCGGCCAGGTCCTCCGGCGTCAGGTCCGGCCCCGTCTTGACGAAACCATGCTCGTCGAGCGCGACGCGGCTGCTCAGCCAGGCCGTGTTCGCCTCGGCCCCGGTCATCAGGAACACGTGCCTGACGTCGCGACTCGTGACGTGGCCCGCGCCGTCGCGCCACTGCACGCGTTCCAGGTGTGCACCTCCCTCGAGCGCCACGACCTCGGTGCTCGTGCTGACCTGAATGGCCGGGGTGTCTTCGATGCGCCGGATCAGATATCGCGACATGCTCTTCGACAGGCTGCGGGATCGGACGATCAGGTGCACGCGCGCTGCCGTCTGTGCCAGGAACACCGCGGCCTGGCCGGCCGAGTTGGCCCCGCCGACGACGATGACCTCGTCGCCGTCGCAGAGCTGGGCCTCCATGAAGGTGGCGCTGTAGTAGACGCCGGCGCCTTCGAACTGCCCGATGTTCGCGAGCGGTGGCTTCCGGTACCTGGCGCCTGTGGCGATGACCACTGCGCGGGCCGGGACCATCGCCCCGTCGTCCAGCCTCACGCCGTACCCGAGCTCGTCCCGTGTCAGCCCCGCGGCGGCCTTGGCGATCATGACGCCCGCACCGAACTTCTGCGCCTGGGCGTAGGCGCGCCCGGCCAGATCCCTGCCTGAGATTCCGGCCGGGAACCCGAGGTAGTTCTCGATTCTCGAGCTCGAGCCCGCCTGGCCCCCCGGTGAACTCGCCTCGATGACCAGCGCATCAAGGCCTTCGGAAGCGGCGTACACGGCGGCCGCCAGACCGGCCGGTCCCGCGCCGACGATGACGACATCGCGCAGGTGGTCCGGGTCGATGCGTTCGTTGAAGCCGAGACGATCGGCGATTGCCCGGTTGCTCGGCCGCGTCAGCACGGTCTCGCCGCGATAGATCACGACGGGCAGGTCGACAGAGTCCACGTGGAAGCGCTGGAGCAGATACGGCACATCGGCGTCGCGATCGCGATCGAGGTACGCGAACGGATGGCCGTTGCGCGTGAGGAACTCCTTGATGCGGAGCGTCCCCGCGGAGCCGGCGGCGCCGATGACCAGCACGTCCCCGAGCCCCTGCGCCACCAGCGCGACCCGCCGATGGATGAGCGCCTTCATCAGCACGTCGCTCATCTCCGCATCGGTCTGAATCAGCGCGTGCATCTGGTCACGTGTCAGTTGAACGACTTCACCAGACGCGCGAGCCCTGATGCGCATCAGGGCGGGACGGCCGAGGAGCATGCTGACCTCGCCGGTGAAGTGTCCCGGACCGTCGACGGCGATCACCAGATCGCCCAGGCCGGACGGGCGGATCACCTCGATCTCGCCGGACCTGACGACGAAGAACGGGACATCCGTCTGGCCCTCTTCGATCAGGACTTCCCCGCGCGTGATCGGACGCGCCACGCCATGGGCGGCCACGCGCGCGATCTGCGCGGGCGTCAGCTTCGGGAACATGAGTGATGCGTGCGCGTCGCTCGTGAGGGGCGCCGCAGGGGTGGTCTCGATCACGTCGTCTCTCGCCTTCTGGCAGCCGGCGTTTGCCAGGGATGGTTCAGTCGTTCAGACGGATGCGATCGTCGAGGTACTCGCCGCCCGCCACGGCGTCCAGGCACCCGGACGGGTGGTCGCAGTCCGCGGCGGTGGCCGCCCGGGCGTCCGGCCGCGCCGGGGTGGCGTCCGTGGCTGCGCGCGTTTCGTCTGCAGTCATCGGCCGGGCGGGCGCGTCGTCGTTCGCGTTCGGTTGATCGGTCATCGTGCCCCTCCATCAATCCGTCGTCCCGCGATTGGCTGCGTACCTGCGATCGGGACTCCGCTCGCCAAGACCGTGCGTCACGCCGCGATGTGACAGCGTCCGCCGCGCGGCGGCGATGGGTGTGGGCCAGGCGCCAGGGGTCGAGTGTCACGGAACAGCGGCGCATGTTGTCTGTAGCGCCAGCAGTGAACGCGAGGCGGCCGTGATGGC
>CAZUGF010000022.1:43011-46238 GCA_964619705.1 uncultured Bifidobacteriaceae bacterium
CAGCGGCGCATGTTGTCTGTAGCGCCAGCAGTGAACGCGAGGCGGCCGTGATGGCGCGGCCGGCCCCGTTCGAACACGCGGGTGCGCGCGTGCGTACGCGACGTCATTCAGCAGCCAAAGGGAGCCTCACGATGAACCTGTCCCAGTCATTGCCGTGCGTGCCCGGCCTCGTCGCCGGGAAGCCTCATTCCAGCCGGGACGTCTCGGCGGCCGCCAGGCGCCGTGCCTTCCGGACTCTTCACGAGCGGGGATGCTTCGTGATTCCGAACCCGTGGGACGTGGGCTCCGCCCGCTACCTGCAGCACCTGGGATACCCGGCCCTGGCCACGACCAGTGCCGGCTTCGCGTTCTCGCAGGGGCTGCCGGACTCCGGCGAGGGGGTCGTCGTCACGCGGGAGCGGACGCTTGACTACATCGCCAGCATCACGGCGGCGGTGGACCTGCCGGTGAGCGCGGACTTCATGTCCGGCTACGGCCGTGAGCCGGAGGACGTGGCCGAGAGTGTCGCGCTGTGTATCGCCACGGGCGTGGCGGGCTTGTCGATCGAGGACGCGACCGGCGATCCCGTGGCGCCCCTGTACGACCTGCCGATCGCTGTGGCACGGCTCCGCGCGGCGCGGGAGGCCATCGATCGATCCGGGGAGGACGTCCTGCTGACGGCCCGCGCCGAGTGCTACCACGTCGGCCATCCCGACCCGTTCCGGGAGACGGTCCGGCGCCTGCAGGCATACGCCGCGGCCGGCGCCGACGTGCTCTTCGCCCCGGGGCCGCAGAACCCGGCCGAGATCAAGGCGCTCGTCGACGCGGTGGCGCCGAAGCCGCTCAACCTCCTCGTGGTCCGGAACATCGGCCTGAGTGTCAGGGAGATCGCTGCACTCGGCGTCCGGCGGATCAGCGTCGGCGGCGCCCTGGCCCTGGCCGCATGGACCGGCTTCATGCACGCGGCGCAGACGCTGCGGGAAGAAGGCAGCTTCGCCGGCCTGGCGCGTCTCGTCCCCTATGCGGAGGTCAACGGCCTGCTGGCGGGAGGTCGGCCCTCCGTCGCCGCAGCGATCGCGGACGACATCGGTGCCGCGGTGAGGTAGCGCGCGCCGGGCTGTCACAAGTCGGACGGGCACCCGGTCCTGTCGAGTACACGCGTCGCAACATCACATCGACCCACGCAACGGAAAGGACAACACACATGAAACTCGTCATCATCGGCGGCACCGGTCTCATCGGCTCGAAGCTCGTCGCCAGGCTGCGCGAACGCGGCCACGACGCGGTGGCGGCGGCGCCGGACACCGGCGTCAACACGATCACCGGCGACGGCCTGGCCGAAGTCCTGCAAGGCGCGTCCGTCGTCGTCGACGTCTCGAACTCGCCGTCATTCGACGACGCGGCGGTCATGACGTTCTTCACGACCGCGACGAAGAACCTCCTCGACGCGTCGGCGGCCGCCGGCGTGACGCACTACGTCGCGCTGTCGGTGGTCGGGACCGAACGCCTGTCGGAGAGCGGCTACTTCCGCGCGAAGATCGCGCAGGAGCAGATGATCCGGGAGTCGGGCATCCCGTACTCGATCGTGCACGCCACGCAGTTCTTCGAGTTCATCAAGGCGATCGCCGCCGCGGCGACCGACGGCAACACCGTCCGGCTGGCCCCTGTGCTCATCCAGCCCATGGCCGCGGACGACGTGGCGAAGGCCGTGGGCCGCGTGGCGGTCGGCGCCCCGATCAACGGCGTGGTCGAGGCCGCCGGGCCGGAGCAGATCCGTCTCGACGAGCTGGTGCGCGGCGCCTTGAAGGCCCGCCAGGATTCCCGCGAGGTGGTCGCGGATCCGCAGGCGCGATACTTCGGCGCCATGCTGAGCGAGCGCATGCTCGTCCCGGCCGATGGCGCACGCCTGGGCGAGGTGCGCTTCCAGGAATGGTTGACGCAGGGTGCACCGGTGCCCGCGGCGGTCCCGGGCCGGTGAACGTCATGAGCACGACGCTGGCGGGGCGCATGGCGGCGGACGTACCGGCGTGTGGAGCGCTGAGCCGCGCGTCCGTCGATCGGCTCGCGTGCCTGGCTCGTCACTGGACGTGGGCCGACGAGGCACTGGCGCGCTTCGAGCGGGAACTGGCCGACGGATGGGTGTACGACGAAGACCCGGTCGCCGACCATCCGTTCGGCGCGTACTACCACTGGTGCGCCCTCCTGTGCGGCCTCGGCGACGCGGCGCTCGAGGAGGGACTCCTGGCAGCGTGGCAGATGGAGGCCATCCGCCGGGATCTCGAGGCCAGCCTGCCCGGGCTGCGCGCCTGTCGCCAGCTGCTCGTGTCGGTCCCCGCATCGCTCGAGGAGCAGCCCCGCGTGGTGGACCTGCTCCGCGACACGGAGATGCTCGGGCGGCTGCGGCGGGTGCACCGTGCGTTCGGCGACGCACTCCGCGAGGAGTGGATGTCACGGGAGATCGACTCGCTCGATCACTGAACGGGGGACGGCTCGGGGACGGCCTCGCACCCGAGGTGGCGGTCAGTCCGGAGCGACGGCGCGGGCCCATCGCTCCGGACCTCCCCGATCTGCTCACTGCACGGTCAGCAACACCTCGTTGCTGGCCGGTCCGGCGCCGCCGGCCGTGACCGCGCGGACACGCACGTGGTACACGCCTGGCGGCACGCCGGGCACGGTCAGCGACGTCGCCCCGGCTCCCACCGGTATCAGCGCGTAGTTGGCCAACCCGGGCGCGGAGCCGGCTTCGACGAGATACGCGATGGGTCGGGCGCCTGCCGGTGCTGTCCACGTGAGCGTGGCGGTACGGCCGGCCACGGCCGCATTGAACGACGCCGGTGCCGCGGGCAGCGGCGTGACCGGCGGCACCACGAGGGCGACGCTGTTGGACGCCGCGCTGATGCCGCAGGCGTTCCCGGCATGCACGGTCACGTAGTACGTGCCGGGCGCCGGCGTGGACGCGTGCACGGCGGTAGCCGACGACAGCGTCTCGATGGCGAGCAGGTCGGATGCGCCGGGCGTCGTCCCCAGCGCGATGTGGTACGTGTCCGCCTCACCGGGCACGGGCGGCAGCCACGTGCCGGTGACGAGCCCCGGCGCCACGGATGGCGTCAGGAGGACCGGTGCCACCGGCGGCCCTGCGCACGACGCGCTGCCGACGGTGAAGGCCATCTCGTTCGAGGGCGCGCCGATCGCTGCACCGGCCCGCGCGCGGATGCGCACGAAATAGGTGCCGTCCGGAAGCGCGCCCG
>CAZUGF010000022.1:46338-49730 GCA_964619705.1 uncultured Bifidobacteriaceae bacterium
GGCGCGGCCACTGTCGTGACCGGCAGCGTCGTGCCGAAGGGTGTCGTGCTCGCCTCGACGATGTACCAGGCCGGTGCGGCGCCGCCGATCGGCGGCACCCACGTCAGGGAGACGGTACTGCCGCTCGTGCTGGCGACGAGGTCGGTCGGCGCGAACGGAATCGGCGCCTGGGCGACGGTCAGCAGGAAGGTCGTCGCCGTGCTCGTCGTCCCGTCGCTGACGGCGACGGTGATCGCCGTGTCGCCGGTCTGGTTGGGGATTGGGACCGCGCCGATCGTGCGCGTCGTGCCGCTGCCGCCAAGGATCAGCGCGTTGTTCGGCACGAGCGACGTGTTGGACGAGGTCGCAGAGACCACGAGCGACCCGACCGGCGTGTCCTCGTCGCCGATCGTGAAGGGCACCGGGGCCAGCGTCCCGTTCTCCGGCACCGTCTGCGCCGGAATGGGCGTGATGGTCGGCGGGTCGTCGACCTCGGTCACGGCCAGCACGAAGGCGCCGCTCGTGACCGACGTCCCGTCCGAGACGCTGAGCGTGATGGTCGTGTCGCCGAACGCTCCGGCGACCGGCGTGATGGTCAGCGTGCGGGTCGTGGTGCTGCCGCCGAGCACCAGGCCGCTCGGCGCGACAACGGCGCCGTTCGATGACGCGGCCGACACGACGAGGGCGGACGGCGGCGTGAGCGCGTCGTCCACCGTGAAGGCGATCGGACCGAGCACCTGATCCTCCGGCGTCGTCTGGTTCGGCGGAACCACGAGGATGGGGGGCTGATCCGGTGCATCGCAGACGGCCTCGGTGACGAGCAGCGACCAGGCACGGATGCTGCCGATGTCCCGGCTGTAGAAGTCCTGGGCCCTCAGCTGCCAGTTGCCCGCGACAGGCTCGCTGCGGAGCACCGACAGCCTCCCGGCCGGCCTGAAGGTGCCGGTGAACGGCGCCTGGCCACTGAAGACGTTCTGAATCGACGCGGCGGCTTCGTCGTCGAGCACGGTCTGGCAGAAGTTGTTGCCACTGCCGCCGGCGTTGG
This sequence comes from uncultured Bifidobacteriaceae bacterium, assembly GCA_964619705.1. Taxonomy (GTDB): domain Bacteria; phylum Acidobacteriota; class Vicinamibacteria; order Vicinamibacterales; family UBA2999; genus VFZN01. Next base: position 47,363 of record CAZUGF010000022.1, read on the forward strand.
TGACGAGTGCGACTGTCGTTCCGCCCGGCGAGACGAGGCCGATCCGCAAGTCGCCCGCGAAGGTGTGATCGAGGCCGACCGTCGTGGCGCCGCCCGCGTTCGTGCAGGTCGGGCCGTCGATGCGGACGTTGAGGCTGAAGATGTTCCCCGTGCCGGCCACCGCCAGCGGTGCGGCGGCGGGTGCACCCGGTGCGCTGCCGCTCAGGTCCAGGCCGTCGGGAATGGGCACGGCCGGACCCGTGTAGCTGTAGGTGGTGACGGCCCCGGGCGCGCCGATATCGAGCAGGGCCGGGAAGGTCCGGCTGGGCGTGACGCCGCCGCTGTAGTGTGCCGTCAGCGTGAGCCCGATCGTGCTGCCGCACGACACGCCGATGACGTTGAACCGGAGCGGCGTGGCGGCGTTCCCGGTGGCGCCGGGCGCCAGGTCGGGATACGTGGCCGTCGCGTTGACCACGGTCACGCCGGGCGTCGCGGAGGTCAGCGTGGCCGTGATGCCCGTGGCCGGGGCGCCGCCGTTGTTCGTCAGCGGAAACGCGATGTCCCAGACCTCGTTCGGTTCGATGACGGTGTCGTTGTCGCCGCTGACCTCCGTGGTCACCGGTGCCCCGGCCTGCAGCAGGGCAGCCGCGGGGGCGCCAACGGCCTCCAGCGCGGCGCGCGCCATGACGATGCCGGCGCCGGTGTCGCGGTCCACGCCGGGGGCTTCGATGTCAATCGCCGAGGCGATCAGGCCGGCCCGCAGTTCCGCCAGCGTCACCGTCGGGACAGCGCTCTTCATCAGCGCGGCGATCGCAGCCGCGTGCGGGGCGGCCGCCGATGTGCCGCCGAACGGGTTGAATGCGGGAAGGGACGTGGTGACGCCGTCGGCCGCCGTGAGGTCCGGCTTCTGGCGCACGACGCCACCCGTGTTCGTGCGATTGCCGGGCGTGATCTCGCTGCCATCGGGGTTCAGGATGATCCGGCGCGGGCCATCCGAGGTGAACGTCTCGCTCACGCTCGCCGGCGTGAACGGTCCCGGAAAGGGACCATCGGGTGGCGTCGCCGGCGCCGCCGCCACGCTGATCGCACCTTCCGCCGCGCTGTGTCCGCGCGTCGCGCCGCTGGTGGCCAGGGCGGGATCGAGGCGTCCGCGGACGGCCAGCAGGTTGAACATCGGCGGGCTCGAGGTCGAGCCCGCTGCCGACCGCGTGACGACAAGGCGTTCGCCGGCGAACGCCGGGCCTGTGACCTCGACCGCGCGATCGTCGCCGTCGACGCCGTCCTGCGTGGCGGTGCTGGCGTCGAACACGACCGTCAACGCGCCGTTGAGGATATAGAGATCCAGATCGGTCGAGGCCTGGCCACCGCCGAGGTCGTAGTGTTCGGCCCAGGTGAGGACCACCTGACTTGCCCCCTGCGTGACCAGGATCGATTGCCCGCCGTCGCCGAAGTTGTGGGCCTCCCCGGCGCCGGGCAGGGGGCCGACCGTGCCGTTGGCGTTGAAGTCGCCCTCCCACGTGGCGGACGTCGCGTCGTTCGCGTTGCCGTCGTCGCCGGCCGCGGAGAAGTACGCCACGCCGGCGGCGGCGACCGTGTCCACCGCCTGGGCGACAGGCCCGTCCTGGAAGGGCGACTCGTCCGCGTAGCTGTAGGCATCGACCATGACATGGCAGCCGGTGGCTGCCAGTGCGAGGATGTTCTGCGCGAACTGTGCCTGCGAGGGGCCGGCCGTGGCAAAGGCGAGCGTGGCTTCCGGCGCCAGGTCGTGGATGATCTCGAGCATGGCGGTGCCTTCGTCGCCGTTCCCCGCCTGGCCGGCCAGCACGTCCACGTCGGCGGGCAGCTCGCCGCTGGCCTGCACGACGGGGAGCGAGTTCACGCCGTCGGACAGCACGCAGACCCTCACGCCGATGCCGGTGACGCCGAAGATGGCTCGCGCCTCCTCGACGCCGTGCGTGATGTCTCCCTCGGAGACGCGCACCGGCATCTGGCTGGTCATCCCTTCCACGGGCCGTCTGACGCGGCTGACGGCGGGCAGGGCGGCCAGCGGCTCGAGGTCGTCGAAGCGCACGCGCGCGGTGATGACCCGATAGGCGGCGCTCGCGGACTCGATGGTCGCGTCGAGCGCGGTCAGGTGATCGAGCGTGGCCTTCAGGCCATCCGCGTCCCCGAGCGCGAGGTCGACGCGCAGGCGGCCGTCGGCGTCCGGCTGCACGAAGCGGAAGTTCGTCAGTGCCGAGAGCCGCGCATCGCGGCGCTGGTGCAGGAGGCCCAGATAGAGCCCGATGTCGATCTTCCGATCGACCGTGGTCATGCCCTGGCGAATGTCCTTCAGCGAGCCGATCTGGTGCAGGGCCCCGGCGGACAGCGCCGGCGGCGCCACCTGGTT
>CAZUGF010000023.1:0-22487 GCA_964619705.1 uncultured Bifidobacteriaceae bacterium
GCGGTACACAAGACGGGCGGCACGCGTGTGCCGCCCGTCTTGCGTGCGTGAGCCGGCCGCCTGCCGGCCGGTGTCCGGCGCGCCTAGGCGCCGATGCCTTCGGCCTGGCCGGCCTGCCCGATGGTCAGCTTGAGCGCGCGTTCGAGCGAGCGCATCGCGCCACGCTCTTCCGGCGACACGAGCGTGACCGCCGTGCCCGTGGCCTCCGCGCGGCCGGTCCGGCCGACGCGGTGCACGTAGGTCTCCACCGTCGGCGGGACCTCGAAGTTGATGACGTGGCCGATGCCGTCCACGTCCAGCCCGCGCGCCGCGATGTCGGTCGCGACCAGCACGCGGTAGCGCCCGGACTTGAAGCCGGCCACTGCCGCTTCCCGCTGGCTCTGCGAGCGATTGGCATGGAGCGGCGCACACTGGTGGCCGTTGGCGGCCAGCGTCTGCACCAGCCGGTCCGCGCGATGCTTCGTGCGCACGAAGATCAGTGCGTGCTTCGGCGTCCGTGTCAGGAAGGTGCTCAGCCAGCCGGCCTTGGCGTCGGTCGGCAGGTGATGGCTGACGTGCGTGATGGTGCTGGCCAGGCCGCCGGCCTTGCCAATCTGCATCATCACCGCGTCGCGCATGATGGACTTCGCCGCCTTCATCACGTCGTGCGATGTCGTGGCGGAGAACAGCAGCGTCTGCCGCGATGCCGGCAGCGCCGCGACGATCCGCTGGACGTCGGGCCAGAAGCCCATGTCCACCATGCGGTCCGCCTCGTCCAGCACGAGCACCTCGACGCCGTCGAACGCGATCGCGCCGTTGGTCATGTGGTCGATCAGCCGGCCCGGCGTCGCCACCACGATGTCCACGCCCGAGCGGAGGGCGCGGGCCTGGGCGCCCATGCTCATCCCGCCGCAGACGGTCACGCCGGACAGGCGCGTGTGCCGCGTCAGCGACCGCGCGTCGTCGGCAATCTGGCTGGCGAGCTCGCGCGTCGGCGCGAGAATCATTGCCCGCGTGCCGCGGCGGGTCGCCGGCGTGGTGAGCAGCCGCTGCAGGAGCGGCAGCAGGAAGGCCACGGTCTTGCCGGTGCCGGTCTGCGCGCAGGCCACGAGATCCTGGCGGGCGGAGACGGCGGGAAACACCGCGCTCTGCACCGGCGTGGTCTGGGTGAAGCCCAGATCCGCGATGGCGCGGACCAGGCGGCTATCGAGCCCGAGCGTGTCGAACGCGACAGGGGTGTCGTCGTGCGGAGCGGACTCGAACACGGGTGGCGGCGGTGCCTGGACCTGCCGGGGGGCAAAACGGGAAGACGGACGACCACCGCGCCGCGGCGGCCCCTGGCGCCGCGCGGGCACAAAACGATTTCTGGCTGGATTCACGTATGGGCTGGAGCGTGAAGGACGCTCTTACTGAGGGAAATTCAACGGCCGGGAATCGGCAACGCCAATCTCTATTCCTGCGCTCTAGTCTCCTCTATAACGAACTTGCCATTGTCGCACGAACCGTCAAATGTGGCAAGGGTTGGCTCACGGCGATCGGGTGATCTGGCCTGCCGTTGACCGCTCGGCGGAGAGGACGCTGCCGGGGTGATCCAGCGGCGGGGCGATGCGCCGGACGTTCACCCAGCCGGCCGACGGCAGGAGTGAGATCGCGGCGAGGTAGAGCCCGAGCGCCAGGAACGCGACGTAGCCGGCGCCGGGGGACACCTCCACCTGGGCGACCATCCCGAGCGTCACGCCCTCGAAGAGCAGTTGGAGCGCGCGCGCGACACGGCCGCCGGCGGGGGAGGACAGGGCCGCGAGCACGACGAACTTGAGCACGAACGCCGAGCCGAGCATCACCGCGAGGGCGCGGAGCAGCCGGACGCGGTCGAGGGAGGCAGAGAGTACGAGCAGGATCACCACGAACAGGAACACGCCGAAGACGAGCGCCGGCAGGCCGGAGTCGGGGACGACGAGCGAGAGGATCTGCGCGGTGGCGGCGAACGCGGTCACGAGCACGATGCCGCCGTTCACGTTGGCCAGCGTCGCGCGCTCCGGCCGCAGGAGGCGCTCCGGGGCCAGCGTGCCGCTCTGCACGAAGGCGGCCATCAGCAGCGTGGCCAGCACGAGCGAGAAGACCGTCGGCGGCATCACCTGCACCGGCACCGTCAGGCGGAAGCCGCCCAGCAGCACGACGGACAGGAACAGCAGCGGCAGCGTCAGGGCCTCACGTGTGGCCGTCATTGGCGGGTCCGGAAGACGCGGAGGGGATTCAGGTCCGAGAGTTCTGTGGTCATGCCCGCCTCGAGTTCGGCCCGCAGCTCGTCGGCAGTGCGCAGCCCCAGCCCGTCATCGTCCACGGCAATGCGGCCGTTCGGCGCCACGGCGATGGCGCGATCGATGGCCTTCAGGCCCTCCGCGTAGAGCGCGTCATCGTGCGAGAGGCGGCCCCAGCCCTGGCGGTAGTAGCTGTAGGCCACATAGAACTGCGTGAGGGGATCGCGCGAGGCAGGATCGGCGCGGGCAAAGGCGGCACGGGCTTCGACGAAGCGATCGGCCAGGAAGAAGCGGCGTCCGTCCTCGTAGGCGGTCGCGTCCACGCGATACGCGCCCACGGACGCCGTCAGGCCGCCCGTGACCTCGGCGAGCGTCTGCGGCTGCGAGACGTTGAGCCAGACGATCAGCGCCGAGTAGGCCAGGGCGGCAGCGATGCCGATGCCCCGGGTCGCACGCTCCCGCATGGCGGGATCTTACCAGCGCGCCGCGCCCGGGACGAGCGCGGCCGGCGCCGGCGCGATCAGGCGAGCGTCGCGGCGTACTCCTCGTAGGTGCCCTTGAAGTCCTGGATCCGGCCGTTGTCGAAGTGCCAGACGCGCGTGCCCACCTCTTCCAGCAGGTCCTGGTCGTGCGTGACCAGGAGGACGGTGCCCTCGTACTTCTGCAGGGCCACGTTGAGCGCGTTGATGGACTCGAGGTCGAGGTGGTTGGTCGGCTCGTCGAGGATCAGCACGTTCGGCTTCTGCAGCATGATGCGGCAGAAGAGCAGGCGGGCGGTCTCACCGCCGGAGAGCGCCTCCGTCGGTTTCAGGCCTTCCTCGCCGCTGAACAGCATCTGGCCGAGCAGGCCGTGGATGTCCTGGCGGGAGGCATCGGGATCGAAGCCGTGCAGCCACTCCGCGGCCGTCAGGCCCTTCTCGATCAGGCCGGTATGGTCCTGCGGGAAGTAGCCGACCGAGACCTCGTGGCCCCACCGCATCGTGCCGGCATCGAGATCCTCCGGCGCGGCCGGCCGCCCCGGGGCATCGGAGAGCAGGGCCTTGAGCATGGTCGTCTTGCCCTGGCCGTTGCGCCCCGCGAGCACGATCTTCTCGCCGCGGCTGATGATGGTGTCGAACCCGTCGATGACCGTGTGGGCGCCGAACGCCTTGGTCAGGCCGGCGGCTTCGAGGACGGTCCGGCCCGACGGGCGGTTCAGCGTGAACCGGATGTAGGGCCGCTGGATGTTCGAGCGCGCGAGCTCGGTGGTCTGCAGGCGCTCGACCTCCTTGCGCCGCGACTGCACCTGGCTCGAGCGCGTGCCGGCGGAGAAGCGGGCGATGAAGTCGTTGAGCTGCGCGATCTTCTTCTCGCGCTGGGCGTTGTCGGCCTCGACGCGCGATCGGATCTGCGTCTTGGCGACGACCATCTCGTCGTACCCGCCGGTGTAGGTGATGATCGTCTGGTAGTCGATGTCCGCCGTGTGCGTGCAGACGCCGTTCAGGAAGTGGCGGTCGTGCGAGATGACGATGAGCGTGCCGTCGTAGCGGACGAGGAAGTCCTGCACCCAGTGAATGGAGTCCAGGTCCAGGTGGTTCGTCGGCTCGTCGAGCAGCAGTGCCTGCGGGCGCCCGAAGAGCGCCTGCGCGAGCAGGACCCGCACCTTCTGTCCGCCCTGGAGCTCGCTCATCGGCCGCTCGTGCAGGGCATCGGGAATGTCCAGGCCCTGGAGCAGGATGGCCGCATCGCTCTCGGCCGTGTACCCGTCCTCTTCGCCCACGATGCCCTCGAGCTCGCCGAGGCGCATCCCATCGTCGTGCGTCATCTCGGGCTTGGCGTACAGGAAGTCGCGCTCCTCGAGCGTGGCCCAGAGGCGCGCATTGCCCATGATGACCGTGTCGATGACGCGGAACCGATCGAAGGCAAACTGGTCCTGGCGCAGGACGCCGAGCCTGGCGGGCCGCACGACGGAGCCCTTCTGGGGCTGGAGTTCCCCCGTGAGGAGCTTCATGAAGGTGGACTTGCCGGCGCCGTTCGGGCCGGTCAGGCCGTAGCGGCGGCCCGGCAGGAAGGCGGTCGTCACCTCGTCGAAGAGCACCTTCGACCCGTAGCGCATGGAGACGTCGTTGACAGCAATCATTCAGTTGAGCTCCGCGAGCACCAGCCCAAACGTTCGATGTTAACACAGCCGGTGTAAGCTGTGTCCCATGCGCCTCGAGAACCAGCGCCAGAGCACGAACGTCGAAGACCGCCGCGGCATGCGGATGCGCGGTCCGGCCGGGATCGGGGGCGGCGGCATCGGGATGCTGCTCATCATCCTGCTCGTGTCCTGGCTGACGGGCACGAACCCCTTGTCGCTCCTCCAGATGACCGGCGGCGTCCCCGGCGGACAGCCGGAAATGGTGGAGGGCCCGCCGCCCGCCGATGACGAGCAGTCCATCTTCATCAAGCGCGTCCTCGGGGATCTCGAGGACACGTGGGGCCAGATCTTCGCGCAGGCGGGCGAGCGCTACCCGGCGCCGACGCTGGTGCTGTTCAACGACGCGGTGCAGTCGGCCTGCGGCTCGGCCTCGGCCGCCACGGGGCCCTTCTACTGTCCGGCGGACAGCAAGGTGTACCTGGACCTGTCGTTCTTCCGGGAGCTCGACCAGCGCTTCGGCGCGCCCGGCGACTTCGCGCAGGCCTACGTTGTCGCGCACGAGGTCGGGCACCACATCCAGAACGTGCTGGGCGTGAACGCGCAGGTCTCGCGCCTGCAGCAGCGTGCGTCGCAGGTGGAAGCCAACCAGCTCTCGGTGCGCCTCGAACTGCAGGCCGATTGCTTTGCGGGCGTGTGGGGCAACCACGCCGAGCAGCAGAGCCTGCTCGAGCCGGGCGACGTCGAGGAGGGCCTCCGCGCCGCCGCCGCCATCGGCGACGATCGCATCCAGCGCCAGTCCCAGGGCCGCGTCGTGCCCGAGAGCTTCACGCACGGCTCCTCGGAACAGCGGGCCCAGTGGCTGCGCCAGGGCCTGACCAGCGGCACGATCGACGCCTGCGACACGTTCGCCTCATCGACACGCTGACGCCGGGAGGGGACCACCTTCCTTCCTTTCGCTTACAGTATTTCCCCATGTCCAGAGTCCAGATCCTGATCCTCCTGCTGCTCTCGGTCGCCGTCACGCGCGCCGAGCAGGCCCCGGGCCCCGCGGCCGCGTTTCCGCTCACCGTGGACAGCATCATGCGCGGGCCGGAACTGGTCGGGTACCCGCCGAGCGGCCTGCGGTGGTCGGGGGACTCACAGACGCTCTACTTCGAGTGGCGGACACCGGGCGAGGACATCGCGGACACATGGATGGTTCCGCGCGCGGGCGGGGCGCCCCAAAAGCTGACCGAGGCCGAGCGCCTGGAGGCTCCGCTCGTCACGGGGCAGTGGGATGCGGAGCGCCGCCGCATCCTCGGAACCGATCGCGGCGACGTCGTCATCATCGATACGGTTGCGCGGACGCGCATCGACATCACGCGCACGACGGCCGCCGAGGCGAGCCCGCGCTGGACGCGTGACGGCCGCGCCGTCACCTTCGTGCGCGAGAACAACCTCTATCTCGTGCCGATCGACGACGGGCGGACGGGTGGCCTCATCCAGTTGACCGACGTTCGTCCGAAGGTGCCGGACCCGCGGCTGACCGACAGCCAGCGCTTCCTGCGTGCCGAGGAGCAGGACCTCATCAAGTGGGTCGAGGAAGCCCGCGCGCGGCGCGAGCGGCGCGAGGCCCGCGAGCAGGAGCGTGCGCTGCCGCGGTTCGACCTCGCGGAACGGCAGTCCGTCATCGATGCGGCGCTCTCCGCCGATGGCGTGCACGCCTACCTGGTGGTCTCCGAGCGCGCGCAGGCGCGCGTGGCCGACGTGCCTCGCTACGTCAGCGAGTCCGCGTTCACCGAGGACATCGTGAGCCGCGCCAAGGTGGGGGACGCCCAGGACGTGCGGCGCCTCGCCGTCCTGAACCTGCAGACGGGGGAAGGCGTCTGGGCGGGACTCGAGACCATCGTGGATCCGGTGGCGATTCCGAAGGTCGTGCCGCCCAACCCGGACGCGCCGCCGAAGGCGGGCGCAAAGGAGGGCGCGGCGGAGTCCGCGGCGCCGGCGGCCGCGAAGCCGACGCGGCCGGTCCGCTGGGGCGCCCTGCTCCTGTCGCCGGACGGCCGGCAGGCCGTGGCCTCCGTGCGATCGGCGGACAACATGGATCGCTGGCTCGTGCGCGTGGACCCGGCCACCGGCCGGACGACGGTGCTCGATCACGTGCATGACGAGGCGTGGGTGCGGGACGTGGGCGCGGCGAGCAACGTCCGCGGCGGCATCGGGTGGCTGCCGGACAACCGGCGGCTCTGGTTCCTGGCCGAGCACGACGGGTGGATGCAGCTCTCGACGGTGGACGTGACGGCGGCGGCGCCGGCGCGGACGCCGATTACGAGCGGCCGCTTCGAGATCGACGTCGTGGAGGTGGCGCCCGGGGGCGATCGGTTCTACATCGAGTCCACCGAGGAGCATCCCGGTGAACGCCACATCTACTCGGTGAGCGTGGACGGCGGGGAACGCACGAAGCTGACCTCCACCGTCGGCGGCCACGAGGGCGTGGTGTCGCCGGACGACGGGGTGTTCGGGCTGGTGTCGTCGTTCAGCAACCGCCCGCCGGAAGTGTTCGTGATGCCCAATCGCGCGGGTGCCGAGGCCACGCAGGTCACGACGAGCTTTTCGGAGGAGTGGAGCCGGCACAAGTGGGTCGAGCCGCAGCTTGTGACCTACAAGGCGCGGGACGGCGCGGAGGTCTCGGCGCGGCTGTACACGCCGGAGATGGTCGGGGCGCGGCGTCATCCGGACCGGCCGGCCGTTGTCTTCGTGCACGGCGCCGGGTACCTGCAGAACGCGCACCGCTACTGGTCCAGCTACTCGCGCGAGTACATGTTTCACCACCTGCTGGCCTCGCGCGGCTACGTCGTCCTGGATCCGGACTACCGGGCCAGCGCCGGGTACGGCCGCGACTGGCGCACGGCCATCTTCCGCTGGATGGGCGGACACGATCTGAACGACGTGGTGGACGGCGCCGCGTACCTGGCGTCGGCGCACAAGGTGAACGCGCAGCGGATTGGCGTCTACGGCGGCAGCTACGGCGGCTTCATCACGCTGATGGCCATGTTCACCGCGCCGGAGACGTTTGCCGCGGGCGCTGCGCTCCGGCCCGTGACCGACTGGGCCCACTACAACCACAACTACACATCCAACATCCTCAACGAGCCGCAGGAGGATGCGGAGGCGTATCGCAAGAGCTCGCCGATCTACTTTGCCGAGGGGCTGCGAGGCGCCCTGCTCATCTGCCACGGCATGGTCGACGTGAACGTGCACTTCCAGGACTCCGTGCGGCTGGCGCAGCGCCTCATCGAGCTCGGCAAGGAGAACTGGGAGCTGGCGGTCTATCCCGTCGAGGATCACGGCTTCGTCGAGAACTCGAGCTGGGCGGACGAGTACCGGCGGATCCTCAAGTTGTTCGAGACCAACTTGAAGCGGTAGGCTAGAGACATGTTTCCCGGTCATGACGAGCTGATCGCGCGCCTGGATCGATCGGTCGAGGCTGGATCGCCCGAGGCGATCACGAGCCGGGTGAAGGCCGACCTCGAGGGGCTGCTCGGCGACGGCGCCGTGCAGCTGCCGGACAGCTACCGGCAGCCCCGTGCGGACACCTATGCGCGGCGCCTCCTGCACCGCGATCCCGCGGGCCGCTACACCGTGATCGTGATGACCTGGGGGCCCGGTCAGGGCACTCCCGTTCACGATCACGGCGGCCTCTGGTGCGTCGAGGGGGTCGTCGAGGGGCGCATTGCGGTCACGTCATACGACGTGACGCCCGCCGGCAATGACACGTTCAGCGTGGGGAAGGGCGAGACGATCACGGCCGGAACCGGGACGGCCGGGCGCCTGATTCCCCCGACGGACTACCACGTGCTCAGCAACGCCCTCGACGACCGGTCGTCGATGACGCTGCACGTCTACGGCGGCGACCTGGCCCAGTGCCGGGTCTTCGTCCCCGACGCCAGCGGCCGCCATGTCGCCAGCGTGCGGAACCTGACGTTCCACGACGAGGCATGACCTTCGTCGACCTCCGTTTCCGCGATCTCGATCGCGTCATCGCCACCGCCGTGCTCCGCGGACCGGACGGCGTCGTCCTCGTCGACCCCGGGCCGACCTCGTGCCTGCCGGCCCTCGAGGACGGCCTGGCCCGCATCGGGGCCTCCCTCTCCGACGTCCGGACGATCCTGCTCACGCACATCCACCTCGATCACGCGGGCGCCACCGGCACGATCGCGGCGCGCGTGCCGGACGCGCGGGTGTACGTACACGAGCGCGGCGCGCCGCACCTGGTGGATCCGACGAAGCTGCTCGCCAGCGCGACGCGGCTTTACGGCGACGAGATGGATGCGCTGTGGGGACGATTCGATCCCGTGCCCGCGGCGCGGGTGACGGCACTCGCCGGCGGGGAGCGCCTGGACGTGGCGGGGCGGGCCGTGCGCGTGGCGTACACGCCGGGACATGCGGTCCATCACGTGAGCTATCTGGACGAGTCGGCGGGCGTCGCCTACGTGGGCGACACGTGCGGCATCCATGCCGGCGGCGGGTACGTCATTGCGGCCACCCCACCGCCGGACATCGACCTGCCGCTCTGGGAGGCCAGCCTGGACGCGCTCGACGCGTGGCAGCCCGGGACGCTCTTCCTGACGCACTTCGGCCCCGTCACGCCCGCACGGGCACACGTGGCGGCCTTCCGGAACGTGCTCCGCCGGACGGCAGACCTGGTCGAGCAGTCGCTCGCGGACGGAGGGACGGACGAGGCGCGCGTGGCCGTGTTCGTCGAGCGGATGCGTGCAGACGCGCGGCAGGCCCTGTCGGACGCCGAAGCGGTCAGGCTGGAAACGGCGGCGCCGTTCGGGCAGATCTGGGCGGGGTTGGCCCGCCACCTGCGGAAGGCGCGCCCGGGCAGCGGTCTGGGGGACAGACCGCCGGAGCCCCGGGCTCAGGAAGCGCGTCGCGTCTGACCGGACTCCGCCACCGACGGGTCCACCATGAAGCGCAGCGCGTAGTCCGCCGGCGTGCCGGTGGACTTGCGGCAGGGGCCCACGTGCCACACCGCCGACAGCACGCGGCCGTCCCGGAGCACGGGCGGCAGGCCGGCTGCCTCGCGCGAGCCCTTCTCGACCTGGAGGTGCACCAGCCGGTAGAGAGGCAGCGCCACCGACGACTCGCACTCCACCACGACCCCATCGTCATGAATGTCGCGCGCGAGCACCGAGGTGAAGCGCACCGCGCCTGCGGCGTCCTTCCACGTCAGGCGTGCGGGCACGGACAGCGCCGGATGGCTGATGGGCGTGCTGGAATGATCCCAGGCGGTTGGTTGTTCAGTCACGGGTAGCTCCAGGGTTTCGACGCGTCACGACAAGAACGGCGATGGACGACGCAGAAACTACCTCCAAGTTCCAGGCCGTTTTTGTGTGCAAGTCGATTTTTTGGATACTGAGTGTCCAAGTGGACACTTCATGCGTCACCAACTGACTGAATGGACGCAGTTTTAGCTACCACCTGTGGATACTTGCTAATCACACACTATCAGGATTGGCTACTTAGTAACCAATTCTGACGTTCCCTCGAGGCCGAGCCTGCGCAGCTTGAGGTAAAGTCCCCGCCGTGTCAGGCCGAGGGCGCGTGCGGTTTCGGAGATGTTGCCGCGCAGGCGGGACAGGGTTTCGCGGATCAGCTCGCGCTCCAGGTCGTCCACCACGGATGCCAGGGTCTGGCCCCCGCGGAGGGTGACCTTGGGCTGTGGCGTGTCCACGCGGCTGGCCGGTGCCGCCGTCAGGTCGGCGGACAGGTGTTCGGGGCCGATCACGCCGCCGGGCGATGCCATCGCCACCCCGCGCTGGATCTCGTTGCGCAACTGCCGGACGTTCCCGGGCCACCAGTACTGCGCGAAGAGGTCGAGCACGTCCGAGCTGAGCTGGACGTCCGGCTTCCCGAGGCGTTCGGAGACCTCGCGCAGGAAGTAGGTGCTCAGGTGCGGGACCTCCTCCCGGCGCTGGCGGAGCGGCGGGATGTGGATGCGGATGACGGTCAGGCGGTAGTAGAGATCCTCGCGGAACTTGCCCTCGGCCACGCGCTGCTCGAGGTCCGCGTTGGTGGCGGCGAGCACGCGGACGTCCACGCGCTGCGGGCGGGTCTCGCCCACGGGCATGATTTCGCCCTGCTCCAGGAACCGCAGCAGCTTGGGCTGCACGTCGAGCGGCAGGTCGCCGACCTCGTCGAGGAACAGCGTGCCGCCGGCGGCGGTGCGGACGAGCCCCGGCTGGTCCGACATCGCGCCGGTGAAGGAGCCGCGGCGATGGCCGAACAACTGGCTGTCGGCAAGCTCGCGCGTGGTCGTGGTGCAGTTGTAGGGCAGGAAGGTGGCGGCGCTCCGCGGCGATCCGACGTGGATGGCGCGTGCGACAAGTTCCTTCCCGGTGCCGCTCTCGCCCGTGATGAGGACCGTGAGGTCGTTGCCCTGCAGGCGCTGGATCTGATCCACCACCTTGTGCATCGCGGTGCTGGCGCAGACGAACCCCGGGAGGAGCGGCTCCAGCGGGCGTTCCATGGTCAGGTCGATGGCGGGCGCCGGGTGTTCCCGTGCCCCGCACAGCTCGAAGCCCTGGCGGGCCACGGCGGCCATCATGCGGACCCGGCGGAGCGACGGGTGGCCGAGCGGCCGCGTGGACGCGACGGCGACCCACCGGGGCCCGTCCGCTTCCTTGCCGATGGGCTCCGCGAGGAGCGTGCCGGAGCCGTAGGCGGCGCCCTGCACGCCCAGGCGCGCCACCGTCCGCGCGCCCTCCTGGTCCGCGCCCGCGTGCGCGATGATCCGGACGTCCCCGCCCGGCAAGGCCACGAAGACCGTGGCGACGTCCGCCGCGACCGCTTCGAGCATGGCCGTGGCCAGTTCCCGCGCCAGCAGGTCGGGCAGCACCGCGGCATCCACGAGCCGCTTGACCAGGGCATCGTCGGCGTCCGCCGGCGAACCGACGTACTCGCCCGTGCCCGCGGGCTGCGTGGCGTTCATGGCGGCACGCACCTGTTCCAGGTCGCGCGTGGCGCCCAGGGACTGGAAGACCTGCGCCGCGTAGTGGTAGTGGCGATCCGCCGTGGAGCGCGCGCCCGCCCTGGCGGCAAGGCGCGCCAGCGCGAGCTGGCTGACGGCGGCCTGGTAGCGTTCGCCCACGAGCTCGAAGACGCTCGAGCTCTGCGCGATGTCGTGGTACGCCTCGGTCGATCGGGACTGGCGCGCGCGCAGGTCGCCGCGCAGCCGCAGGAACTCGCCCCACGCGCCCGGCGTGGTCCGCGGATCGAGACGGCCTTCGACCTGCGTCAGGCGGTGCTCGGCTTCGTCCATCCGGTCGGCGGAGAGCAGCGCCTCGGCGGCAATGAGCTCGGCCTCGATGGCCTCCGCCGGCGGCGCGGCCGGCGAGCGCGCGATCTCGTCGGCAATGGCGAGCGCTTCGTCCGGGTTGTGCCGACGCGTGGCGAGCCGCGCCGTGATGACGCGCAGCGACCACTCGTACCAGCGGCTGGTGTTGCGGCCGTAGGCGCCGAACGCCTCGGCCGCGCGCCGCAGGTACTCCGCCGCGTTCTCGTAGTCGCCGCGCATCAGCGACATCTGCGCGAGCGTGTCGTAGACGGCGCCGGTCGTCTCGTGGAACTGCACGGCGCAGCGCACGTCCAGCGCGCGGTGCAGCACGGTATCGGCACGTTCCAGGTTGCCGAGGCGCACGCAGATCTGCCCGAGCGTCGCCATCGAGACGGACAGGCCCGGCCCCTGGCCGATCCCTTCGTGCAGCGCGACCGCCCGCTCGGCCAGCGCGAGCGCCTGCTCGTACCGGTGGCGGATGAGGGCGACGTTCGCCTGGTTTCCGTAGACGGTGGCCAGGATGTCGTCCGCCTGCAGGGCCGTGGCCAGCCGCTCGGCCTGCCGCAGCGCGGCGGCCGCTTCCTCGTACCGCCCGGTCTGCGCCAGCATCGTGGCGGAGAGCGAGTGCACCTGCGCGAGGTGGCGGCGATCGCCGGCCGCGTGCAGCGCGGCCGCGGCTTCGGCGATATGCTCCCGGACGATGGACATGTCGCCGACCTGCCGATAACACTGCCCGAGAGAGAAGTGCGCGAGGCCGATGGCGCGCGAGTCGTGCGCGGTCTCGGCCTGCTTGAGGGCGCGGCTGTGCAGGGCAATCGCCCGAGACTGCTCGCCGCGGGCAAACGCCACACGGCCATGCGCACGCCAGAGGCTGGAAAGGATGACCGGCGGAATCGGTTCGCGGATACTATCCGGCGCACGGCCGACCACGGCGCCCGCTTCCGTCAGGTCGCCGCGAAGCAGGTAGGCGTCGACCAGCAGGGCGCGGATCGCCAGCTCGTCCGTTCGTGTCAGTGAAGCGCTCGCCCGCAGCAGGGGGGCCAGCTGGTCGATGGCCGTCGCGGCCTGACCACGTTCGAGGGCCGCGGTGGCCCGCGTCATCACGGGCTGGAGAGCCACGCTCAGCACACGGGTGAGTATACCAAGTATCCAGTTTGTATAATGCCCACGCCCATGAAGCTGACCGCAGGTGGCCGCACGGATAGCGGACCACGACCCATCAATCAGGACTGGCTCGACTGGGACCTGTCACTCGGCCTCTTCGTCGTCGCGGACGGGATGGGCGGGCACAATGCCGGGGAGGTGGCCTCCCACCTCGCCGTCCAGACCATCCGGGACTTCGTCACCGAGTCGGCCGGAGCCAGCGACCTCACCTGGCCCTTCGACTTCGATCCCCGGCAGTCGGTGGACGCCAACCGGCTGACGACGGCCGTCCGCCTGGCCAACCGCCGCATCCTGGGCGAAGGGACCAGGCACAGCGCCCTCGAGGGCATGGGCACGACGGTCGTCGCGGTCCTCGTGGCGGACGATGTGGCCACGCTGGCGAGCGTGGGAGACAGCCGGATCTACCGCTGGCGGGGCGGGACGCTCACGCAGCTCACCAGCGACGACACGTGGCTCGCGGCGGTGCTGGGGCACGCCGACGCCGACAAGACCGACTCGTCCCATCCGCTCAAGCACGTCCTGACGAGCGTGGTCGGCACGAAGGAAGACCTGCGGCCCGACGCGATCGTCACCGAGGTCGAGCGCGGCGACAGGCTGGTGCTCTGCAGCGACGGCGTGCACGGCCGGCTGGATGCGGACGCGATCGGCGGGCTGATGGCCAGGGGCGGCGGCGCGGAGGCCCTGGCCGCGGCGCTCGTCGAGGAGGCGCTGGCGCGCCGCACGAGCGACAACGCCACGGCGCTCGTCATCGCTGCTGACTAGGTCCCGAGCGAGGGCCGCGGGGAATCTCGCGGCTAGTCGCGCACGCGGCCGAGCGCGCCGCGCATCCTGTCGGCCAGGGAACCGAGCGTCCCCTCCGGCACGGCATCCGTCTGCCGGCCGGTATCCTCGGCCTCGCGGGCGCGCGCCGATCCTTCCTCGATCAGGGTCACGCCGATCCGCTTCTGGGCGGCGTCAACACTGAGGATCTCGAAGGCCGCCGAGGTCCCGACGGGGACCGCGCCGGTCCAGCCGTCGGCCCGGCTCGTGGGCGCGAAGGTCGAGACGTGCGCCAGGGCCTCGATGCCCGGCTCCAGTTCCACGAAGGCTCCGAACTCGGCGATGCGTGTCACACGCCCCGTGCGGACCTGGCCCACCTCGTACCGCGTGCCCACCGTGGCCCACGGATCGTCCACGAGCTGCCTGAGCCCGAGGGCGATCTTCCCTGTGGCCTCGTCCACGCGCAGCACCTTGACGGTGATGGGGTCTCCCGGGGCCACCATGGCCGCGGGGCTCGTCACGCGGGACCACGCCATCTCGGAGACGTGGAGCAGGCCCTGGACCCCGCCGCCCAGATCGACGAACGCGCCGAAGTCCAGGACCGATGTCACGTGTCCGGGGAGCACGGCGCCGGGCACGACCGCTGCGCGGATGGCGTCCGCGCTGGCCGCACGCTCCGCCTCGAGCACCGCCCGCCGCGAGACCACGATGTTCCGGCCGCCGTCGCTGATCTCGATGATGCGGAACGGGTAGACCTGTCCCTCGTGGACGGCAGGATCCGTGGTTCGAACGATGTCGATCTGGGAGAGGGGACAGAAGGCGCGCTCGCGGGCGATGCGGACGTCGTATCCGCCCTTGATGGCGCGCTCGACCCGGCCTTCCACGGCAAGGCCCGCGCGGAACGCGTCCTGGAGTTCCTGCTCCGTCGCGGCGCTGCGGACCCCCTTGCGCGAGAGCGTGATGCCGCCGCTCGTCGAGATGACCTTCGCCTCGATGCGATCGCCGACGGAGACCTCGAGCCGGCCGTCGGGGTCCTTCAACTCCGCCAGGTCGATCTCGGCTTCGCTCTTGCCGCCGATGCTGACGAAGGCAACGGCGGGGCCGATGGCGACGACCGCCCCCTGGACGACCTGGCCGCGCGTGAAGCGCCGGGCCTGGGTGGACGCCTCGAAGAGGGCGGCAAAGTCGTCCTCGGGCTCGCTCGGAGCAGACTCCTCGTCAACGGACATCCTGTGATTATACGGGCAGGCCTGGCGGGCGCGTGGGCACGAGCCCGCGCCATGACCGGTCGTTCGGCATCGCTGCGCGGCCGCGTGGGACGCGCGTGGGACGAAGGTGGGGGAGCCCGAACCGCCGCCTCATATAATCAGGAAGACCGTGCTGCCGTCCCGCCTCACCATCCTGCTCGTCCTCTCCGGTATCGTCAGCCTGTGCCTGGCCTGCGCGGAACCGGCGCGCCCGGCCGATCGCGCGGAAGCCGCGGCGGACGCGGCCTCGGGCGGAACCGCGGCCGATGCCGGCCGGCCCCGGATTGTGTTCCTGGGGGACAGCCTCACCGCGGGCCTGGGGCTTGACGTCTCGTCCAACATGCCGTCCCTGATCCAGGCGCGCCTCGATGCCGGGGGCTTCCAGTACGAGGTCGTCAACGCCGGCGTCTCTGGCGACACGTCGGCCGGCGGCCTCCGCCGCCTCGACTGGGCGATGGAGGGGGATGTGCGCATCCTCATCGTGGCGCTCGGCGGGAACGACGGCCTGCGCGGCCTGCCCGCGGACGAACTGCGGCGCAACCTGGCGGCCATCATCGTGCAGGCGCAGCAGCGCGGCGTGGACGTCGTCCTGGCGGGGATGGAGGCGCCGCCGAACAACGGTCCCGAGTACACGGCGCGGTTCCGCCAGGTGTATGCGGACCTGGCCGCCGAGTACCGCCTGGCGTTCGTGCCCTTCCTCCTCGAAGGCGTGGCGGGGGAGCGGGCGCTCAACCAGGCGGACGGCATTCATCCGAACGCCGAGGGCGCCCGGCGCGTGGCCGACACCGTGTGGCAGACGCTGGCGCCGCGGCTTGCGGCATCGTCCGGTCCCCGATGATTGCCCTCCGCGGTGTCAGCAAGACCGTCCAGAGCGGCGGCACGCCCCTGACCATCCTGCATCCGCTCGACCTGGATGTGCCGTCCGGGCAGTGCCTGGCCATTACCGGGGCATCCGGCAGCGGCAAGTCCACGCTCCTCGGCCTGATCGCCGGGCTGGATGCGCCGACGACCGGCGCGGTCTCCATCGACGGCGTCGACATCACGCGCCTCGACGAGGATGCCCTGGCGCGGCTGCGCGGCGAGAAGGTGGGCTTCGTCTTCCAGTTCTTCCACCTCGTGCCGTCGCTGACGGCCATCGAGAACATCCAGGTCCCCATGGAGATCGCGGGCCGCCGCGATGCCGTCGCGCGGGCGCAGGCACTCCTCGACGAGGTGGGCCTGCACGATCGGGGACACCACTACCCGTCGCAGTTGTCCGGCGGGGAACAGCAGCGCATTGCCATCGCGCGCGCGCTCGCAAACGACCCACCGCTGATCCTGGCGGACGAGCCCACCGGCAACCTGGACAGCCACACCGGCCGGCACATCCTGGACCTGCTGCTGCACGTGCGCCGCTCGCGGGAGGTCACGCTGGTACTGGTCACGCACGATCCGGCGGTGGCCGCCGAGGCCGACGCGCGGCTGGTCCTGCGTGACGGCCGGGTGGTGGAGCAGAGCCCGATCGCGGCGGGCACCGGGGCCGCGGGATGAGGTTCGTCGGGCAGATGGTGGCGCGCGAGCTGCGCTCGTCGTGGCGCCGGCTCGTCTTCTTCTTCGTCTGCATCGCCATCGGCGTCGGCGCCATCGTGGCGCTCCGATCGATCATCCAGAGCGTGCGCGTGGCGTTTGCCGGGGAGGCGCGCGCGCTCATCGCGTCGGACGCGATCATCACGAGCAATCAGCCGCTCGAGGCCGCGCTTACGGCGGTCATCGATCGGCGGCTGTCCGACGCCGGCGCCGACAGCCTGCGGTCCGTCGAGGTCGCCACGATGACGCGGGCCGCGGACGAGGAGGGCGGCCTGTCGCGCATGGTGGAACTGCGCGCCGTGGATCCGGGCTTTCCGTACTACGGCACGCTGGAGTTGAGCGGCGGCCAGAGGTTTCACGACGGCCTGCTCGAGGACGGGGGCGCGCTGGTGCGGCCGGAACTGCTCGCGCAGCTCGGCCTGGCCATGGGCGACGGCCTGCTCATCGGCGGCCGGCGGTTCACGATTCGCGGCGTCATCGAGAGTGAGCCCGGACGCCGGCTCGGCGCGTTCAGCCTCGGCCCGCGCGTGTTCGTGTCACTGCGGGATCTCGAGGCGACCGGCCTGCTCGGGTTCGGGAGCCGCGCGTCGTATCAGGTGCTGCTCCGCGTGCCGGACGCGGCGCTCGACGGCCTGGTCACGACGCTGCGGGGGGACTTCGCGAACGAGTTCGCGCGCGTGCGGTCGTACAAGGCGACGGAGGACGACATCGGCGAGGACTTCGCCCGCGCCGAGAACTACCTGAGCCTCGTCGGCCTCGTCATCGTGATTCTCGGCGGCATCGGCGTCTCCAGCGTCACGCGCGTCTTCGTGCAGCAGAAGGTGAGGAGCATCGCGATCCTCAAGTGCGTCGGCGCGACATCGGCGCAGGTGCTGGCGATCTACCTGGCACAGGTGGTCGCGCTCGGGCTGCTGGGCAGCGTCCTCGGCGTCGGGCTGGCCGCGCTCGGCATCGCGGCCGTGCCCCGGACGCTGGCGGCCGCCGCGCCGGCCGGTGTCACGATCACCTACGGCCTGACGGCGGCTGCCGTCATCCAGGGCGCGGGAATCGGCCTTCTGGTGTCGGTCCTCTTCGCGATCGTGCCGCTCCTGGACGTGCGCCACGTCAAGCCGTCGCGGCTCCTCCGGGATGAACTGCCGGCGTCGCGTCCCGACCTGGTGCAGATGGGCGCGGTCGGGATCGTGGCCGCTGCGCTCGTCGGCCTCGCCATCTGGCAGGCCGGCTCCTGGCGCGTCGGCCTCATCGTCACGGCCGGCTTCGCCGGGACGGCACTCGTGCTGCACGTGGCCGGGCTGCTGCTCGTGCGGGCCATTCGGCCGCTCGCGCGGTCCCCGTGGTTCGCCCTGCGGCACGCCACGCTGCAGCTCAGCCGGCCCGGCAGCCAGGCGCGGATCGTCCTGCTGGCCGTCGGGCTGGGCAGCTTCTTCATCGTGGGCGTCCGTTCGCTGCAGGAGAACCTCATCGCGGAGTTCGCGATGGACGTGTCACCCGACACCGCGGACATGTTCCTCCTCGATGTGCAGACCGACCAGGTCGAGGCCGTCCGGTCCCTGGTCGCCTCACGACAGGACGCGGGTGCGGCAGCCCCGCGGCTGCTGCCCGTCCTTCGCGGGCGCGTGGTGGGCGTCGAGGGGCGCGAGGTGCAGCTCGAGAACTACGAGGACGTGCGCGGCCGAGGCTCCCTGGCGCGCGAGTACACGCTGACCTACCGGTCCACGCTCGAGGACAACGAGCGGGTCGTCGGCGGGGCGTTCTGGCCGGCCGAGGCTCCGGATGCGGCGGACGGTGCGGCCACGGAGGTGTCGATCGAGGAGAGCATCCGGGACCGGTTCCGCATCGGCATCGGCGATACGGTGCGATTCGACGTGCTCGGCCGGGAGATCGACGCGCGCGTCACGAGCGTGCGCCACGTCGAGTGGGCCGACAGCCGGGCGGGCGGCTTCATGTTCGTCTTCCGTCCCGGTGTGATCGATCGGGCGCCGCATGGGTCCGTCGGGTTCTTCCGCGGGCCGGCCGATCCGTCCGCGCGCGGGCGCCTGCAGTCGGACCTCGTGGCCATCGCCCCGAACGTCTCCGTCATCGACGGCCGCGAGATCCTGGAGACGGTGCGAACCATCGTGGACAACGTGACGCTGGCCGTGACCATTGTCGGATCCCTCGTCGTGCTGAGCGGGCTGCTGATCCTCGTCGGCGCCGTGGCGATGACGAAGTTCCGGCGGATCTACGAGGCGGCCATCTTCAAGACGCTCGGCGCCACGCGCCGCGTCATCACGTCCATCCTGCTGCTCGAGTACGGCCTGCTCGGGGCGCTGGCGGGCGCCATCGGGTCGATCGGGGCCATGGCGCTCACCTGGGGCATCAGCCGCTTCGCACTCGACATGCCGTTCCGTCCGCTGCCGGTGCTGAGCCTCGTCGGCGTGCTGATCACGGCGCTCCTGGTCGCCATCGTCGGGATTGCGGCGAGCTGGGACGTGCTGCAGCGGAAGCCGTTGGCCACGCTCCGCGCGGAGTGACGCGGCCGCGGCCGGCGGTCGGTCCGCGTGCAGGCGTGCGGGGCGGGCCGCCGGCGCGGATTGCGGGTAGGATGGGCGCATGAGTGACAGCACGCTGCCGCCATCGAGCGGATCGGGCCGGGTCGCGAGACGGGCGGCCGCATTCCTCACCGGGTGGCGCGAGTTCTGGCAGGGCTACTGGCGATCGCCGATCGGGTGTTGAGGGATGGATCCAGTGGCCTGGGAGCAGGACACACGATTGCGCCAGCAGACGAACACGGCCGCGCGCCGGGAGGGACGCCCCCTGCCGATGTGGTCGCAGCGGTACCCCAACGACTGCGGAGACTAGCCGGAACCGGTTCGTGAGGTCCGGAACCGTTCGCCCTTCGGGCGTCGGCCCCGGTCCTCAGCGGACCTCCGCCTACTCACTCCGCAGCGCCACGACAGGATCGACGCGCGTGGCCTTCCACGCCGGACCCGCCACGGCGACGAGCGCCGTCAAGCCCAGCACCGCCATCACCACCACGAACGTGATCGGATCGAGCGGCGCGACGCCGAACAGCATGCTGGCGAGGAGCCGCGCGAGCACCACGGACAGCACCACGCCCACCAGCGCACCAATGGCCAGGACGCCGAAGGCGTCGCCCACGACGGACCGGACGACGTCCCCGGTCGTGGCGCCGAGCGCCCGCCGGACACCGAGATCCCGGATCCGCCGCTGCACCGAGTAGGCGAGGATGCCGAACAGGCCGACCATCGCCAGCACCAGCGCCAGGGCGGCAAACGCCGCGACCAGCACCGCACGGAAGCGATGGCGCCCGGTGGCCTCCCACGCGACGTCCTCCAGCGTCAGCACGCTGCGGACGCTCACGAGCTGCTGCGTGTCGATGCGGCCGATCGCGCCGCGCACCGACGGCGCGAGGACGTCCGCGCGTCCCGACCGCGGCCGCACCACCATGAACATGTCGCCGAGCGGGTCCTGCGCCAGCGGGACGTACACCTGCTCGAACGCCTCGGTCTCGTCGGGGCGCCCCTTCACCTGGCGCGCGACGCCG
The DNA here is from genome assembly GCA_964619705.1 of uncultured Bifidobacteriaceae bacterium. GTDB lineage: Bacteria > Acidobacteriota > Vicinamibacteria > Vicinamibacterales > UBA2999 > VFZN01. Next base: position 19,961 of record CAZUGF010000023.1, read on the forward strand.
ACGATCTCCCGCTCGACGACCGGCGACTCCACGGTGGCCCGCAGCGCCACGCGCATCCCGATCGGCGATCGTCCGTTCATGTGCGTGCGAACGAAGTCCTCGTTGACGATGCACACGGGGACGCTGCCGGCGATGTCGCGCCGGTCGAAGACACGCCCCGCGATGAGCGGGAGGTCGATGGTCTTGAAGTACCCCGGGCTCACGACCTGGTAGTCGGCGGTCGGCTGCTGGCCCTCCGCAGCCGGCGGATCGCCGGCGATCGAGGCGAACTGCGATCCCTCGTAGGACTCGCCGAGCGGCAGCGTGCTGGCCCATGCGATGTCGGCGACGCCCGGGAGCGCGCGCACTTCCTCTTCGACGGCCTCGAAGAACCCGAGCAGCCGTTCGTCGGTCGGATACTCCGATCCCAGCGGGTCCACGATCATCGTCAGCACGCTCTCCGCGCGATACCCACGGTCCACGTTCTGGACGGCGAGCAAGGTCCGGAGGAGCAGGCCCGCGCCGATGAGCAGCAGCACCGCCGTGGCCACCTCGCCGGCCACCAGCACGCGGCGCAGGCGTCCGCCCCCGCCAATCGTCGACCGGCTGTCCGCGGCCAGGGCCTGGGCCGCCGAGCCGGCGGTGGCCTGCCATGCCGGGGCGAGTCCGAACAGCAGCCCCACCACGAGGGCCGTCCCCGCGCAGAAGCCGACCAGGCGGAGGTCGAACGCGAGCGTCACGGAGGGCGGCAGGAGACCGCCCGGGATCAGCGCGGGAGCGGCCTGCAGGAGCGCCGCGCCCAGCGCCAGCCCCACCGCGCCGCCGACGAACGACAGCACCAGGCTCTCGGTCAGCAGCTGCCGGATCAGGCGCGCCCTGTCGGCCCCGAGTGCGGAGCGGAGCGCCAGTTCCCGGCTGCGCGCAGTCGCGCGCGCCATCAACAGGTTGGCGACGTTGGCGCAGCAGATGAGGAGCACGAAGGCGACGACGCCGAGAAAGAGGATGGAGGTCCGGCGCAGGTCCGCGCCAATCACGGCCGCATCGAAGGGCTCGAGGGTGACGCCGCGCCCGGTATTGGTCGTCGGATACGCCTCGGCGAGCGCCCTGGCCACCGCGCCCAGGTCCGCCTCGGCCGCTGCCAGCGTAACGCCGGGTTTCAGCCGCCCGACGGCCTGGAACACCCTCGCCGCGCGGGCGCGCGGCGGCGCGCCCGTGATGGACACCAACCCCCAGAGGTCGGTCCTGCCGATGAGCTGCGCGGAGTCGGGCACGACGCCGACCACCGTGAAGGGGTCGCCGTCCAGCTTCAGGGGCTGTCCGATCAGCGCCGGGTCCGCGTTGAACCGGGTCCTCCAGAACGACTCGCTGAGCACCACGGCATTCGTACGGTTCCGGTCGTCGTCCCACGACAGCGTCCGCCCGGCGATGGGCGCGATGCCGAGCGCGTCGAACACGCCGGCCGTGACCCATTGCCGGGACACCGTCTCCGAGAGGCCGCTGGTGCCGCCGATGACCATGCCGCCCACGCCGCCGACGAACCCCGCGATGGTCTCGAAGCTGCGGCTGCGCTCGGCGAAGTCCAGGAGGTTGTTCGGCGAGACGCGCTCGTGCAGGGATGCGGCGGAGCGCTCCGAGATCATCACGACCCGCTCGGGTTCGGGAATCGGCAGCGGGCGCAGCAGCGTCGCGTCAACCAGCGCGAAGATCGCACTGTTGGCGCCGATGCCGAGGGCCAGCGTCAGGATGGCCCCGGCGGCAAAGGCCGGCTGCCGCCGCAAGGTCCCGACCGCGGCGCGGAGATCCTGGACCATGTCCGCGGCAAGAGATCGCCGGGGCGCCCCGGGGGCAACGGGTGCCCGCGCGTGTGCCTGGCGCAGCGGCCGCATGTACCGGGCGAGGGCCTCGGGGCCCAGCAGCTCGTCCATCGCGCGCCGGCAGGCGTCTTCGTCGCTCGCGCCGCGGCGGCGGAGCTGGTCGTACTCCTCATCGAGGTGCTGCGAGAGCTCCTCGACGATCTCGGCCTCGCGCGTGGCGCTCAGCTCGAGCGGCACGAGCCGCGCGCGGATCTCGCCCGCCCACTGGCGGGCCGGCGCCGGCTCAGTCCTCCCCGCGGCGTCCGTCGGTTCAGGCATGATCGACTCCCGTGACAAGGCCCATGGCGTGCACGAACGCCCGCCAGGTTTCCCGCTGCCGGACCAGGACCCGGCGGCCCTCCGGGGTGAGGGCGTAGAAGCGCCGCCGGCGCTCGCCCGCCTTTTCCACCCAGCGGCCGTGCAGCCAGCCGCGCTCCTCGAGGCGGTAGAGCAGCGGGTAGAGCGACGCGACGTGGAACCGGAGCTGCCCCTCGGACCGGGCCTCGATCAGCTTGCTGATCTCGTAGCCATGGCGGGCCCGGGCCTCCACGACGGAGAGGATGATCAGCTCCGCGGACCCCTTCTTGAGCTCGCGGTCGAGCATGCGGTCGTCCATAGATGGCATAGCCATACATGGGATAGACGGCGGTTGGGGTGCGATGGTTCATCTGGTGAGGTCGTGATCTGGTGAAGGG
>CAZUGF010000023.1:22587-49358 GCA_964619705.1 uncultured Bifidobacteriaceae bacterium
GCCGGTGCCGCAGACGACCCCCGCCGGCTCGTCGTGGTACAATCAGGGACTGTCAGCCTGGGATTCCGGGCCGCATTCGCGTGGTTGTCAACGGTCAAGGGGTAGCCAGTCGATGAACGTTTCGGTCTACAAGGACGCCCTGCAGCGCAAGAAGGCAGAGCTGACGCAGGCAGACGGTCTCCGCCCACTCCAGCACCAGATGGAGCACAACAACGGGCGTCAGGGTGACATGGCGGACCAGGCGGCGGGGAACAACGAGGTGCACATCCAGTTGCGCCTGAAGCAGACCGACGCCAAGATCCTGCAGGCAATTGACGAGGCGCTCACGCGCATCGAGAAGGGCACCTTCGGCATCTGCCGCGACTGCGGCGAGCCGATCGCGGAGGCCCGCCTGAACGCCATTCCCTGGACGCGCGTCTGCATCACCTGCAAGGAGAAGCAGAAGGCGTGAGCGTGGACCTCCAATCGCTGATCCGGGACTTCTACCTGGCCCGCGTCGCGCTCATCATGCGCCACGAGGCGGTGGCGCGCTTCGTCACCGACTACGACATCAACAACGGGTACCAGTTCGCCATCAACCGGGAGGAAACGCACCTCTCGTGGCTCCAGCACGCGCTCCTGGATCTGGGCGCGGAGATTCCCGCGGATCCGGCCCGCCCGGCGCTCGCGGCGCCCGGCAAGGGCGTCGGCTTCGCCAGTCTCGCCGCCGAGGATGCGCACGCCAACCGGGCCTTCGTCGACCAGTGGCGTCCGCGCGTGGAGGCGGTGACCAACATCCGCCACAAGGGCATGCTCACGATCGTGCTCGGCGAGATGATCGAGCACGCCCGCCTGTTCGATCAGGCGGCCGCCGGCCGGACGGATCTCATCGGGACGGCACTCCCCATCAACGAGCGCCGCGGCACGGTCCATACCGACCGCTGGATGATCTAGCCGCGAGACGCTCCGTGCGCGCGACGCCCGTCGCCGTGGCCCTCGGGTCCAACCTTGGCGACCGCGCCGGGCACCTGGCCTACGCTGTCGCGCGGCTCCGGCCCCTCCTGCACCCCATTCGCACCTCGGCCTGGATCGAGACCGCCCCCGTCGGCGTCCCCGGCCCGCAGCCCGCCTTCCTGAACGGCGTGGTCGTGGGCGAGAGCCGGCAGGCGCCGGCGGACCTCCTGGCGGCCCTGCAGCGGATCGAGCAGGACCGCGGCCGCGAACGCCCGTTCGACGGGGCGCCGCGGACCCTGGACCTGGACCTGATTCTGTACGGGGATGTCGTGCTGGCGGCGGCGGGGCTGATGGTGCCGCACCCGCGGTTCCGCGAACGGCGATTCGTGCTCGCGCCGCTCGCGGAGGTGGCCGGTGAGTGGATGGACCCGGTGACGGGTCAGTCCGTCAGTGCGCTGCTTCGGTCACTGGAGCGGCCGGACCGCCCTTCCTGATCCCGCGCCAGCCTTCTTCGAACAGCGTGTACATCGCGGGGACGAACACGAGGGTGATCACGGTGGAGGTCATCAGCCCGCCGATGACGACGCGCGCGAGCGGCGCCTGCAGTTCCGCGCCTTCGCCGATGCCGAGCGCCATGGGCACGAGGCCGAGCGCCGTGCAGCTGGCCGTCATCAGGATGGGGCGCAGCCGGTGCTGGCCGGCCGTCTCGATGGCCTGCCGGAGCGGCATGCCGTCGCGCTCACGAAGCGTCTTGGTGTAGTCCACGAGCAGGATGGCGTTGGTCACCACAATGCCCGCGAGCATGATGACGCCGATATAGGCCTGCATGCTGAACGGCGTGTTCGTCAGCAGGAGGATCCCCACGACGCCGATGGCGGCGAGCGGGATGGAGAAGATGATGATGAACGGGTCCCGGAGCGACTCGTACTGGGACGCCATCACGGTGTAGACGAGCACGATGGCCAGGATGAGGACGAGCTGCAGCTCGCGGAACGAGCGTGCCTGATCCTCCACCTCGTTGCCGAAGCCGATCGCGAATCCCTGCGGGACGTTCAGCTCGTCCAGCCGCTGCTGCACGTTGTTGACGGCCTCGCTCAGCGTGACCTCCGTCTCGGCGTTGACGCGCTGGATGCGCTCCTGGTTCTTCCGCTCCACCGACACGGGGCCGGTATCGCGGTCGAGCACCATCACGTTCTTCGCCGGCAGGACCTGGCCGGTCGGCGTGCTGAGCAGCACGTCACCAATCGACGACACCTCACCGCGATCCTCTTCGCGGAGCCGCACGACAATCGGGTACTCGTTGCCCGCGTCGCGGAACATGGCGGCCTGCGTGCCGGCGACGTTCGTCCGGAGCGTCTGGGCGACGCCGGTGACCGTCATGCCGAGGAGCGCCGCCTTGTCGCGATCGACGCGGACCGAGAGTTCCGGCCGCCCTTCCTCGCGCTGGAGGCGCGCGTCGGCCAGGCCAGGGGTCGAGTCGAGCAGGGTCTTGACGTCCTGCGAGAGCCGCCGGGACGTCGTCAGGTCGTGGCCGGTGATCTCCACCGCGAGCCGTCCGCCGCCCTGGTTGCCCATGCCGCGCATGTTCTGGCCGCCGGACGTGCGGGCCCGGACCACCACCCCCGGCAGGCCCGAGAGCTGCCGGCGGAGCTCCATCGAGATCTGCTCGTTGCTGCGCGTCCGCTCGGTACGGGGCACGAGGCGCACCTGGATGTTGCCGCGGTGCGTGGAGCTGTTGCCGAAGCCGCCGCCGCCGCCCGCCTGGGTGACGAGCATGGTGGCCTCCGGCACGTACTCGCGGATGGCGTTCTCGAGCCGGATGAGCACGGCCTCCGTGCTCTCGATGCGCGTGCCCACGGCCAGCTCCGCGTCCACCGTCACCTCGCCTTCATCGGTCGTGGGCTGGAACTCGAAGCCGATGCGCGGCAGGAGGAGGATGGCCAGCGCGAACAGGCCGAAGCCGGTGGCGAAGACCGTGGGCCGGTGCTGCAGCGCGGTGTGCAGGCTGCGCGCGTAGAAGCCGTCCAGGCCATCGAGCACCCGGTCCACGCCGCGGCTGAAGGCCGCAAAGGCGCCGGTCTTGCCCGCCTTGTGGCTCGGCGGATCGAGCAGGCGCGAGCACAGCACGGGGACGATGGTCACGGCGACCAGCAGGGACATGGCCAGGGAGAAGGACACGACGGCGGCGAGCTGGCCGAACATGATGCTCGACACGCCCGTCAGGAAGAGCATCGGGACGAACACGGCGATGTGCGTGAGCGTGGAGGCCAGGATGGCGGACCACACCTCCTCCGACCCGTCGATGGCGGCCGTCATCCGGTCCTTGCCCATCTCGAGGTGCCGGTAGGTGTTCTCGAGCACGACGATCGCGGCGTCCACGATCATGCCGATGCCCAGCGCCAACCCTCCAAAGGTCAGCGTATTGAGCGTGTACCCCCCGAAGTAGAGCAGGGCGAACGTCCCGATGACCGAGATAGGAATCGACGTGCAGATGATGAGCGTCGACTTGATGTCGCGCAGGAACAGGAAGATGATCGCGATGACCAGGAAGCTTCCGATCATCGCGTGCTCCTGCACGCTGTGGATGGCTCGGTTGATGAACACCGACTGGTCGTCCAGCACCTGCAGCTTCATGCCGGACACTTCGCGGTTGATCCGCGCGATCTCCGCGCGCACGCCGTCGGCAATCTGCACCGTGTTGGTGCCGGACTGCTTGGTCACGCGCATCCGGATGCCCGGCCGGCCGTTGATACGGGTGAAGGAGCGGCGATCCTCCGTGGCGTCGCGCACGTCGGCGATGTCCCGCAGGTACACGGGCACGCCCTCGCGCGTCATCACCACGAGGTTGCTGATCTCCTCCACGCTCGTGAACTGACCGGGGCTGCGCAGCAGGAGCGTCCGGTCCGCGTCGTTCACCTCGCCGAGCGGGATGTTCTGGTTCTCTGTGCGGAGAATCTGGATGATCCGGTCCGTGGACAGGTTCATCGCCGTGATCTTCTCGCGCGAGAGGTTCACGTGGACCTGCCGGCGGAGGCCGCCGTCGATGGTCACCGAGGCGACGCCTGCCACGCGTTCGAGACGTGGCGAGAGGTCGTTCTGCGCGATCTCGCGGAGCGTCACCGCGTCGTAGTCGCCCTCGACGCCGATGCCCATGATCGGCATCGCGTTCGAGTCGAACTTGAAGATGGTCGGCGGGTCCGCATCCTCCGGGAGGCGTCCGCGCACGCGATCCACGCGCGTCCGCACGTCATCGGCGGCCTCGCTGAGGTCCGTGCCCCAGACGAAGTTGAGGCGGATGACGGAGTTGCCTTCCGAGGACGTCGATTCCACGCGCTCGAGGCCCGCCACGGCGCTCACCGACTGCTCGATGGGCCGCGTGACGAGTTCTTCCATTTCCAGCGGGCCGACGCCGGCGTAGTTGACCCGGACCGTGATGCTCGGGAATTCCATGTCCGGCATCAGGTCGACGGGCAGCCGGGTCAGCGAGATCGCGCCCAGCAGCACGATCACGAAGCTGATCATGAACATCGTGACCGGGCGGTGGATGGCAATGCGAGGAATGCTCATACGGGTTCCCTGGGAGGTCGATCAATCTACCGCGTGATCCGGGCGCAGACGACAGCCGGGATCGGTCATCACTGTGCCGTCAACTCCGTCCGCGCGGGGCCTGCGGCGCCCCGGCCGGTCCCGGTCCACGCTGGCCGGTCTGGCTGCCGCCGTCGCCGCGGGGCCCGCCCGGGCCCTCGCCCGGGAGGACGAGCGTATCCCCGACGCGCAGCGACGCCGCGCCGGACGTGACCACGCGATCGCCGGGCTTGACCCCGGAGGTCACCTGCGCCTTGTCCGAGTCCTCGAGCCCGATTGTCACGGGCAGGAACTCCGCCTTGTTCTCCGCGTTCGAGATGAACACGCCGCGCCGGCCCTCGTAGTCGACGACGGCGTTCTTCGGCACGAGCGTCGCGTCGGTGAGGTGCTCGACGCGGAGCTGGATGCGCGCGTACATCCCGGGCTTCAGCCGGTTGTCGCCGTTGGGCACCTCGACCTCCATGGCCGCCGTCCTGGTGGACGGGTCCAGCACCGGCGAGACGCGGGCGATGCGCCCGTTGAACGTCTCACCGGGATAGGCATCGACCTCGAGCAGCGCCGGGTCGCCCACCGACACCAGCCGGAGATCCCGCTCCACGATGTTCGCGACGAGCCGGAGCCGGGAGATGTCCACCACGGAGACAATCGGTGCGTTCTGGGAGACCCAGGCGCCCGGGTCCGCGTCGCGCCGGCCGACGAAGCCGTCCACCGGGGAGACGATGGTCGTGTTCCCGAGGTTGATCTGGAGTTCCTCCAGGCGCGCGCCGGTCTGCGTGGCCTGGGCGCTCGAGAGGTCGAGCTGCGCCTGCGCGGAGAGGAAACGCGACTCCGCATCGTCCAGCGCCTGCTTGGCCAGGAGTTGCCGGGCGAAGAGGTTCTGCGACCGCTCGAAGTTGACCTCCGCCACCTTCAGGTCCGCCTCGCGCTGGCGGATCGTGGCCCGGGCGACCTCGAGCGACGCCTGGGCCTGCTTGACCTGCTCGACGATCTCGAAGTCCTCGATCTTGGCGATCGTCTGGCCCCGGCGGACCGCGTCGCCCAGCTTCACGTTGATGCTGACCAGCCGGCCCCCCGTGCGCGGGACGACGTCCACGGTCTGCTCGCCGATGAGGTTGCCGACGACGACGATCGTTGCGTCGATCTCGCCCGTCGCCGCCACCCCGGTCTCCACGGTGATCGGGGGGCGGAAGCCGCCGCCGCCGAAGCCGCCGAAGCCGCCACCACCACCGCCCTGGCGCGCCGCGCCCTCGCCCCGGGTGAAGAGGCCCAGATAGGCCGCCGCCCCGATGGCAACGACAACGGCAAGCCCGACCATCACGACTTTACGCATAAAGGAATCCGATCCCGCCAGAGCTCCAGCTACCTGCCATTACTGCGTGCCTCCCGCTGCGCCGCCGCCACCACCACCACCACCGCCGGCAGGCGCCATCTGCGCCCGCTCGTAGTTGACGAGCGACTTCCGGTAGTCGGCGAGCGCACGCAATTCCGTGTTCTCGGCGTCGCGCAGGTCGCGCTGCGCCTGGACGACAAAGAAGTTCGTGGTCAGTCCCACTTCGAAGCGGCTCTGTTCGGCCTCGAGCCGCTTCTGCGCCAGCTCGCGTGCCGCGGTGGACGCTTCGACGCGGCGCAGGTTGGCCTGCACCGTGAACGCCGCGTTGGCGACCTCGGCCGCCACCTGCACCTCGAGCGCGCGGAGGCGCGTCTGCGCCTGCTGGCGCTGGACGCGGGTCCGGGCCAGTTGGGCCTCGGCCTGGTTCCCCATGATCGGATAGCTCATCGTCAGGGCGACGTTCCAGTTGGGGAAGTCGCGCCGGCCCAGCGCCGACAGCGCATCGCCGTACCCGCCGGGGATGATCCGATCCACCTGCGCGTCCGCACCCGTGCCCGACCGGATGGCAAACGGTCCGCCCACGCCCTGCGCGCCATAGGACGCCGTCAGGTCCAGCGCGGGCATCGACTGGTTGCGGAAGAACCGCATGTTGACGTCGTTCGTCTCCAGGTTGCGCCGGGACGTCTCGAGGTCGCTGCGCTGCCCGATGGCGCGCTTGATGGCCGCCTCCACATCGTCGGGCGGCGGCTCGAGGGAGGGCAGGTCCACGGGCACCAGTTCCTGGCTCCACAGCGGATCCTCCGTCCCGTTGACGAGGAAGCGCTTGAGCGTCAGGTCGGCCGTGGAGGCCGCGGCCTCGGCGGCCGCGAGCGTCTGGCGGCGCGTGGCCGCTTCCGCCTGCGCCTGGACAATGTCCAGCGGGGCGAGCGTGCCGACCTCGACGCGCGCCTGGTTGTCCCGCACGAGGGCATCGGCCAGGTCGAGCGCCCGTCGGGCGACGTCCACGGAGCTGCGCGCGAAGACCAGATCCCAGTATGCGTTCCGCACGTTGGCTACCGTCTGGGCGACGGTGGCGCGGACCGCGACCTCGGAGACCTCACGGTTGATGAGCGCGACCTGGAGCTGCTGCCGCGTGTTGTCAATCCGGAAGCCGCGGATGAGCGGCTGCGTGACCGAAGCCGAGAAGTTGCTCGTGTAGCTCGGGTTGAAGTTGGCGCGGATGTCGGTGGTGGCGGTCCGGAAGTTGTTCCAGCCCAGGCTCAGGTTGCCGCCGCCCCAGCGCAGGGGCTGCGCGAGGGCGAAGTTGTAGGTTGTCGTGTCCTGGTTGACGCCCGTCGCGCCGCCGGCCAGCGTGCTCGTGGCGGGGTTGGTCTGCTCGCGCTGTCCGAGCGTCGTGTTGAGCGTCGGCCGCCAGATGTTGTGAATCCCGGCAATCTGGAGGTCCGCCGACCCCGGCTCCATGCGCGAGACCTGGATGTCGAGGTTCTTCTCGAGCGCGAGGGCGACGCTCTGCTCGAGCGTCAGTTCCCGGGTGCCGCCCGCCGCCGTGCGGCCCGTCGGCGACTGCGGGTCGGACGGCGTGGCCTGATCGACCTGCTGGATGGCGGCGTTGTAACTGTCCACGGCCTGACGGACGACGGCATCCAGCCGTGCCGCGTCGGCATCCGAGGCCGGCTGTGCGAACACAACCGGTGCGGTCGCCAACAGTGCGACCGTCGCGTAACACACGATCCTGATCATGGTGCTTCCGTAATCCTGCTCGAAACGATCGCTGCTATCGGAGGTGGCTGAGGCCGTGCGGCCGCGGGGGACGGCTCCGGCGCTCCCGATCCCACTCGTCGTGCAGGACCTTCATTCTGGCGTTCTGGTCGTCGGTAAGGACGCGGCGAATCCGGAAGGCCATCAGCGTCCGGGACTTGCTGAGCTCGCTGCGTGCCGATTCCACCCGTTCGATGACGCGCAGCACGTCGCCTTCGTCCGAGGCCGGGTCGGTGATGACCTTCGAGAGCCGTGACTCCTGCTTATCGAGGACGTCCTTCTGCGACTTGAACGTCGGCTGAAGGGCCTGGAAGATCTCCTCGATGCGCGTCACCTGACCCTCGGTGAGCGACAGGTCGCGCTTGAAGCGATCGTTCTGCCACCACTTGAAGCCCTGCGCCGTCGCGGAGGCGGGCAGGGCCAGGGCCACCAGAGACAACAGGAGACAAACGAGGGGCGTGCGCAGCTTGGCCATGGTATCTGAGAGGTCTACGACCTGCGGGCGGCCCGTGTTTACGCGGGTTCCCGGACGGCGGCCCCGGGATCGGGGGCCGGCGGGACGCCGCCAGTGGCGTAGGCGTCCAGCGTCCGGATGGCCCGCTCCACCAGGTTGTCCGGCGTCGAGGCGCCGGAGGTGACGCCGATGGCCAGGGCTCCGGAGGGGGGGAGCCAGCCGGAGGACACGATCTCGGTCCGGGCGGTCACGTCGCGGTGGCGGATCTCGGCGGGGGAGAGGAGGCCGTCGGGGTCGGCAATGTGGAAGGTGCGCACCCGGTCGGCGCACAGCCGCGCCAGGTTGCACGTGTTGCTGCTGTTGTACCCGCCGATGACCACCATCAGGTCCACCGGCTGGGTGTCCAACAGCCGGATGACAGCGTCCTGCCGATCCTGGGTGGCGCTGCAGATGGTGTCGAAGGCGCGGAACCGCCCGGCGAGCTCGGCCTCGCCGTATCGTGCCCGCATGGCGTCCCGGAACATCTCTCCGATCGCCAGCGACTCGGAGCTGAGCATCGTCGTCTGGTTGGCGCAGCCGATCCGCTGGAGGTGGACGTCAGGGTCGAACCCCGGGGACGCGGCTTCCCGGAATCGATCGAGGAAGGCCTCCCGGGACATGCCGGTGCCGCTGATGTAGTCGCAGACGGCCTGGGCCTGCGGCCGGTCGAGCAGGACGAGGTAGTGGGCGCCGTTGGCCGCCACGGCCTGCGAGGCCGTGGCCCGCGTCTCCTCGTGCCAGTACTTGCCGTGGATGACCGAGGTCAGGCCGTCGGCGGCATAGCGCTTCACGTTCTTCCAGACGTTGAGCACCGAGCCGCACGTCGTGTCGACCAGGGTGCACCCCGTGGCGTCGAACTGCTGCAGCTCCTCGATCGTGACGCCGAAGGCCGGGAGGATCACGACGTCCGCCGGGCCGATCGCGGACCGATCCTCGCCCGGGTCGCTCAGGAACCGGATGCCCTGGGCGCGCAGCTGATCGTTGACGTGCGGGTTGTGGATGATTTCCCCGGTCAGGTAGACGCGCTGGTCCGGGAAGCGGAGCCGCGCCTGGTACGCGTAGTCGACGGCCCGATCCACGCCGTAGCAGAAGCCGAACTCCCGTGCGAGGTGCACCGTGAGACGCCCGGACGTGAAGGTGTAGTCCTGGGCCTTGATCTGCTCGACGAGGGGACTGTGGTAGCTCTGGGCCAGCACCCCGGCCACCTCGTGCTTGAGGTCGAGCCCCTTCCGGAAAATCAGGGCAGGCACGACGTCTCGTTTCTCACTTCGTCACGGCTCGCTTTCTTCACGGTTTCTCACTCGGTCCGGTGGAGGCGCTGGCGCGGGACGAGGCCCGGTCCCCTGGCCCGCGGTCTGTCACGCGGGATCAGCGCGGCTCGTAGGCGAAGGTGAGGTCGTCGACCACCCGCAGTTCGGAGACGCCGCGGCTCTGGACGGCCATGTCGATAGCGTCCAGCAGGGCGTTCTCGGCGTCGATGGACGTCGTGGCGAGCGCGGGCACGACGCGCATGCGCGCGCCGGCCGGGCCCGGTGCGGTGGCCGTGGTGCGCGAGTCGGCGGTCCGGCTGCGCCAGCCGTCGCTCGGCACGATGTGCAGGAGTTCCCCCGTCACGAGGCCCACGAGGAGCCCGGCCGCGGCGGCGATGCTGATCCAGCGGCGGGTGGACGTGCCGGTGGTGCGGGTCCCGGCCATCGCGCCGGGGAAGCGGAGCACCCTCGCCGGCTGGCCCGCCTGGTCGATCCGCTGCAGGATCCGCAGCCGCTGATTCTCGAGCGCGTGCTCGTCGAAGTGCGCATCCGCCTCGGCGTGGGCCGCGGCGCGATACGCGTCGAGCGCGGCGGCCAGCGCATCGTGCCGGTCCGATCCTTCGCGTCGAATCATCGGGGTTCCCCCAGTGCGCCGCGCAACTTGCGCAGCGCGCGAAACAAGTGCACCCGCACCGTTGCGGGGCTCATGCCGGTCGCCGAGGCAATTTCCGCCGGCGTCCGTTCGTCCACCTGGCTCAGCGTGAACACCAGGCGTTGCCGATCCGGCAGGGCGGCGACGGCTTCCGACACCTGCGCCCAGCGCTCGCGCGCCAGGAGCCGGCGTTCCGTCGAGGCCTCGCCCGACGCCACCTGCTCCACCGACCGCTCGTCGTCTTCGTCTGCGGCCGGTGCAATCCACCGCTGCTGACGCGATCGCGCCTTCAGCCGGTCCAGCGACGCGTTCACCAGGATGCGGGTGAACCACACGTCGAACGGGAGATCCTCCCGGTACTGATCGATGTGCAGGAAGACCTTCACGAAGGCATCCTGCACCGCCTCGTCTGCGTCGGCCGCGTCCCGCAGATACTGGAACGCGACACGCAGGGCCCGGCGCTGGAGCAAAGCGACCAGGGCCCCGAACCGGTCCCGGGCCTGTTCGCGCTCGCCGCTTGCCGCCAATCCCTTGATCTCGGCGGCCAGGACCGATGCCGGCGACGGGTGGGCCTCCACGGCCCTCCCGCGTATCGGTGTTCCGGCGTCGAGAACGAGGCGTCCTGCCATGATTACTGCCGCCCCCCGGGGGCTGTTTACCCGATTGTATCAGGAAGCCTCCCGGCCCCGCGGCGCGTGGGCCCGGCCGCGCTGCCTCAGCTCGGCCGTGGCGGGTGTTCCCGGCCGTGCGCGGCACGGGGCGGCACGTCCGGCGGGCCCGGCGGCGTCCGGCTGCCAGGGGAGCTACCGGGTCCGTTGTTGACTGCGGTGTTTCCACTCAATACGATCGGGGTTTCGTCGCCCGCGACGCCGCGGGCGTCCATGGAGTCATCCTGACATGACCACGACACACGCCGGTTCCGGTCTCGAATCGCTCGGCATCCGCACGAGCAGGCCGGTTCACATGAACCTCCAGCCCGCCCTGCTCTACGAGCACGCCATTCGCCGCGACGAGGGACAGGTGGCCGCCGACGGTCCGCTCACCTGCCGGACCGGCGTCCACACCGGCCGGGCGCCCAACGACAAGTTCACCGTCAAGGAGCCGTCGAGCGACGGGAACGTCTGGTGGGGGAAGGTGAACAAGCCGATGCAGCCGGCCCACTACGACGCGCTCCGCGCGGACGTGGTCGCCCACCTGGGCGCGCAGGAACTGTTCGTGCAGGACCTCTATGCCGGCGCGGACCCTGCCTATCGGCTGTCCGTCCGCTTCGTCCAGGAGCACGCCTGGCACAACCTCTTCGTCCGCAACCTCTTCATCGTCCCGCCGGCGGCGGACCTGGACGGGTTCCAGCCCGCGTTCACGGTCTTCACCGCGCCGTCCTTCAAGGCGGACCCGTCCCGCCACGGTTCCCGGTCGGACGTCGTCATCGCACTGAACATGGCCGCGCGGGAAGTCATCATTGCCGGCACGAGCTACGCGGGCGAGAACAAGAAGTCCATCTTCTCGGTCCTCAACTACCTCCTGCCGCTCCAGGGCGTGCTGTCCATGCACTGCTCGGCCAACATCGGCCCTGCCGGCGACACGGCCCTCTTCTTCGGCCTCTCGGGAACGGGCAAGACCACGCTCTCGAGCGATCCCGACCGTCAGCTCATCGGCGACGACGAGCACGGATGGAGCGACCAGGGCGTGTTCAACTTCGAGGGCGGCTGCTACGCGAAGATGATCAAGCTGTCGGCGGAGGCCGAGCCGCAGATCTTCGCGACGACCCGGCGCTTCGGCACGGTCCTGGAGAACGTGGTGCTCGACCCGGCCACGCGGGTCCCGGACTTCGACGATGCCTCGCTGACGGAGAACACGCGCGGCGCCTATCCCATCGAGTTCATCGAGAACGCCGTGCCGTCGGGTGCCGGCGGCCACCCCGCCAACATCGTGATGCTCACGGCCGACGCCTACGGCGTCCTGCCGCCCATCGCGCGGCTGTCGGCGGAGGGCGCGATGTATCACTACCTGTCCGGCTACACGGCCAAGGTGGCGGGTACCGAGAAGGGCGTGACCGAGCCGAGTGCGACCTTCAGCACGTGCTTCGGCGCGCCGTTCCTGCCGCTCAATCCCAACGTGTACGCGCGGCAGCTCGGCGAGCGCATCGCCAGGTACGGCTCGCGCGTCTGGCTGGTCAACACCGGCTGGACCGGCGGCCCCCACGGCGTCGGCACGCGCATGAAGATCGCCTACACGCGGGCGATGATTCGCGCCGCGCTGGACGGGACGCTCGACACGGCGGAGTACACGCGCCATCCCGTCTTCAACGTCGACGTGCCGGTACACGTGCCGGGCGTGCCGGACGCCGTCCTGGATCCCCGCGGGACCTGGAGCGACGGTGCGGCCTACGACGCGCAGGCCGCGAAGCTGGCGCGCATGTTCGTGGAGAACTTCAAGGCCTTCGCCGGTGACGTGGACGCCGCGGTCGTGGCCGCGGGCCCCGTCGGCTGAATGAGCCCGTCGTTCGAGCCTGTCATCGGTCTGGAGATCCACGCCCAGCTCCAGACCGACACCAAGATCTTCTGCGGGTGCCCGACGGCGTTCGGATCGCCGCCCAATACCCACGTGTGCCCGGTGTGCCTGGGGCTGCCGGGAGCCCTGCCCGTGCTCAACCGGCGCGCGGTGGACTACGCGGTCACCGCGGCCCTCGCGCTCGGCGCCGAGGTGCAGGAGGTCTCCGTCTTCGCGCGCAAGAACTACTTCTATCCGGACCTGCCGAAGGGGTACCAGATCTCGCAGTACGAGCAGCCGCTGGCGCGCGGCGGCGGGCTGGAGGTCTCGGCCGGCGGCCGGTCCACCTTCGTCCGGCTGACGCGCATCCACATGGAAGAGGATGCGGGGAAGTCGCTGCACGAGGGCTTTGCCGACTCCGACAGGAAGACGTACCTCGACTACAACCGGAGCGGCGTGCCGCTCATCGAGATCGTGTCGGAGCCCGACATGCGGTCGGCGGAAGAAGCCGCGATGTTCTTCGAGCGGCTCCGCCAGATGCTCGTGTGGCTCGGCGTCAACGACGGCAACATGGAAGAGGGCAGCCTCCGCTGCGATGCCAACGTCTCCGTCCGGCCCGCCGGTGCGTCGACGCTCGGCACGAAGACCGAGGTGAAGAACGTCAACTCGTTCCGCTACCTCCAGAAGGCCATCGAGTACGAGATCGGCCGCCACGTGGACGTCCTCGAGCACGGCGGGCGCATCGTCCAGGAGACGCGGCTGTTCGACGCGGCGCAGGGGCGGACCTACGCGATGCGGAGCAAGGAAGAAGCGCACGACTACCGCTACTTCCCGGACCCGGATCTGCCGCCGCTCGTCGTCGACGAGGCGCGGCGCACGCGCCTCAGGGACGCGCTGCCGGAACTGCCCGAGGCGCGGAGCGCGCGCTTCGAGCGCGAGCACGGGCTCCCCGCATACGACGCCGCGCTGCTGACGCAGTCGCGCGGCCTGGCGGACTACTTCGAGGCCACGGCCCGTGAATCGGGATCGGCCAAGGCCGCCAGCAACTGGATCATGGGCGAGGTGCTCCGCGCGATGAAGGAGCGCGGCGTGTCGATCGAGGATCTGCCGGTACCGCCGGCCGCGCTGGCGGGCCTCATCCGGCTCGTCGAAGAGGGCGCCATCGGCAGCACCGTCGCGAAGGACGTCTTCCAGACGATGTACGCGTCCGGCCGGTCCGCGGGGGAGATTGTCGCCACCGACGGCCTGGCGCAGATCTCGGACAGCGCCGCCATCGAGCCCCACGTCCGGGCCGTGGTCGACGGGCACCCGGATGTCGTCGCGGAGATTCGCTCCGGGCAGGATCGCAAGCTGCAGTTCCTCGTCGGCCAGGTGATGAAGGCCTCGCGCGGCAAGGCCGATCCGAAGCTCGTCGCGACGCTCCTGAAGAAGGCGATAGGATAGGCGCCATGAGGCGCGCGGGCGTCGCGGCGGCCGTGTACCTGGGCGCGGCCGTCCTGCTGACATGGCCGCTCGCGCGCATGGCTGCCTCGCACCTCGGCGCACCCGAGGGCGCCGGCGATCCGTATCTCAACCTGTGGGTCCTCGGCTGGGGGATGCGCGCCTGGCTGTCGGACCCGGCGGCCATCCTGACCGGCCGCGTGTTCGATGCGCCGATGTTCCACCCGGCGCCGCTGACCCTCACCTACTCGGACCATCAGCTCGTGCAGGCGCTGGTCGGCGCGCCGGTCTACGCGGCCACCGGCAACCTGACGCTGGCCTACAACGTCATCCTGCTGCTCTCGATTGCGGCCAGCGGTCTCGCGATGCACGCGCTCGCCCGGGCGGCCACGGGCTCGACGACGGCCGCGTTCGTGGCCGGGCTCGCGTGGGCGTGCTGGCCGTACCGGACGGCGCACCTGCTGCACATCCAGTTGCAGGCGCTCTGGTTCCTGCCGTTGGCCCTGTGGGCGTTGACGCGCGTGGCCGCGGGCCGCCGCTGGCGCGATGCGTGGGCGCTGGGCGCGACGGCGGCGCTCCAGGCGATCGTGTCGGTCTACTACGGCGTGATGACCCTCGTCGCGTTGCCCATCGCGGCGCTGGCCCTGGCGTGGGCGACGGGGCAGTGGCGGCGCTCGGGTTACTGGTCACGCGTGATCGCCGCGGCCGTCCTGGCCGGCGTGCTGGTGGCGCCCGTCGCACTGCCGTACCTGCGCGCGCAGCAGGCGGAAGGGTTCGGGCGCAACCTCTACGAGGCTGCGAACCACTCCGCCAGCCTCCAGAGCTACCGGCAGGTCCCGCCGGTGAACCTGGTCTACGGACAGAGCGGTCTCCTGGCGCCGCGCGCGCCCGGGCCCGGCGAACGCGACAGGCAGCACGTCGAGCACCAGTTGTTCCCCGGGGTCGTGCTCACGGTCCTCGCGCTTGCCGGCGTCGTCCTCGGGTGGCGGTCGGACGCGCGGCCGATCACCGTGGCGTCCGTGGCGCTGGTCGGCAGCGGGCTCCTGCTCTCGGCGGGGCCCGAAGGGCCGCTGGGGATCTATGCGTGGATCGCGCCGAAGGTCTTCGGCTTCGAGGCCATCCGCGCGCCGGCGCGGTTCGCGGTGGTCGCGATGCTCGGCGGCTCGGTCCTGGCGGCCGTCGGGATGACGCACCTCGGGCGGCGCGTCCCCGCACTGGCCAGCCCGATGGCGGCCGGCCTGGTGGCCGCGCTGATGATGGCGGAGTACGTCAACGCTCCCATTGCCTACGTGCCGGCACCCCGAACCACGAGCGAGGTCGGACGCTGGCTCCGCGACGCGGCGGAGCCGGGTCCCGTGGTGTACCTGCCCATCGGGCCGGACCGCGAAAGCACGCCCTACATGGTGGAGGCGCTCGAGCACGGGCGGCCCATCGTCAACGGGTACAGCGGCCAGCGCCCGGCGTTCTACACGACCGTGGTCGAGGCCCTGATGGGTCTTCCCTCCGTGGAGGCCCGCGCGATGCTCCGGGACCTGGGCCTGCGATTCGTCGTGTCCGACGCGCCGCTCGACGATGCCGGGACGCCCGCGTCGCCGCTGATCGAGCGCGCGCGCCTGGAGGGCCGCGTCATCTACGAGGTGCGCTGGACGGACGACGCCGAGGCCGCGCTCGATGCCGGCAGCGAGGGCCCGCTCCCGCCGCCGGCCGGTCCCATCCCGTTCGCGGCGGGCGAGGTCGCGACCTATGACGTCCGGTGGATTGGCGATCTCCCGGCCGGCACGCTGGTGCTGACAGCCCTGGCACCGTCGGAGGCTGACCGTGGGCTGGCCGCCGAGGCTGCCTGGCGCTTCGAGGCCTCCGCCACGACGGCGGAGTGGGTGCAGCGGATGTTCGAGGCGCGGGACCGGTTCTCGACGCTCACCACGGGCGCGCTCGAGCCGCTGCTGCACCTGCGCGAGATTCGAGAGGGCGCCCGGCGTCTCGATCGTGCCTACGTCTACGACGCGGCCGCGCGGCAGGTACGCATGGGCGGCACGCCCGCAGAGGCTGCGGGGCCGGACGCGCAGGCCAGCCGGTTGGCTCCCGGCGCCCGCGATCCGGTGTCGGCGCTGTACTACGTGCGCACGCTGCCCATGGCCGTCGGCGATGAACTCGTCCTGCCGGTCAACGACATCGGCCGGGCCCTGACCGTGCGCGTGCGGGTCGAGGCCATCGAGACGCTGGCCGCGCCGTGGGGCGAGACCGCGGCGTTCCGGCTGGCGCCGGTGATCGAGCGGCGCCTCGAACGGCGCGAGGCCGTGTCCACGACCCTGTGGATCTCCGCGGACAGCCGGCGGGTCCCGCTCCGACTGGACCTGTCGGCCGGGTTCGGCCGGGTGCGCGCGGAGCTAGTAAACTACCGACCGTGATCGAAGCGAGGGACCTGGGCAAGGTGTACGGGCGCGGCTTCTTCGCGCTCCGCCACCTGACGCTCGACATCGAGAAGGGCGAGTTCGTCTTCCTGACCGGTGCGAGCGGCGCGGGCAAGAGCACGCTGCTCAAGCTGCTGCTCCTCCAGGAGCGCCCGACGGAAGGCCACCTGGTGGTCGCCGGACGCAACCTCTCGCGGCTCTCGACGAGCGAGGTGCAGGCCTATCGCCGGAGCGTCGGCTTCGTCTTCCAGGACTTCAAGCTCATTGCGACCAAGACGGTGTTCGAGAACGTGGCGTTCGCGCTGCGCGTCCTCGGCGTGCCGGTGGATCAGCAGCGGCGGCGGACCTACCAGGTGCTCAAGTGGGTCGGGCTGCAGCATCGACTGCAGGCATACCCGCCGGAGCTTTCCGGCGGCGAGCAGCAGCGCGTGGCCATTGCGCGCGCGCTCGTCAGCGAGCCGCAGCTGATCCTGGCCGATGAGCCCACGGGCAACCTCGACCCGGACCTGTCGCTCGAGATCATGAAGCTCTTCCGGGACATCAACACCGGCGGCACCACGGTCCTGGTCGCGACCCACAACCCCGAGCTCATCCGGGCGGTCGGCAAGCGGACCGTCCACCTCGAACACGGGCGGATCGCCCAGGCCGTCGAGGACTGATGCTCGCCTACAGCATCGACGAAGCCCTGGCGAGCCTGCGGCGGAGCGGCCGCGCCGCCGCGATGTCGATGGGGACGATCGCCATCGCGTTCCTCGCGCTGGGCGGGTTCCTGCTCGTCTCCGGCAATCTCCAGCGGATGGTGACGCGGTGGATGGATGCCGCCGAGGTGTCCGTGTTCCTGCGGGACGACATCACGGACGCGTCGCGCGAGGCGCTCGAGGCGGCCATCACGGCGCGCCCCACCACGCTCGGCGCGGACTTCGTCAGCAAGGAGCAGGCGCTCGCGCGCTTCCGGAGCGAGTTTCCCGAACTGGCCGACGTGGCCGCCACCGTCGGGAGCAACCCGTTCCCGGCGTCCTTCGAGGTCCGGCTGCAGCCCGGCCCGGACGTGGGCGCGGAAGCCGCGGCCCTGGCCGAGATGGTGACGCCGCTCGACGGCGTCGCCGACGTGCAGTTCGATCGGCGCTGGCTGGAGCGCGTGCTGTCCCTCCTCGCGGGCGCGCGCCTGGCGGGGATTGCCGTCGCCGTCGTCCTGCTGCTCGGTGCGGCGTTCACCGTGGCGGCTGTCGTGCGGCTGTCCCTGCACGCGCGCCGGGACGAGATCGACATCATGCAGCTCGTCGGCGCGCCCATCAGCGTGATTCGCGGGCCCTTCGTCGTCGAGGGCCTGCTGCTCGGCGGGCTCGGCGCGGTGCTGGCCCTCGGCGCCCTGGGGCTGGGGTTCTCCCTGCTCGGCGCGGAGGCCGGCGGCCTGTCGGCCGTCATGGGCGGCGAGCCGGTCCGCTTCCTGAGCCTGCGCGATATGGCACTGCTGCTGGGCGCCGGCCTCGGCGTCGGCGCGCTGGCCGGCTTTGTCGCCTCGGGATCGGCCCGTTGACACACGGGGCGAAACATACTTACACTTGAAGACATCGGACACATGCAGAGGGTACGGAACCGCTTCCCGAATTACCTCGCCGGCCGCCACGAGCGGATGCCCGTATCGACGCTCACCGAGTTCTACCGCGAAGAATTTCAGAAACATCAGCAGTGCCTGCAGGCCCAGCGCGAGTACTTCTCGGAGCAGGCCATTCGCGGCGTCGAGTCCGCCCTGCAGCGTGTCATGGCTGACATCGAACACCTCTCTGGAAAGGCCGACGCCGGCGAAGTGATGGCGCGGCTGCTTCGTGAGTTCGACGTCGTCACCGGGTTGTCCGCCTGGTCCGACCCCCTCAAGGTCCACTGAACCCCTCCCGCATCGGCGATCTGCACCAGATCATCCAGGCTGCCATCGATGGCGCCTCGGCCCGTCGTGTCGTCGCGCGTGCCCTGGCGGACCCCGCGATCGGCGGGCGCCTGCGCGAGACGCCGGTGCACGTCATCGCGGCCGGGAAGGCTGCACCGGTCATGGCCGCGGCCTGCCTGGAGTCCGGCCTCGATATCCGCCTCGATATCAAATCGGCGCTGGCGATCGGCACCCACCCCGCCGCGGGGATGCCGGCCGCCCTGGACTTCGTGACCGCCGGCCACCCGTACCCGGACGCGCGCAGCACGGCCGCGGGCGCGGAGGCCCTCCGGCGTGCCGGACTGGTGGAGCCCGGCGAGTGCCTGCTCCTGCTCGTGTCCGGCGGCGCGTCGGCGCTGATGGCCGGCGCGGTCGACGGGATTGCGATGGCAGACAAGGAAGCCGTGACGCGCGCGATGATGCTGGCGGGGGCGGACATCCACCAGCTGAACACGGTGCGCCGGCACCTGTCGTCCGTGAAGGGCGGAGCGCTCGCGCTGGCCTGCCGGGGCACGGCGGTCACGCTGGCGCTCTCCGACGTCGTCGGTGACCGGCTGAGCGACATCGGATCCGGGCCCGCCACGGCGGACGCCTCCACGTGGGAGGACGTCCGCCGCGCGATGACCACCTGCGGCATCTGGGCGGACGCGCCGGCGGGCGTGCGTGCCCTCGTCGAGCGAGGCATGGCGGGGCAGGCGCCCGACACGCCGAAGCCGGGTGACGTCCGCCTGGCCCGAACCCGGGGCTACGTGATCGGCCGTCCGGCCGACGCGCTCGAGGGCGCCCGGCAGGCCGCCGAAGCCCTGGGCTACCGGACCGTCGTGCTGCGCGAGCCTGTCGGCGGCGAGGCGCGCGATGCGGCGCCTGCGTGGCTGGCACGTGCGCGCGCGGCCGCGGGCACGGAGGGCTGGCCCGCCTGCGTGCTCTCCGCCGGAGAGACGACGGTCCACGTTCGCGGCGATGGCCGCGGCGGCCGCAACCTCGAGTTTGCGCTGGCGCTCGCCGGACCGCTTGCCGCGCTCGGCCACGGCCTGGCCGCGAGCGTGGGCACGGACGGCATCGACGGGGCGACCGATGTCGCGGGCGCCCGCGTGGCCGCCGATACGGTCCGCCGCGCTGCAGCCTGCGGCCTGCCGCCGGCAGAAGCCGTGCTGGACCGCAACGATTCGTTCAACTATTTCGCGCCGCTTGGTGACACGATCCGGACAGGCCGGACGGACACCAACGTCGGCGACCTGCAAGTACTGCTATTGACCCGTGAGTAAGACCAACTACCTGACCCAGATCCGGGAGCGCGTCGCGCATCCCGCCAGTGCGGACGAGCTGATTCGGCTCCTCCGCGTGCCCCGTCTCGATCGGCCGGCGTTCAAGCGCCAGCTCCGGGACCTCGTGGCCGAAGGCGCGCTCGTGCGCGTGCGCGGCCATCTCTACGCGCTCCCTCGCGGCGGCGCCCGGAAGGCCGCGGAACCGCGGCCGATGCTGCTCCAGACCATCGGCCGCTTCGAGCGCGATTCCGCCGGCCAGGCGTACGTCGTGCCGTTCGACCGCCGCGCCATCGACGACATCCTCATCCCGCGTGCGGACGCGGGCGGCGCCGACCCCGGCCAGATGGTGGCCGTGGAGATCGCCCGGCAGGGCGCCGGCGGACAGCTGCCGCGCGGCCGCGTCACCGCCGTCCTCGGCGGGATCGACGACCCCGGCGTGGATACCGAGATCATCCTGCGCAAGCACGGCATTCCGGAGGAGCACGGCGCCGAGGCGCTGGCCGAAGCCGGGCGGATCGGCGGCGCCGTCTCGCCGGCCGACATCGAAGGCCGCACGGACTTCCGCGATCGCATCGTCGTCACCATCGACGGCGAGCACGCCCGCGACTTCGACGATGCGATCTCGATCGAGCGGCTGCCGAACGGGCACTACTGGCTCGGCGTGCACATTGCGGACGTGTCGCACTACGTCGAGGAGGGGAGCGCCCTCGATCGGGAAGCGTACGAGCGGGGCACCTCGGTGTACTTCCCCGAGCGCGCCGTGCACATGTTCCCGTCCGCGCTCGCGACGGGGCTCTGCTCCCTCAATCCCGACGTCGACCGCCTGGTGCAGTCCTGCCTGATGGAGGTCTCGCCGCGCGGCGACGTGGTGCGCCACGAGATCCACGACGGCGTGATCCACAGCACGGCGCGGATGACCTACACGGCCGTCAACGCCATCCTGACGGATCGCGATCCCGCGATGCGGGAGCAGTACCGGGCCCTCGTGCCGGCCTTCGAGCTGATGGGTGAGTTGTTCGAGGTGCTCAATGGCCGCCGCCGTCGCCGCGGGTCGGTGGACTTCGACCTGCCGGAGCCGGAGGTGGTCCTCGACACGGAGGGATTCATCGCGGACATCGTGGCCTCCGAGCGGAACGTCGCGCATCGCCTGATCGAGGAGTTCATGCTGCTCGCCAACGAGACCGTGGCGAGCCACCTGGAAGCCGCCGGCATGCCGGCGCTCTATCGCGTGCACGAGGCACCGGACTCGCTGAAGGTGGAGGAGTTCGAGGTGTTCGTGCGCGCCCTCGGATACTCGCTCGGAGCGCCCCCGGGCGGCGTGCGTCCGCTGCACTTCCAGAAGCTGGTGGAGCAGATCCGCGGCGCGCCCGTGGAGCGGCCGATCGCGTTCCTGATGCTGCGCACGATGCAGAAGGCGCGGTACGACGCCGTCAACCTGGGGCACTTCGGCCTGGCGGCCGGGAGCTACACGCACTTCACGTCCCCGATTCGGCGCTATCCGGACCTCGTCGTCCATCGCCGCCTGCGGGAGCTCGGTCGTGGACGGATGGCCGCCGATCGGCGGGAGGCCCTGGAGCGCTCGCTGCCGGAGGTGGGCCGTCACACGTCCGAGCGTGAGCGGCGTGCGAGCGAGGCGGAACGCGAGCTCATTCAGTGGAAGAAGGTCCGCTTCATGGCGGACAAGGTCGGGGAGGTCTTCGACGGCTACATCACGGGCGTGACCAGCTTCGGGCTCTTCGTCGAGCTCGTCGATCACTACGTGGAGGGCCTCGTGCACATCTCGACGCTGGCCGACGACTTCTACCGGTTCCAGGAGGGCACGCACGCGCTCTTCGGGGAGCGGACGAAGAAGGTGTACCGGCTGGGCGACGCCCTCCGCGTGCAGGTCGCGCGCGTGGACATGGAGCGCCGGATGATCGACCTGGCGATCGAGGACGTCCTCGAGACGGCGCGCGCGGGCGAGGCCCGCGGCCGGGTCCGCAGCGTGTCGCGGCCGAAGAAGGGCCAGCGGAAGGAGACGCCGGAGCAGCGCCGGAAGGGGCGCGCGCAGCGCATGGGCCGGCGCGAACGGGCCGCCCGCAAGGGGACGTCTCGCAAGCGATGACCCGCCTCGTCGTCGGTACCGCCGGGCACATCGATCACGGGAAGAGCGCGCTCGTCACGGCGCTGACCGGCACCGATCCCGATCGTCTCGAGCAGGAGAAGGCGCGCGGCATCTCGATCGAACTCGGTTTCGCCCATGCGGTGATCGGCGACACCACGCTCGCGTTCGTCGACGTGCCCGGCCACGAGCGGTTCGTGCGCACGATGCTCGCCGGCGCCGGCGGCATCGACTGCGTCCTGCTGATCGTCGCGGCCGACGAGAGCGTGATGCCGCAGACGCGCGAGCACTTCGAGATCTGCCGGCTGCTCGGCATCCCGCAGGGCCTCGTGGTCCTGACGAAGATCGATCTCGTGGACGCGGAGACGCGCGCCCTCGTCGCGCTCGAAGTGGCGGATCTCGTCCACGGGTCATTCCTGGACGGCGCGCCCGTGCTCGGCGTATCGGCGGTCACCGGCAGCGGCCTGGATGCGCTGCGCGACGCGCTCGTGGCGGCGGCTGCGCGGGCGCAGGGGCGTCCGCGGTCGGGCGTGGCGCGGATGCCGATCGACCGCGTGTTCTCGGTGCATGGATTCGGCACGGTGGCCACCGGCACGCTCGTCTCCGGCGTCGTGGCGGCCGGCGACGAGGTCGTGCTGCAGCCGTCCGGGCGCAGCGCGCGCGTGCGCGGCCTGCAGGTACATGGCGTGACCGAGGCGCGCGCGGCCGCGGGGCAGCGCGTGGCGGTCAACCTCGGCGGCATCGACGCCGCGGACATCGTCCGCGGCGAGACGCTGACGACGGCCGGATCCCTGGTGGTGACGACGCGGCTGGATGTGGAGGTGGAGGTGCTGCCCGACGCGAAGCCGATCCGGCACGGGGCGCGCGTGCGTGTACACCAGGGCACGGCGGAACGGCTGGCGCGCGTCTCCGTGGCTGGAGCGGGCCCCGCCCTCGATGCGGGTGCGCGATCGCTGGCGCGCGTGCGTCTCGAGGCGCCGGGCGTGTTCACGCGGGGCGATCGGCTGATCCTCCGCGCGTACTCGCCGCCGCGGACCATTGCCGCCGCGACGGTGCTGGATCCGGCACCGGTGTCGCCGGGGATCCGCACGCCGGCCGCGTGGGCGCGCCTGGAGCGGCTTCGCGCCGCCGATGGGCCGGCGGCGCTCGTGGCCATGGTCGAGGGGCGGGGTCTCGCGGGCATGCCGGTGACCGAGGCCGTCTCCCGGGCCGGCCTCGCGCCGAGCGAGGTCGACGGCGTCGTGCGGCGGCTGGTCGAGGCCTCGTTGCTCGTGCGTGCGGGGGGGCGGCTCATGGCGCCGGCGGCCATGGCCCGTGCCGCGGAGGTGCTGATGGCGCTCGTGGCCGAGGCGCACCGGCGGGAGCCGCTGAGCGACGGCCTGCCGCGCGAGGAAGCACGCGAGCGCCTGGGCCGCGGCGTGGATGACGCGGTGTTCGACGAGGTGGTTCGCGGTCTCGCGGCCCGCGGCGCGCTCGTGGATCGCGAGCGCCTGGCGCTGCCGCAGCACCGCGCGGCGTCAGCGATCGACGAGGCGGCGGTCGCGCGTGTCGAGCAGGCGTACCTGGCGGCGCACCTGGTGCCGCCCGATGCCGCCTCCGTGGCGGCGCAGGCCGGCGTGCCGGCCGCGCTGGCCGCGGCGGCGACGGCGCTGCTCGTTCGGCAGAAGACGCTGGTGAAGCTCGATGGGCTCGTCTTCCATCGCGAGGCCATCGAGGCGTTGAAGCGGGATCTGCGCGCGATGAAGGATCACGCGCCGGAAGGCCCCGTCCGGATCGACGTGGCCGCGTTCAAGGAACGCTACGGGGTCACGCGGAAGTTCGCGATCCCCCTGCTCGAGTATCTCGACCGGGAGCGGGTCACCCGCCGGGTGGGCGACGGGCGCGTGCTGGTCTAGTCCTGCTTGTCCTTGTCGTTTTCCATCGACGCCTTGAAGTTCTTGATGCCGGCGCCGATGCCCTTGCCGAGCTCCGGTAGCCGGTTGGCGCCGAAAATGAGCACGACGATGGCCAGGATGATCAACATCTCCGGCAGGCCGAGAGGCCCGATGAGGGCGAGGACTTCCATGTGGCTGACTCCTTGGATTGCCCGCGGGCAACCTGAGCGAAATTGTAGCACCGAAGCCGTCTGTCCTCCGGCAGCGTCAGATCCGTATGGCCCCGGCTTTGCACTTGTCAGCCCCTGAGCCCTCGGTCACAATGGCCGGAAGCGCCTGAATCCCATGTCCACTCCGACCACGAACAGCGCGTCCGGCACGGGTCCCGATCGGCCCCCGCACGTGCTGGCCGATCGGCCCGTCGACATCCGGTTCTCCTTCGAGCAGCCGCAGTCGCGCGTCGGTGCGATCGCGTCGATGGTGGCGCACCTGGCCCTGGCGCTGGTGGCGGTGATCGTCATCCGCTACGTCCCGGAACGGGCGCCCATCGAGCGGCCCCCGAACGATCCGCTGAACGGCATCGTGTGGCTGGCGGAGCCGGGTCCCGGCGGCGGCGGTGGCGGAGGCGGGGACCGGACCCCCGAGCCGCCGCGCAAGGCCGAACTGCCCGGCCGCGAAGCGATCACGGTCCCCGTCCAGAAGAAGCCGGACCTGGCGCCGCCTCCACCTCCACCGGAGGTCGAGGAGCCGCCGCCGCTCGAGGCCATCAACATTCCCGCGGTGAACATGGCGGCGGCACAGCAGACGCTGCCGGGCGCGCTGCAGAGCCAGAACGTGACGGCGGAGTCGACGCAGGGATCGGGGAGCGGCGGCGGGGCCGGCACCGGGACCGGCACGGGTGTCGGCGAAGGTCAGGGCTCCGGCCTTGGCGACGGCTTCGGCGGCGGCACGGGCGGCGGGGCCTATCGGCCCGGCGCCGGCATCACGCAGCCGCAACTGCTCCGCGAAGTGAAGCCCCAGTACACCGCCGACGCCATGCGCGCCAAGGTGCAGGGGTCGGTCTGGCTCGAGTGCGTCGTGATGCCAGACGGGACCGTGGGCAACGTCCGGGTCATCCGCTCGCTCGATCCGGTGTTCGGTCTCGATCAGGAGGCCATCAAGGCCGCCAGGCTCTGGCGTTTCCGGCCCGGCGTGAACAGCAAGACCAACGAGCCCGTGCCGGTCCTCGTGACCATCGAGCTCACGTTCACGCTCAGGTAGGCCACATCGCCCGGGCGGATCGGGCGCCCGTGCCGGAGGGATGATCTCGCGCATGCGCCACCACGTCCTCAGATGGCCGCTCCTGCTCGCGGCCTCGGCCCTTGCGGCGTTCGGCTGCACCACCTCCTCGGCCCGGGAAGACGCGGGGCAGGGCGCGGCCGCCGACCTGAGGGTCCAGGTGATCCGCAGCTACCCGCACGATCGCGCGGCGTTCACGCAGGGCCTCGTGTGGCGCGATGGCGCCCTCTACGAGAGCACGGGGATGGTGGGACAGTCGTCACTCCGCCGCGTGGACCTGGCGACGGGCCGGCCGGCGCAGCAGGTCAGTGTCCCGGCCCCGTACTTCGCCGAAGGGCTGGCCGACCTCGGCAACCGCCTGTTCCAGCTCACCTGGCAGCACGGCCGCGTGTTCGTCTACGACCGGAGCACGTTCGGCCGCGTCGGCGAGCTGAGCTACGACGGCGAGGGCTGGGGCCTCTGCCACGACGGAGAGGCGTTCGTCATGAGCGACGGCAGCGACACGCTGACCGTCCGCAACCCGGCCGACTTCGCCGTGCGACGCCAGGTCCGCGTCGCGCTGAACGGGCGGCCGCTCAGCCAGTTGAACGAGCTCGAGTGCGTGGGCACGGACGTGTACGCCAACGTCTGGCAGACGGATACCATCGTGCGCATCGACGCCGCCACGGGCCGCGTGACCGCCCGCATCGATGCGAGCGGCCTGCTCACCCCGGCCGAGCGCCAGGGTACGGACGTCCTGAACGGCATCGCCTACGATCCCGCCGACGGGACGTTCCTCATTACGGGGAAGTGGTGGCCGAAGCTGTTCCGCGTCAGGTTTGCCGGATGACCGCGCCGGTGCGCGCATCCGGCGGAGGAGGACTCGTGCCCACGTACTTCGTGCTGATGGCGGCGCTCGCCGCCGTGCTGCTGCCGCGGCCCGCCGCGGGGCAGGCCGCCTATCCCACACCTGTCGAGGGCGACTTCGTCGCGAGGAGCCACACGTTCGAGAGCGGGGAGGTCGCGGCCGAGATCCGGCTGCACTACCGGACGATCGGCACGCCCAGGCCGGATGCGGACGGCGTCGTGCGGAACGGCGTCCTGATCCTGCACGGGACAGGTGGCAGCGGGCGCGGGTTCCTGTCGGAGGGATACGCCGGCCGGCTCTTCGGCCGCGGACAACTCCTCGACGCGGAGCGGTTCTTCATCATCCTCCCGGACAACATCGGCCACGGCCAGTCGAGCAAGCCGAGCGACGGTCTCCGGATGGCGTTCCCGCAGTATCGCTACACGGACATGGTCCGGCTGCAGCACCGCCTGGTGACCGAGGGGCTCGGGCTGTCGCACCTGCACCTCGTCATGGGGACCTCGATGGGCGCCATGCACGGCTGGATGTGGGGCTACATGTATCCGTCCTTCGCCGACGGTCTCGTGCCGCTGGCCAGCAACCCGGTCGCCATCGCGGGCCGCAACCGCATCTGGCGCAAGCTCCTCGTGGACGCCATCGTGACGGACCCGACGTGGCGGGACGGCGACTACACGGAGCCGCCGCGCGGGATGGCGAGTGCAATCGGCTTCCTCCTGATGGCGACCAGCGTGCCGCTCCAGTGGCAGAAGGACATGCCGACGATGGGGGATGCGGACCGCTGGCTGGCGGAGCAGATCACGGCGCGGACGAAGGCGATGGATGCCAACGACACCATCTACCACTTCCGCGCGTCGGAGGACTACGATCCGTCTCCGCACCTCGCGGCGATCACGGTGCCGGTGCTCGCCATCAACTCCGCGGACGATTTCGTGAACCCGCCCGAACTGCCGATGATGGAGTCCCTCATCAGGCAGGTGCCGAATGCCCGGTTCGTCCTCGTGCCCATCTCCGACGAGACGCGCGGCCACGGGACGCACTCCCGCCCCGAAATCTTCGGCCCCTACCTCGAACAGTTCCTGAAGACGATCGCCCGCTGACGGGCCGGTCTGTGATGTCTGAAGGGTAGGCGACCCTGAAGGG